>JAKALA010000043.1 GCA_021813325.1 bacterium | reverse complement strand
GTGTTTCAAGCGGGCAAAACGTCCGCCGGATAGAAGGAGTGATATTGGGCGCGCGGGTCTTGGAGATGACGGCCCAGCGGGGCGAACCTGCCGCACGGATGCTGCCAGACACCGCGCCGCCGGCGCGCTTTTCGCAGTCGCTTCCAACTGTCGGCCCGGTGCTGGACCAGTGAGCAGCGGATGAATGTCGGCAGCGGGGGACGGCGAATCCGATGAACAACGCGAACAGCGGAACAAATCGTTTAATATTCAAATCTGAAATTCTTTGCTCCGGTGCAGGGCGTCTTTTTGTCTGGTCGCATCGCTGGGTTCATCATTTCTTCGCGTTGAGGTAATCCAAAAATCCCGCCGGGAGCGAGTGCGCCTCGGTCAGGTTCAGGCCGGGATTTTTGGCGATGGCACGAGCATCGGCCAAGCTCCACACGGAACCGTCCGGCCAGAACAAGCCGTTGATGGTGCCTTTCATGCGCTGTGCTGGCAAATAGGCTTTCTTGACCATTAACGACCAGAAGAAATTTCCGACCGGATATTTCCGCACCGTTGCCGCCAGTGAAGCATAGTCTGGCGTGGTTTCCGATGGTGAGATTTTATCGTTGCCCCACCCCGTCCCGCCCGGGCGCGCCCGTTGCCATTCAGTCAGCCATACGGGCAGATTGTTTTTTTTGCCAAGCGCGATCGCCGCTTGAATGTTTGTTTCCAAGTCGTGACCGCTGGCGGGAAAATTATCATGGAATTGAATGACGTCCAATCCCAGCGGGATGAACTCCTCGGCGTGCGCCAAAGTGTCGTTTCCGATGGTCAAGGGCACGGATCCTTGCATCGCTTTGGCGGCGGCAAACATGGCTTTGGCAAACGGCATGGAGGGCGGCACATTCCCATCCTTGTTTTGGGGTTCGTTCATGACCTCAATGGCCAGCAGTCGTTCGTCATTGCGATAATGTTCCATGAACCAGGTCAAAAAAGTCCGCGGTTCGCTCCAGAGATGGGTATGTTCGGGCCGGAATATTTCGGGATTTGGCGAAATGACGGCGAAAGCTGTCAGTGGATTTGTGGACCACATATCACCGGGAGGGCAGGCTCTGCCGCAGCGCTCGAAAAGTGAGACCAAGATTCGGATTCCATTCGTGTTGGCAACCGCCAGCATTTCGTCAAAGGAAGTTTTGAATCGCTCCGGATTTTCCTGCCAATATTCGTAGCTGGCCCAGACACGGAGTGCATTCAAATGAATTTCCCGGGCATAACCAAAGTCGCGGCGGGTTTCTTCAAGGCTGAAATGCTTCCACATTTGCGGGGCGTTGTAGGCCCCGGACGACACATAAACCGCGCCGCGAATGGTTGACGGGTCATCCCGGCGAACGGCGGGTTGGTCGGCGGCCAAACAACGATTGGCCGCCAGCAAGGCGAGACAAAGTAAACTGGTCGAGGGTTTCATTGGATGGTTTTTTGTTTTGGTAAAGACAATCCGGCTTCAGTTTTCATCCACTTTCAGCGGATGAATTGCCCCGGTTTTTTGCAGCCGGGCGGCTAGTTCCCTGGCCTTGGCCGGGAATTGGGCGATCACGTTGTGGGTTTCATCCGGGTCATCGGCCAGATTGAACAGCAGAGGCTCGCGGATGATGGCCGCCGCAAAGCGCGGGTCGTTTGGATTGGCGCCCGAGCCCATGCCGCTTGCCGCGTCGCTGGCATTGGAGGGAATGTATTTCCAGTCGCCCTGCCGGATCCCAAATGCGCCGGAAATGCCTTGTTGCACCACAAATTTACGCACCGGCCGGGCCTTTGCGTTCAACAAAACCGATTTCTGGTTCAAGCTGTCCACCGCCGCGTTCTTCGGGATCTTTTCGCCTGTCAGCGCCCCGCAGGTGCGCAGCACGTCCGTCAGGCAAAACATCCGGTCGGACACGCCCGCCGGCACCTGGCCCGGCCACCAGGCAATGAACGGCACGCGCGTGCCGCCTTCGTAAACCAGATATTTCCAGCCGCGCAAACCACCCGCCGGCTGATGGCCATGCGCCGCCTCTTTCGAGTGGTCATGGTAGCCGTCGAAAAAGATCGGGCCATTGTCGCTGGTGAAGAGCACGAGCGTGTTGGTGGCCAAATGCAGCCGTTTCAAGGCAGCCATGATTTCCTGGGTTTCCCAGTCAATCTGTTCGATGACGTCGCCCCGCACGCCACAGTCGCTCGCGCCGATGAACGGCTTTTCCGCCGTGCGCGGCACGTGCGGTTCAAACATGCCGATGTAGAGAAAAAAGTGGTTGTCCTTGTTTTGTTCGAGGAATTGAACGGATTTGTGGACGACGGTTTTGGCGAGTTCCTCATCTTTCCACCGCGCGGAGTGGCCGCCCTTCATGTAGCCGATGCGGCTGATGCCATCCACAATCGTGCCCGAGTGTTGCCGGTCGGCCGGCACCTTGAGCAGCTCGGGGTGCTCCAGTCCGGTGGGATCGTCGCTGATGTTTTTGCGGTAACTGACACTGATGGGATCGTTGGGGTCCAGGCCGACGACGCGATGATTTTCAATCCAGACACACGGCACGCGATCCACCGTGGCCGGAATGATGCAGGAATAATCAAAGCCCACCTCGAGCGGGCCGGGCTGGATGTCGCCATTGAAATTCACCGGCGTGATGCCGTCGCCCAGGCCGAGATGCCATTTGCCGACGATCCCGGTCGCATAGCCAGCTTTGCGCAACATTTCCGGCAGGGTCAACGAGCCAGGTTCAATCGCCAGCGGGGCGTCGCCATCGAGAATGGTGGTTTTCTTGGCCTTCTGCCGCCAAGCGTAATCGCCGGTGAGCAGCGAATAGCGCGAAGGCGTGCAGGTGGAGGCCGGCGCGTAGGCTTGGGTAAACCGAAGCCCTTCGGCTGCCAGCCGATCAACATTCGGCGTATGAATTTTGGTGGCTCCGTAGCAGCTCAGATCGCCGTAACCCAAATCATCGGTGACGATGACGATGATATTCGGTTTTGAATCAGCCGAATGGGCCGGCAGGATTCCTGCGCCAAGGCAGACAGTCACCATCCCCAGGGCGGCACAGCTCGCAGGCGGCGCGGAGAAAATTATTTTGTTCATCATAGGCTTGGTCATTGGAGATCCGGTGCGGGTCAATGGATTTGACGTGGTGGTTTTATCCGCGATGTCCGCTGGTTTAGACGGCCCTTTGCCATCAATTGTTACAGGGGTCTGTTGGCCGATTTAATTGCGGAATCGGGGTGATGTGCCAGATAGGCTTTAAACCAGACGCGGTTGATGGCCGTAAATTAGTTTGGGCCGCGGATGCCGTGCAAGGCGCAAAAATGGAATTAAACAGCCAGGGAGTGGCTTTGTTGCCCAGCAACTGTGTTTGCCTCCCGAACTTTTTTGCGAGAGCGCACCCATGGCTGCGATGCCCTTCATGGCGCTCCATGAGGTTGCTGGTTTGATCGGGAAATTCCGGGTCCAACCAGACCAGGCGCGGGAGCGGGTAAAGCCATTCCTTTCCGCTTCCGGAGCGGGGGTTTGATGCAGCGATTGATATCGTCGCGCACGGTGAGCGAGGAGGGCAACTGATATTGCTCGCAGAACCGCGCACCGCTGGAACCGTTGCCCAGCAGCTCGTCCAGATGAGCCTTGTAATTCCAGATCCCAATGCCAAAGCGGACGAAAACAATGCCGGTTGCCGCCACTCCGCCCCCGTGTCTGCAAAATCGAAGAAATCTCACGGGGTGGCTGAAGCGTGGTTTCGCTGCGCCGGCAACTTGCCGGAAACAGCAAAGGCGGACGGAGCCATTCCGTTCGCCTTTTCGTTTAAAGCTGATTCAAATTATTCCGTTTCGTGGAAGTAAACTTCCCTGGGAATGGTCATGCGGTTGATGCCGGGGCCGGACCATTCGACGGAGAGCGAGATGGTTTCCGTGCATTTGTAGGTCTTGAGGCTGAATTGATGAAAGCCTTGGCGCAGCGCGATGGTGGCCTGCTGGGGTAGCGCGACGGATTTGCGGCCATCGCTTTCAAAGAGTTCCTCGCCATCAATCCGCAGTTGCCCGCCATCCTTGGCGGCCACGTAAAAGGTATATTCGCCATCGGCGGGAATTTGAATCAGCCCGTCAAACGCAGTGGCAATCCAGTTGGGGCGTTGAATGATGTCGGTGGTCGGCTGCGCCACGGTGCCGGTCGCCACCGGTTTGTCGCGGGCAAAATCGTAAACCGAGCGGTAAATGCCCTCGTAATAAGCGTAGTTCAAGCCGGGTTTCACCGCGCTTTTCGGCGTGCAGGCTTCGGAACGCGTGAGAGTGCGCGTGGCGACGAGGCTCGGTTTTTTGCCGGCGACAAAACTGCGCATCCGTAATGTCGTGGTGGCATTCACGGTGAACGGCGCGGTGAATGCCGGCGATTGCCGCGTTGGTTCCGAGCCGTCCAGTGTGTAATGAACGCTGGCACCGGGTTCATCGCATTTGATCTCAATGGGGCAGGTGTCGAGAAACTTGTCGGAAACGCGGGTCAGATAGGGCACGGACGAAATCAGCGGCTGAATTTCCACGACGGGCGAATCGTTGGTGGCCCAGCGTTTATTTGGCTCGTTGCCCATCTGAAATTCCAGCGCGCCACCGGCCACGATGGCGGCGTGATTCAGCATGAAGTCGTTCAGGGGTTTGCCGTTCAGCCTGGCGTTTTGGATGTAAACGTTCCGCGGCGAATTGTTTTTCGCCTTGATGGTAAAAGTCTTTCCGTGGTCGAGATGGAGCACCGCCTTTGCAAACAAGGGACTGCCGATGACATAAGCCGGCTGGCCGGGGCAAACCGAATAAAAGCCGAGCGCACTCAACACATACCACGCGGACATCTGGCCGCAGTCTTCGTTGCCATCCAGACCGCCGTGGCCTTCGTTGTATTGCTCGGCCATGATTTTGCGCGCCATCGCCTGCGCCTTCCACGGTTCGCCGGCGAAACAATACAGGTAGGCGATGTGATGGCTTGGCTCGTTGCCGTGGGCGTATTGACCGATCAAGCCGGAGATGTCGTCATCCGAGTCCAGAAATTCCGGCGCCATTTTCGTGGCGAACAAACGGTCCAAATAGCCGGCCAGTCCCGCTTTGCCGCCGAGCAGGCCGATGAAGCCCGGCATGTCCTGCGGCACGAACGGCGTGTATTGGTAGGCATTACCCTCGGTGTAATTCAAGCCCGGCGCCATGGGATTGAACGGGCTGGACCAAACGTGGGCGTCGTCCTTGCCGCGCATGAAGCCGACACTTGGATCAAAAATGTTCCGGTAAAATTGCGAACGGGCGATGAAATAATCGTAGTCGTCCTGATGGCCAATGGCCCGGGCGAATTGCGCGATGCACCAGTCGTCGTAGGCGTATTCGAGCGTCTTGGAAACAGCCTGACTGCCTTTGTTGGCGGGCACATAGCCGAGCGTGCGATAATCTTTCAACCCGCGCTTGTCGAGCATGGCCGTGCGTTTCATTTCCTTCAACGCGGCCTCGGCGTCCAGGTTGGTGATGCCTTTGAGATAGGCATCGGCGATGACCGACACACCGTGGTAGCCGATCATGCAACGCGTGTCGTTCGCCGCCAGTTCCCACATCGGAATTTCGCCGAACCGCCGGCTCATGTTCACCAATGTCCTGGCAAAGTCACCGTCGCGTTGCGGATCGAGAATGGTCATCAGCGGATGCAGCGCACGAAAGGTGTCCCACAGCGAGAACACGGTGTAATTTGTGAAACCCACCGCCGTATGCACGCCGCCATCCATGCCGCGATACTGGCCGTCCACGTCCTGAAATAAATTCGGCGTGAGAAACGCGTGGTAAAGCGCGGTGTAGAAAATGCGCCGTTCCTTGTTCGCGCCGCCAGTGACATCGATTTTGGAAAGGTAACGATTCCACGCGCGTTTGGCGGCGCGGCGGGCTTGATCAAACGACACGCCCGTCGCCTCGGCTACCAGATTCTTCCACGCGCCGTCCGTGCTCACGGCGGAGGTGGCGACTTTCACTTCAACTTTGTCGCCGGCCTTCAGATTGAAATCCAACACGGCTTGCAACGCTTTCCCGTCCACGCGTTCTGGCGCCGTCACATCTTTGCCGGCGTTGAAGATTTTGTAGCCGGTCATCGGCTGGGAAAATTCCATGGCAAAATAATGGAACTGATCGCCCGCCCAAAACTTGGCGCGACGAAAGCCTTCAATTTTACGGTCGCTAACCACGCGGATGAATCCCTCCGTGACCGGGTCGCGATGGATCAAATCCACCAGAAAATGCGCCGGGACGCCTTGCTCAAAGGTGTAGCGGTGAAAACCCACGCGATCCGACGCGGTGAGTTCGGCCTTGACGTGATAATCATCCAGCACCACGGAGTAGTAACCCGGTTCGCCCTTTTCCGTTGCGTGGCGGAAACTGGAGCGATAGCCGCTGTGCGGAAGGTTGGGATCGCCGGGATTCAGCCGCACTTCGCCCGTGATGGGTAGCAGCAGAATATCGCCGTAATCCGGCACGCCCACGCCGGAAAGATGCGTATGGCTGAAGCCCAAGATGGACATGTCCGAGTAATGATAGCCGGCGCAACTGTCCCAGGAATTATCGTTCCGCGTGTCAGGCCCGGGCTGAATCATGCCGAAAGGCATCGATGGTCCCGGATAGGTGTGGCCGTGCTCGCCGGTGCCGATGAACACGTCCACCCATTGGGTGTCATCCTTGGCGCTGCAGGTGGAACCAAGAATTAACCCGGATAGACTCGCTGCAAGGAGGAAGATGACTTTTGGCATTCGCATAGGCTCAGGTTGATCGGCTGACCATCCCGTTCATGGTTCAAATTTCTGCGCGGGAACGCAAGCAGATCAGCAGGCAGATTCAAAGCGGGCATGGATTTTTACGACAACTTGCCGGGGCGCGAGGTGTTCTGACAACATTTGCGGATGGGACAAAATGAAAAGTTGCGCGGGCGTTTTCTCCGTTCGCTCCGTTTCCTGCTGGTGGCGGTGATGGTTTTGTATTTGGGCGTTTGCGCGCTGGTGTTTTGTTTTCAAAGAAAACTGCTTTATCTGCCGCCGGTCCGTTCACCTGAACAAACGAGGTCGCGGGCGCATCAGGCGGGATTGGAGCGCTGGACGAATTCGTCGGGCGTCTATTTGGGCATGAAACGTCCAGCCGAGGCGTCGGTATTGATTTGCTACGGCAACGCCAGTTCAGCGACCGGCTGCGCCTGTTATGCGGATGCCTTGCAGTCACTGGCTCCACTGGATGTCTTCATTTTGCAATACCCCGGCTATGAGGATAAATCCGGGGAGCCGACGCGTGGGACGTTGTTCGCGGCGGCGGTGCAAGGGTTGGGCGTGATGAGCACCAATCAGCCGGTTTTTCTCCTGGGCGAATCGCTGGGCACGGGGGTGGCGTCGTATCTTGCCGGGGAATTTCCCGATCGAGTTTCCGGAGTGATGTTGTTGGCACCGTATGAACGCCTGGCGGATGTGGCCCAGTATCAATATCCCTGGTTGCCGGCTCGCTGGCTGACGCTGGATGATTTCAGATCGGGCAATTATCTCGCGATGTATCATGGTCCGGTGGGAGTGATGGTCGATGGCCGCGATACCATTGTGCCGGCGCGGTTTGGTCTCAAGCTGTTCAATGGCTACGCTGGACGGAAACATTTGTGGCGATTTTCCGAGCTGGGGCATGCGCAAATTGGAGAACCCCAAGAAAAATTCTGGCGCGGGGTCTTGGAATTCTGGCAAGTGAAGATGAATTAAACTAAGCTTTCGCGCATGTCAGAAACCCTTCATCGCGATCAGCCTGGCCCCATCGCGGCGGGCGTGCCCAAAAAATTCCGTGGCGTCCGCCTGTCCAAGCCGGGCGTCGAAGAATCTGCCGCCGCGCCCAAACCGGAGTTCAGCTTTGATCTCAAGCCGGCGGATATTGCCAAACATTTAAACCGGTTTGTGATCGGCCAGCGCGAGGCAAAGAAAGTGTTGAGCGTGGCGCTGTGCGATCATTTTCAGCACGTGCGCTTGTCCTTGGCAGCAAATCACGCCCCGTTCTATCAGAAGCAAAATGTGTTGCTGCTGGGGCCGACGGGCGTGGGCAAGACGCATTTGATCCGGTCCGCAGCGGAACTGATCGGCGTGCCGTTCGTGAAGGCCGATGCCACCAAGTTCAGCGAAACCGGCTATGTGGGCGGCGACGTGGATGATCTGGTGCGCGATCTGGTGCGGCACGCCGGCGGCGACGTAAAAAAGGCCGAGCACGGGATTATTTATCTCGATGAAGTGGACAAGCTGGCCACGCGTGGGGAACCGGCCGGGCGCGATGTTTCCGGCCGCGGCGTGCAAACGAATCTGCTCAAGCTCATGGAGGATGGCGACGTGCCGCTGGTGTCGCCCAATGACATGCCGGGCCAGTTGCAGAGCGCCATGGCGGCGATGCGCGGCGGCGGCGCGTTGCAGCCGGAAACGGTCAGCACGCGGCACATTCTCTTTATCGTCAGCGGGGCGTTTTCGGGGATCCCGGAAATCATTCAGACACGGCGCCAGCAGGCGAAATCCACGGACGAATTGTTGGGGCAACTTTCCACGGCGGATCTGATTACGTTTGGCCTGGAGCCGGAATTTGTCGGGCGTTTGCCGGTGCGTGTGGCGTGCCACGGCTTGAGCGAAGACGATCTGTTTGATGTGTTGCGCAGGAGTGAGAGCAGCCTGATTCATCAATACGAGCGGGCGTTCGCGGCTTACGGCATTGAATGCGAATTCCGGGATGACGGGCTGCGCCAACTGGCGCGGCTGGCAGCGGAGGAACAAACGGGGGCGCGCGGGCTGATGACGATTTGCGAGCGGGTTTTCCGCGATTTCAAGTTCCGGCTGCCATCCAGCCGGGTGAAAAAGTTTGCCGTGACCGCCCAGTTGGTGAAAACGCCGGCGGTGGAGTTAAAACGGCTGCTGCAAAAATCCACCGGAAAACGATGAATGGAGTTAGGCCATGTCTGGCGTGGCCGTTTTCATTTTTAACGGCAATTCCAAGGTGAACGCAGCGCCTTTGCCGGGACCGTCGCTTTTGGCGGTCAGGCTGCCGCCCATTTCCATGGCGGCGAGCGCGCTGATGTGGAGGCCCAGTCCATTCCCGGTTTTGCGCGTGGTGAAGCCGTAATTGAAAATCCGCGTCAAATTTTCCGCCGGAATGCCCACGCCGTTGTCGGCGACTTCGATTTTTATTTTCTCGTTTTCCGCCGTGACGAGCACGGTGACGCGCTTGGCGGATTGTTCCGAGTCGTTGCAGGCGTGTTTGGCGTTGCGCAACAGGTTGATGAGAATTTGCAGCACCTTGTGTTTGTCGGTGGTGATTTCGGGCAATGGCTCAACGTAGTTTCGAGTAACGGCGACCTGATGTTTGGCCAGGGAAACACTGTCGGTCTGGATGGCGTCCTCGACGAGGACTTTCACGGAAACGGTTTCCGCCATGCCCATGACCCGGGTGTAGCTTTGTTGCGTGGCCACGATTTCGTTGATGTGCTCGACATTTTTGGTCAGGGATTCGAGTTCCCTAGCCATGGAATTCTGTTCCTCAATCAGGTGTTGGCCCAACTGCTCCAAATACCCGGGAATCTGACGTCCCTTGGTGTCCTGGGTCAAAAAGCCTCCCAGATCCGAGGCCTGTTCCTGCAACAGGGCCGACACGCGGCTGACATTGGCTGCCTTGGATTGCTTGACCTGCTTGGAGACCAGGTTGGCCGAGACATTGACGCTGTTGAGGACGTTGCCGACGTTGTGCAACACGCTGGCGGCGACTTCGGCCATGCCGGCTTTGCGGGAAACAACCAACAGCTCTTGATGTGTCCTGGCAACTTGTTGTTCGATGCGTTTGCGTTCTTCGATTTCAATTTGCAGTTCCCGCGTGCGTTGCCGCACCTGTTTGCGAAGAACCCGCACCCAGCCCAGGATTAAAATGCCGGCCAATCCCACCGTGCTCAAAACCCAGGCCACATGACCGGGCGTCCACCAGGAAGGCCGGGAAAGCAGTGTGACATCCTGACTGGAACGCAATACCAACTGGAACGAAAGCACCTTCAGATTGTCATCCAGCCGCGGAGCATAGACGCCGGCCACCCGGATGACACTGCCGGGAACCAGTCCGGCCAACTGATCTTTGGGCTGATCTTTTTCCAGGATGGCATCGGTGATCCAGTTGCCAAACTGAAGCGTCAACACCTCCTCGCTCAAGCTGGAGGAATGGCTTAACAGCCGGCCTTCGACTTGAACCAGCATGCCGTTGAGCGTCGTTTGCAGCGGCACTGCGGGGGACAATTGCATCGGTTTTACGCCGTTGGCTGCCTTGAGCTTGACGAACGAGGCCTCTTGCAGCACGGGCAGCTTGTTGAGCACCGAAGGGAATCCGACGAGATCCAGATGATCGCCAACCTCCACTTTGCCCGAAGCTTTGGAGGCTTGGATCAGCACGCCGCCCGTGTCGTCTTGCAAATAAAAACTCCCGTCCGGTTGAACCAGGGTAACACTTCCCCGGGTGTGGGCGCGGTGTTTGCTGCCGCTGGCGCGAAATCCGAGCAAATCTTTGATCGGGAGAGGTTCCAGTTGGAAGGGGTCGGTTTTTATGTTTTCCTTGATTTGAATTTGCGCCGGGGAAGGCACATAAACGCGAACCCCTTCCAGGTGCCGCTGGTCGTCGAATATACTGCCGCAAACGCCGTTGACCTCAACCAGGGCGTCCACACAATTTGCCAGGGGTGGCTGGCCGTTGTGGGGCACGATTAAATTGATCGAGGTGTTCGCAACCGACAAGGTGAGACTGCTGTAATCGCTGTTCGTGGCCTGGGCCTGAATGATGCCGGTCAGCGACACCCATTGGCTGTCTTCGCTGCCGGTCATCAAGGTTTCAAGGGCGGCCGATTTGGCGAAGGGAAACGGCCGTTGGCCCAGGTCGCGCAGGTGTTCCGCTTGGATGATCGGCGCGTAATCCCCCGGTCCGCTGAAGCCGGTGATTTCCACGAATTCACCGGCCGGCGGCATTCCCGGGGACTTTTTGTATTGGACGCTGACGAAGATGCCCGCCGAATCGTCCTGGACAAATTGGATGGAACCCACGGAATCGCTGTAGGTCACGACGCCGGCAACGCGCACGGGATAGCCGCGGGCGGCTTCCTTGGCCGACAAATTGCGAACCTGCGCGATCTGTTTCAGCTCGGGCAGATTGGTGTTCGCGCTGGTGGCCACACTGGGAATGGGCGGCGGAGAAGCGGGCGCGGCATTGGCCGGGGCGGTCAAGGGATTGATGCTGATGGCCTGAACCTCGGCGGGGTGTCCCGGGCCATTCACATAGCCGTAAACTTCCACCGGACTGCCGAGCACATAGGTCGTGGGATCATGGAAATTCACCCGCACGTTGCCGGTTACATCCTGGACAAAAACAAATTCGCCCACCCGCTGGTTGATGACGCTGCCGCGCAGACGAACCGGCGTGTTCGTATTCCATGCTTGCGAATCCGAAGTCAAATCCTTGATGGTGGTGACGGGAATAGCCCTGATCTGCTTGATCCATTTGAGGTCGGGAACCCAAATTTCATTTTCATCGGTCGGTTGAAAAGTGGCATCCAACTTGAAGCCCAATACGCCCTGGACTTCCACCGCCGTTCCGACCAGTTTTTCCAGGGTGGCGCGATTGGCCGTCAGCATCCAAAGCGAGACGTTTTTGCCAAAAGGCGTGCCGAGCATCAAGGATAGCCGGCGGTCACCGGTGCCATCGAGGCGATAAATCACGCCGGGAAGTTTGATCCAGCGGACATCATTTTTTTTGTTGAAATCGCCGATGCTTTTCAAAACCAGCGGCGCCGGCAGCGGTCCCTCACCGAGCACTTTAAAATCTGAAGCGTTGATGGTGTTGTTGATGGATCCCTTTTGAGTTGTTCCAGTGAACTCCACCAACGTCCCGGCTTTGAACTGTTGCCAGGAAGGATCATCCGGCGGCGCCGCCCGCCAGACGTAACACGTGTTGGTGCCCTCCTGAATGAACAAAACCCGCCACACATTGTCGCAGTAAGTCACTGTGGCCTTCACCTGAATGGGAAGGCCTTTTGCCGCTTGGTCCGGAGTGAGGGCCGCCAACTGGCTCAAATGATTGAGCACCGCCCCAGCTCCCAGCGCCGACAAAGGGCTTGGGTTAAAAATGAAAGTGTTCAACAACAGCCAAACAAAAAAACGCCCCCGCGCTAATTTAAATCCGCTGATCCGCAAAAAGCCGGTGACCAGAGAACCTGGCCGGCGTTGCCGCCGTAGGCGGAATGGGAAATGCACCCCGTGCCCCGCGTGGTCGCGGGTGACGGCAACAGCGTCGCATAGTTTGTTTCTTTCCATCTCGGCTTCAGCAATGACTCGGGGCACCGGTTGAATCGGGTTACTTTAATGATCAAGCAAGCCATATGCCCAAGCTGCCTTTAGTCTTCAGTGTTTCAAAGAATTCGCGTTTAAAGCGACTGAAATAATTTACAACCAAATGAATATCTTGTGGTTGTGCGCTAGAAGCGCGCCGCAATTGCGCGTCATAACTGAGCCGCCAGACGAGTTTTTTGAGGGAAATTTTAGGAAAATTTTACCTGGATACTCCGATCAATCATTCCAACCTGAAAGCCGCCGTTGAAACCGTGAAATACCCGAAAAGGCAATGGATTTCAGAAAGCCCGACTTGCTAGTAATGGGGAAACCGGTTGCGCGGAACGAACCCGGTGCCAACCTTTTCATTGCCCGTGGTTCGTCTGGTGCGCGGTTCCACTGCGGATTTCAGGTTCAAATTTGTTCTCCGAGTCATGCGGCCGCTGGTCCCTCGTCCACCTTCCGCCCCGGCAACATTCAATTTGAGTCAACCCGCCATTCGTAGATGCCGACCGACCAGTTTTTCTGGAATTGCACTTCCAGCCTTAGCCCGTCGGTTTCCACGGGAGTGAAAGTGGTCCGATTGAAGCGGTTGGCCTGACAGGCATAAGCGCTGGGATTTTCGACCGGTTTCCATTCGCCATGCGCGTGATAAAGCAGTCGCCAGGATTCTGGCACGCGGCATTCTCCCCGACCGGTGTCGTCGAACCAGAAAACCTCCGCGGCACTGACGCGTGCCGGCTTGGCAAAATCATACTGCACCCATTCCGCGGTGCCTTTGCGCGGCCACCAATGGAAGAAGGGTTCTTCATTGCCGGCAAAGAAGGCGTTCTTCTCGCCATCGTCGGAGTTTGGCGCCAACTGGTCATTAATCGCCTCGGGGTTGGCTCCGGGATGGGACAAGGTGACTTTGCTGGTCGAAGCGATGGTGGGCTTGGCTTGGACATGGGCGCTCTGTTCCACATCGGGAATCCACACGGTCATTTCACCTTTGCCACGATTGGCCCAGGCATAATAGGGAATGGCCGTGAAAGTTTCCGGCTGACGCAGGATGGCATTATCGTCCCCGGCAGCAAGACTGTAGGCCGTGCCCTGAATGACCTCGACGCCGTTGAGCAAGTCCGGCCTGAAATTCGCCCGAAGCTTTTCCGTGTCCGGCAACATCAGGTTGCGCACATGGCCGTGGTTGTCCGGCCATTCCAAACAATACACAATCGGCCCGCGCTGAAGCGTCACCCGGCCGCGGTCAGCCTGGACCTGGTCGTTGGCAACCACGCGGCGCACCGGCATGGGCAGTTCCAACTCGACGACATCGCCCTTTTTCCATTTGCGGGTAATGGTGGCGTAGCCTTTATCAAGCTCCAGTGGCATCTCCTTGCCGTTCACTTTCAATGTGACTGGTTCGGTGTCGGTTTTAGCGAAATGATAGAGGTCGCCGGGCACCGGCTCGTTGCGCGCCCAGCCTGGAACCCGCAATTTCAAAGTGAATTTCGTCGAGCGGAACAGTCCAGGTTTTTTAGGGGCGATGGCCAGCTTGATGTTTCCGTCCCAAGGATAGCGTGTCTCCTGCTGGAGCTTCACTTTGAGTCCGTTGTCCAGCGCGATGTCAGCGGTGCCGCTGGCGTAGAGATTCACAAAAATATTATTTCCTTGCTGGGCGTAAAAATAGCCCGGGACCGATGGCAAAAAGCGGGTGATGTTGCCCGGGCAACAGGCGCATCCGAACCAGGGGCTGCGACTGTGCTGACCGATGGATTCCAGCGGATTGGGATAGAAAAATTTCTCGCCGTCCAAAGACACTCCGGAAAGCAGGCCGTTGTAAAGCGTGCGCTCGAAGACGTCCATGTAGCTGGCATCCGCGTGGAGCAGGAACAGCCGCGCATTCCAGTAATCATTCCCAACGGCGGCGCAGGTTTCGCAATACGCGCTCATGTTGGGAAGGAAATAATTCGGGCCAAACGCCTCACCCGAGCCCAGGGCGCCAATGCCGCCGGTGACGTAAAGTTTCTTGCCCACCACATTATCCCAAATGGCGTCAATGGCGGTGGTGTAAGCGGTGTCGCCGGTCATGGCCGCGACATCGGCCATGCCGCTGTAAAGATAGGCGGCGCGGACGGCATGGCCCACGGCTTCGCGTTGATCCACGGGTTTGATGCGCGATTGATGATAGTCATCGCCACCGGGACCGCGCACATCGATGAAATACTTGGCCAGCTTGAGATAACGCTCGTCGCCCGTGGCGCGATAAAGTTTCGCCAATCCCATTTCCACGATTTCATGCCCGGGCCAGAGGTGCAGTTGGTTCGTGCCGGGACCAAAGACTTGGCAAAGCAGGTTGGCATTTTTAATGGCAACATTTAACAGGTTGGTTTCGCCCGTTGCTTGATAATGTGCGACGGCGGCCTCAAACAGATGTCCTGAATCATAAAGCTCGTGGCTCTGGTCGGGATCGTTCAACCAGCGTTTGTGTCCGGACCAGGCATGAGGATGCTGGGGATCAATCGTTCTGGCCGTGTAAAGATAGCCATCCGGTTCCTGGGCGGCGGCAATTTTGCTGATCAAGTTGTCTAAATAGGCCTTGAGTTTAGGATCGGGCTGGACGGCGAGACAATAGGAGGCACCTTCCAAAACTTTGTAGGGGTCGGTGTCATCGAAGGGATAACCGGGTGGTTCATGATTGGTGAACGGTTCACCGCGCAACGCCTTGGCCGCACGTTCAAAATTGTCCATGCGCCCCGATTTTTCACATTGCTCAAAGGCGAAAGGAATGGTGTAAAGCCGGTTGGTCTCAATGCGCGGCGCCCAAAATTGGTCGTCCAGATGAACGGACGTGAAAGACACCGGTTTGACCGGATAATCCGGGGCGGCCCCGGCAGCTTTGCCGAGGTTCGCGGAACTGATGGCGAGCATGGCGCTGGTGAAAAAAATGCGGGCGCGTTGTTTCATAAAGCTGTGTGCAGACGGTGCCAGAAATCACATCGGCAAGCCATCGTTTCTTATTTGATGAAATTACCGGAACTGCATTCAATAAAATTAGTGCTGGGTTGCCGCCGCCCTGGTCGATATCTTCGGGCGTTGGTGTGATCCATCCGGTTTTCCGTTTCGGCTCGGGGCTTTCCTGGCGCCTGGGTTCATCAGGGATTCGATTTCTACAGCTTCGATCGGAATGTCCGCCATCAGATCCACCGGACCGTTTTCCGTAAGCAGCACGTCGTTTTCCAGCCGCACGGCGAAGCCTTCCTCGGGCAGGTAGATGCCCGGCTCCACAGTCATGATCCAGCCGTTTTGCAGAGGTTGGGTGGTGATGCCCACGTCGTGAACGTCGAGGCCAATCGGATGGCCGACGCCATGCATCAGATATTTTTTGAACGCCGGGTCGTCGGGGTCCTGTCGTTTAATTTGATTCATGGTGATCAGTCCAAGATCAACCAGTTCGCGCTCGGTCATGGCCTCGGCTTCCTCCTGCCATTCCTTGATTTTCTTGCCGGCAACCAGACCGGCAATGCTTTGCTTCAGAACCTTCAGCACGGAGTCGTAAACTTTCTTCTGTCGCCGGGTGAAACGCCCGCCGACGGGAATGGTGCGGGTCATGTCGGAATTGTAATTCGCATAGCTGGCGCCGACATCCATCAAAAGCAATTCGCCGTTCCGGCAGATATTTTCATTGGCCAGATAATGCAGACAACAGGCGTTGCGCCCGCTGCCGATGATGGGCTGGTAGGCCATGCGCCCGCCATGACTGGTGAATTCGTGGGCAAACTCGGCCTCGACCTGATATTCATGAACGCCGGGCTGCGTGAAATTCAAGACCCGAAGGAAACCCCGGTGGGTCAGGTCGCAGGCGCGGCGAATAAGGCTGATCTCAACATCTGATTTGACGGCGCGCAACTCATGCATCAGCCGGGCCAGCCGTCGGAAATGGTGCAGCGGATATTTGCGTTTCGTTTCGGCAACAAATCGCGCCTCACGGCTTTCCACCTCAATAATGGCGCGCTTGTGCTCGTTGCTGTTCAGAAAAACCTGGTCGCATTCACACATCAACTGATGAAACAGCCGGGGAAATTCTGAGAGCCAATGGATGTTTTGAATGCCGGTCAGCTTGCGGGCTTCTGCTTTGGTCAGCTTATGGCCTTCCCAGATGGCAAGCTCTGCGGTTGGCTGGCGCAGGAACAACAGCTCGCGGAATTTTTCCTCATCCGCATTCGGGTAAATGACGAGAATGGTCTGTTCCTGCTCAACTCCGGTCAGGTAAAACAGATCGGAATTGACGATGGTGGCTTGCGTGCCGTCCGCATTGGCGGGGCAGACATCATTCGCGTTGATCACCGCCAGAGAATTCCCCGGCAATAACGCGGCCAGACGCTGGCGATTGGCAACGAAAAGTTCCGGCGGTATGGGCTCGTAGCGCATAAATTTTGCCTGTTGTGAAATTGAAATCCAGTGTTCCGATCCGGCACAAGCGATCCGATTCCATGCTATGCCCGCCCGGGCAAGATGCCCATGAATGAAACGCACAAAGCCATATCTGATATACCCACGCCGGATTGCCTGCCGGCGTTTTTCGTTTATAAAGAAGCCGGTTTAACCGGCAGTCACGCGATCACACAATGAAATTACGGATATATTTGCCCGCGCTGTGGCGCGGTTTGCCGCCGTGTGCCGACAGGGCTTTCCCGGCGCCAACCAATCCGGCAGCGTCGGCTTGGTCACATGCCATTCCGCGCCTGAACCGAGTGTGTTGAAATGGAGAGAGTAAATTGGTAACGTCGGATGCCTGCCGAATGGCGGGAACCCAAACCATCAGGTGGTTCGAGGAGTGTGATCGCGGTTTGTGAGCATGAACGACACGCCAACAGAGCTGGTAGATGTGACAATCCACAATCCACGCACGCAGATGCGGGGAGTGCGGGCGATGAATGTCGAGTCCCGCCCATGGATTGAAGGATTTCCCGTCTGTCAGATCCTGAATCAATATCAAATCCTTCACATCGGAATTCAGGAAACCCAGGCTCCGACCAAGATCGTTCGCACCAAGCAGACCACCACGTATTTTCTCGCCTGCATCAATGGCCAGGGTCGCGTGCTCATCGACGGCCGCTGGCGCGTTTGTCCCGAAGGCTACGCGTGTCTGCTGCCGGCGCACACCTTGAATGCCTTCGAGGCGATGCCCAAAAAGAAATGGGATTTTTGCTGGGTATGCTATCAACGGCCAACGGAACAGCGGCCCATCGCCGGAGCCACCACGCCGGTCATCACGCGCTACGATCCCTTGCCACTACGTTCGGCCATTCTGGGTTTGATGTATGAAAGCGGTGGTCCGGCACAGCCCCACTTGATGCGCGAATGGACGGATTTGATTCACGAATATGTGCTGCGGTTTGCCCAGCCGTCCAACCAGCCGGATCAGTTGAAAATTCTTTGGGAACGGGTGGAAGCCAATCTGGCCAGCGAATGGTCGTTGACGCGCCTGGCGACGGAATCCGGCTACAGCAATGAACATCTGCGCCGCCTTTGCCAGCGCCAGTTGGGGCGCAGCCCCATGCATCAGGTCATTTATCTGCGCATGCGCCGGGCGGCGGAACTGCTGGGCTCCACCGAGTTGACGATTGAGGCCGTGGCCCAGAGTATCGGTTACCAGAATCCTTTTGTCTTTTCCAACGCGTTCACCAAATGGATTGGCTGGCGTCCGTCGGAATACCGCCGCAAGAAATTCATCAAAGCCTGACCAGAAATCGACTTTCCAGGGAGTTGCCTGCCGGGCGAATGTTATAGCGTCTTGGATCTTTTAAGTTCAAAACCAGACCGGTTCGGGCCAGGTTAAAATTAACCCAGGCGTGCGCCGGGGCCGTGAAGCGGATAGGTCAAAGTGGATTTAGAACATGGGCGACGCGCGGGAAGACGATAATTTGATCAAGCAATCCACCTGGTTGGACTTGAGTTTGAACCGAGACAAAGCCATGCCATTACACGCCTGTAAAACATTTCTGGCTGCCATCACTGTGGCAGCGCTGGCGACCGTCGCGGCGACGACAGGTTGTCATTTCACTTCCAGTCAGTCGGTTTCGGAGCCAACGTCCCGGACCGGTTCGTCTTCATATTGGCAGGTGTCATCCAGTCAGGTGATCACCGATGCCGTTCCTGAACTGGCACGGCCGTTGCCACTCTCGGCGGTGAGATTGACGGGCGGTCCGCTCAAGCGCGCGCAGGCATTGGACGCGGCCTATTTGCTCCAGCTTGACCCTGATCGCATGTTGTATTACCTCCGCAAAACCGCCGGCTTGAAGCCCAAGGCAAAAGAAGGCTACGGCGGCTGGGATGGCGCCGGACGGCAGCTTACCGGACACATTGCCGGACACTATTTGTCTGCCGTGAGCTACATGTATGCCGCCACCGGCGATCCGCGTTTCAAGCAACGGGCGGATTATATGGTCAGTGAGCTGGCGGAAATCCAACAGGCGCGCGGTAACGGCTATATTGGCGCGTTGATGGCCGATGTGCGCCAGGGAAATCAAACGGTTCTCGTCGATGGCTTGACGCAGTTTGACGCGCTAACCAACGGGATCATTCGTTCCGGCGGCTTTGATTTGAACGGCATGTGGTCGCCCTGGTATGTGGAACATAAAATATTTGCCGGTTTGCGCGATGCCTACCGACTGACTGGTAATCATCAAGCGCTGGATGTGGAAATCAAATTTGCGGAATGGGCCGATGGCATTTTATCCCAGCTCACCGAGGCGCAGATTCAAAAAATGCTGAACACCGAATTCGGCGGCATGAACGAGGTCATGGCTGACCTTTACGCGGATACGGGTGACCCACGCTGGAAGCACGCGTGCCAGTATTTTGAGCATCATGCCATCATTGATCCGCTGGCCGAAGATAAAGACATCCTGCCTGGCAAACACGGCAACACGCAGATTCCCAAATTGCTGGGCGACCTGATGTATTACATTTACACGGGCAATCCCACCAACGGCGAGGCGGCCAAATTTTTCTGGAACCAGGTGGTCTATCATCACAGTTTCGCCACCGGTGGCCATGGCAAGGACGAATATTTCGGCGAACCGGACAAATTAAACGATTGCGTGGATGGCCGCACCGCGGAGAGTTGCAACGTCTATAACATGCTCAAGATGACCCGCGAGTTGTTCGCGCTGCAGCCGGAGGTCAAATACGCGGATTTCGAGGAGCGAGCGCTTTTCAATCACGTTCTAGCTTCAATCGATCCGGCGGATGGCCGGACTTGTTACATGGTGCCGGTCGGTCGCGGAGTGACCCATGAATATCAGGACATGTTTGAAAGTTTCACCTGTTGTGTCGGGACCGGCATGGAAAATCACGCTCTGCACGGCTACGGTGTTTATTACGAATCCGGCAAAAAACTCTGGGTAAACTTCTACACGCCTTCAACTGCCGAGTGGAAGGCCATGGCGGCAAAACTGGAGGTGCAAACCGATTTTCCCGAGGGCGAATCGGCGAGCGTGACGTTGCATTTGAAAGCGCCGAAACAATTCACCCTGGCGTTGCGCCGTCCGCCGTGGGCCGGCGAAGGATTCAAAGTCGCCATCAATGGCGCGCTCATATCGGCCGTTCCCGCCCCCGATCATTATGTGGAACTGACCCGGCAGTGGCGGGAGGGCGACAAAGTGATGCTGACACTTCCCAAGCGATTGCACGAAGAACCGGTGCCGGATAATCCCCGTCGGGTGGCCCTGATGTGGGGGCCGTTGGTGCTGGCGGGCGACATCGGGCCGGAAGACTGGCGCGGGCGGAATCGGGACGACCTTTCGGTGGTGCCCGTGTTTGTCACGGGCGACCGACCGGTGGCCGACTGGCTCAAACCGGTGGCTGGCCAGCCCGGTGAATTTCGCACGGATGGCGTGGGCCGGGAACGGGACATTACCTTGGTTCCGTTTTACCGGCTGCATGAGCGGGCTTACGCCGTTTATTGGGATTTGTATTCGCAGGCGGAGTGGGAGCAACGGTCCAGGGAAATTGCGGCGGAACGCGAGCGCCAGCACAAATTGGAGCTGGCCACGGTGGCTTACGCCCAACCCGGACAGATGCAGTCCGAGCGTGATTTTAACGAACAGGGTGAAGATACCGAACCCGACCGCATCATGGGCCGCGCTGCGCGTCGCGGTTCGAAATGGTTCTCGTTCGACCTGCCGGTGGATTCGACGCAGGCGATGGCTTTGGTCGTGACCTACTACAACGACGAATGGCAGAAACGGACTTTTGATATTCTCGCGGACGGCCAAAAAATTGGCGAACAGACGGTGGAAAAACGGGGAACGCCGCATTTCTTTGACGTGCGCTACGCCATTCCAGCGGACTTGGTGAAGGGCAAAACCAAAATCACAATTCGTTTCCAGGCCGTCAATCGCAACGAAATTGCCGCGGTGTTTGGGCTGCGCATGATCCGGGCGGATCTGGTAAAATAGTTTTGGCGTTTTGGCCGCCAAATGCCGGAGTAATTCCGTAAAATGAATCCGGTTTTTCACAGGTGCGGTTGGGTTTTCATCGGATGGCAAAACCGGGTGCCGGTCGCGTGTGGCCAGGGTATTCTGACTGACAGTCCGAAAACGCGGGCGCGTCACTGCCCGGCGGTTCCGGGAGGAAGGCAAGCGTCCCGTCCGAAAATACGGCTACGCAATTTCCTGGACTGCTCCGGATTCAGCCAGACCGAGTTGTGGGGAACAGCTATTGAAGGCAAATGCTGGCGGACTTCGCGGGTTTCAAGCGGTCTCAACGCTGGTTTGTTTAAGGAGCTTTTTTCAATCCTTCCCAGCGCACGGTCCAGGAGCCGTCGTCAGGAAACCCCGGCGCGCGCCGATTGGGAGCGCCATCCCAGCCCGCCGCCATCATGGCCACGGCATAAAGCAAACCACCGTTGCCGGGCAGATACGGCCCGGGGCCGCCGGTGCAAATGCCGCGTTCATCGTATTGATTCTTGGTGGAAGACTTCAGCAGCGAATCCACCGCCAGTTGGGGATCGCCCACCCGCGCGGCGGCCATCGCCATCCACGGAAAATCCCAGCCCCACGTGGCATCCCAATTCCAACTGCGCCCCACTTCCTCCACGGTGCGCCGGGCGGTTGCAGGATCAAGGCCGCGAAACGGCGGCAACATGCCGGCGATGCCGATGTTGTCCACATGATCAAATGTGCGCGTCACAAAAGTGTCCGAACGATAGTTGCTAAAAACGTAAAGCCCGTCCTTTTCCGGCAACGGCGCGAGCTGCTGTTCCGCCTCGTCCCAGCGCGGTTCACGCGGCAGTCCCAGACGCAGTCGCCATTGCTGCGCCATCTCCAACCCGACGTGCCAATACGCGATTTCAAAAACCGTGTTGGTCCGCAGCGGACTCGTATCGCCTTCGCTGGCGGGAAAGACGGGATCGAGATCGTATTGGCCATTGGCCGGATTGTGTTTGGGATAATCCGCCATGAACGCCGCCGTGCCGAAAACGATGTCTTTCCATTTGGCCAGCGTGGCCGGGGTCGGATGCAGCCGGTAATCCAGTTCGGCAAAAAAGATCGGATGCGGCTCGCGCCACAACAGCGACATCTCGATGGGATAACCATCGTTGTAGCCGTTGGGGCCGGTGGATTTCGGCCACATCAACCCCGCATAATCAAAGTTCGTTGCAATGCGCCGGGCCACCGGGGCCACGCTGGCATAAATTGAAAGAGCCTTTTCCGCCATGGGCCAGCGATTCCAAAGCGCGTAATGCGCGAGATGCCACCAGATCATTTCAAAGTGCCATTTGCCGTGCCAGGTATCCTCGCCGGTCAAACCCGCCTCGGCGGGGGGATAATCGCCGGCGGATTGCACCGCGAGCTCATATTGCGAAAGCACGATGCGTCGTTCCAATTCCCGCCAGCGCGGATCGCGACTTTGCGAGAGATCAATGGCGCCGCCGCGTTGCCAAAATTTCGGCCAGGAAACGGCGCAAGCTTTTTTGACGCCGGAAAAAGTCGTTGCGTGGGTGTTCGCGAGCTTGGTTCCAAAGCCGCAGGTGAATTCCATGGTGCCGACTCCGGCATCCGGCGTCAGGATGAATTGATGCGGTGAGGGACGAATGTTCCAGCTCTGATTTTCCGCGAGCCGCTTGGTTTGCGCTTTTCTTTCAAGCCGATATTGGATCACCAGGTGCTTGGGGTGCTGATAGGCCGGATCGCCGAACGCATCATTGTTGGCGGTGATGAAGCCACGATCATGCAACGCGCCGGCCACTTGTGCTGTGACATTCGTCCAGCCGCCCGCGTCGGCGCCATAGCGGGCATTTTCGATTTCCGGATGCAACTCAACCGGTCGGCTTATCCCAAATCCCTGACCATCCAAAACCACGTCGTATTGCGCATCATCAATGGTGCGATGCAACTGCAACCAGCCGGGGGCCTGACGCGTAATGGTCGTTTCCTGTCCCGCGATCCGGGAAAAATCTCCCAGCCAGCCGCCGACATTGAGCGTCGGCGCCGGAAAATCGAGCATCACTTGCAAGCGACCATCGCGCAGCAACGGCGACTCCACCCGCACCGCCACCACATCTGACTTGGGAGCCACACACGTTTGCACCGTGACCGGTTCGCCGAGATAGGTGAACTGGCTTGTCAACAGACCGGTCCACAATTCCAGTCGGCGCGACTTCACCTGCACCTCGGCCGCGGTCAAGCGTTCGCCCGCCTGGTTGATGAAACCGATCCGCCCCAAATTTAACGGCTGCGGGTTGTTATATTCCCAGCTCGCCAGCGGCTCCGGATCGCGCGTGGTCAACGGGTTGGTCATGCGCCCGTGATCCGGCGTGGCCCACGGCTTGAGTTGTTCCTTGCGGATGCCGGCCGGCAGCGGAAAACTGTGCCAGCACCAGTGCGACATCGTATTGCCGCCCACGGTTTCCAAACCGGTGCCATCGGCATTGAAAGCGAAGTTGCCGTTGCCCAGCGGGATTTCCCCCTTCAAGTCGGGCCAATTAATATCGTGCCGGCTCACGAGCGCATGACGATCGATGGGCGGAAGTGAGGACGGCTCTGGTTGACTTTCGGCGGCGCGATTGCTCCAAGGCATCGCTACCAATGCCAGGGCAACGAGCGTAACGTGCCAGCGCGGTGAGCAACCGGCTAAACGGCTAATTTTCATGGGCGACAAAACAATAATTTCCGGATCCGATTTGAAAAACCGCGCAGTCATTTTCCTGCCGCAAGCATTGAACACCTTGCTGCGTGGCCGCCGGCTTGCCGCTTTCGGTGACGGATCCCGGATTCCTGGCCGGCACATAAACCGTCGCTGTGGTGTTCGCTGGGATGGTGACTTTCAAATCAAATTCGCGAGCGGTGCGGTTCCATTCGCTGGCAATACGACCATGAATGGAATCATAAACGCCCTTTGCCCATGTGAGATCACCAACGGGTTCGGGCTTGATGATAATCTGCTTGAAGCCTGGTGCGCCCGGTCGGATGCCGGCGAGGTATTCGTGAAGCCAGATATTGAGGTCGCCTATCAGCATGACGATGTTGCGCGAGTTCATGCCGGCATCGGCGGTGTCGCCATTCCACAACTCCCACATCGTGGTGGCCCCTTTGGAAATCATATAGCCCCAGCTCGGATACGTCGTCTGGGTGGCGATGGTGTAAGCGAGGTCAGGACGGCCATTATCTGACAAGACGCGCATCAAATAATGTCCGCCGATCAAGCCGGTTCCGAGGTGGTTGTCACTTTCCACCGTAATTTTCTCGACGAGATGATTGAACACATTGGTTCGGTATTCCTCCGGCACGAGACCGAACGCCAGCGGAAGAATGCAGGCCGTTTGGGTTCCGTTGTCGTAATAACCAAGCTTCGGCTGGTAATAACGCTGGTTGAAAGCGATTTTCATTTCACCGGCAAGCGCCTCAAATTTCCGGGCGTCAGCCGGTTTTTGCAAAAGCCGGGCGGAGCGGGCCATGAGTTGCAGGTCGTGATAAAAAATGGCGGTGCTCATCAGGTTGCCGTCCGTGGTCAATTTGGGATCGGAGGAATTAATCACGGTCAGCTCGGCTGGCGAACGCGGCGGGAAACACCAGTCGCCATAGGTATTCCGGGTCATCACGCCATGATCCAGATATTTTTCCATGTAATCGGTCCAGAGTTTCATCGCATCATAATGCTCCTGCAAAATGCCGACATCGGCGTATTGATCATACAGCATGTTCGGAACGATGATGTAAGTGCTGGCCCAGACAACCCCATCCTGATAGAGCGGCCAGAACGCCGGGCACACATCCGGCACGCTGCCATCGGCGCGCTGCGCATCGCGAATGTCCAGCAGCCATTGCGCATACAACGGCGCGATATTGAACAAGAACGTTTCCCCTTTGGAAACTTCCTGCCGGTCGCCCATCCAGCCTTGACGCTCATCGCGTGGCATGTCGGTGGGCAGAGTGCGGTAATTATCCCGCGTGCCCCAGTAGATGTTGTGGTAAATCTGATTGATCAGCGGATTCGAAGTGGCGAATTCGCCGACCTTGGGCAACGCATCATGCACCACTTCGCCAACCAGCGAATTAAGGTTGGGTTTGCCGGGAAAGCCAGTGACTTCAACGTAACGAAAACCGTGATGTGTGAAGCGGGGCGCATACGATTCGCGCCCGTGTCCTTTGAGCGTGTAAAAATCCTCCGCCTTGGCGCTGCGCAGGTTGGCGGTGTAAAGCGTGCCGTCGGAATTGGTGCCCTCCGCGTAGCGAAGTTTCACTGTCGTGCCCGCCGGGCCTTGCACGTTCAAACGGCACCAGCCGGCCATGTTCTGGCCCAGATCGTAAATGAAAACGCCGGGGCGCGGCTGGGTGACGGCCACGGGACGAACTGTATCCACCACCCGCATCGGCTCGCCAATTTGCGCCGATAACACGGGCGCGCCGGGTTGCACCAGTTCCACGGGATGCCATTTGGCGTCATCGAACGCGGCGCGATCCCAATCGGGAAATTCCTTTCGCGCATCATCCACTTCGCCGTCGAATTCGTTGTTGGCGCGAATCGAACCGTCGTCGGTCAGCTTCCACCGCGCATCGCTGACCACCTGCGCCGTAGTGCCATCGGCGTATTCAATGTTCAATTGCAACAACAGCTTGGGGTAACCAAAGGTCCGGCACTCAGCCGGCACCTTTACGCGGGGCGCGTAGTAGCGGCCGTTGCCGAGTATCACGCCCACGGCATTGCGGCCGCGCCGCAATTGATCCGTCACCTCATAGGTCACATAAAACGCCCGCCGGTCATACTCGGCCATGGCGGGCGACAATAAATCACGACCGACTTTCTGACCGTTCAAATACAGTTCCGAGAGCCCCAGCCCGCAGACATAGGCGGTGGCTCGCTTCACTTTTTTCGGCACGGCAAATGTGCGCCGCAAATAGCGGGCGGGCAGCGGACGATCATCATTCTGAATGATTCCCCAAGGTTGCGTGCCGTATTCGCCCAGAGCCTTCGCCGAGGCCCAAGTGTGATCATCGTAAACTAACGTATCCCAGCCCGCGGGACCATTGGTCGAGGATTTCCAAAGCGGGTCGGTCATCAACGTCATGGGAGCGCCTTGCCGGAAAGTGACATTCAGTTTGGCGATCACTCCGGCGGGATTTGGGTGGTCGCCAATGTTACGCGCCATGATCGCCAGCAGGTTTTCCCCCGGCTTCAAAAACGTGCCGAGGTCCAATTTTTGCGGCTGCTTCCAACTATCTCCCCGGCCAGCGGCCCGGCCATTGACGAACAATTCGAATTGGTCATCGGCACTGATTTCAAGGATTGCTTCGATCACAGTTTGGTTGGCTGGCAGCGTAAACGTCCGGCGAAAATAGCGCGTGCCGAGCGGCGCCTGATCCTGTGGATTTCCTTCCGGGAACCAAATCCATTGCGCTTCGCCAAAATCGTTGGTGACTTCGCCGTGATCCCAGCCGATCCATTTTCCCCGCCAGTCACCGGGCGAAAGCAATCCCATGCTCCAATGCGCGGACGCGCTCCAGTCCGAGGCTTGACCATTTTTATCCCAAACTTTTACCTTCCAAAAACACGGTTCGCCCGAAGTCAGCGGCTTGCCCGCATAAACAAGGTTGATTGTCTCATCGCTGGCGACCTTTCCAGAATCCCACAAATCACCCTGATTTTCGTGAAGCTGCTCCCGACTACTCGCGACCAGAATTCGGTAAGCCGTCTGCGATTGGTCACGCTCGGATGATTGCACCTGCCAGAACAGACGCGGCGAAACGACATCAATGCCCAGCGGATTAGTCCGGTATTCGCACTGCAACTTTACCGGCACAATCGATGCCAGGCTTGGGATGATGCCGGCGCAGACAAATAAAACGACGCATACAATCAATCGGAGGGTTTTGACCGGGTTCGTCAGGTTCATTGGTAAAGATGCGAGGGTATGCGGGCGCCCTCAGCGCGGCCATTCATTTCCGCTCGCCAGAACGAAATTCAGCCAGATTACGCCGTCGTTCGCCAATCAAGGCTGATCGCTGATTTTCAGATACAACTGCTCGCGCCCGTAGTAGCCGCTGTTGTAAAAAAGAGCGCCGCGACCATCCGGTAAAATATGGATGAACTGCCGCCACAGGTTGTAGCCCTCGCCCGCATCCAGCGCCGATTGCGGAATGTCTTTGACCCACTCAATCGGCTCCGGCGCAAAATGCCAGCCTTTCACCGGCCAGGTTTCGTCGCACCAGGCAAAGCCCCCGAGGCTCGGTGGCGGTTCCTCATTCCACTCGGCGCGGTTGCCGGGTTCCGGCGCAGTGGGAGAGGCATTGATCACCGCCACCCAGCGATGCTCGCGTCCGCGCAGAAGCTGCAAGCCACCGACCCAGCCGGAAGCCCAGTGCCCCGGCTGCTGGCAGGGTTCGAGAATCACGCCCTGTTTTGTGGCCACGGTCTCGCCCAATTTTTGCGTGGCCACCGCCTGCGCGGAGCCATACGGACTGATTTTCCGGGCTTGCGCCTTGCGCGGATAGCCCATGTAGAAATACAAGAATTCTTTCCGCTCGGGAAAATAATAGCCCGTCACCGCGTCGGTATGCTTGCCATCGAAATCCGTTTCGGCACCCGTCGGAATAATCGCTTGCGGCTCGAACGTCCACGGCCCGGCCAGTTTCTCCGACCACGCCCGCTGAATCTGTTTATGGCCGTCTTTGAAACTCACCACCAGCAGCCAGTAATGTCCGTCAACCTTCGCGGCCTGATTGGGATGATCCGGGTCCATCACGATGAACGGCTTGTGAAAACCGCCCACGGCCTGCGGATTGGTCACCGGCAACGGTCCTTCCAATTTCCATTGTCCCGGACCGAGGTTGTCCCGATTCGTGCAGATGGCCTGCGCATGGCCCCAGGGATCGTAAAAGAGGACCATTCGCCAGCCATGAATCGCCTCGTCCCAAACGATGCAAGGATCGCCGCTGACGCCTTTCTCATTTTGCTGGCGCTTCAACACCATGCCCTGGCGCGTCCAGGTGCGCGGAATCGAAAAGCCGGCGCGCAACTCGGGATTTTGAATCGTGGTTGGCCCAACCTCCTGCGCTGAACTCACGCCGGTTTCCAACC
Source organism: bacterium (assembly GCA_021813325.1). Classification (GTDB taxonomy): domain Bacteria; phylum Verrucomicrobiota; class Verrucomicrobiia; order Limisphaerales; family UBA11358; genus UBA11358. Next base: position 8,381 of record JAKALA010000043.1, on the reverse strand, counting down.
GGCCGGCGACACAAAGGCAACCGAGCGTTAACAAGGATCGTATCATATGTTTTCTTTCAACAATCGGCTCCCCTCACGAAGCGCCGTGGCCCGCCGCCAACCTGACGGCGTCATTCATCGCCTCAACCGGCGCACCGGTTTCGTTTTCACGATGTTCTAGCCTGAAGGCGCCGGCGCGAAGTTCTGGGAAAATGGGGCATGGCTTACACGTCTAAGCGGCGGGCGCGGTTTTGACAAGCCTGAATCATCGCCCTGATCCGGAGGGGCGCCAAGTGGCGCCCGTCCGGAGGGCCAACGTGACGTCGCCATCCAAGGCAGGATCAAGCCGCGCCGGGGAAAGGATGGCCAGATACCGCTTGTTTCCAAGTAACTTTTTGGTTACAAACTAGCCATGCTCCGCCCCAAACAGAGGCCCGCAAACATTGTCTCCCGCGATCCCGAGCGCACGCGGCAACGCATTTTGGCGGCGGCGCTCAAAGAATTCGCCGTGCGGGGTTTTGCCGGGGCCAGAGTGGGGGCGATTGCCCGCCGCGCCAGAATCAACAAGCGGATGCTTTACCATTATTTTCAGGACAAGAATGGTTTGTTCCGCTCGGTGCTGCGCCACAAAATCAACGAGCGCATGCGGCGGGCCGAGGAAATGGCGGTGGACCCGAAACTGGTTTCCAGCCTGCCCCAGTGGTTCAGGCAGAACTGCCAGGATGCCGACTGGGTGCGCTTGCTGGCGTGGGAATCCCTGCAATCCGTCCGCGATTCGGTGCTCGATGAGAAAGAACGTCGGCGGCTGGCCCGCCAGGTGGCGGAAGTGATCCGCAAAAAACAGGAGGCCGGACGCTTGCGCGGCGACGTGCCGCCGCATTTCGTGCAGTTGGCGAAAATTTCCCTGACCATGCTGCCGGTGGCGTTGCCGCAACTGGCCCGGTTGATCGTGGGCTGTTCGCCGCGCAACCGCAAATTTCAGGAGGAATATGGCCGGTTTCTTGAAACCATTTCCGTCGGGTTCCGTCCTTCAATCGTGGTGGTGAAATGAGCCACGCCTAGAAAGCCGCCCGTGAAACAAATCTTACTCCTCGCCTTGACCGTTCTCCTGTGGGTTGCAATTGCCGGGTGTTCGCCCGCCAACATCACCACCGCGAAACCGCCCGCGCCCGTCCTGACCGCGGTGGTGGCGGAGAAAACCATTCCGGTGTTGATCGATCCGGCGCCGGTGGGCCATGTGGAGCCGGTTTCCTCCGTGAAAATTCGCCCGCAGGTGGGCGGCATCATCAGCGCGGTCAATTTTGAGGAAGGGCGGGAAGTGAAACGGGGCGATTCCTTGTTTACGCTGGACCCGCGCCCGACCCAGGCGGCCCTGGAACAGGCCCAGGCCAATTTGCAGCGCGATCTGGCCCAGTTGGAAAATGTCAAAATCCAGTTCGGACGCGACGAGAAATTGTTCGCCCAGAGCCTCATCTCCCAGGATCAATACGACACCAGCCGGGCGGCGGTGGACGGGCTGAACGGCACCATTGCCGCCGACCGCGCCGCCGTGACCAACGCCGAGTTGAATCTGCAATACACCGACATCCGTTCGCCGATCGACGGGCGCACGGGCAGTTTGTTGTTTCATGCGGGCAACGTCGTGAAATCGCCCGACGACGTGCTCCTGACCATCAACCAGATTCATCCCATCTATGTCACCTTTGCCGTGCCGGAAAAATATCTGCCGGAAATCCGCGAGGAAATGCGCACCCATCAACTGGCCGTGACCGCGAGTTTTGAAAATCTGTCCGGCGAGCCGCCGCGGGGCAAATTGACCTTCATCGACAACGCGGTCGATGAAAGCACCGGCACCATCGAGCTGAAAGCCACCTTTGCCAACGCCGATGGCCAGCTCTGGCCCGGACAATTCGTGCGGGTGGGCGTGACGCTCAACGACCTGACCAACGCGGTGGTAGTGCCGTCCCAGGCGTTGCAGACCGGGCAAAACGGCACGTTTGTTTACGTGGTGAAGGCGGATAAAACGGTGGAGGAAAGACCGGTGACCGCAGGCGTCAATCACGAGGACTGGGTGGTCGTCAACTCCGGTTTAAAACCCGGCGAAGTCGTGGTGACCGACGGCCAGTTGCGGCTGGCCCCGGGCGCGACCGTGGAAGCCAAGGCCGCCGCAGCGACGCCCGCGCCATGAGCGTTCCGGAACTTTTCATTCGCCGGCCGGTGATGACCACGCTGGTCATGTTCGGCATCTTGCTGTTCGGCCTGGTCGGCTTTCACGAGCTGCCGGTGAGCGACCTGCCCAGCGTGGATTATCCCACCATCCAGGTTTCCGCCAGCCTGCCCGGCGCCAGCCCGTCCGTCATGGCCTCCGCCGTGGCGACGCCGCTGGAAAAACAGTTCTCCACGATTGCCGGCGTGGATTCCATGTCCTCGGTCAGCGCGCAAGGCAGCGCGGGCATCACGATTCAATTTTCCCTGGACCGGAACATTGACGCGGCGGCGGCGGATGTGCAGGCCGCCATCACCAAGGCCTCGCGGCAACTGCCGCCGAACATGCCGGCGCCGCCGACCTACAGCAAAGTCAACCCGGCCGATTCGCCGGTGCTTTACATCGCCATGTCGTCGCCGACGCTGCCGCTCTCGGAGGTGGACAACTACGCGGAAAATATTTTGGCGCAGCAGATTTCCCAGATCAACGGCGTCGCGCAGGTCAGCGTTTACGGCTCGCAGCAATATGCCGTCCGCGTGCAGGTGGATCCCAACAAGCTCGCGGCGTATGGGCTGGGAATTGATGAGGTGGAAAAGGCCGTTGAAGCGGGCAATGTGAATCAGCCCTTGGGCACGCTGTATGGCCGGCATCAGGCGTTCACCGTGCAGGCCAACGGGCAATTGGCAAAGGCCGCGGATTTCCGCCCCATGATCGTGGCGTATCGCAACGGCAACCCGGTGCGCCTGGAGGAACTGGGCCATGTGACGGACAGCGTGCAAAACGACAAGGTCGCCGCCTGGTATAACAACGTGCGCGCCGTGGTGCTGGCCGTGCAGCGCCAGCCGGGCGCCAACACCGTGGAGGTGGTGGACCGGATTCAAAAGCTGCTGCCGCAATTCCGGGAAAAGATGCCCGCGGCCGTCCATCTGGACATCGTGTTTGACCGGTCGCAATCCATCCGCAAATCCGTCGCCGACGTGACCCACACCCTGTTGTTGACCGTGGCGCTGGTGGTCATGGTTATTTTCATGTTTTTGCGGAACCTGTCGGCCACGCTCATTCCGAGCCTGGCGTTGCCCATGTCCATCATCGGCACCTTCGCGGCCATGGCTTTGCTGGGCTACAGCCTCGATAATCTATCGCTCATGTCGCTGACGTTGTGCGTCGGCTTCGTGGTGGACGACGCCATCGTGATGCTGGAAAACATCGTGCGGCACATTGAAATGGGCGAGCCGCCCATGCAGGCGGCGCTGAAAGGGTCGCGGGAAATCGGCTTCACGATTGTTTCCATGACGCTGTCGTTGTCGGCCGTGTTCATTCCGGTCCTGTTCATGAGCGGATTGCTGGGACGCCTGCTCCATGAATTCGCCGTGACCATCGTGGTGGCGGTGCTGGTGTCGGGGTTTGTGTCCTTGTCGCTGACGCCGATGATGTGCAGCCGGTTCATCCGCGCGCAACAGGGCCGCCGGCACGGGCGGATTTACAATTTCTTTGAGCGCTTCTTTGACGGTCTGCTGGGCGGCTACGAACGCAGTCTGAAAGTGGTGATGCGGCATCAGCGAGCCACACTGGTGGTGTCGTTGGTGATTTTCGCGGTGACGCTGTATCTGTTCAAAGTGGTTCCCAAAGGTTTCTTCCCGGATGAAGACACGGGCCAGATTTTCGCCATCACCGAAGCGTCGCAGGACATTTCATTCGACGCCATGCGCAGGCATCAGATGGAAGCCGCGAAAATCGTCGCCGCCGATCCCAACATTGAAGGCTTCATGTCCGCCGTGGGCGCGGGCGGCCCTTCGGCCACCTTGAATCAGGGGCGCATGTTCATGCACCTGAAGGATCGCTCCGAGCGCGCCTTGGACGCCAATGGCATCATTCAGGAATTGCGCAAAAAACTGTCACAATTGCCCGGCATCAATGTTTTCATGCAAAATCCCCCGCTGATCCGCATCGGCGGCAATTTGACCAAGGCGCTGTATCAATACAGTCTGCAGGACACCGACACCAAGGAACTGTTCGCATGGACGCCGAAGCTGGTTCAAAAACTTTCCGAACAGCCCGAGTTTCAAGACGTGACCACAGATTTGCAGATCGCCAGTCCGCAGGTGAACGTGGAAATCGATCGCGACAAGGCGGCCGCGCTGGGCGTCACGCCCGCGCAAATCGAAAATGCGCTTTATGACGCCTACGGCTCCCGGCAGGCCTCCACCATTTATGGCGATGTGGCCGAATACTGGGTGGTGTTTGAAGTCGAGCCGCAATATCAGCTAAATCCCGCGGCGTTGTCGCAGCTTTACCTCACCAGTTCCAAGACCGAAACCAATGGCGCCAGCATCCTGGTGCCGTTGAGCGCCGTGGCGAAGTTGACCCGGAATCTTGGGCCAACGAGCATCACCCACGTGGGCCAACTGCCGGCCACGACGATTTCCTTCAACCTCGCCCCGGGCGTGTCACTGGGCACGGCGGTAGAGAAAGTCAAAGAAATCGAAGCCAACATGCACCTGCCCGCGTCCATCACCGGCAATTTCCAAGGCTCGGCGCAGGTGTTTCAGGCCTCTTCGCAAGGATTGTTGGTGCTGCTCCTGGTGTCGATCATCGTGATCTACATCATCCTGGGGATTTTGTATGAAAGTTTCATCCATCCGATCACCATTCTCTCCGGCCTGCCCTCGGCGGGTTTTGGAGCCTTGATCACGCTGATGCTCTTTAAACTCGACCTGAACATTTATGGCTTCGTCGGCCTCATCATGCTGGTGGGCATCGTGAAGAAAAACGCCATCATGATGATCGACTTTGCCATCGACGCCCGGCGCGGCGGCAAAACCGCCGCCGAGGCGATTCAGCAGGGTTGCCTGTTGCGGTTCCGGCCGATCATGATGACGACGATGTGCGCGCTCATGGCCACGCTGCCAATCGCCTTGGGACTGGGCGCCGGTGGCGAATCGCGCAAGGCGCTGGGCCTGGCGGTGGTGGGCGGACTGGTCGTTTCGCAATGTCTGACGCTTTACCTGACGCCGGTGGTTTATCTTTACTTGGAACGGCTCCAGCAGTGGTTCAAACCGCAACCCGTGCGGCCTTGACCGCGCCGCGTTTTAATGCAACAAATCTTGGCATGGGACTGGATGGCGTTGAAATCATAATGGCGGTGGAGGAAGCCTTCGATATTCAAATTGAGGATGCCGAAGCAGCAAAAGTTCTTACGCCACGTCAATTGATTGAATTGATTCAAAGCAAAGTCGCTATCACTGCCGGGACGGTTTGCCTGACCCAACGTGCTTTCAACTTGTTCCGAAAATCATTGCTTCAGCAAAGTCGATGGAAACGTTCTGAAATAACTCCCGCCACAAACTTGACGATGCTGTTCAGCCGCGAACAACGGAAGCTTCACCTGGAGAAAATCACCGCAGATTTAGCTGTCAAAAAACCACCGGCGTTGGTTCGGCCAAAATGGGTCAATATTGCAGTGTTGGCGGGGGCCTTGTTGATTGGTCTTTGGGGCGCTTTAGCCGCGCGACAGATTTTAAGCTCTGTTATCATTTGGGTTTTTATGCTTGTGGCGCTGCTGGCTGGTGGTATCGGTCTGCGTCTGACCAAACCGCTTTGTAAAGAATTTCCCGCCGGTTTGCAGACCGCGGGCGATCTGGCCCGTTGGATAATGACCCACAAGGCGGATCTCGCCCTGGCCGGCGTTCCGGGCTGGACGCGAGCGCAGATTGCCGTTCGTGTGCGTGAAATCATCGTCGAAGTGCTGGGTTGCCAGCCGGACTTCAGCGAGGAGGCCAACTTTGTAAAGGATCTCGGGTTGGGTTAAGCCACGGCGTGAAAATTCGTGTTTATTCGCGTCCATCTGTGTTCAAGCTGATAAAACCCGCATAAATAAATGGTTTCTTGAACGCGTGGACGGCCACTGTCAGTGGAACTGCCAGCCGGGTGACGGGTTGAAACGCAATCCGCCACTATCTGGCCAGAACTCCGCTGAAACCCGCCCACGACACCCTAACGTGTCGCGACGGTTCTGGGGCATGATTCAGCATCATGCCCATGAAAACAAAATACACCCTGTTCCGGCGCGGTGAGGTATTCTATACCCAAGACAGCGCGACCGGCAAGCAAACCAGTCTCCGCACCAAGGACGAGACCGAGGCCCGCAGCCTGCTCAACGCCAAGAACGAAGCCCAGCGCCAGCCGGTGTTGAACTTGCACTTGGCCCGCGCCTACCTGACGGCCAGCGACCCCGCCTTTGTGGCCCGCACCTGGCAGAGGGTCATGGACCAGTTGCAAGCCCGTGGCAAGGACAGCAGCCGCGAGCGTTATACGGTCATGTTCAAATTGCCGTCCTATGACGGGTTGCGCCATAAGACCCTGCTGGAAACCACCGCCGATGATTTCCTGGCCGTGTTCAAAGCAGGCAAGGTGTCCGTGATCAACTTTTTGAAACGGCTGCACAACTTCGCCCTGACCTTGGGCTGGATTGCCGTCCCCATCGTGGCCCCGTATCTCTGGCCCAAATACACCCCCAAAGACCGGCGCGGCATCACGCAGGACGAACACCAGAGCGTTTTGGAACAGGAGAAAAACGCCGAGTGGAAACTGTATCTGGAACTGCTCTGGGAAACCGGCGCGGCCCAGACCGACGCGGTGAGCTTCAAGGCCGAGGACGTGGACTGGACAACCCGGACGATTTCCTACTTCCGGCAAAAGACCGGCTCGCTGGCCCAGTTCACCGTCAGCACGGCATTGGCACGCGTGTTGCAACAACTGCCGACGGTCGGCCCGTTGTTTCCGCACCTGTCCCAATTTTCGGAAAGCGACCGGGCCAGCCGGTTCCGCCGCCGCTGTCACCGTGCGGGCGTGGTGGGCGTGACGTTGCATTGTTACCGTTACGCGTGGGCGGAACGGGCAAAAATGGCCGGGATGCCCGAACGGTTTGCCCAAGCCGCACTGGGCCACAACAGCAAGGCCATTCACCGCGCCTATGCGAAGAAGGCCATCATCATTGCGCCGTCCCTTGAGGATTACGAAATGAGGGCGGCCACGAGGCAGGCCGCCGTGGCGGCTTGAAAATAAAAAAGCGGCGGTTGCGTCTCTGCCGACTCAACCGCTTTTGGTCTTTTTTTGGGGACTGCCGCCGTCCCCAAACCCCGCGCCTAAGGGCATCGCCCTTTGGAATCCGTTATCCGCCGGCGCTGGCCGGTTCGCTGGCGCGCACCTTTCCGTCCGGCGGAAAGGTCAATGGTGGAACCAGCTTGCCGCGCGCATTCTTTTTTTGCCAGTGCTGGTAAATCGTGGCCGACATGCGGGTTTCAATGTTGGCAGGTGATGGCATTTCCAGTCGCTGCCATTTGCCAAACTTGGAAACGGTGAAGGAGACAGCCTTCAACGGAAGAAATAGAACCAAAAAGTTGAAGGGAGTAATACCGACAGTGCGGGGAGGAGAGTGTCGGAATTATCTGACTTGGAACGGACGCCCGGGTTTCCGATAGGTGAGACCAATGCGTTCGCAGATTTTTTCAACCCGTCTCAATTCGCCCACCTGATGCGGCCCAAAAATCTTTACCAACTCTTGTTGTAAATGGTGGACCGATCGCATGCGGGAGATGATCGGCCAGTGCACCAGCATGAAATAATGAATTTGGAAAACTGAATTTCCGATGTCCCCCATGCTGTTCGGCTTTCTGGCAAACGCCGCCGAGAAGGATTGGAGAAAATCCCGCATATCATCGTAAGACTGATCCACACTGGAAGACAAAGCCCGTCGCGCCAGGCTCTGCACAGCGGGGTAAAATTCATTTACCAATTTGTCCAGCACCTGCTTGCCCGCCTCAATCTGTTCCGGGGTCAGCTTGGCTTTGTCTATAACTTTTGGCTTTTTAGTTTCCTTTTGGATCGCCTCCATCATCCAGACACAGGATGCGCATTGATGGCCAAAGATGGCTCCCAAAAATCTTGCCGACATTCTCGGCTCGTTTTTCAGCTTGGCGACTGGAAACAAGGCATCGCCAACCGCCCGTTCCAGATTCTGCACCCACTGTGGACTGTCATCGTCTGTTGGCGCGATGATCTGCGGGACTGATGATTCAATTTTGACGTATTCATCGTAAGCGTCACCCGTAGCACCACTGGCTAAATTCTCACGGTTATCATAATTCTGATAGTTATGATAGCTACGAGCGATTCTGATAATTCTCTCCTATCGGCT
>JAKALA010000104.1 GCA_021813325.1 bacterium | reverse complement strand
TGCCAAGCCATTGACACCTTTATCAAGTCTTACAATCAGACCGCCGCCCCCTTTGAATGGACAAAGGTCAAAGTTTATCCAAAAGGCCTCACCAGTAAATACGCCAGTCTTTGCAAGTAGATGCCAGAAAGTCCTTGCGAGCGGCCACCCAAGCCGTATTTGAAGCGGCCTTCGCGCGGTTGGGGGAAAAATTGCGCGCTTCAGTCGTCCAGTAGGGCGCGTCAGTCCGTGCGCGCTTGTCTTGGTGGACGGCGAACTTCGCGAAATGATTTTCTCGACCAACAATGTGACGTGGAGCGCGCAGACCATCGCCGATCTCTACCGCTGCCGCTGGAGCCTTGAGGTGTTCTTCAAGGCGCTCAAACAGACCTTGCAACTGGCCGACTTCCTCGGCCACAACGCCAACGCCGGGCGTTGGCAGGTGTGGACTGCATTGCTCGTCTATCTGTTGCTGCGCTTCTGGGCCTGCCTCAGCCAATGGGGCCACAGCTTCACCCGGCTCTTTGCCCTGATCCGTTCGGCCTTGTGACAGAAACCGGCCTGGAGCAGCCTGCTTGAATGCTATGGAACAGCCGATTCTCATATCATCGCTAAAACTACCAAATCCTTAAACCCATTTTGCCGCCGGGACGCCGATTTCTTTGGAATCTCACCTCGTTTTCTCAATGTCCATGCACTACTGGGACGGGACTGAATCTGGTTCATTAGATGACACGGTTCTTTTGGTTTACGTTTCCCCGGCCTGAGGAACCATTACGCCCCAATCCTACCCGGCGTTGCTCAAATACGCCACTTTTTAAGAACAGTGCGTGGATGCGCCCTCGGTCTTGAGGCTCCGCCGAATGAGCTTGCCCTTAACCCGGAATCGGGCATAATAAACCTGTGTCGGCTTGTAGCGGACGAGATTTGTATATGGCGTTTTTTGCCACATGGACTCGGAGCTTGGGAGGCCGTCTTTTGTAAGAACATTGGCAGTATCAGATTGTCAAACGGGGTTGCAAGAATGCTGCTAAAACAGATGTAAACACTGTGTCGGGGCGTAGCGTAGCCTGGCTAGCGCGCTTGTTTCGGGTACAAGAGGTCGTGAGTTCGAATCTCACCGCCCCGACCATTTTTCTTAAGAAAAACGAGGTATTGACGAAAATCTATCCATAGTCTATCATGTGGATAGATGAAAACAGACGCATCTACCACCGTTAAGGAGTTCAAGAAAAACGGAATCTCCGTCCGTATTCGCCCCACAATCAAGAATGGTGTCACCCGTTTCGTGCTGGATTATCGCGCAAACGGAAAGCGCAAACTGGTCTGGCGCTCCACAATGGCCGAGGCCAAAGCCGCCGCCGATGATGCCATCGAGAAGATCACCGAAGGCCAATCCGAAGTCCTCAATCTCAAATCTGCCGATGCCCACGCCATCATCCGGGCACGCGCCTTTATCAATGGCAAGGAGGGCGAGACGAAGATAGACAAAGAGATAGACGAACTCGTCGGGGAGATTTGCGAAATCCGCCGAATGTTGGGAGGCCGGGCGACTCCGCTGGAAGTCACCCGCGACTGGCTGAAACGCAACGCCGTGGCACTCCCCCGCGTTACCGTGGCCGTGGCCGTCGAGCAGATGAAAAAACAGGCCGAGACGGATGGCAAATCCGACTTGCGCCTCAAACAGTTGGCAAATGTGCTGGACCGGTTCGCGGAAGCGTTTAACCGCGAAGTCCACACGCTCACGCCGAAACTGATTGCGGATTATTTGACCGGGCTGGCCTTGGCTGAAAGGACACGCCGCAATCACCGCGATGTCATCGGCTTTTTCAACCGCTGGCTGATCTTGCGTGGCTATCTGGCGAAAGGCACGGACTGGCTGGAAGGCGTCCAAAACTACACGGCTCGCAAGCTGGGTCAAATCACCACCTACACCGCCGAAGAATTGCAACGGCTGATTGCCGCCGCCGATGAGCGGATTTTGCCCATGATTGTTATTGGCGGGTTCGCCGGCCTGCGCCACGCGGAAATTGCGCGGCTGGAATGGCAGGACATTGACATGGAAGAAGGATTCATCGAGGTCAAGGCGGAGAACGCCAAGACTGACACACGCCGGATCGTGCCGTTGAAAGCCAACTTGAAAGCGTTTTTGAAACCCTTGGTGAAAAAAAGCGGGAAAGTCGTTTCCGTGGTGAACACGACGAAACAACTTTTGAAAACGGCAACGGACACCGCCGATGCGGAGAATGAAATCGAGGCGATGGAATGGAAACACAATGCGCTCCGGCACACTTACATTTCCGCCCGCGTGGCCGAATCTGGCGACGTGCCGCGTGTGGCTGATGAAGCGGGCAACAGCCCGCAAGTCATCCGCACGAATTATTTGAAACGGATGCGCCCGGCGGCGGCGGCGGAGTGGTTTGCCATCATGCCGAAAGAGTCCAGTCCGGCAGCGAATTGACGCGGCGGCTATTTCTTTTTCCGTTTGGACGCTGGCGCGACCGCTGTTTTCTGCGGCTCGCGTTCGGGCGTGTAGCGAATCTGGCCGTCGTTCGTCCAAACGTATTCGCCAGACTTGGTGAACGGATATTTGTTTTTCTTTTGCTTCTTTTCCGATTCGAGGCGCATGGACGTGAGAAAACCTTCCAGCAAATAGCCGGACGCCAGTTGCGGAATTTTTTTGATCTCCGCCGCAATTTTATCGGACTCCGGCATTTTGACGGCGGTGCGATCTTCCTCGGTGACGCCGAAATGTTTTTCCAAATCGTCAAAGGCTTTGGCGAGTTTATAGGCGCAGAGAGCGGAGTCGTCGTTTTTATAGGCACGAAATTGGATGGCGCAGAGACGGCGGATATTCATGGTCAATGAATGGAGGGCTTGCAAGGCTCCCAAATCGGGATGCTTTTGCTGGAGTCCGAGCGCCTGATAATCTTCAAACAACGCCTTGGTGTAGGGTTCACCGTCCACATCCACCGGCGGCTGGGTGACATCATTGGTCAACAGCCAGGCGAGATTGATGCCGGTCTTGTGCGAAACCAATCCGGCGAGTTTATCGCTGAGGTTCAGCTTGCCCAACTCAATGGCCTGAACGGTCGGGGTGGAACATTCGAGGATCGAGGCCATTTCCTTTTGAGTCAGGCCGCTGATGTTCCGCAGCACGGCGAGCGTGTGGCGTTGGGGCGAAATGCGCATGGGCGAAACCATAGCATATATGTATTAAATATCAATGCAAATCTTGCTGCATATATGCAATGAAGATATGCTTTGTCCAAGATGATGCAAACAGAACAATCAAACACTGACGGACAGGGCGGGCTGGTGGACGCACCGCGCCTGCTGGTGGAACTATTTCCAAACCCCGAATGCCGCCCCTCCCTGCGCTGGCTGCGGACGCAAGTGGCCGGACGCACGCTGCCGTCTGTCCGCATTGGCCGGCTGTGTTTCTTCGACACGCAAATGGTCAAGGCGCACTTTGCCGCTCGCGCGATGGGCAAAGTTAAGGGGCAATAAAACCACCGGGCAAATTTTTTGAAAGCCACCCCATCAGAGCGGGCGCGCCGATACATTGCCAAATGTCTGCCGGCAATCAGCGGCCAGAGCGGGCATAATGCGACGTTTTATGCCGCGGCGGTGCTGGTGCATGGGTTCGCGCTCGGCGAATCCGACGCGCTGGTGCTGTTGCGCGAGTTCAATCAGCGGTGTCTGCCGCCGTGGAGCGAAGGCGAATTGATTCACAAGATCAAGTCGGCGGCGAACGCAAATCACCTGTTGCCGCGTGGTCATTTGCTCGGCGGCGAAAACGGCAGCCCGGTTTCCGCGAAACCTTTGCCACCGCCGCCACCGAAGCCAAAATTTCAAAAGGCTGTGCTCAAGCGAGTCGCCAACAATGTCGCGGCCATCAAGGATGTGGTTCGCCTGCTGGCCGAACGGTCGCCAGTCAAGGTGGACCGGCAGGACTCCGCCAGTGTGCTGCGGCATCTTTACGCTCGCGGGTCGGGCGAAAAAATTCTGATTTTCACGGACATGAAATCCCAGGGGCAATTTTTGTGGGAAGCCGACCGGAGCGATTTTATCCAGCAGCGACATTTGCCGGCGGGCAATGATGGCGTCTGGTTTCTGCCGCAACCAGTCAGCGGCGGATTTTTTCCGAATCCGCGTTCCGATGGGAATTTGTCCCGGCGGTCGGAAGAAGCGGTTTCGGCCTTTCGCTACGCCGTGCTGGAAAGTGACGAGGCGGATGCCGACGACTGGCTGCGGTGTCTGGTGCAAATGCCATTGCGGATCGCGTGCATTTGCGAGTCAGGGAAGCGGTCAATTCATGCACTGGTGCGGCTCGACGCGGCGAGCAAGTCCGATTGGGACCGGCTCATGGCGCCACTCAAGCCGGTGCTGATTACGCTGGGCGCGGATCGAGGCGCATTGTCTGCCGTCCGTTTGTCCCGGCTGCCGCAAGCGATGCGCGGCGAGCGCTGCCAACGATTGCTGTATTTGAATCCGCAACCAACCGGGCAACCGATTTTTCAGCAGGCAATTCCTCAAGCCTGTTACGCGGAAATAAATCAGAAAAGGGAACCGGCATGAATGAGTCACCGATGGACGCGGTTTATTATTGGGCGAATGAAAATGGCATCACTGCCGAGCCTGACGCGCCGCCGGTGCTGGATGTCACCGCCGCCAAACGGCTGGATGAACTGGTTGCGCACGCGCCAAACGACCCTTCCGAATTGTTGCGAAACCGGTATTTGTGCCGGGGTGCCGGACTGCTGCTGGTCGGGCCAACCGGCATCGGCAAAAGCTCGTTGTCCATGCAGGACATGATTCTTTGGGGATTGGGGCGCGGTTCTTTTGACATTTTCCCGACACGTCCGCTGAAATCACTGCTGATTCAGGCGGAAAATGACGATGGCGACCTGGCCGAAATGCGCGATGGCGTCATCAAGGGTTTGAACCTGACGGATGCCGAAAAGGAAATGGCGATGGAAAATATTTTTGTGGCGCGTGAGGACGTGCGGACGGGCTGGCAATTCTTCGCGGAAACCGTGCGTCCCCTGCTCACCGATCACCAGCCTGACATTTTGTGGATTGATCCGGCATTGTCGTATCTCGGCGGGGAAGCCAATTCTCAAAAGGATGTCGGCGGCTTCCTGCGGAACCATTTGAATCCGTTGCTCCGGGAATTTAACTGCGCCGTCGTGGTGGTGCATCATACCAACAAACCGCCGGCTGGCAGGGAAAAACCGGACTGGAGCGGCGGCGATTTTGCCTACCTCGGTGGCGGTTCGGCGGAATGGGCAAATTGGGCGCGGGCAGTTCTCGCCGTGCGCAGCCTCGGTTCGCATTCTGTTTTTGAACTGCTGGCGGCAAAACGCGGCGGACGGCTGGGCTGGACGGAAGCGGACGGTGAAACGAAAACCTTCACCAAACTGATTGCCCACGCCAACGAGCCGGGCGTGATTTGCTGGCGCGAAGCCGACGCTTCGGAAAGGCCGGAGGCCAAAACCGCCAAACGAATTTACACCAAGGGCGATGTGCTGGCTCATGTGCCGCCTGACAAACCGATTGCCAAGGACTTGCTGCGGGTCAAAGCCAACAATGCGGGCATCGCGTTGAACAAAATCAATCCGATGATCGCCGAACTGCTTGCCGATGGCGATTTGCACGAATGGCAGGAAAAACGCCGTGGCACGAATCCGAAAATTTCTTTTGCCCGTTTTCCACAACCCGAACCGGAGCTAATTAAATGAGACACCTACACGGAGACTTGAACGGGCAAAAAAGCCGTGTGTGTCGGTCGTGCGCGTCAGACCAGAGACACACTCACACGCCCCCTATTTATAGGGGCGTGTGTGTGGGTGTCTGTCAGGGGTGGAAAGTGAATTTATGAATCATGCGTTTGAACAACTGCCGCGAGAATCAAACAAGGCATTTGCCGCCTTCAGTCTGTATTTGAGCATGGGACCGGAACGGTCGCTGGCAACGGTTGCACAAAAGTTGCATAAGAGTGTAACGATGCTGGGGCGCTGGTCGGCGAAATTTGACTGGCCGGCGCGGGTGGCAGCGCACGCGGCACACCTTGCCATCATCGAGCGCGAAGCGGTCGAGGCGGCGGCGCGGGGCAAGGCGGCGGAATGGGGGAAACGCGAAACGCGGTTGCGCGAAACGGAATGGCGTTTGCATGAGCGGGCCATCGCTGCGGCTGAAAAGGCGTTGGACGCCTTTATGGAAAAAGACAAGGTCTATGCCAACCTCGCCGATACCGCCCGGATGCTGGAAATTGCCAGCAAGCTTGGCCGGCTGGCAACCGGCCTCGGCACGGATGGCGAGCGGCGCGGTGGCGACGATCTGCCGGGCTTGCGCGTCGAGGTCACGGTGGCGCTGGAAAAAATCTACGGGCAGGCGGAGCCTGCACCCACCGGGGAAATTGTGGATGTGCAAACCGTGGTGGCATTGCCCGCGAAAACGTCATGACACCTTGGGAACATTATTTTCTGGCCGGTCGCCGCGCTGGTTGTCCCAAAAAACAGATGGACAACTTTGCCGCCGCCGAAGTGATTTTGCAGGAACGGCAACTGGCCGCGTCCGCTGCGGCGCGGCGGTGCGATGCGCCGGACGGGCCAACGGCCATCGGCTACGGGGGCGCACGCGGTGGCGGAAAATCACATTGGCTGCTGGCGCAAATGGGGGCGGATGATTGCCAGCGCGTGCCGGGATTGAAATGCCTGCTGCTGCGCAAGGTCGGCAAGGCGAACTTGGAACATTTTGAAGATTTGCGCCGCCGGTTGTTCGGGCGGCTGAAACATGAATTTTCCGTGTTTCGCGGGATTCTTTCGTTCGCCAACGGGTCGCGGATCATTGCCGGTCATTTTCAGAATGAAAAGGACATTGATGCCTACCTCGGCCTTGAATACGACGTGATTGGCATCGGGGAAGCAACCACGCTCACCGCCAGAAAATACCAGGACATTTCAACCTGCTGCCGCACGTCAAAATCAAACTTCCGCCCGCGCATTTATTCGACCACGAATCCCGGCGGCGTCGGGCATGGATGGTATCGGGCAAAATTCATCGTGCCGTTTCAGGAAAAACGCGAGACGGAAACGCGCTTCATCCCGGCGCGGGTGACGGATAACCGTTGGAACAATCCCGAATATGTCCGGGTGCTGGAAAATCTCGCCGGCTGGCAAAAACGCGCCTGGCTGGATGGCGATTGGGACATTGCAGCGGGGCAGTATTTCACGACGCTGCGCCGCGAGGTTCACGTCGTCGAGGATTTCGACGATTCGCGGGCGGTGGAGTGGTTCGCCGCGCTGGATTACGGGTTTGCGCATTACACCGTCGTCTTGCTCGGCTGTCGCGACGGCGATGGAAACATTTTCATCGTGGACGAACACGCGGAGCGGCTTTGGCTGTCGCAACGTCACGCGGCGGCGATCAAGGCGATGCTGGCGCGGCACAAAATTGGCGAACGCAAAATGTCCATCGAGGATCTGAAACGGTTCGTGGCCGGCGCGGATGTGTTTTCCCGCCAGAGCGACGGCACCACCATTGCCGCGCAGTATTCGCGGCTGGGAATTACGCTGCGCTGCGCGAACACTGACCGCGTGAACGGCTGGGCGGAAATTTTGCAGCGGTTCGGCGATGTCGAGGGCGGCGTGAAGCCGACACTTTTCATTCACAAGCGGTGCGGTCGCCTGCTGGAAACTTTGCCGGCGTTGCAACATGATCCAAACCGGCCCGAAGATGTTTTGAAGGTTGATTGCGACGAGGACGGCATCGGCGGCGATGATGCGGCGGATGTCCTGCGCTACATGGTGGCGACGAAGGCGCGGGCGGTCACGCAACGGAAGTTGCGGGGTTTATGATACCACCCTAGTGAGGCCGCTCCGACACCCTACGCTTTTTTCGTTGGATCAGGATATGGGTGTGCCGAATAAAATCACACCTCACCGCACTGCATCCACTGCCATTGGGATTATGGAAATCTGCCGTGCAGGTATGCGTGTGGACGTCCTGCTTGGACCCAATGCAACAGGAGATATGCAGTTGCTGGAAGCCTTTAATGAAGCCACCGGCAACCGGGCGCATCTTGACACTGCCCCCGATTAGGCTGTGAGCCAGAGTTCGTCCCAATGACCATTGTGTCTGGCTTCGGCCAGCGCGCCGAGGTTGCGCATGCCTGTCGGCGTCCAAAATTGGCCGGGGC
>JAKALA010000042.1 GCA_021813325.1 bacterium | reverse complement strand
GTAAATTGGACCGGTGGCGGCATGAGCGCTTCAATGTTGGTGAGTAATAGTGCGATCCTGAACTGGAGCGGGGGAGATTTGGGGGGGGCGCTGACGGTGGGGACGAACGGGGTGGTGAACGTGAGCGGGAGTTACAAGACGCTCTACAATGCGTTGACGAATTACGGGGTGGTGACGTGGAGCGGCGGGGGCATGCGGTGTGCGTGGAACGGGAGTTCGTGGCTGGGGTCGGTCTATAATGAGCCAGGGGCATTGTGGGACTGCCAGAGCGACCAGTATTTTGATTACTACTACAACAGCGGGGAACGCTTTTACAATTACGGGGAGTTTCGGAAGACGAGCGGGAGCGGGATTACGAGCATGAATTTACCGTTCAACAACAGCGGGTTGGTGAATGTGTTGCAGGGGACGGTGAACTTCAACAGCGGCGGGGTGATGGCAGGGGCGACGACGACGGGGGCGGGAGCGGTGATGAACTTGAATGGCGGGACGTTCAGCTACACGAACCCGGTGGTGCCGGTATTTGGGGGCTCGGGGACGAACCGGTTTACGGGTGGAACGCTGGTGTTGGTGGATGATGTGCTGGCGAACTTGGGGTTGAACGGGGGGACGCTGGTGTTGGGCACGAATTTTCAAGGCGGCACGATTACGAATTTGATGAGTGGTGCGGGGTTGAACGGAAACTATGTCATCAATGGGAACGTGACGTTGGGCAATGGAGCGGCGGGTTCGTTGCAATTACTGACAGGTTCACAGGTGAATTGGACGGGCGGCGGCCTGAACGCCTCGATGTTGGTCAGCAACGGCGCGGTGTTGAACTGGAGCGGCGGGGAATTGGGCGGGGCGCTGACGGTGGGGACGAACGGGGTGTTGAACGTGAGCGGGAACTACAAGACGCTGCTCAATGCGTTTACGAATTACGGGGTGGTGACGTGGAGCGGCGGGGGCATGCGGTGTGCGTGGAACGGGAGTTCGTGGCTGGGGTCGGTATATAATGAGCCAGGGGCGTTGTGGGACTGCCAGAGCGACCAGAATTTTGATTATTATTACAACAGCGGGGAACGCTTTTACAATTACGGGGAGTTTCGGAAGACGAGCGGCAGCGGGACGACGACGCTGAACCTGCCGTTCAACAACAGCGGATTGGTGAATATTTTGCAGGGGACGGTGAACTTCAATAATAGTTCGAATGGTTATGCTCAATCTGGTGCCACCATGCAGTTTGGCGTCAGTGCGGCAAATAATTTGGGGCGCGCGACGATGAGAGGGAATGTGAACTTTGACGGCATATTGGGCATCAATTTGTTGGGCGGCTACGTGCCGCAAAACGGAGATACTCTGACGCTGATCAATTATGGTTCTTATGCGGGAGTTTTTGGTGCGTTGAATTTACCCTCGTTGAGTTCCGGTTTGGCGTGGCAGACGCTATACAACTCGACGAGTCTGCAATTAAAAGTCGTCACCAACGCCATGTTTGACGCGCAAATTACTGGCTTGGTTAAAGACGGCGCCAACCACGGCGTTACCAACATCACTGTTTTTGCCTACACGACCAATTCTTCAGGCAGCTATTTTCTCAGCACCAAGACGGACGCGAATGGTAACTACGCGTTGTCTGTTTCCAACGGCACGTGGATGGTCGGTTTGCAGGATTTGCCGACCCACGGCTACAATCCCGTTGCCAATCAGACCACGGTAGTCAGTGGTGCCAACCAGTCCGTCAATTTCACGCTGTCGGCGTTCTCGGGCATATTTGATGCCGTGGTGACATCGGTTAATCCTGTCGGCGCCGGTGTGGCCACGGGCGATGGCAGTTTTCCGGATGGCAGCTATGTGACAGTGAGTGCGGTGGCAAACACCAGCACCTTGCCTTATTATTTTGCGGGCTGGACGGAAAACAGTGTGTTGCAAACCACCAACAGCACTTACACTTTCTTCATTCAACACAGCCGGCAACTGGTGGCCAATTTTTCCTTGCCCGCGTTTGCCATCACCGCCTCCAATTATCCGGCTGGCGCCGGTGTTATTGTGGGAGCGGGAACCAATTTTTACAGTTCCACAAATACGTTGATTGCGACGCCGAATTACGGCTACGCATTTTCCAACTGGACGGAGAGTGGCGTGGTGTTGAGTACCAGCCCGACCTTGCAAACCGTGGTTTATACGAATCACGCCTATGTGGCCAATTACCTCGAGGCGAATCCATTACACTGGGTCAACACGGCAACGTCACCCGGCGGAATTGCTTCCGTGGCTGGAGCTGGCATTTATACCAACGGTCAAACAATGAACATCGTCGCGCCGTTGACGGTTTTGACGCCGCCCTACGAATACAATTTCCAATCGATCACTCTGAGCAACGGCGTCATTTCGACCATTCCCAATTACAGTAAAACTTTCCAGACTACGGACTATACCAATCTGCTTTATGTGGCGGTTTACAAAACCACTTCCATTGTGCCGCAATTGATCAACGCGTATGCCAACAAATCCGCGCCGGTGCCGGCAACCACCAATCTGACGCTGACATTTGTCTTTGACCGGTCCATGCAGACAAATATTTCGCCGGCGGTATCGCTGACCAATACTCCGGCTGCGCTGCAGCCGACCGTGACGACGAACGGCCACTGGGCCAGCACCACTATGCCGAACGATACTTATGTGACGCCGCCGATCACGTTGTCCACCGGGATGGATGGTGTGAACCAGGTGTGGATTGCCGGCGCGCAAGGAACCAATGGCTATACCATTGTCGCAACCAATCCGTTCAGTCTGTTCGTGGATGCGACGTTCCCGGTGGTGAGCAATATTTCAGCCAGCCCGGCGGTGCTGACCGCAGTCGTCACTTGGAATTCCGACGAAGCGTCCACCTCTCAAGTCGAATATGGGCCAACCACGGCTTATGGGGCGTTTTCCAGTTTGAATGCTCAACGCGTGCTCGCCCATGGCGTCACGGTGTATAATTTGGCCCCGCTCACCACATATCATTACCGCGTTCATTCCAAGGATGCCGCCGGGAATGAAACACTTTCCGGGGATTACACTTTTACCACGTTTGCCGCGCCTGATTTGCAAGTTTCGCAACTGGCGGTAACTGGTAATTTCATTTCCGGTTCGCCTCTGGCGATTGCCTGGACCGACACCAACTCGGGCGTTGGCGATACGTTTACCTACTGGTATGACCGCGTGGTGGTCAGCAACCTCAACACCGGCGAGAAATTGTTGGATACCACCGTTTATTACAATCCCTCCATCTACGGTAATATTGCCAGCGGCGGTTTCATTCCGCGTAATTATTCGTTTGCCACTCCCAACGGCGCTTCGGGCGCCGGGCCGATTCAGGTGTCGGTCACGGCGAATTATTATCAAAATCAGTATGAAGCGAATGGAACCGGTTCGGCTCTGACGAACAATACCGCTGTGATGACCGTCACCAACACGTTGGCGGCCTATCCGGATCTGCAAGTCGCCGGCTTGGCGGTGACCAACGCGGTTGTAAAATCCGGCAGCGTCGTTGGCATCACTTGGAGTGATACGAACAGCGGTTCCGGCACCGTGAGCAAGCTGTTCCGCGACCGCATCACGGTGGTGAACCTGGGCACCCTCCAAACGCTGGTAAATGCTGATTTGAACTATGACGCGGCCGCGTCACCGCTTACGAACGGCCAATCCGCCAGCCGGCAATACGCGTTCACGTTGCCGGACGGAGCCGCCGGCGTGGGAAATCTGCAAATCACGATTCAAGCCGACAGTTGGAACAACGTGTTTGAATACAATTCGAGCGGCACGGGCGAAAGCAACAACACCAATTCGCTGACCGTGAATTCCACGCTGACGCCGTATCCCGATTTGTTGGTCACCAACCTGGTGATTCCAGTTTCCGCCGCCGCTCATGAGGCTGTTCAAATCTCGTGGACGGACGTCAACGCGGGCACGGGACCGGCGGTCAGTCCCTGGTATGATCGTGTGTTTCTCTCCAGTTCCAACGCGGCGGGCGCCGGGCAGTTGCTGGGCTCGTTTGTGCTGACCAATGATCTGGCCGCCGGACAGTCCACCAATGTGACGCAAACCGTAACACTGCCGCCGTTCAGCTCCGGCCAGCAGTGGATTGTGGTTCAGGCCAACGCCGGCCAGGCGTTTTACGAGCCTTCCTACACGAACAACAGCCTTGTCTCCACGCAGGCCATGACGATTGCTCCGACCCTGCAGCTCGCTCTGAGCCAAAGCTCTGTTTCAGAAAGTGCCGGAACCAACGCGGTGCTCGCCACTCTCGTTCGCGGCGGGGATATTTCAGCGGCGCTTAATGTTGCTCTGTCCACAGCGACAACCACCAATCTGAGTCTGCCTTCGTCGGTGATCATTCCCGCTGGACAGAGCGCGGTGAGTTTTTACCTCAGCGTGATCGACCATCACGTTGCAGGCATCAGCCTAGCGGAAACGGTATCGGCCGCGGCTGCGGGCTATGCCACAGCTTCCGCTCCTTTGACCATTCAACTCGATGACCTTGCCGTTTTGGCGCTGACCTTTAACACCAATGCCGTGAATGAAAACGCCGGTTCAGGCGTGGTGATTGGAACCATCACACGCAGCGTCAACTGGAGCACGCCTTTAACTGTGAATCTGGTCAGTGATACCGTGAGCGCCCTGACTGTGCCGGCCAGCGTGATCATTCCCGCCGGGCAGGCCAGCGCCACGTTTACCGTGACGCCGGTTCCGGATCATGTCATCAGCGACACGCGCCGGGCCCGGGTGACGGCGATTGCCGCCGGCTTTAATTCCGTTTCGGCCATCATGGATGTTTTGAATGTGGATACTGTGCAGCTTGACCTGGCATTGTCGGTCCCGACTGTCAATAAAGGCGCCGGAAACTCCGCCGCCCAAGGCACGGTGACGCGTTCGCCGGTGACCAGCAGCGCCCAGACGGTGAAACTCACTGTGGCGAACAGCCCGGTGGTGAGTTTGCCGAATACGGTAACGATTCCCGCCGGCACGGCTTCGGTTTCGTTCAATATCGCGGTGGGGAATGACAACCTTTCTACCGGGACGCAAATTGCCAGTCTTACCGCCACGCCACTGAGTCCGGGAGGCATAGCCCTGGCTGCGGGCGCAGCTTCAAGCACATTACAGGTGCTGGACATCAATGGCCCGACGCTTTCCTTGAGCGTGCCGAACCCCACGCTTTCCAAAGGCAGCAACGTGCTGGTGACGATTACGCGAAACACGGTGCCGACGAATGCGCTGACCGTGAACCTCAGTGCCGCCCCGACTGGCATTATCAGTTTGCCCGCAACCGTCAATCTGCCGCTGAACCAGGCGAGCGCCACGTTTACGGTGTCGGGAATTCTGGACGGCAAACAGACCGGACCGGAATCAGTGACGCTGTCGGCTTCGGCCACTGGTTTTAATTCGGCCGCGATTCCGCTGACGATTTCCGATGTGTATCAACCCGACCTGGTGCCCATTGCCATCAGCGGACCGACCAATGCGCTGACGGGTTCCAAAATTACGGTGAACTGGCTGGAAGGAAATTACGGTGCGGGACAGCCGACCAATAATCTCTGGTATGATTATGTTTACCTGGCCACGGATAATTTGGGCCAGAACGCCACGCTGGTGGGCATTGTGACGAATGCCACGCCGCTTCCGATTGGCGCCAATTACACGAATCAGCTCAGTTTTTATGTTCCCAATGTTCCCGGAACCTACTGGCTGGAAGTGGTGGCCGACGGCCACAACGATGTGGTGGAACTGGATAAAAAAAACAACACGCTGATTTCACCGCAATCAATCACGTTGAATCCGATTTACAGCGCCGTGGTCACGAATGTGACGCCTGCCGTGGCGCCTCAAGGCACGCCCGTGGTGTTTTCCGGCCGCGTCTATTACACCGCCAACAACGGTGCGGTTCCGGGCGGCACGGCGAAATTGGATGTGCAGGTGAATGATGCCCACCGCTATTTCAATGTCGTGGCGGATGCGCAGGGCAATTTCACTTACACCTTCCAGCCGTTGAGCACGGAGGCGGGCGACTATACGGTCGGCGCGGATTATCCGTATGTCGCGCAAGTGCCGCCACAGATGAACTTCACTCTGCTGGGCATGCAGGCGTCGCCGGGGGCGGTTACGCTGCAACTGCTGCCCAATGTGGCGTCCACGGGCCAGATTGTTCTGAGCAATCTTACCGACCATGCGCTCACCGGGTTGGCGGCGGTGGTGCCCGATTTGCAGGGTCTGCTGTCGGCGCAATTTGATTTCACCAACCAAACGCTGCCGGCGGGAGGAACGTTGACCGTGGCCTACACTTTGATGAGCGCGTTGAGCCAGTCGGCCCACGGGAAATTCACGCCGGCCTTCACCTCGAGCGAAGGCGCGCAGGTGACGGTGCCGTTCAATGTCTCGGTGGTGCCGCTGGTGGCGCAGCTCAGTGTGAATCCGGGCTACTTGAATCGTGGTATGACGCTGGGACAGCAAACGCTGGTTTCGTTTGATGTCATCAACAACGGCGGCGCCAGCAGCGGGGATTTGACGGTGCAAATTCCTTCGCTGTCCTGGATGAGCCTGGGTTCGCCCGCAGTGATCCCATCCATTCCCGCCGGCGGCAAGGCGACGGTGACCTTGGTGTTGAATCCCGCGTTGGGCATGACCTTGGGCATTTACTCGGGCAACATTGCCATCGCCAATCAAAACATCGGCGTCAACATCGCCTACCAATTCCGCGCGATGTCCGATGCCACAGGCGATTTGCAGGTCACCACCACGGATGATTACACCTACTACGTCACCGGCGGCCCCAAGGTGACCAACGCCGTGGTGACGGTGCGCGACGCGTTTGATGGACACGTCGTCACCAGCACTAACACCGATGCCAACGGCATCGTCTATTTCTCCGCCCTGCCCGAAGGCCCCTACACGGTGGACGCCTCGGCGGATAAACATAATCAATACCGCGGCACCATGACCGTGGTGGCCGGGACGATTTCGACCAATGAAGCCTTCCTGCCGCGGCAGTTGGTTTCCTACCAGTGGAGCGTGGTGCCCACCGAGGTGCAGGACAATTACAAGGTGGTTTTGGAAACGGTGTTTGAAACCGAGGTGCCGGTGCCCAACGTGGTGGTGGAGCAGCCCAAAGTGTTGCTGGTCGTGACGCCGGGCCAGGTCTCCCAGTTTGAAATCAAGCTGACCAATGAAGGCTTGATCGCGGCCCACGGCGTCAAAGTCACAGTGCCAAATGACCCGGATTATCTGGTGCAGCCGTTGGTGGATGTCGTGGATCAAATTCCCGCCAAAGCTTCGGTGACCATTCCGGTCACGGTTCAACTGCGTTCCACGGCGGCCGCGCGGGCTTATGTGAAAGCCGCCGCCAAAAAGGGCGACCGCGTGATCCTAGGGAATGATGGATGCAATTTGTCCGTCAGTGAATGTTTGCCTAGCTTGCCATTGGGTGTGGAGTATTACTACGTCTGTGGTCCCAATAACAAGTTGGAGCAACGTTCGGTTGACCTTTCAGTGATTTGCACCGGCAAGAATGCCTGGGATTGTCTGCAAAGCTTGAAGACGCTGGCCGGCACCGAAAACCTCGTGTCGTGGAGCTGCGACACCATTGCGGCTTATCTTTCGTGCGTGGGCGCGGATTTGAATCCCTGCCAGCAGGCGGCCATTGCCGGGGCGTGCGGCGCGCTTCTGGGCGGCGCGGCCGGGGCGGCCAGCAGTCTTTTGCCGGCCTTGCCGGAATGCATTTGTTATCTGCTGAAGAATTATCCGTTGCCGGCGTTGCCATCCGCCAGCGCCGGTGCGGGTAGTCCTGATTTCGGGCTTTGGCCGATTCTGCCCACCGGCAGTTATTACGTGAACAGCGCGCCGGTGATCACGGCCTATTACATCGCCGGAACGGATTGCAGCGGAAACACCACGTCTTCGCTAAAGCCGCCGCCCGGGACGACTAAATCCAAATCCCTGGCGGAAAATGTGGGGATGTTCATGGCCCCGCAATATTCCAAGCTGGTGACGGGCATGAAACCGCTGAACACCACGCAGGGCGTGTGCGCGCATGTCCGTCTGCGCATCGAGCAAAGCGTGGTCATGACGCGCACCGTGTTCAAGGGCACGCTGGAAATTGACAACGGCGGATCCACCGCCATCAATGATATTCAAGTGAACCTGGATTTCCGCGACGCCACGAATGGCGCGGCCTCGGACAAGTTCCTGACCGAAGGACCGGTGGTCACCGGCATGTCGGCGGTGGACGGCACCGGCACGCTGAATGGTGGCGGCACCGGCTCGGCGGTTTACACGTTTATTCCGACGACCGACGCCGCTCCCAATGCGCCGGCTACCTATCAAATCGGCGGCACGCTTTCGTATAACGACGGCGGCCAGCTTGTGACCGTGCCGCTGTTGTCGTCGCCCATCACGGTCTATCCCGATGCGAAGCTAAATTTGGTTTACTTCCAGCAACGCGATGTTTACGCGGATGATCCGTTCACGCCGCAGATCGAACCTTCGGAGCCGTTTGCATTGGGATTGATCGTGAAAAATGTGGGGGCGGGCAGCGCGCATAATTTCCAAATCACCTCGGGCCAGCCGAAGATTGTAGATAACGAGAAGGGCCTGCTCATCGATTTCAGCATCATCGGCACGATGATCGGTGACCAGCCCGTCAGTCCCTCCCTCGAAGCGAAGCTGGGTGACATTGCGCCGGGCAACGCCAAGGTGGTTACTTGGGAAATGTTGTCATCATTGCAGGGCAAGTTTGTTTCCTTCAACGCCACGTTCGAGCATGTGGATGATCTCGGCAGCACCAACACTTCGTTGATCAATAGCGTCGAAATTCATGAGCTGACCCATCGGGTGCTGGCCAATCGCGACACGGATGATGCGGTGCCGGATTTTCTGGTGAACGACATCCCTGATCCGCAAAATATGCCGGATATCCTCTATCTCAGCGATGGCAGCACGGCGCCGGTCAATGTCGTTACCAACGGCGTCTTCGATGGTCCGGCGGGGGCGGGACATCTTCAAGTGCATCTGACCACCACGGTCAGCAATGGTTGGAATTACATTCAATTGCCGGATCCGGGCGCAGGCTTCATCCTGGCCAGTGTCGTCCGTTCCGATGGCAAGGTGCTGTCCTTGACCAATAATGCCTGGACCACGGACCGCACGTTCCCGGCGGCGATCACGGGGGCCATCCGCGAGGATTTGGTTCACCTTTTTGACTGGGCGGGCTCGGGCAGTTATACGTTGGTTTATCATTCCACCAACACGGTTCCGCCGGCCATCGAACAAGTTGGACCGGTGACGCCGTTTGTGCAGAGCGGCGCGGTTTCGGCAGTGAATGTGGTGTTCTCCGAACCGATCGATCTTTCCAGCTTTGATTTCCATGCGGTCAGTCTTACGCGCAATGGCGGGGCGAATTTGATCACCGATGGCAGCAGCCTCAGTCTGGTGCTTGTCTCGAATGCCACCTATTCGCTCACGGGATTGCAAAACTACACGGCTGCGGATGGGAATTATCAACTCACCGTGAGCGGTGCGAATATCTTGGACCTCTGGGGCAATCCGGCGGGCGACGTGTCTGCTGCCACGCAGTGGTCCAAAGGCAATGTGGCGCCCGTGGTCCAAAGCATTTCTGCCATCACGCCCAATCCGCGCAACCAGCCGGTGACGAGCGTGACGGTGACCTTGTCCAAGCTGATCAATGCTTCCACGTTTGATTACCACGCGCTCAATTTGACGGTGAACGGCGGAGCCAATTTGATTAGCAGTGCGGTAACGGTCGCGCAGCAGTCGGGCAGCACGTATGTGATCAGCGGGCTGGGGGAATTGACCGGTGCCGAAGGAAATTATGTCCTGACCGTCAATGCTGCCAATGTTCAAGATACTGGCGGGCTGACCGGAACCGGCAGTCAGTCCGTGAACTGGACCATGCTCACCACCAGTCCCAAGATCACGACCTTGCAACCGGTGACCACCAATCCGCGCAACATCGTGGTGCAGTCTCTGAGCATCGGTTTCTCCGGACCGATCGATCCGGCCACCTTTGATTATCATGACTTCACCCTGACACGCGATGGCGGTGCCAACTTGATCACCAGCCAGGCGACCGTCACCCAAACTAGTCCGACCAATTTCATCATTGGGAACATCAGCTGGGTGCAAGGCTTGGCAGGAACTTACACTTTGACGGTGAATGCCGCCGGATTGAGTGACCTGGCAGGCAACGCCGGTTCCGGCTCCACCAACGAAAGCTGGACGATGATCCTGACCACGCCGGATGCGCCCACGCAACTGGCGATCACTCCGGACCTCGGTATTTCCAGCACGGACGGCATTACCGCCAGCTCGGCGGTGACCTTGTCTGGCAAGGTGGGCACCACCAATCTCACCGTGCGGGTGTATGATCAGACCTCGGACACCGATCTCGGTGCCGCCATCGTGAACGGAACCAATTTCAGCGCGGCGTTGAACTTTACCATTCAAGGTCAGCACCGGCTGCGGGCAACGGCGGTGGACATTGCCGGGAACGTGTCGTCGCCGGCCTATTTCAATTTGTTCATCGACATTGTGCCGCCCAGCGCGGTCTTTCAGCCGGTCTCCACGCCTTTGTATTCGGCGGTGGGCAGCATACCGGTGACGTTCTCAAAGCCCATCAATCCCAGCACGCTTGCGGCGACCAACTTTGTAATCACCTTCAACGGGAGCAATGCCTTTACGCCGACGTTAAGTTACTATGCCAGCAACACATTTGTTCTTGGCAATTTGTCGGCTTATACCGCGCCCCTGGGCACCTACCAGCTCACTTTGAACCTGGCAGGAATTCAGGATCTGGCCGGCAACACCAGCACAAACCTGGTGACCATGAGCTGGGTGCATGATACGACGAATGTCGCCCCCGTGGTTCCGCCGATTAACGACTTCGTGGTTTCGCCGGACAGCACGGTCTCGTTCCGGGTGGATGCCACCGATCCGAACGGCGATCTGTTGAGCTACAGCCTCGCTCCCGGCGCCGACAGCCATGCGGAACTGCTGGTCACCACCAATAGCTGCATCTTCCGCTGGTCTCCCACGCGGGCTTTGGCGGATACCACCAACCATTTCACCTTGATCGTGGCTGATAATGGCAATCCGCCATTGTCCACCACCCAGTCTTTTGCCGTGGTGGTGCTGGATTATCTGGAGCTGGGCATCGGTTCGACCAACCTCGAAGGCGGACAAAGCGCGAGCCTGCCTGTGTTCCTCGCATCCAATGCCGGCGTTACCAATTTGCTGCTCTCGGTGCCGGTAAATGAATACTGGCTGACCAATTGGAGTCTGCTGGCCAGAGCGCCGCAAATTGCCTCGGCGACCTTGACCGATCAGCGGACCAACCTGCTCATTGCCCTCGGGACGGTCAGCGGGCAGTTCCTGTCCGGCACACAGCAGGTTTTCCAGTTGCATTTCACGGCGCACACCAACGCGCTGTCGGCTTTTATTCCGCTGACGTTGACCAATCTGGTGGCCCAAAAGCCGGGCGGCGCGTTTTATCAAAACTTCATTCTTCATCCGGGCACGGTTGCGGTGGTGCAGGGTGAGCCGCTATTGCAAGCTTTGTATGCGAATGGTCAGCGGCAGTTGAACCTGTTTGGCAAGCTGGGTGCCAATTATCAGATTCTGTTCAACACGAACCTCGCCAACCCGGCGGCGTGGCAGCCGTTGCTGATTTACACCCAGACCAACGGCGTCATCAGCCTGCCGATTGACGCCACGCATCCCAACGTGTTTTACCGGCTGTTGCAACAGTAACCCGGTTGGGTTTGCGACTACGCCCGGTGGAAATCATTTTGCGCCGCTTTCAAGCCGCCAAATGGATTCCCCGAATTGACGATGCTGGCCGCAATGCCGGCCGGCATCAACGCGTCACGCGGTAATCAAGCCTTGGGTTAACCCCAAACTTCGCAGTTGGGGAGCGCCGGCCGCTGGCCGGCGGTGTTTGGCGGCCCGCCAAACCCGGCGTCCCACCATGATCTTCACCGAACGAAACGGGGGAATATTGGTTCAACGAGTTTTCGGCCGGCCGCCGAAAACCACACGCGAGCCGCGTGTGGTCCCCATGCCAACTCCGGTTTTCGGGTTAAAGTTTTTCGTGCCTGCGGCGGAACGGACCTGTTTTGGCCGGCTGATTTATCTGAGACGGCGAAAAGCCGCGGGCGAAACTCCGAACACCGTGGTGAAGACGCGGGAAAAGTGAAAGGGATCGGTGAACCCGGCTTGTTCCGCGATTTGTTTCACCAGCGCGTTGCGCTGTTGCAGTTGTTCGGCGGCGAAGTTCATTTTGAGCCGGATCAGATATTGATAGGGCGTTTGCTGGTCATAACGCTGGAACAACCGGCACAGGTAGGCGTGGTTGACATGGCACTCGCCGGCAATCTGTTCCAATGTGCGCAGCCGGCGAAAGTGCGTTTCGACAAATTGACGGCAATGTTGATAGGTGGCAAACGCCAGCGTCTCGGCTCCTTCCATCGGGGCGCGGGCGCCGTCAATCCGCAGCGCCAGGCATTCCAGAAGTTTTCGGCACAGCGCGGCGCCGCCCCGTCGCGGCAGGCTTCCCGCCTGGATGATTTCATCGAACAGGGGTTGCAATGCCTGGGCCGGAAACACTTTGGAGACGTGGCCGGGAGCAAGCTTGCAGGACGCCAGTAGCCGGACTGCTTCGGTGCCTTTGAAGTCCACAAAGTATTTGACCAGCGGGTCGTCGGGATCGCTTGTGATGTGATGCGCAATCCCCGGGCCATAGGCGAACAGGCAGCCGGGGCGCAGGTCGCATGGGTGGCGGCCGAGCTTGAGAGCGCCTCTGCCGCGCAACACGTATTCGATGGAATAAAATGGGAACGATTCGCGCGCGATGGCGTAATCGGCGGTGCAATGTTCGAGGCCGCCGCAGACCACAGCCAGGGGCGTCTGCCGTCTCGGGTGCAAATCCAGATAAAACCGCCGGGCCTGCGCCACCGCCTTGGAAAAGAAGGCGGGCGGACTAATGGAAGTTTTTTTTGGGGGGGCGCCGGGTTTCATGAAATAAAGTCAATAATATCCATCTGATGGTCAACTATAGCCATTCAAGGCTGCGTCCCCAAGTGCTAATCTATCTGGAACATTCCATCGGGCGCATCTCAATTTCTTGCAAGTGGGTATCGGGCCGGGAAACGAGCGGGAGAGCCGATCGGCAGTGGTCCCATCGAAGCTACCTGTCGCCAATTGCAATGCCGGTTCAAACGCCCCGGCCAGTTTTGGACCACCAAAGGCGACGAAGCCTTAATGGGGATCGAAACCTTCTGGCGTAAAGACCGTGGACACCTGCTGTTTCCTCATTCCGCCTTTAATCCTGCAAAAAATTGAGATGCGCCCGCGTAGTCTTGGGTATGTTTGGAGGTTGACAAAAAGTTAGGTTTAATATATTTCAGTAAATAAAGAAATGAAGCTTGATCCTGTTACAGAAAAGCTGGTTTTGCACTGGGGGGAAATGGGGGCGCGTTGGGGAATTAGCCGCATGGTGGCGCAGATTCATGCTTTGCTTTATTTCTCGGCTAAGCCGTTGGCTGCGGATGAAATTGTTGCGTTGCTGGGAGTGGCGCGTTCCCACGTGAGCAACAGTCTCAAGGAATTGCAATCATGGGGAGTGGTTAAGGTGATTCATATTTTGGGGGATCGTCGCGAACATTTTCAGTCCATCAAGGATGTTTGGCAATTGTTTGAAATTTTACTGGATGAACGGAAACGACGTGAAATGGATCCCACGCTCAAGACATTGCGTGAAACACAGGCTCTGATCAACGATGGTGCACAGGTTGAGTCATATACTGGCGACCGGGTGAAGGAGATGTTGGCGTTCTTCGAACAAATGGATGGCTGGTATGGTGAAGTCCGTCGCATGCCATTGGAATCGCGCGTCAAGTTGGTCAAATGGGCTGGGAAATTGCGTGACTGGCTAACTTAAATTTTTTTAAAACTAAATTTCACAAAAGACAGAAAAAAGAAATATGAGCAATGGAATTCATGCCGTTACCGGAGCGTATGGTTATTCAGGGCGTTACATTGCGGCTCGTCTGCTGGAACAGGGCAAAGAAGTGATTACTTTAACCAATTCTGCAAATCGAGCCAATCCGTTCGGCGATCAGGTTCAGGCATTTCCGCTTTCATTTAATGATCCGGCCAGATTGGTGGATTCATTGTCCGGTGTGAAGGTGCTTTACAATACGTATTGGGTGCGTTTCAACCACAAGCACTTTACCCATGCGCAAGCGGTGGAAAACACATTAACTCTGTTCAAGGCAGCCCGGCTGGCTGGAGTGCGAAGAGTGGTGCATGTGAGCATCACCAATCCATTGGAAGATTCGCCGCTGGAGTATTTTTCCGGCAAGGCAAGGCTGGAAAAAGCCTTGCTGGAAAGCGGACTCTCGCATGCCATTCTGCGTCCCACGGTATTATTCGGACGCGAAGACATTCTGATCAATAATATCGCCTGGGCGTTGCGACGGTTTCCATTTTTTGCCGTGTTTGGCAACGGCGAATATCGGTTGCAACCGATTCATGTGGATGACTTGGCGGACTTGGCGGTGACGGAAGGAACTCGTTCCGAAAATGTCATTTTAAATGCGATTGGGCCGGAGACATTCACCTATCGAGAATTGGTGGAAGCAGTTGGAGTAGCAATTGACCGGGTAAGACCGTTGATTCATCTGCCTCCAGATTTGGGGTTCATGCTTGGAAAATTGGTTGGCTTTTTTAAACACGATACTTTTATCACGCGCGAAGAAATTAGGGGGCTGATGGAGGAATTGCTTTACGTGAACACATCGCCTGCCGGCAAAACCTCGCTGACTGCTTGGATGCGGAAAAATGCCGCAACGTTGGGGGCGAATTACGCCAGCGAGCTGAATCGGCGTCGTAATCGTCAAATGCCGTATTTTAGGGAATAATACAAAACGGAACAATGCTGGAACGGTGCTTGCGAAGGGCCGAGTTGCAGCTATTATTCTTCTCCGGCTGTGGCGGAAAACCAGCCGACAAACAAATACCGCATGATTACAGCGCTTTCTCAGTTTGCCTCCCGCTTTCGCGAAATGATTATTTCCGAATGCCGGGTGTCACAATGGCATCTCTCACCCGCAAATGAGGATTTGTCCAATTTGCCTTTTCGGAATTTTGATTCGTTGGCATTGGAACTCTTTGCCCTTCAATTCCAGCACAACCCTGGCTATCGAAAAATTTGCGCGGCGCGGGGACTGACGCCGAAAGCCGTCAATCACTGGCAGCAAATTCCCGCTGTGCCGACGAGTTTGTTTAAAGAGCTGGAGCTGACGAGTATTCCAGCGGAGGAACGAACGGCGGTTTTTCATTCCAGCGGAACGACGGAACAGAAGCCGAGCCGGCATTTTCATGGCCCGGAATCGTTGGCAGTTTACGAAGCCTCGCTGGGGACGTGGTTCTGGTCACATTTCCAATCTCCAGCTTCGCATTTCCAATTGATTTGCCTGACGCCGCCGCCGGAGCAGGCCCCAAACTCATCATTGGTTCACATGTTTCAAACGGTGTGGCAAAAGTCCGGTGGAGCGAGTGTCCTGGCAAGCCGTGCCCCGTTTGTTGGCCTGATTGAAAAGGACGGCGCTTGGACGCTGGATTTTGAAGCAGCCATTTCAGTTTTGGATAATTCGCAATCAGCAACCGGCCATCCGCGATTGATTTTGGGCACGGCCTTTTCCTTTGTTCATCTGCTGGATCATCTGGCGGAACGGAATTTGAAGTTGAAACTCCCGGCCGGTTCACAAGTGATGGAGACTGGCGGCTATAAGAATCGCTCGCGTTCCTTGCCCAAGGCGGAATTGCACGCGCTCATCACGGAGCGCCTCGGCGTCTCGCCGGAAAACATCATCTGCGAATACGGCATGAGCGAGTTGAGTTCGCAAGCCTATGCTGGTTCCAACGGTGTTTTCGGTTTTCCGCTGTGGGTGCGGGCTCAAATCATATCGCCCGAAACCGGACGCGAGGTGGCCGATGGCCAAACCGGCTTGATCCGGATTTTTGATCTGGCCAATGTGTTTTCCGTGGCCGCCCTCCAGACGGAAGATTTGGGAATACGGCGCGGCAGCGGGTTTGAGCTGGTGGGCCGGGCCTCACTGGCGGAGCCACGCGGTTGTTCGTTGATGAATGCCTGAAGATCTCATGGACCTGAATCTGCCCAACTACTTTCTCGCCGATCTGCCACCGGAAGCCACGCTTTCTGCACCGATGATTGCGGAGGCGGGCACGGTTTTGAAAAAGAATCGGGAGAAGTTTTTGCTGCCACGGAAAACGGGCGAGCTTGTGGATCTGCTTTGCGAAGTCGGCTCCGCATGGCTTCGTCCCGAAAACCATTTTCGCCAGTTGGCGCTGGAATGCGGTCCGGCCAGGACTGGATTTTCAAAGGCGGTTCTGGCCAAAGGATTGGATCAGTTTTTTCGTCGCTTTACGCCGGAGAACTTTAAATCGCTTTTGGAACAGGAGCTTGGTCATGCGGAGCGGTTGGACCGATTTATCAACGGCGGGCTGGCTTGCGGCCCGAAATTACTGGTTCACATCGCCGCCGGCAATTTGCCCAATCCGGCCATGCTGAGCCTGACGCTGGGGCTGCTGACGCGTTCCGCCCAGTTCATGAAATGCGCCAGCAACGCGTCATTCATGCCGCGATTGTTTGCCCATTCCATTTACGAACTGGATCACAAGTTGGGCTCGTGCCTGGAACTCGCGGAATGGCGTGGCGGCATGGCAAACCTGGAGTCCGCCTTGTTTTCCGAGGCGGACTGTGTGACGGCCACCGGCAGCAACGAAACCATCGCGTCGATCCGCGCGCAACTGCCGGTGAAAACTCGGTTCATCGGCTACGGCCAGAAAGTCAGTTTTGGCCTGATTACACGCGAAGCCTTGCGGGAGGAAACCGTTGCCCAAACGGTTGCTCAAGCGGCGGATGATGTCATCGCGTGGGATCAGAACGGTTGTTTGTCGCCGCATGTGTTTTATGTGGAAGAACGCGGCCTGGTGGAATCCGATGTTTTTGCGCAAAAACTCGCCGTGGAACTGGCGCAGCGTGAATCTGGGGAACCGCGTGGAGCCATTTCGGTGGAGGAGTCAGCCGCCATCACTTCTCGGCGGGCAACGTATGAGGCGCTTGCCGCACATCGTGGTGATCTGAAATTATGGGCGAGTTCCAATTCCACGGCTTGGACGGTGGTCTTTGAGCATGACGTGCGTTTTCGCGTTTCCCCATTGAACCGGTTTATCTACGTGAAGCCGGTTCCGGATTTAAGCGCGGTCATGGAAGGCGTGGATGAAATTCATGGGCTGGTTTCGACCGTTGGAATCGCTGCATCTCCAGATAAAACCGCCGAGCTGGCCCTGCATTTTGCCCGTTGGGGCGCCGCCCGAATTTGTCCGCTCGGCCAGATGCAGAATCCGCCGTTGACCTGGCGGCACGATGGCCGGTCGGCGTTGGGTGAGTTGGTGACATGGATCGATTTTGAATAAGGAAATCGAAAGCCTGGGAATCCACAGATCATGGCTTCATGGATTCCTGATAAAATTTTGAATTATGAAAATGGAGTTACGCAAGACGTTTCAGTTTGAAGCCGCACATTTGTTGCCGCTCTTGCCAAAGAGCCACAAGTGTCGGCGATTGCACGGGCACAGTTTCAGCGTGGAAATCGTGGTGGCGGGCGAATGCGATTCCAAGCTGGGCTGGCTGATGGATTACGCGGACATCAGCGCCGCGTTCAAGCCCATCTGGCTGAAGCTGGATCATTATTACCTGAACGAGATTCCCGGTTTGGAAAATCCCACGAGCGAAGTTGTCGCGGCATGGATTTGGAAAAAATTAAAACCGAAGCTGCCGCTGTTGACGGAAGTCGTGGTGGCGGAAACCTGCACCGCGCGGGCGGTGTATCGCGGCGAGTGACAAATCCGCGAATGCAAGTTTGCTTGCTTCGGTCCGGCAAATCTTTAACTGTGGATGGCGAATGATCCTGGGCACTGGCATCGACTTGATTGAAGTGGCGCGCATCGCATCGTCCTTTGAGAAATTTGGCCAGCGATTCGTCAACCGAGTTTTGGTGGCGGATGAAATTGCTTATTGTCTCACCCACAAAAATCCGGCGCCGTTTTTGGCGGTGCGGTTTGCGGCGAAGGAAGCCGTTTCCAAAGCCTTCGGCACGGGCATCGGAGCGCAACTCGGCTGGCAGGATATGGAAATCCGCCGCAAAGAGTCGGGCGAGCCGTTTGTGGTTTTACACGGCAAAGGTCAGGAATTGTTCGTCGCGCGTGGTGCCCGGCATTTGCACATCAGCCTGACGCATACGGAAAATTACGCGGCGGCCACGGCTATTTTGGAAGGATAAGCCGCCGCCCGACGGCAGCTTTGGTGCTTGGTATGTCTTCGGAATTGTGTTGTGGTCAATCCATAAGGATCTTCGACGGAACTAACGGGTTAAAATGAAAGTTCCAAAATTAAAAAACGAAGTGCAGCGAATCAAAATTCTCTGGCAATACGACGTTTTGGATGCGGTGCCGGGAGAATCCTTTGACGAATTTACGCATCTGGCCACGCTCATCTGCGAAGCGCCATCGCCTTGATTACGCTGGTGGATGAAGACCGGCAATGGTTCAAATCCAGGGTCGGCATCCCAAGTCGGTCGGAATTGATGTCCTGGGTTGCTTCTGCTTCCACGGATTTGGCTTTTCATGGCGATGGTGTGAGGGAGCGGTCCGGGGTGCTGGCGAAAATTTATTTGGCTGGATAAAAAAGCGCAATTTCCGCCCCGTAAACGAGTGGTCAAAAAAAGTCAGTGGCGATAAAACCATTGTAAAATAAGGGGGAAATGTCGATGCGCGTGGCGGCGTCCGGGGGTTGGCACCGCCGTTGCTCAGGACGCTTCAGCCAATCGCGTAGTTGGCCGGACGAGCATATCAACAATCCATTAAAATGAAAAAAATCGAAGCAATCATCAAACCGTTCAAACTCGAAGAAGTCAAAGACGCCCTCAGCGAGATCGGCATCGAAGGCATGACCGTAAGCGAGGTCAAGGGGTTTGGCCGCCAGAAGGGGCACACGGAAATTTATCGTGGCAGCGAATACACGGTGGACTTCCTCCCCAAAATCAAGATCGAACTCGTGCTCGCTGACGGCCAGAAGGATGCCGCTGTGGGGGCCATCATCAAAGCGGCCAAAACCGGCAAAATCGGCGACGGCAAAGTGTTCGTTTCCACGATGGAGGAAGCCGTTCGCATCCGCACCGACGAGAAAGGCGATTCAGCTCTCTAACCCCAACCCCAACGTAATTTACTGACTACAAACATGAAAAAATACTTTCTGACACTTGCATTGATTGCCGGCACCACGCTGGGGGCGCTTACCCTCCGCGCCGATGATGCCGCGCCCGCCACCAATGCGCCTGCGGCCGCGCCGGTGACGATCGATCAACGAGTCGCTGACTTGGAAGCCTACGTGATGAACAGCGGCCTCCCCAGCGCAAATGGCAAATTGACGGGCAGCCCCGGCCCCGGCCACAACGCGTGGATGATGACCAGCACGGCTCTGGTGCTGTTTATGACGCTGCCCGGTCTGGCGCTGTTCTACGGCGGTTTGGTCCGCCGGAAAAACGTGCTCTCCGTGCTCGCCCAATGCCTGGGCATTACCGGGCTGGTCACGATTCTTTGGTGGATTTGCGGGTTCAGTCTGTCATTTGCTCCCGGCAATGCGTTCCTCGGAAAAATGGATTATGCCTTCTTTAAAGGCGTGGGCGGTGCGGTCGGGGGCGTGTCGCCGCCGTGGGTTTCGCTGGACGTGTTCGCCATGTTCCAGTTGACCTTTGCGATCATCACCCCGGCGCTGATCGTGGGTGCGATTGCGGAGCGCATGAAGTTCA
This sequence comes from bacterium, assembly GCA_021813325.1. Lineage (GTDB taxonomy): Bacteria > Verrucomicrobiota > Verrucomicrobiia > Limisphaerales > UBA11358 > UBA11358. The sequence goes on along the minus strand of JAKALA010000042.1, from coordinate 16,814 downwards.
AAGCCATCCTGGTTTTCATCGCCATCTGGATGTTCATTGTCTATTTCCCGCTCGCCCACATGGTCTGGGGCAGCACAGGTTTGATGAACGGCGCGTTCAACGCGGATTCCAAGATCAAGGCGATCGACTTCGCGGGTGGCACGGTGGTGCATATGTCGTCCGGTTGGTCGGCGCTGATCCTCTGCTTGATCCTGGGCAAGCGCCTTGGCTTCGGCAAGGAGAACATGGCGCCGCACAGCATGGTGTTGTGTATGATCGGCACCGGCATGCTCTGGGTCGGCTGGTATGGTTTCAACGCCGGTTCTGAACTCGGCGCGGACGGTGTGGCGGGCAGCGCCTTCACCACCACGACACTGGCCACGGCCACCGCGTCGTTCGTCTGGGCGATGGTGGAATGGCTGGTCAAAGGCAAGCCCAGCGTGCTGGGTTTCTGTTCCGGCGCCGTCGCCGGCCTGGTGGTGATCACTCCCGCTTGCGGCTGGGTGAACACCAACGGCGCGATGATCATTGGCATTCTCGCGGGTGTGGTTCCGTTCTTCGCGGTGACCTGGCTCAAGCCGTTGTTCAAATATGACGACGCGCTGGACACCTTCGGCGTGCATGCCGTTGGCGGCACGATCGGTGCCATCGTCACGGGTATTCTCGCCGACAAGACGGTGAACCCGGCGGTGCCTGACGTGGCCAAACTCGGTCACCCGTTGGTGCTCGAACAATTGAAGGCGGCGGGCTTGACCATCGCCCTCGCGGTGGTCGGAACCATCATCGCGGCCTACATCACGAAGGCGCTCGTTGGATTGCGCCCGAGCGAAGAAGTCGAAATGGCCGGCCTCGACGAATCCGAACACGGCGAAATCGGCTACCACGGCTGATCGTCGAACGCGGTCAGGAGGATTCACACGGCGGGCAACGCAAGTTGCCCGCCGTTTTTTATAAGATTTGCACCACCACGGCGGTGGAGTTGTCGCGTCCGTCATTTCGCACGGCGGCTTCGACCAGTGATTTGGCGGCGGCGGCGTCTTGGTGTTTGGCGGTGTCGCGCAGCAGGTCCACGGTGTAGTGATCGTAAAGCCCCTCGGTCAAACCATCGGAGCAGATCAAAAACAGGTCGCCCTTTTCGTAATTCACCGCGCCGACTTGGGGATCGACAAACTGGTTGGTGCCGCCCAAAGCCTTTTGCAGCACATTGCGTCGCGGATGAGTGCGGGCTTGGTATTCGTTGATCTGACCGTTGCGAAGCAGCCAGCCGACATGCGTGTCATCTTCCGTGAGCTGCTTGATGGTATTCTTCCCCTTCGGCAAATGGTAAATCCGGCTGTCGCCGACGTGGCCAAAATACATCCAGCCCGGCGTGAACCAGCAGAGGCTCATGGTGGTTTGCATGCCGTGGCATTCATCGTAGGAGCCGCCGAGATACACCAACGCCCGGTGGATTTGCGTATAAAGCTCGGTGAGGATGTCTTGGAATCCGGCTTGCATGCCGGTGGCCGTTTGCTGGAAGGCGCGGGGCAGGAGCGAGGTGATTTTTTCCACGGCAATCTGACTGGCGAATTCGCCGGCCTTGGCTCCGCCCATGCCATCGCAAACCGCAAACGTAAAGTCGTGCGTCGCCGTTGACGCCTGGCCGAATTTCCCCAGCCGGTGTATTTCATGGGCATCGAAACGCAGCCCGAGGAACGCGTCTTCGTTGTTTTTTCGAACTCTGCCGATGTCCGTCCAGCCGGACCATTTTAGCGCTGGTGAATTTGTGGGTTTGCTAGGTTTTGGGGGCTTCATTGGGGGTGGGTTTGCTGCCCGCGCCGGGCAGGATGGTGGCAAATTCAAAATCGATCATACAAAAGCGTCCGTCGGAAAAACGGTAGGTGACGTTGCGGACGTCGGGATCATCGTGGCGCACGCCGTATTTTTCCAGTTCGGCAAAAAGCTCCAAGCGGCGTTTATCATCCAACTGTTCGACCCGTCCGCCGCAGTTGGTGGTGACGATGCGCAGCTTGTCGCGGTCGGCTTCCAGCAAACGGGGCACAAACGGGCAGCCATGGGCCTCCAGATGTTTCAACACCCGCACTTCATTTTCAAATCGTTCCGCGGCATTCGGCCCGTGGTAGGTTTTGAAAACCCGGCCATCGAACGAGAGGTTGACCGTGGCGCGAAGGGTGTCTTTGACTTTCAGCATGTTGCCGGACCAATATGACGCATTGGCCGGTCCATGCAAAGCGGCAATGCCAAGGTGGGAGTGGAATTTTATTCACGGTGGCCAAATCCAAACAGAACGCCAGCCGGGTTGTGGGAATGGAACGGGGTTCCGTTTTTTTACCGGGGGCCGGGAACCGCCTGTCGGCATGTGTCCAAACAGTTTTCCGCCGGATTCGGCCATAAAAATCTTGCGGTCTGGCATCGTCCCTGCTCAAACTTTTCCACCGACGATCAGCTGAACTTTGATTCGGTTGAATCGGAATAACCAAATTAATCACACACACCATTCGCATGGCCAAATACATACTCGAATACCTCTGGCTGGACGGCTATGAACCCGTCGCCAATCTTCGCGGCAAAACTCAAATTAAAGAATTTAAATCGTTCCCCAAATTGAGCGAACTCCCCTGGTGGGGTTTCGACGGCAGTTCCACCCGTCAGGCTGAAGGCCGCAGCTCTGACTGCATGCTCAAGCCCGTCGCGATTTACCCCGATGCCGCCCGCGGCGAAAATTGTGCGCTCGTCATGTGCGAGGTTTACATGCCCGACAAGAAGACCCCGCATCCGAGCAACGCGCGTGCGACTATTCCGGATGATCCCGGTGCCTGGTTCGGCTTCGAGCAGGAATATTTTCTCTACAAAAATGGTCGTCCGCTTGGCTTCCCCTGCGGCCCGAACAATTACCCCTATCCACAAGGCCTTTACTACACGGGGGTCGGCTATGATGCCGTCGGTTCCATTGCCCGCGAAATCGTGGACAAGCACCTTGAACTCTGCCTGGCCGCCGGCATCAACCACGAAGGCATCAACGCCGAAGTCGCCAAGGGCCAGTGGGAGTTCCAGATCTTCGGCAAAGGCTCCAAGAACGCCGCCGACCAAGTCTGGGTCGCTCGCTATCTGCTCATGCGCCTCTGCGAAAAATATGAGGTGGACGTGAACTTCCATTGCAAGCCGCTCGGCAAGGATGTGGACTGGAACGGTTCGGGCATGCATTCCAACTTCTCCACCACCTACATGCGCGAAGTCGGCGGCAAGGATTATTTTGAAGCCCTCATGGGGGCGTTTGACAAATACAAGAACGAACACATCGCGGTCTATGGTCCAGACAATCATCTGCGCCTCACCGGCCTGCATGAAACCCAGTCCATCGACAAGTTCAACTACGGGGTGGCCAACCGCGGCGCTTCTGTCCGCGTCCCGCACAGCTTCGTGGACAACGGTTACAAAGGCTATTTGGAAGATCGCCGGCCGAATTCTCAAGGCGATCCCTACAAGATCGCGGGTCGCATCCTGCAGACTGTTGCCACGGTGCCGACCCCGGGGGGCAAAGCCAAGCAGAAGTAACTCGCGATTCTGGATTTAAACACGAACGGCGCAGATCAACGTCTGCGCCGTTTTTTATTTGTTCTCCGAAAAATCTGAACGAATCCCCAGTTATTTCCGGTTCAATTTCTTCTTGGTTTCGTCCTGCAAATCATCCAGTTCAGGCTGCAGCGCCGACTTGGTTTTTTTGTCCATCCGGTCGATGAACAAAATGCCGTTGAGATGATCCACTTCGTGTTGCACGGCTCGGGCCAGCAGGCCGCCGCAGCGGAACGCCAACGGCTTGCCCTGTTCGTTCAGGGCTTTGACATCCACAAAACCGGGCCGGGAAATTTCAGCGAAAATTTCGGGGAAACTCAGGCAGCCTTCGCCACCCATCACGGGATCGCCAACCGGGGTGATTTCCGGGTTGATCAGCACCAAGGGCATGATCGAATCGATCAGCGCCGGCTGGCCATCGATCTCCAAGCTGGACGGGCGGTCTGTGACGGCTCGCACGTCGATCACCGTGACCTGTTTGGCAACGGCCACCTGCTGCGCGGCCAGGCCGACGCCGTTGTTTTCTTCCATGGTTTCAAACATGTCGGCCACCAGTTTCTTGATTTCCGGCGTGATGCTTTCAACGCGCGCGCCTTTTTGACGAAGCGTTGGATGGCCGTATTGGACAATTTCTAAAATCATTATGGTTCTTTGCTATTCAATTTAATCGACATTTATCCCCAAAATTTCAAGAACCCGTTGCAATTCCGCGTCGCTGAAGAAGGAAATTTCCACCGCGCCCTTGCCCTGAGCATATTTGAGATGGATTTTAGTTCCCAGCCGCTCCCGCAGTTTGTCTTCCAGACGGATGATATTGGCATCGGCAGGCGTCGCGGTTGGCTGCGAATGTTCTCCGGCGGGTTTAGTGGCACGGGCTTGGAGCTTGGCAATCAAACCCTCCGTTTGCCGCACGTTCAAACCCTCCTTAATGACGCGTTCGGCCGCCAGGATTTGGTCTTTTTCCAAGTCTAAACCCAGAATCACCTTGGCGTGTCCCACGGAGATCCGTCCATCCCGCAAATAGCTTTGCACTGCCGCCGGCAACTTCAGCAGCCGGGTGGCGTTGGCCACTGCCGCCCGGCTCTTGCCGACTTTGATGGCGATTTGTTCCTGTGTGAGCTGAAATTGTTCGGCCAATTGCGCATAGCCGAGCGCTTCTTCCAGCGCGTTCAAGTTTTCGCGCTGAAGATTTTCAATCAAAGCCAGTTCCAGCACGGCGCGATCATCCGCTTCGCGGGTGATCACCGGAACTTCCGTCAGGTTCAACAATTGGGCGGCGCGCCAGCGGCGCTCGCCGGCGATGAGTTCGTAAAAGCCTCCGTTTTCACGCACGATCAAGGGTTGCACGATGCCTTGTTCGCGAATTGAATCGGCCAGTTCTTGCAGGGCTTCCGCGGAAAATTCTTTGCGCGGCTGGAGCGCGGACGGCCGCACTTTGCTCAACGGCACGCGTTGGACGCGGTCATGCGGAGCGATCGGCGGGGCGGCCGGTTCGCCGGGGTTGGGGACGGGAGAGGCGGCGGACGGCGTGGATGCGGCATTGCCGGCCATCAGTGCGCCCAAACCGCGTCCCAGTGCAGGTTTTGACATGCAAGCAGATTGTCGCAGGGCAGGGAACTTGTCAACGCGAAGGGTTTTTTCTCCATGCCGGTTTGCGAACTGAATTTTTTGATGTGAAATGTCGTCGGGGGAAACTAATTTGAACCGATGTTTCGTCCCTGCATCGACCTGCATGAAGGCAAAGTGAAGCAAATCGTCGGCGGCACGCTTGGCGACGCGGGCTTGCGCACCAATTTTGTTTCCGAAAAATCGGCCGCCTGGTTCGCGGATTTGTATCGCCACGACGGATTAACCGGCGGTCATGTTATTCAACTCGGCTCGGGCAACGAAGTCGAGGCGCGCGCCGCGCTCGCAGCGTATCCGGGCGGGCTGCATCTGGGTGGCGGTGTCAACGCGCAGAACGCCCGCGACTGGCTGGATGCCGGAGCCTCGCATGTCATCGTGACCAGCTGGGTTTTTCGTGAAGGCCGGGTGGATTGGGGCCGTTTGCACGAGTTGGTCCAGACCATCGGTAAAAATCGTCTCGTCCTTGATTTGAGCTGTCGCAAGCGCGGCGAAAAGTATTTTGTCGTCACAGATCGCTGGCAGAAATTTACCGAATTGGCCGTGGATGCCGGAACCTTGGAAAAGTTTTCGGCCCACTGTGCCGAATTTCTCATCCACGCGGTGGATGTGGAGGGATTATGCCGTGGCGTGGACGGTCAACTGGTGGCAATGTTGGGCGATTATTCGCCCATTCCCACGACTTACGCGGGCGGTGCGAATTCTCTGGCGGATCTGGCTGAAGTTACGCGGTTGGGAGGCGGCCGGATTGATCTGACGATCGGCTCGGCGCTGGATATTTTTGGCGGCAACGGCATGCGCTACGAGGACTGTGTAAAATTCAACCGCCGTCAGCAATGATTCCGACGGCGGTTGGTGTGGCGGGGAATAATAAAATAATGGTTATTTCGCGGCTTCGAGCTTGGTGGCGGTCAGGATTTCCTTGCCGTCCTTTTTTTGCACCGTGCCCGTGGCGGTGACTTGTTTGCTGTCGCCGTGACAGACGTCTTCGTGCATGGCGTTGCTCACGTCGTTTTTCGTGAGATAATATTTGATGGTTTTGCCGTCCTTTTCGACTTCAATGACATTTTGGCAGGTCTTGGTTTCATGCAGCGTGCATTTCCCGCAAACCATTTTGCCGGTGATGGTGATTGCTTTGCCTGCGTTGGCGGCGAAGGCACTTGAACTGACGCTGGCCATGGCCAAGCCCGCGAGCAACGCCAGGGAAAGTTTGATTTTATTCATGGGATTATGACGATAATGAGTTTGTTGATTGTAAACGTATTGACAGAGCCGTTAATACAATTGTTCAAAAAATGTGATATTGTCAAGTGGCAAACAGTTCTTTGATGGTTAATCGAAACTGCGGAACCAGCTTTTCTTCAAGGACTTCGCTGCCTGCCAAGATGTTGTGCAATTTTAAACCAAACTCAAAGCTGTGATAAATTTCCACGTTGTCATAACGCGGATCCACCATCCACAGCCGGGGAACGCGCAAGTTTTCGTAAATCTCCTTTTTGGTCACCGTGTCGGTCTGATGGTCCTCGCGGCTGACGATTTCCACGGCCAGAAATAGTTTTCCCGTGGCGGTCATGATGAGGGCCAGATCGGGACAAAACGCGATGGTTCGGGCCAGTTGGACTCGGGTTCGCGGTGTGAGCAACTGAATGCTGGAGATGCCGGCAACGCTGGAGGCCATTTCCCGATGCAATCGGGCGCAAATCTGCTCATGTCGCAGGCTGGGGGCGGAGCGCGGCAAGCTGGCGCCGTTCAGTATCTCCTCGTAGGACCGGCTCATGGCCGGTATCAAAGCATTGAATCCAACTGGCGGCAAGCAGCCATTTTTTCTCTAAAACAAGCTTGCAAAGGAAGTTTTTGGCCGGTAGTCTCCACGCTCTTTTGATAAATTTATGTCAGTAAAAATTCGCATGAAACGCGTCGGCACCAAGAATACTCCGGTGTTCCGCATTGTGGTGGCCGACAGCCGCAGTCCGCGCGATGGCAAGTGCATTGAGGAAATTGGCACCTATCAGCCGCTTAAGCAGGGTGAGAATTTTACATTGAAGCTTGACCGCGCCCAATATTGGATCGGCAAAGGCGCTCAACCCAGCGACACCGTGGCCAGCTTCATCAAGAAGGCGGCCAAAGCGGTGCCGGCAACTGCCTAATTGATTTCAATCCATGCAGGAGTTCTTGGAATACATTGTCAAAGGGCTCGTGCAGCACGCCGACGCTGTGAGCATCACGCCAGTCGAGCGTGCCGGTGCCACGGTTTATGAATTGCGCTTGGCGCCTTCGGATGTTGGCAAGATCATTGGCCGGCAAGGGGTGACGATCAACGCCATTCGCTCGCTGTTGCAGGCGGGCAGCGCCAAAAAAGGGCTGCGTTGCTCGTTGGAAATCGTGGAAGACAAGCCGGCGAAATGACGGTCGCTGGTGGCACGCATGAAAATTGACGTGCTAACCCTGTTCCCGGCGATGTTCGCCGGGCCGCTCGACGAAAGTATCATCAAGCGCGCACGTCAAAAGGGCTTGTTGGATTTGAACATCCACCAGTTGCGGGATTGGACGCATGACCGGCACAAAACGGTGGATGACAAGCCTTTCGGTGGCGGTCCCGGCATGTTGATGAAGGTGGAGCCGCTGTTTGAAGCAATTGAGAGTTTAAAGCGGGCTGAGTCAAAAGTCATTTTGCTTTCGCCATCAGGGCGACAGTTCAACCAGCGAATTGCCCAGGATCTGGCCGAACAGCAGGATTTACTGCTGGTCACAGGCCATTATGAAGGCTTTGACGAGCGGATTCGGGAAGCGTTGGCGGACGACGATCTGTCCATCGGTGACTATGTGCTGACCAATGGCGCATTGCCTGCGATGGTGGTGATTGATGCGGTGGCTAGATTGCTGCCCGGTGTTTTGGGCGATGACGAAAGTTCGCGCGACGAATCATTCAGCCATGGATTGCTGGAATATCCGCAATATACGCGACCAGCGGAATTTCGCGGCATGAAGGTGCCGGATGTGTTGTTGTCCGGGAACCATGCCGCAATTGAAAAATGGCGGCGTGCGCAGGCACAATTGCGGACTGAAAACCGCAGACCAGATTTGTTAAAATAAAATTTACAGTTATGAACCAGGCACTATTGAAAAAAATTGAATCAGCCCAGTTTCGTCAGGACGCGCCGAGCTTCCATGTTGGCGACAGCGTCCGCGTGCATACCAAAGTCGTCGAAGGCGACAAGGAGCGCATTCAGATTTTCGCCGGCGTTGTCATCGGCAAGCGGGGCACCGGTTTGAATGAGACGTTCACCGTCCGCCGCATCAGCTATGGTGAAGGTGTGGAACGCATATTCCCGGTTCATTCGCCGCGCGTGGATAAGATTGAAGTCGAACGCCAGGGCAAAGTTCGTCGCGCCAAGCTGACTTACCTGCGCAAGCGCGTGGGCAAGGGAGCCACACTGGTTCGCGAAAAGGAAGTTGTCGCTCCGGCGGCCGCCAAGTAATTTTCCGCTTTTTCCAGGGCGAGGCTGTGGCCTCGCCCTTTTCAATTGTATTGATGTTGCGTAGCATTCGGGCGCCAATCCCCTTCTTTTGTAGAGAACTTTTTCCTCAACGCCAGACCGAAGCCGCTCAGAGTGGGATGAAAATGCGTGTCGATTAATTTTATAAGCAATTGAAAATTAGAGAAATGCGTTTCTAATTGACGGTGGAATTTCCGCCGGATAACCTATTGAACCGTTTGGCATAAAGTTCAAACGAAAACTATTTTATGGCTGAAGGATATTGCGTTAAGTGCAAGGCAAAGAAAGAAATTTCCGATGGCCTTGAAGAAACCATGAAAAATGGCCGCAAAGCCATCAAAGGAAAATGTCCCACCTGTGGCACGGTTATGTTTAAAATACTCGGCAAGGCCGCTGCTCCGGCCACTTCTGTGACGCCCAACCCAAACCCCAATCCGCCGTCCGTCTAAATATGTCCCAACAGCTCGCTTACGTCATCGTAACCCCGTATTCACTTTATAAATCCCGCACCGGCGGGATTTTAAGCCGTTTGATCACCCGCACCGGCTTGGATTTAGCTGGGATGCGGATGTTTGCCCCCAGCCCCGCGCTGGTCAAAGAATACGCGGATATCATCGTGTCTGCGCATGATCCGCAAGACCGCAAAATTCAGGAACTGCTGCGGGATTACGTGTTGGAGAAATTCTCGCCCGAGGCCAAAACCGGCCAGCGTAAACGCGTCATGGTCATGTTGTTTCGGGGTGATGATGCAGTTCGCAAAGTCCGTTCCGTGGTTGGCAATCTCGGCCCGGATCGTCGTGTTGGCGAAACAATTCGTGACACGTTCAGCGATCTGATCATGGATGACGATGGCTCGGTTCGCTATTTTGAGCCGGCCGTGCTCGCCGCTCCCACCACCATCGAAGCCGAAAACAAACTGCGCCTTTGGGGACGGTATTCCGATTCCGATGGCGGCATTTTGGAAAACGTGGTCAGCTACGCTCCGGGAACTACCGGCGAACGCACCTTGGTGTTGATCAAGCCGGACAACTTCAAATTTCCCACCGGCCGCCCCGGCAACGTGATTGATTTCTTCTCCCGCACCGGACTTTACATTGTGGGGGCGCGCATGTTCCGCATGAGCACGGCCCAAGCCATGGAATTTTACGGGCCGGTGCGCGAATTCCTGCGCAACAAACTCAAGGAAGTGGTCAGCGTCAAAGCCAAGGAAGTTCTGGAAAAAGAACTCAGCTTGAAAATCGGCGCGGAAGATCAAAAAGCGCTGGGCGAAATTCTCGGCCCGCTGCAAGGCGATGCCCAATTCGATAACATCGTCCGCTTCATGTCCGGTCATGCTCCGGGAGAAATTCCGGAGGCCGACTGGACCAAACCCGGCACCGAGAAGTGCATCGCCCTGGTTTACGAAGGCGTCAATGCCGTCAGCAAAATCCGCGATGTGTTGGGACCGACCGACCCGTCCAAGGCGCCGCCTGGATCCATCCGCCGCGAATTCGGCTCCACCATCATGGTCAACGCCGCGCACGCCAGCGATTCCGTTGACAACGCCAAACGTGAATTTGGCATTGTCAAACCCGGCGAAAACAGCTTCAAAGCGGTGATTGAAGACGTTTACGGCAAGATTTGAACCATCGAGTCATGGAAACCAAAAGCCCGCTTTTTCGAGCGGGCTTTTTTGTTGCCCCAAAAAACTTCAAATAAATTTGTCGGTTTTTGGCGGGGGCGTCAGTGTAATGGGGAAATGAATCAGAACGACATGGCGTTGGTCTGGGAATTTGCCGCCACCCAAGCGGCCATGGCCCAGCCGACCACTTTGCGCGAGCAAGCGTCCAGAATGACGGCCAGTGCTACCGGCTGACGGAGGCCAGACACCGGCTGAAACACAAGTAAATCAAACGAACCTTCGACCGCAGGCGGGGGGCAGCTAAAGGCTCGAAGCCCTCCCGCCTGCTACTTCTACCTCGCAGCGAAATCAAACCCTTGACGAAAACCCTCAAATCCAGGTCTTCTTTGCCCAGAGGGTGCCGCACTTTTCGAGCGCCACGCCACACGCATGACCCCCCGCCGCACTTTTCAACCGCCGTTTACAATTGCAGAACTTGACGCACACAACTCAGGTTCAGAACCTCAAAAGCGCTATCGCCGGCTATAAGCGCTTCGTTAAACGCTCCCAAGCTTATGCCGACATCATCATCCAACGCCCTCGTTCAGCCCAAAATCCTCAATTTTAGATGCGTCTGCTCTGCTGCTTAAGGTGAGTTTTGCCCAAGAAGCCCGGCCAATTTAACCGGTGGGCGCAAATTTTTGAAGCCACTTCGTCATGCCAAACAACAGTGGAAACAGCAGGATGCCAGTCCAGTGGGGAATCATCGGGCCGACGGCCAGCCAATCCACCAAGACCATGCCGGCGATCAAATCCATGACCAGATGTTTGCCGTTCACTTCGCGCCCCCAAAAAAGTGTGCGCATTGAATAAATCACCCAGGAAACTTGGAGAATGGCGAGCCAGAGGGCCGTGGTGCGGGCGGTGCCAAAATTCATGGCCATGGCCAAAACCACGGGGGCGGCGAGCAACAGCAACGGCCAATGTGGCAAAGCAAAACGAAAATTTTCCCGTCTAGCCATCTGACTTTGCCCGGCGACATACAGGGCCAGAGCCGTGCCGCAATAAATCGGCCAGCCGTTCAAACCAAAGGTTCCGGTGGCGCCGGCGATGATGTAAACCCAGAAGCGGCATCCACCCAGGATCCAGGGCGCGGCGGTAAAAAATTTGTGGGAGAAGTTGTAGAGCAAAATCGACAAGGCCAGCAAGATGGCGGCTCCGGCGGCCAGTTGGCCGCAAAATATGAGCAGAAAAATTCCGGCAACCAGTTGGCCCAGACCCAGGCGCCAAACGACCGCCAGCGAGATGTGGCCGGCGGGAACGGGGCGTTCAGGGCGATGCCGCCGGTCAAATTCCGCGTCGAAGGCGTCGTTGAGAAAAGCTCCGCCGGTAAAAAGCAGACTGATGCCGCTGAACAAGAATGGCAGCTTCCCATCATTGCCGCCCCCGCCTAGCCACCAGCCGGCCAGGCAGTTCGACCAGAGGGTCGGCAAATTCGAAACCCGCCCGAGGCTGAGCAGGGTTTGAAATTGCGGAACGGATTTCATGGGCGCGAAGGAAAGCAAAAAACGCCGCATTTGGCGAGCCTGTCATTCCATGACAGGCTTCGGGATGGAGGGGTTCGCTGCTCGCGGGCACCCGTTTGTTGCACCATTGCCTGGATTATTTAAGCGCGAAGCCGCTAAAAACCGGCTTTCGCAGACCTTGATAAATTGGTATGCCAGTGGGGACGCAACGACAACCCGTTTTATGAATGAGACCTTGACCCATTGGTGGGCGAAAATTCAGGCCATTTTCAACGCCCCACTCCTCGAACTCGGCGACAGTCGTCTGACGTTGAATGGCATTGTCAAATTGCTGGTGGTCATGCTGCTGGTCGTCCTGACCGAGCGTTATTTGCGCCGCATCGTGCGCCGGCGGATTCTGGCGCGCACCCACATGGAGCCGGACCTGCAATTCGCCATCAGCCGTTTTGTTGGATATTGCTTCATTGCCGTCGGTTTCTTTTTTGCCTTCAAGCTGGTGCATTTGGATTTGAGTTCGCTGGCTGTGATCGTGGGTGGTTTGGGGGTTGGCATTGGTTTTGGCCTGCAAAACATCGTCAGCAACTTCATCAGCGGCTTGATCATTTTGGCGGAGCGGCCCATCACCATCGGCCATCGCGTGGAGGTGGGCGACGTGGCCGGCCAGGTCACCAAGATTAATTTGCGCAGCACCATCGTGGTGACCAATGACAACATCACTATCATCGTGCCCAATTCCAATTTCATCACCAGCCCGGTGACCAACTGGAGCTACGGCGATCCCAAGGTGCGCCTGCGTTTGCCGGTGGGCGTGGCGTATGGCAGCGACGTGGAAAAATTACGGCAGGTGTTGCTGGACGTGGCGGCGAAAAATCCCGCCGTGCTCCAAAATCCCGCGCCCATGGTCCGCTTCCTTGAATTCGGGGACAGCGCGTTGAATTTTGAACTGGCGGTCTGGACGGTGGATCTGGCGCATCGGCCCACCCATTTCCGCAGCGAACTCTACTTCGCCATCGAGCGCAAGCTGCGCGAAAATCAAATTGAAGTTCCATTTCCCCAGCGCGATTTGCATTTGCGCTCCGGCAAAATCACCATCGAATCCAAAGGCGCCGGACGTTTTGATGCCAATCTGCAACCGGATTAAACCGGCTGGTCTCTGCCTGGTGCGCACGGCAAAGCCCTTTTAGTTTTGCCCGCAACCAGTCCTCGCGGCGGGGAAATGCCCGCCCGCTTCTGGAAGCCAGTCAAGGGGTGCCCCTTGGCGTTTTGGCCGCCATGTAGCGGACGACGGCTTCGGTGCGGGAATTCACGTGGAGCTTGTCAAAAACATGTTTCAAATGGCAGCAGACGGTGTCAACCGTGATGCCGAGTTTCTGGGCGATGATTTTATTGCCAAGGCCGCGGGAAACCATTTGCAGAATCTGCTCTTCCCGCACGGTCAGCCGGCTGCATTCGGTCTGGATTTGTTTTTTCTGACGAAAGGATTCAATCACCCGGCGGGCGATTTCGCTGCTCATCGGCGCGCCGCCGCCCAACACATCCAGCAGCGCCGCGCGCAAATCGGCGGGCTTGGTGCGTTTCAGCAGATAACCGTCGGCGCCCGCTTCGAGCGCCAGAAAAACGAGTTCTTCATCGTCCATGGCGGTGAGCACCACGATCTGGGTTGGCGGCAATAATTCCTTGAGCCGGGCGGTGCATTCGATGCCGGACATGCGGGGCAGAAAAAGATCCATCAACACCACATCCGGTTTTTCGGGTGGAATCACGCGCAACGCTTCTTCGCCGGTGGTGCAGCTGCAAACGCAGGTGAAATCGGCAAAGCCATTGATGAATTTGGTCCAACTCGCGCGGATTCTTGGCTGGTCTTCCACGAGGGCGACTTTGATGGGCGATTGGCGGGCGGCGGGCGCGGTTCTGGTTTCCGCCGGCGGGGCGCATTTAGTTGAGGTCATGTGGGTGGGTGTTTCTTGAATGGCTCGGCGGCTCGGAAAATGGATCGGCATGTCCCGGCCAGGATCGGGGGCGCTGCGGTTTCAGCGGGATGCTGAATTCAATGCGGCAGCCTTGGCCTGGCTGGCTGTGCAGACGGAAATGGCCGCCGATTTCGGTCATGCGCTGGGCCATGTTGGTCAGGCCATTGCGTTCGGGATTTGCTTTTGCCGGGTCGAATCCCTTGCCGTTGTCCCGCACGATAATGACCAGCCGCCGGTCCTGCCATTGGATTTTGAGCAGCAGTTCGGTGGCTTCCGAGTATTTGACCGCGTTGTTGAGGGCTTCTTTCACCGCCATGAGCAAACTGCGGCGCAGCGGCAGATCGAAGGCGGTGGCGGTGATGCCGGGTTCCACGTCCAGCAGACATTCAATGCCCGTGGGGTGCAGGAATTTTTGCGCGTATTTGCAGACATACGCGGTGAAGTCATGCAGCGTGTCGCGGCGCGGATTTACGGCCCAGAGCACCTCGTCCATGCTGCCCAGCGCGCCGCGGATTTCTTCGCACAGATGGCCGAGCTGCAATTGCAGAGGCGAACCGGACGGCTGCCCGCTTTGCAATTCTTCGCCGTGGAGCACCAGCTCGGTCATCCGGGAGCCGATGTCGTCGTGAATTTCCCGGGCAATCCGCGCCCGTTCGCGCTGGAGCAGTTGACGTTCATTCCGGTGAAACGCCAGTTGCGCCGCCAGCCGCAAAATGATGACGACCGCCAGGCTGCTCAATATCAACAGCGTGAGCTGAAACCAGCCGGTCTGCCAGAAGTGAACCACCACCAAATGCGGCACGGGCATCATGTTCACGTAGGCGGGCTGGCTCCACCAAGGCAAACCGCCCAGCGCGGCTTGGATGGTGGTGGCCGGCCAGGCCGGTTGCGCTTCGGTCAGGGTTTCCCAATGCGCGACGGAGTCGGGGATGACGCGCCAAGTGTCGTCTGATTTGACCGCGATTATTTGTCCGTCGGCCAGAGTGATCCGCAAACCGAACAGCAGGCCGGCAGAGAATGATCCGTTGAAACAATCCACGGCGAGCACATGCTGGCCCGGGGTGAGCAGTTTGGATACATCGAAGACAAAAAGTTCGCGCCATTCCGCGCCATGCCCCAGTTCATGGCCGTCCATATAGAGGGTGAATTCGTTGTCCACCGTCATCACCAGCCGGGCGGAAACCACCGGGTTGTTGGCGGGAATTTCAAACGTCTTCCAAAAATGGCAGACTTGCCGGTCAAACGTGGTCTGGCTCCACACCCAGGAACCCAAGTCGTTGGTCGGGCTGGTGTAAGGTTCCAACATGGCCGGCGATTCCACGGTTTGCTCCGCCCGCGCCGTCACGGCGACCGCCACGAGCAACATTGCCAGCCAAAGATGCCGGACTGCCGGCAAACAGTATCGCTCCCGCCAAGTGACCAACGTGGGCATGAAAATCGTTAAACGGTGCAAGGTGGGCAACCTAACGCAATCGTCCGATGTCGCCAAGCGGATATCCATTTAGCTTCACTTGATCGGGTTTTGGCGGACGTGTTTGAACAGAAAACGACCCGCCGAAGCGGGTCGTTGTTAATACCCCATTCACAATGAAAACGGCGCGCTGATGTCAGATTGACGCGGTTGATTTGCGGCGAAGGCCAACGACCATCAGCCCGAAACCAGCTGCCACCAAGGCGCACGTGCCGGGTTCGGGGACCGGGCTGGCAGTCAAACGCACGTTGTCAAAGTCCGCTTGGATTGTGGTGCCATTGCCCAGCACGGAGAGGCCGATGGTGAGATCGCCGCTGACTGTGTTGCCGGTGGTGAAATTGATTGAATAATCTTCCCATGTGTTCTGGGTTACGGGAAGGCCGCCGCCGGTGGCCAAAAGCGAGCCGGTGTTGTCCGTGCCGTTCAGCAGCGAGATGATGCCCGAGGAATTGATCCGGTCATTGCGGGAGCCGATCGCAACCGTGAGGGTGTAATCAGTGTTGGGCTGCAACAAGCCGATGTCTTGAAAGATGCCCCCGGTGACACTCGGATTGAACATGTTGATATACAGGTATTGATTGGCGTCGGCCGTGGCCGCCAGCGGATTGTTCACGGTGTAATCCGTGCCGCCGGCGTTTTGCGAACCAATGTCGCTGCTGCCTGCTTCATTGTAAGCGGCCCAGCCGGTGGGAATGGTGGTCACCACGTTGCCGACGCCGGCCACGTCCTGTTCAAAGCTGAAATTATTGACGGTCAACGAACCGGCTTGGGCGGTGGTCAAGGCGAGCAGGACCGCGCCGCCACACGCCAGTGGCTTAAGTATGTTTTTTTTCATGTGCAAGTTTCAGGTGATGTAAGGATAATTGTTGGGACGCTGCTAAATCTATAAAGTGCATGCGCCGTCGCCTATCCCCAAACACGGTTAACAAGCCACTACCGAAAACGGGTATATGGCGTTGTAAGATGCAAATCATTAACGACTTAAAATGATGTTAGAATCGTTTCGCCGCGATCTTGGGTGCGGTTTGAACTTGGGCGAATCCGTCACGATCGGCATGTCAAAACTCCGCAGTTGAAACCGCGAAACACCCGAAATACGCGAACTGGCAGAGGCTTGAAACGCTCGTCGATTCACCAAATGAGGGAAGTGTTTTGAAAGGTGAAATCGGCTGCGGGCTTTTAATTTCGCGTGGTTCGTGTGTTTCGCGGTTCATCTCGAATGCGGATTTTAGTTTAAACCATGCGAGGCGCAGCCTTCTCTCTGGGTTACAGCAAGGCCTATCAGCGCTCCGGTTTTGAGATGAAGGCCGTTTGGCACGTGAGTCGATTGGCGCAATTTTATTGCAGCTATTTTCCAAGCGATTTTTGAGCCTTGAGCCGGAGAATCTGCGTGGCCCGCTCACTCGAGCAATTTCCGGCACAAGTTGGGGGCCACCCCGCCGTATTTATAGAGGGTGTTACGAAAGCCAAAGCATGACACTTTGATTTCATTGGGCATTTTGCGAATTTGTGTTGTATGTCGGCGAAACTGACCTTGCGGTTTGCCGCTCAAGGTCCAGCGGGAGTTGAACTGGC
>JAKALA010000041.1 GCA_021813325.1 bacterium | reverse complement strand
AGGGCGTATTAACACTAATCTGCAAAGCTTCGACAATGAGCGCCGACCCGATGAATCCGGTAAAAAGCGTGTTGAGCTTGTCGAAGCGGCAGAAGATCCGGCGATCGGCCTTGAGCCGTCGAAACCGTCGTTCGCTTTCATTTCGGCGCCGATAAGCCACGCGATCATAGTCCCAAGGCTTCAGCCGATTGGGGTTGGGTGGCACGACGGGCGTATAGCCCAATTGCCTTGCCAATCCGAGCGTTTCATCGCCTTCAAAGGCGCGGTCCCGGATTAATTTGCAACCCGCCGGAGCCGTTCCGCCCGCCCGCAACAGTTCGCGTCCCTGCGGCGCATCACCGGCTTGGCCCGGGGAAAGCTGCAACATCAAGGCACACCGAGCCTGCGCGGCCACCAGCTGAATCTTGGTGGGGCAACCGCCGCGGGAGCGCCCGCTGGCTTGCGGGCCGTTTTTTTAGTGCGCCGGTGCCGTCGGGATGAACCTTGATGACCGTGCTGTCCAGACAGACGCGCTCGAGGCGAACGGCCAAAATCTGCTCGGCCCGCAGCAAACACCCGAGCCAAAACGCCCGCCTTGCGCCAGCGGTTCATGCGCGTGTAAATGGCATGCCAGTTGCCAAAAGGCTTTGGCCGACCGCGCCATTGGCACCCATGCTCCACGACATACAGCCGGGCGTTGAGCAACTGTAAATGGGGCCGGCCCAGGTTGCCGCGCCAGCTCGGCAGGCAATCGGCGATGCGTTCAAACTGGCTTTGGGTTGGCTCCAGGCCCCGCAAAAACACCGCTTTCGGGCCAGAAGTCAATCAGTGTTAACACGCCCTGGCAGAAATAGCCTTTTCCATCCGCCTTTATCCTGCGAATCTATCGGAAACCGGGCGTGGCTCAACCTGTGCCCACAAACTGTTTAAAAAAATATGGAATCATTACCGACTGTCTTACTTAAACCGGGCGAAGCGGATCGCATCCTGGCCGGGCATCCCTGGATTTATCACGGCGAAATTCTCCGGCTTACCGCGCAAGTGGGCGATGGCGAACTGGTCCAGGTCAAAGATCACCGCCAGCGTTTGCTGGGCACGGGCTTTTACAATTCCAAATCCAAAATCAATGTGAGGCTGTTGTCGCCGGAGCGCATCACGCCCAATGAAGCTTTTTTTGAGGAGCGGATTCGCACCGCGCTGTCAGTCCGCCAAAAGCACATGCCCGGCGCGACTTCGTTTCGCGTCGTCAACGCGGAAAGCGATTTTCTGAGCGGCCTGATCGTCGATAAATACGAGGACGTTTTGGTGGTTCAAATTTCTTCTCTGGGAATGGAGCGACGCAAAAAAGTCATTATCCCAGCCCTGCAAGCGATCTTCTCACCGCGGGCCATTTTTGAACGGAGCGATGTCGCTTCCCGTAAATTTGAAGGCTTGGAGGAAGCCAACGGCCTGCTAGTTGGTGAACATAATGGGCCGATGGCCGTCAACTTGAACGGCTTGAAGTTTGAAACCGATCTCGTGGGCGGACACAAAACCGGCATGTATCTGGATCAACAGGCGAATTACCAGGCTGTGTCGCAGTTTGCCAAAGGCGGCCAGGTTTTGGATTGCTTCAGTTTCCTCGGCGGATTTGGTTTGCACGCGGCCCGTGCCGGCGCCACGCACGTTCATCTGCTGGATCAGAGCGCGGATGCGATTGAAGCGTCAAAACGCAATGCCGCGAACAATGGGCTGGCCGGGGGCTGTTCGTTCGAGGCGATCAACGTGTTTGACTGGCTCAAAGCCAATACGGCGGTAAAGCCGCATGAGCGGGTGGTGCCGCGTTTTGATTTGATCATTTTGGATCCGCCTTCATTTACGCGCAACCGGGCTTCTGTTCCCGATGCGCTGCGTGGTTACAAGGAAATTCATTTGCGCGCCTTGAAGTTGTTGAAACCCGGCGGAACGCTGGCGACGTTTTGCTGCTCGCATCATGTCAGCACGGAATTATTCCAGGACACCTTGCTCTCGGCTGCCTACGATACGCGCCATGTGTTGCGGCGCGTCGCCACTTATGCCCAGTCACCGGATCATCCGATCATTCCGATGATCCCGGAAACTGAGTATTTGAAAGGATTCGCCTTTGAACTGGTTCGGTAGGACTGCGGTCTGATCAGAACCATCATGGCTTGTGCATTGAAAACCACCAGGCCTCTGATCTGTGGGGCGTGGCTGCTGGCCGTTCTGCTCGTTCAACTCAATGTCGCCGCAGCGGATTCGGTCTGGCGGCGGCCGGTGGTCATTGGCGCCAGCGCCTCTTCAGGCTTCATCCTCAGCGAGCCGTTTGGCGGAACCAACACGACAAAATGCAAACTGAATTACTATCTTGATGCCGCCATTCAAGCGCCGCATGAATCCGTAAAGAACCTGGCCACCGCCCTGCTGTTCCTTCGGCCCGAGGCTTTGGGCGAGAAAGAAATCGAGGCCGCCACCAACTCGAATCCCACCATTGTCATGGGTGTGGATTTCCTGTTTTGGTTCTGCTACGGCCAGGGCCGAACCGATTCCGAGCGGGCGGAACGTTTTGAAACCGGTTTGAAACTTTTGGAAAACATCCCCTGCCCGCTCATTGTCGGTGACATTCCTGACGCATCTTCCGCCACCAATTCCGGCATTATCAGCCCGGCCCAGGTTCCGAGCGAGACCGCGCGTCAGGCAGCAAACCGGCGTTTGCTTCAGTGGGCGGCGAACCGCCCACAGGTGTGCGTGGTGGCCTTGGCCGATTTCATGAAACACATCGTGGCTGGAAAGGAGCTTTATTTGCACCGGCACAAACTGGAGGTTAGCGAAACGGCCAATTTGTTGCAAAAAGACCGCCTGCATCCCAATCCGCGCGGAGCGGCTCTGCTTTCTTTGAGCGTGCTGGACGCCTACGTGGCGCGTCACCCGGAGCTAAACAAAGATGTGAATTGGAATTGGAAGGCGGTGTCTGAGCGAGGGCTGAATTTAGCCAATCAATCCATCATTGCGGCGGCCAGTGCAAAGAAACCCTGAACCAGATTCAGGGTTTTGCCTTCAATAATTCTTGCTGCCAGCGCATTAAATTCGGCGCATAGCCTTCCCAATCCCGGGCCAGTTCACCCAGCACCGACTTGGGCGCGATCAGCGTCGGATCGATCTGGAGTTCGTGCGCGTGACGGTCGCGGATGCGTTCCAATTCGCGGAACCGCCGAAATTCTGCTTCGCTTGGCCGCACGGAGCGATGCCTGATTTTACTGGGGTGCTTTTCGGTTGGCACCGTCTGTCCGGTCCGAATGGCTTCCTGCAATTTTTCCTTTCGCCGGGGGTGCATCCGGGCCGGAATGAGATGGCCGACCGGATTTTGTCCGGCAGCGGCCACGGAGATTTCCACCATCTTTTCGTGCGCCAATACAAAAAATGGCGGACGATTTGAGGCGAGCGCTTCGCGTTCCCGCCAGTGCCAGAGTTCACGCAACACCGCCAGCGCCGGTCCTTCCAGAAAGGTGCTGCCTTTCACGCGCCAGACATCGTCGGGATCAATCATGGGAGGCTGCGCGCATTCGGCGATCAGGCGGGCGCACGCTTCCTCATGCCAGGTCCGGCGGCCTTTGGCGACGAGTTCAGACTTCAATTTTTCTTCCAGCGGTTTCAGGAAACGGGTGTCGTTCCGGGCGTAAGTCTCCATTCGCGGCGTGAGCGGACGTTGTGCCCAGTCGGCTTTTTGCGGCCCTTTGTCCAATTTGACTCCCAAGAATTTCTCCACCAGCGCGCCGAGACCGAATTGTCGTTCGCCCAGCAAACGCGCCGCCAGCATGGTGTCGAAAATCACCGTGGGCGAGAATTCATGATGTTTGCGCAGCAGGCGCAAATCGTAGTCGGCGGCATGGAAAATCAACTCCCGTCCCGCGAGGGCATCCAGAAGCGGTTGAAGCTCCATGTTCGCCAAGGGGTCAATCAACCGGTCTCCATCGGCGGTGCTGATTTGAATCAGGCAGACCTTTTCGGGATAGGCATGAAGACTGTCAGCTTCCGTGTCAATCGCAAGCCAGTCGGCGGATTTTAAGACAGGCAGGAATGCAGCTAACTTTTCATCGGTGTCAATCACGAGTGCGCAATATGCCCCAAGTATCAGCGGATGAAAAGTTTTCGTATGAATTTTTCGCATTTTGCCATATTTGCAAGGTTTTCGACCGGTTGAATTGCGAACTTTCAATGGGAAAATACGGCGCCGGGCCGCTTGTCAAACCAATGGCTCTGGTCTATTGTCGCCCCATGTTGTTTAGCAAATATCTAACGGCAGGCACCGCACTGCTTTGCGGATGGCAGGTGGCGTTTGCCGATACCATTCAACTCAAGGATGGTTCCGTTACGGGGAAAGTTTTGGCGGAGAAGGCGGATTCATACGTGGTGGATTTAGGTTTTACTGTATTGCAAATTCCTCGCACTGTGGTTGTTAACGTCACAAAAAATTCCACTGGTCCAGCGACTTTGCCGCTTTCTCATCCCGTCGGCCCCGGCCAGTTTTATTCCACTGATTCCAAGCCCGCAGCGGCGCGGGATGTCAGTTCGCTGGTCAAACAAATTGGCGAGGCGGTGGTGCAGGTTAAGACCCCGGGTGGCCTCGGTTCCGGCTTTTTCATTAATGAAGAGGGGTATTTGATCACCAATTTTCATGTGATCGAAGGGGAAACGGAGATTTCCGTGGAAGTTTATCAGCAAAAAAACGGGCACTTGGATCGCGAGACTTACAAGCAGGTTAAGATAATCGCCATCAACAAGTTTCAAGATTTGGCGCTGTTGCGGATTGAAGACAAGGATGCGCCCAAGTTCAAGTATGTCACGCTGGGCAGTTCCGACGCTTTGAATGTGGGCGACGCGGTGTTTGCCATTGGCAGTCCGCTGGGGCTTGAACGCACCGTGACGCAAGGCATTTTGAGCACCAAAACACGCCAATTGGAAGGGCAACTGTATTTGCAGACCAGCACGCAGATCAATCCCGGCAACAGCGGCGGTCCGCTATTTAACCTCGCGGGCGAAGTCGTGGGTGTCACCAATATGAAGATCACTTTCGGCGAGGGTCTTGGTTTTGCCATTCCGGTGGAATTGGTGAAAGGATTTCTCGATCACCGTGACGCCTTCGCTTACGCCTCGGATAATCCCAACAATCCCTTCCGCTATTTAGATCCGCCCACCCACATCAAGCTAAACTCACCGGAAGCAAAATAAATTGATTGGCGAGGCTCAAAGGGATTTCGCAATTAAAAAACCACAAAAAAATGATCACCAAACAACTGCGCCTGTCTGTTGTGGCCATGGGCTTGATTCTGGCCGGAACCGCTCTGGCTCGGGCGGCCATCGCCCCGGCGGAAAATTTATTGCCGGCGGATACGCTGGCCTTTTTCACGGTGCCCGACACGGCGGCGTTGCGCGCGGCCAGCAAGGTCTCCCCGCAAATGATATTCTGGAATGACCCGGCCATGAAACCGTTTCACGACAAATTCATGGCCAAATTAACCAAAAAGCTCGTCGCGCCGTTGGAACAGGATTTAGGTCTTAAAGTGAATGATTTTCTCGCGCTGCCGCAGGGACAGATCACCTTGGCCGTGACCGCGAATGGCGCCAGTGGCAAATCGGACACCAGTGTCGGTGTCCTCTTGTTGCTCGACGCGAAAAACCAAAGCGAAGTGCTGAAAACGAATTTAACCGCCTTAACCAAGAAATGGACCGATGCCGGCCGCGCGCTTCGCACCGCGAAGTTTCATGGCCTGGCGTTTACCGTCATTACGCTTTCGACCAATGATTTGGCCAATATTCTCCCCAAGCGTCCGCCCGTCACCGAAATTGGCAAAGAGCCCCAGCCGGCCGCGCCGGCGGAAATTTATTTTACCCAATACCAAAGCCTGCTGGTGGTCGGCAATTCGCCCCAGGTGGTTGACGCGATTTCCGCCCGGTTAACCGGTGGCAACGCACCTGTCATCGCCGATGATCCGGTTTTTGCAGCCGACAAGCTCTCGCAATTTCATGATTCTCCGACCTATTACGGCTGGTTCAACGGCAGTAAATTCTTCAAGTTAATCACCGCCGATAGCCAGAATGATGCCGACTCGGATACGCCATCGTTCATGCCCAAATTTTCCGCCTCAAAAATTCTGGACGCAACCGGACTGGCGAATTTGAAATCCGCCTGTTTGGTGGTTAACAATAATCGCGAAGGCGCCTCCGTGGTTTTTCACCTCACCGCGCCGGAATCCAGCCGGACGGGTTTGCTGAAAATTTTGGCCATGCCGACCAAAGATGCGGGCATACCGGCCTTCGTCCCGGCGGATGCCATCAAATTTTCCCGGATTCGGCTCGATGGCAAACAGACTTGGGCGGAATTGCAAAAAATGATTTCCAACATTTCGCCCCAATGGTTGAGCAGCTTGAACTCGGTCATTGATCTGGCCAACACCATGGCCCAAGCCCGAAATCCCGGCTTTGATCTGCGCAACTACCTGTTTGACAATCTGCGTGACGACATCATCACCTATCAAAAACCGCCCGTGGCCGACACCCTGGCCGCTTTCGCCAGTCCTCCAACCATCTTTCTGCTGGCCGTGGCCGACGTGGACAAGGCGGTGGATGCGATCAAAACGCTGGCCAGCATGGGAAGTCCGCAAGATCCAGCCAACGCGCCCCGCGAATTTCTTGGGCACAAGATTTACTCCATCGCCCTGCGCACCCCGCAAGTCGCCACCGGGGGAAATCCGCCGCCCCAAAACCTGCTCTACGTCTCCTCTGCCGGCGGGTATTTGGCCATCAGCACCCAATCCACGCCGATCGAGGAATATCTGCGCAGCGCCGATGGCAAGGGCAAATCGCTGCGGGAAGTCTCGGGCATTGCCGAGGCCGCCAGCCAGGTTGGCGGCATGGGCACGGGGCTTTTCAGCTTTGAAAACCAGCGGGAAACCATGCGCGCTTCCTTCAAGCTGTTGAAATCAGCCAATGCCGGCAATCCCGTCATGGCTCTGGTTCCGCCCGCCTTCCGCGAATGGACGGATTTTTCGCTGCTGCCCGATTTCGATTCCGTGGCCAAATATTTCTATATTTCGGTGTTTAGTTCCAGTGCCAACGCCGATGGCTTGACCTTCAAAGCGTTTTCACCGCGTCCGCCCCAATTAAACTGATTCGGCGTAACATTATTTCAAAGCCGTTGTCTTGATTTTCAAAACAACGGCTTTTGTTTTTTGGAACGGAAAATTGAAACCAGCGCTCCATCAACGGCCCATGAAACCAGCCAAGACAACCGGCGATACGCAACCTCCAAGTTCCCCTGCCGCCGCCAAATCATGTTTTAATCAATTTTTGTTTGACCTTCTGCCAACGCTATTTAACGTCCTAATCATGAACCCATCGTCCGCATCCCGTTTACCCAACAAGGCCGCTGTTTGTCCCCAAACTTCCAGGCAACACCGGTGGTTGGCATGGGCTTTTCTGGTGTTATTTCTGGCGGCGTGCGGCGTGCGCGCCGCCGGCCCGGATGACGACTATACGGCCATTTACATCTTGATTGACCAAGGCGATCGACTGGTCAAAAGTGGCAACTCGGAGCGGGCGCTGGCGAAGTATCAAGAGGCGCAATCCGACCTGAGCACTTTTCAGCAACTGAATCCGACGTGGAACACCAAGATTGTCAATTTCCGCCTGAATTATCTGGCCGAGAAGATTGCCGGCTTGGAAAACAAGCCCGCCCCCACAGCAACTGCCAGCAGTAGTTCCAGCCCGAAACCCAGTGCAGCCAGCATGGCTAAAAAATCCGCCGTCAAACTGCTGGCCGAGGGGGCTGAACCCCGCACGGTCTTGCGGCTGCATCCGGCGGTCGGCGACAAGCAAACCATGGCTATGACCATGACCATGGGCATGGAAATGGTCATGGCGGGCAATAAAACACCGGCCGTCAAAATTCCCGCCATCACTTTAAGCATGTCCACCGAGGTCAAAGACATTTCAAAGGATGGCATTATTTCCTATGACTTGGTTTACAATAATCTTCAGATGGATGAACAAGGCGACTCCCTGCCGGGCGTTGCCGATTTGATGAAAAAAACGCTTGCCGCTTTTGATGGATTGACCGGCACCGGCAAAATGTCCGATCGCGGGGGCACCACGTCGATGCAAATCAAAATGCCCGCCAATGCCGATCCCCAGTTAAGCCAATTGGCGAATCAGATGAAAGATTCCATCAGCAGTTCCTCCATGCCGTTGCCCGATGAACCGGTTGGACCGGGAGCGAAATGGGAATACAAGAGCCGGATCAAATCGCAGGGCATTAACATGGACCAAACCATCACCACCGAACTGGTTTCCATTGATGGTGATCAGGTCAATTTGAAATTTACGATCAGCCAGAGCGCGGCGAAACAAAAAGTTCAAAATCCAGCCATGCCGGGCGTGAGCGTTGACCTCACCAAACTCACTGGCAGCGGCTCGGGCACTTCAACCCGGGATTTAACCCACCTCTTGCCCGCCAGCGCCACGATCAATGCGGACACGGAAACTTCCATGTCAATGAAAGTCGGCCAGCAAGCCCAATCGATGAACATGAAGTTTAAAATCAACATTGCCATCGAATCCAAGTAAGCGGAAACAACTCCAATTGATTCGAGCAGCCCGGTGGATTGAATTCCGCCGGGCTTTTATCTAATAAGAGAATAAACCGCAGGGTAAACATTGCACGCGGGGCCGGTCGTTGCTATTGTTTAAGGCCGAAAATTAATCTTAAACATGAGCCAAAACAATAAACCACAGGTTGGAATTTTGATGGGAAGCGATTCAGACTGGCCGACGATGAAAGCGGCGGCGGACGCCCTCAAGGAATTTGGCGTGGCGAGCGAGGCCAGGGTCATTTCCGCTCATCGCGATCCGCATGGACTTGAAGCATACGTTTCCACCGCGATTTCACGGGGTCTCAAAGTGATTATTGCCGGGGCCGGCGGCGCGGCGCATTTGCCGGGTGTAACCGCAGCGTTTACCACCCTTCCCGTTATTGGCGTGCCGATTTTGGGCAAAGCGTTCGAAGGGCTGGATTCCTTGCTCGCCATTGTGCAGATGCCGCCAGGCGTGCCGGTGGCCACCGTGGCGGTTGGTGGTGGACGGAATGCCGGCATTCTCGCCGCGCAAATTCTGGCGGTTGGCGAGGCGCGCCTGCAGGAGGAATTGAAAAAGTTCAAGGTGCGATTGACCGAAGAATCCCGCGCCAAAAACAAGACGCTGGCGCAGTAAACCTAACGCATCCTCATTTGTTAGCAGCAATCCAATATTTTCAAAATGTGATTGGCATAAACTATAGAGTGCATGTTTAGTCGCCGCGCAGGCACATCTGGAAGGCGCACCGCGTTTCCGCTGGGTGCCTGGCGCGCAATTTTAATCAGCGCACTGATTTTGCCGGCCATTTGCCGGGCCGATTGGCAATCGACAAGCCTCCCGACATACGACCGGGCATTTCAAAATACCAACGGTTGGATTGGCGCGGACGGTAATTTCGCGGTGAAGTTGACCAATGGTCTGGCGCTTTGGTTGTTTAGCGACACGCTGGTGGGCCGGGCACAGCATGGCCAGCGCAGCATAAAACGAATGATCCATAACTCAGCCGCGTTGCAGCGGGGAACGGAACTGAAATTTGGGCGGTTAGCTTTTTATTATAAACAGGCGACTGACGGCCAACCTGACAGTTTGATCTCGCCAGCGGACGGGAAAGGCTGGTTCTGGCTGTTCGATGGCATAATGAGTCGGGGACACTTGTTCCTGTTCTTGATGCAAATCGAACCTGGCAAGGGCGATTCGGTGTTTAGTTTTCGTCAAACCGGCAACTGGTTGGGAGAGGTGGACAATCCGTTGAACGAGCCAACCGATTGGCGAGTGAAACAGAGAAAAATTCCCTTTGCCCGATTTGGCACCAACGGGAGCATTTGTTTTGGCTCGTCGATTTTGGTGCGGGACGGTTTCATCTACATTTTTGGAACGCGCAGCACATCAGGAAATGGCAAGACCATGATTCTTGGCCGGGTGCCGGATGGCGAACTGGCGAACTTTGAGAAATGGCAGTTCAAAACAATGACCGGCTGGTCTGGTGACATTAATGAATGTGCTGATCTTTGCGGCAAGATGGCGAGCGAATATTCAATTTCGTGGCTAAACAAGTTACACAAGCTTGTCCTGGTGCAAACGGAAAGCGGTCTTTCGGATCAAATTCAAATTCGCACCGCCACTGAACCCTGGGGAACTTGGAGCGAGCCAACGACTGTTTATAGATGTCCAGAAGGCAACTGGGGTCGTAAAGTTTTTTGTTATTCCGCCAAAGCGCACCCCTGGCTGGCGGCGTCTGACGATGAATTGATCGTGACCTACGCGGCAAATTCGTTTGACTTCCGCCAACTTTCGAGCGATGCACGACTCTACTGGCCGCGGTTCGTGCGTTTGAAATATTCCGCGGATGTCCCCGCCACAACCCAATGACCCAATTACCATGCAAAAATTAATTGAAGGTGTTCATAAATTTCAAAAAGACGAATTTGGCAATTATCGCAGGCTGTTTCGCAAACTATCGCAGGAAGGACAAGCGCCGCACACGTTGTTCATCACCTGCTCGGACTCTCGCGTGCTGGCGGAATTGATCACCCAAAGCAAGCCGGGCGATTTGTTCGTGGTGAAGAACGTTGGCAATATTGTTCCGCCCGCGAGCGTCAGCGGCGACACCAACTCGACGGCGGCGGCAATCGAATATGCCGTGACCACTCTGCGGGTCAGCGACATTGTGATCTGCGGCCACTCCCAATGCGGGGCGATGACGGCCTTGCTGGATGATCAACCCGTCGGAAATTCCATGCCGCATTTGCGTGACTGGTTGAAACTCGCCCAGCCGGTGTTGCATACGGTAAAAAAGGATTATGCGCATCTGACCGAAACCAATGCCCGGCTGAATGCCGCCGCCGAAGAAAACGTCCTTTACGGCCTGGACAACCTTCACAGCTATCATTGTGTGCAGGAGCGGCTCATGGATGGTTCCCTGCAACTGCACGGCTGGTTTTTCAAAATTGCCACCGCTGAATTATTCGCCTTTGATCCGGAAAACCGCCAATTCAGTCCGTTGGTGCGTGAACCAGGGCAATAATCCAAACCGGTTACGAATCGGAGCTTGGCGCCAGAGCATTTGCCAATAATCCGGCGGTTTGCTAATTTGCGCGTGCAAATGAGCAATTTGAACAACGAAAATGTTCCGGCGCCTGCGGTCGCGCCATCAGATTTCATCCGGGATATCGTCGCTGCGCATGTGGCGGAGAATCGTTATCCGCGCATTCACACCCGTTTTCCGCCCGAGCCGAACGGCTACCTGCACATCGGTCATGCCAAAAGCATCTGCCTGAACTTCGGCATTGCCCGCGAATTCGGCGGCATTTGCAACCTGCGGATGGATGACACCAATCCGACGAAGGAAGACATCGAATACGTGGATTCCATTCAGGCCGACGTCAACTGGCTGATCGGCGATTGGGCGGAAGACCGCCTTGGCCTTAAACCGCTGGGCAAAACGCCCGAAACCAAGCTGGTGAATGAAAAGCCGGACTTTCAAATGGCGCCCATCTTCGGCACTTCAGAAGTTGAACGAAAGAATTCAGATGCCAAATTTGAGCCGTTTTACGCGAGCGATTATTTCGACCAGATTTATGAATACGCCGTCGCCCTGATTAAAAAAGGCAAGGCGTTCGTGTGCGACATGACGCCGGATCAGACGGATGAATATCGCCGCACCGGCAAGGCCAGCCCATTCCGTGACCGGAGCGTCGAGGAAAATTTGGACCTGTTCACGCGCATGAAGAATGGCGAATTCCAAGATGGCTCCCGGGTGCTGCGGGCGAAAATTTCCGTGGATGCCCCCAACATCTGGCTGCGCGATCCCCTGCTCTACCGCATCAAACATGCGGAGCATCATCACACCGGCGCCAAGTGGTGCATTTATCCGATGTATGACTTCGCGCATTGTTTGAGCGATTACATCGAAGGCATCACCCATTCCATTTGCACGTTGGAATTTGAAGTCCACCGTCCGCTTTACGACTGGATTCTGGAAAATTTGGATTTGCCCCGCCCGCTGCCGCATCAATACGAATTCGCCCGCCTCGCGCTCGGCTACACCGTGATGAGCAAGCGCAAGCTCATGCAGCTTGTGGATGAAAATCTCGTGACCGGCTGGGACGATCCGCGGATGCCCACGATTTCCGGCATCCGCCGCCGCGGAGTTACCGCCGCCGCGTTACGCGCCTTTGCCTACAACATTGGCATTACGAAATACAACGGCCTGACCGATGTTTCCGTTTTGGAATTCGCCATTCGCGAAGACCTGAACAAGCGCGCTTTGCGGCGCCTTGCCGTGCTGCGGCCGCTCAAGGTGGTCATCACCAATTATCCCGAGGGACAGGTGGAGGAGGTCAAAGCCACCAACAATCCCGAAGCTCCGGAAACCGGCTGGCGCAAAGTGCCGTTCAGCCGCGAGTTGTTCATTGAACAGGACGATTTTCAGGAAACCCCGCCGCCAAAATTTTTCCGTTTGAAACCCGGCGGCGAAGTCCGTTTGAAATACGCCTACATCATCAAATGCGAGGAAATCATCAAGAATGCGGCGGGCAATATCATTGAACTGCGTTGCACCGCCGACCTGGAAAGCAAAATGGGCGGAGCCACCGCCGGACGTAAAATTAAGGGCACGATTCACTGGGTAAGCGCCCAACACGCGGTTGATGCCGAGGTGCGCCTTTATGACCGGCTGTTTACCGTGCCGGAGCCGGATGCGGATGGCGATTTCAAGACCCATTTAAATCCGCATTCCCTGGAAGTCATCACGGCCAAGTGCGAGCCTGCGATGCTTGAGGCCGTTCCAAGCGAACGTTATCAATTTGAGCGCCTGGCTTACTTTGCGCTGGATTTGGATGCCAAGCCGGGCAAATTGGTTTTCAATCGCACGATCACCCTCAAGGATGCCTGGGCGAAAGAAGCTCAGAAAAAATAACGGGCGGCGAAATCCGATTCTGTCATGGCGCAGGTGAACCAACCTGCGCCATGACTTTTTGGACTTTTCTGCTCGCCAAAAAACCCGGGCGCGTCGCAGTATTATTTCCACAAACCCATGAGCGATCTGCGCCTTCGTGTTCCCACAGTCAGCGAGAGCCATCGCGTTCTCCATTTGTTTCGCAACGTTCTGCTGCCGGCGAACGCGCAGGTTCTGGTCGCAACGCGCAGTCACCCGGTTGAACGTTTCGTCGGGGCGCTGGCCGGATGGAAAGAAGGCGAGTTCGTTCGATTTTATCTGGCCTGTTTGCCGGGCGCTGATCGCGAACAAATCGCCGACCTGTTGATCAGCGAAGCCGCCGGGACCACCAGGGCGGCAGGTATTCTTAAACTGATGTATGCCGAGCTGCTGGCGCAGGAGGATCCCTGGATACCCGTGCTGCGCAAAAATCAGTTTGAAATCCTGCGTTCCGAACGTTTTTTTCGAATTCCCTCGATGGAAGCAGCCAAGCGGGTGTTGCAGATGCTGGAAAAATATCAGGCGGATATTCCGGCCAACTGGCGGACGGAGTCCATCCGCGCGCTTGCTCCCGAATGCGTCTTTGATCTCATTGCGCCGCACCGGTTGATGACCACCGAGGGGATTCGCCGTTTCTGGCAGGCCACGGCGGCGCACGGTTTTGATTCCGACATGTCCTCCGTCGTGTTTGAAGCGGATAAACCGTTTGGCACTTTGCTGGCCCGGCGCATGGGCGATGTGCTCTGCTACGATATTCGCGTGGTGGATCATACAAATGCGCGCTTGCGGGCGTTGGCCAACCTGGTTTTGTTCCGGCACAATTTTAAAACTTACAACCCCGCCAGCCCGATCCGCTGGTTGCAATTTCGCGGCGGCGAAACGGAACATCGCGAGACGGCCAATCTGGCGTTTCGCATGGGGGGAGAAGAAATGCCCATGCGCCACGTATTTGCCAGGAACCTATAAAATTGCCCGACAGCAACCGAAGTCACTGTCGGGCAGCTCCCACCGGCTGACCCAACTCGCCTGGATTGCCTATTTTCCAAGCTCGTATCGCCAGCCCACCAACCCCCAAAAAATTTCCGGCGACATACCTGTAAACTCGTCCCGATTACCGAGGAATCCAGTTGGCTCGCCGCCTATTTGTGAGCCGTCAACGAAATCAGTTCAATGGGATGTTCTGGCCCGAAATTATCAGAATATGAAATGGCCGTCGCTGGGGCGGCGTGCCAATTAACGGGGCTGCCGGTGCCAACCTTTAAAAAAACCGCCTTGATGCGATAAAATTGGGTTCACCCGAGAAGTGTGAGTCTTGAATGATGGAGCGCATACAGTTTGAGGGTCAAGCAGCGTTCGTCGCGGAGGCCGCAGGTTTGGCGGAGGAGGGTTTTGATTTTGTTGTTGATGCCTTCCATGCGTCCATTGCTGATGCGGTGTTTCCACCAAGCGAGGATGCCGCTGGCATGAGCCAACAGGGTTTGGCCCAGTTGCCGCATCTGGCGCACGCCCGAGGTGATCGCCAGGTCGTGCCATTCATGCAGATAGGATTTCATTTGGGCGTAGCTGGGCTGTTCCCTGAGCAAGCCCAGCGCTTCCTTCAACAGATACGCCGTGTTCAGCGGTTCGTTGTGTTTGCGGGCGGCCTGCGCCGCCGCAACTCCGTCATCACCGCCTGCCACGCCCAGGCTGAATTGCGGCCTTGATGTCACTGTATTATGCAAGTCTCAATAAGACCGTTGCTCGCCCCGCCACTTGCGTTTGTTTGTTTGACGCCTCCAGCGGCAACCGCAAAACTGCCGCATGTCGAAACCTGAACTACAGATCGAAAAGCTTGCCAACGGCAACGGCACGTCGCCCAAGAACGGTGAAACCGTGACCGTGCATTACACCGGCACGTTCATGGACGGCCAGAAGTTTGACAGTTCGGTGGATCGCGATGAGCCATTTAGCTTTGTGCTCGGTGCCGGCATGGTCATTGCCGGTTGGGATCTCGGCGTGGCGCAAATGAAAATCGGCGACAAGGTGAAGCTCACCATTCCGCCGGAACTGGCCTACGGACACCAAGGTTATCCCGGCGCCATCCCACCAAATTCCACGTTGATCTTTGAGGTGGAATTACTCGGCATCGGTTGAATTTGCCGCCATTTATTCCGCGTAAATGGCTTTAGGCTCATGCCGTGATTGAGCAGGATAATATTTCGTCGCGACGCGCTATTGACCGGCACGCTTAATTCGGGGATAAGTTATCATCCAACGTCAGTTTTGAGTTCAACCGATCAAAGCAAAGGAGAATAAATTATGTCAACCGAATCCCAATGTCCCTTCCATCATGGCGCCGGATTGACCGGCGGCACCACCAACCAGGACTGGTGGCCCAACCATCTGAAGCTGGAATTGTTGAGCCAGCATTCCTGCAAGTCCAATCCCATGGACAAAAACTTCAATTATGCCAAGGAATTTAAGAACCTCGACTACGCGGCACTTAAGAAAGACCTTGCAAAATTGATGACCGATTCGCAGGACTGGTGGCCGGCCGATTTCGGCCATTACGGCCCGCTCTTTGTTCGTATGGCGTGGCATAGCGCCGGCACCTACCGCACCGGCGACGGCCGCGGCGGCGGCGGACGCGGACAACAACGTTTTGCGCCTTTGAACAGTTGGCCGGATAATGTCAGCCTCGATAAGGCACGTCGCCTGCTCTGGCCAATCAAACAGAAATACGGCAAAAAAATTTCCTGGGCCGACCTGCTGATTCTCACCGGCAACGTGGCGCTCGAAACAATGGGCTTCAAGACGTTCGGCTTTGCCGGTGGACGTGAAGATGTCTGGGAAGCGGATCAAGATGTCTATTGGGGCGCGGAAAAATTGTGGCTGGCCACCAGCGACAAACCCAACAGCCGTTATTCCGGTGATCGTGATCTGGAAAATCCGCTCGCCGCCGTGCAGATGGGGCTGATCTACGTGAATCCGGAAGGCCCGGATGGCAAGCCTGATCCCATTGCCGCGGCGAAAGACATCCGGGAGACATTCAAGCGCATGGCCATGAACGACGAAGAAACCGTGGCCTTGATTGCCGGCGGACACACCTTCGGCAAAACGCACGGAGCCGGCCCAGCCTCGCATGTCGGCAAAGAACCTGAAGCCGCCGGGTTGGAGGAGCAAGGTTTGGGCTGGAAAAGCAGTTTTGGCTCCGGCAAAGGCGGCGATACCATCACCAGCGGCATTGAAGTCACCTGGAGCCAGACGCCGACGCAATGGAGCAATTATTTTTTTGAGAACCTGTTCAAATATGAATGGGAACTGACCAAGAGTCCGGCGGGTGCTTGTCAATGGGTGGCCAAAGATGCGCCTGAAGATGTTCCCGATGCGCATGATCCATCGAAGCAGCATCGCCCGACTATGCTGACCACCGACTTATCGCTGCGCTTTGATCCGGCATACGAAAAAATCTCGCGCCGGTTCTATGAAAATCCTGAACAGTTCGCTGACGCATTTGCCCGTGCCTGGTTCAAGCTGGTTCATCGCGACATGGGTCCGCGCGCACGTTATCTCGGACCCGAAGTTCCGAAGGAAGAACTCATCTGGCAGGACCCGATTCCCGCGCGCGCGCACAAGCTGATTGGCCCGACAGAAATTGAACCGCTGAAAAAGAAGATCGCGGCGTCTGGTTTGTCCATCTCACAGATGGTTTCCACCGCGTGGGCCTCAGCGGCCACGTTCCGCGGCTCAGACAAACGCGGTGGCGCGAATGGTGCGCGCATCCGTCTGGCTCCGCAAAAAGACTGGGAAGTCAACCAGCCGAAACAGTTGGCGAAAGTGTTGAAGGCGCTCGCCGGCATCCAAGCCGCCTTCAACAAATCAGCCAAAGGCGGCAAGCAGGTTTCGCTGGCGGACTTGATCGTTCTGGCCGGCTGCGTTGGCATTGAACAGGCGGCCAAGAAAGCCGGACACAGCGTGAAAGTTCCGTTCAAGCCGGGACGCATGGACGCCTCGGCGGAGCAGACCGATGTGGAATCCTTCGCCGTGATGGAACCCATTGCGGACGGTTTCCGCAATTATCTCAAAGGCCACTACACCATTCCTGCCGAAACCTTGCTCGTGGACAAGGCTCAACTGCTGACCCTGACCGCGCCCGAAATGACGGTGCTGGTGGGCGGCATGCGGGTGCTTCAGACCAACGTCGGCGGATCAAAGTTCGGCGTCTTCACCAAACGGCCTGGGGCGTTGACCAACGACTTCTTCGTGAACCTGCTCGACATGCGCACGGAATGGAAGTCGGTTTCGCCGGAGGCCGGCGTATTTGAAGGCCGCGATCGCAAGTCCGGCAAAGTCAAGTGGACCGGCACCCGCGTCGATCTGGTGTTCGGCTCCAATTCCATCCTCCGCGCCCTGGCCGAAGTTTACGGCAGTGCGGACGGCGAGAAGAAATTCGTCCAAGATTTTGTTGCCGCCTGGGCCAAGGTGATGAATCTGGATCGCTTCGACCTCGCTTAATCAAAGTTTTTTCAAACAACCATCGTCAGCCTGCCGGTCTGGTGAATCAGACCGGCAGGTTTTGGTTTGCCAATGCGGCCAGTCGCTTCAATTAACGGCCCAAAGATTGTCCTGCTGGCCACAAAAAAACTTTTCATTTGGCCATGGTTTGATTTAGTGATGGCATGAAATCCAACCTGCGGCTTTTGACCGCCGTTATTTTGGGAGCGCTTTTCTGCCTCCAGAACACCAACACCCAGGCCGCTTCCATCAAAAAGTCCGCGATTGGGCTCCAACTTTACAGCCTGCGCGCCCAGCTCGCCACCAATGTCCCGGGCACCCTTGACGAGGTGCAAAGCTGGGGTATCAAAAACGTCGAACTGGCGGGCACCTACAACCTCACTCCGGAACAATTCAAAGCCCAGTTGGATGCCCATGGGCTGAAAGCCGTCAGCGGCCATTTTGGCTATGAACGATTTCGCGACGACGTTGAAGGCGTCGCGAAGGACGCCAAGGTGCTTGGTCTGAAATATGTTGGCTGCGCCTGGATTCCGCATAATGGCGACTTCGACGAAAAGACCTGCCGCGAAGCCATCGCCGTCTTCAATCGCGCCGGCGCAGCCTTGGCCAAACACGGGTTGAAATTCTTTTATCACGTGCATGGGTATGAATTTCAGCCGTATCAGGACGGGACGTTGCTGGATTTGATCATGCGCGAGACCAACCCCCAATTCGTCAATTTCCAGATGGATGTTTTTTGGATTGTGTTTCCCGGCCAGGATCCGGTGAAGCTGCTGGAAAAATACGGCAAACGCTGGCAGCTCATGCACGTCAAAGGCATGCGTGTGGGCACGCCAACCGGTTTCCTGACGGGCCATACGGACGTAACGAACGATGCGGCGGTTGGCGTGGGCAAGATCGATTTTCCGCCCATTTTGAAAGCCGCCAAAAAGATCGGCGTCAAATGGTATATCATCGAAGATGAATCACCATGGTCGGAAAAACAAGTTCCTGAAAGCCTCCATTATCTGGAAACCCTCAAGTGGTAAACTGACCTTGCGAGTGCCATGAAACGGACCCTCTGTCTGGCGGTTGCTGTGCTGTCCCTGAATTGTTGCCGCGCGTTTGCCGCGACGGATTTGGGCATTTTTTCCGCGCAAGCAGACGTGGGCAACGTTTTCAAAGCGGGTTCAGCAGAATACGATGCCGCCAAGGGTGAATATCGTATCACCGGCGGCGGTGAAAACATGTGGTCCACCAATGACGCGTTTCATTTTGTCTGGAAAAAGTTGTCCGGCGATTTCACGCTCACGGCCAACATCCAGTTCGTCGGAACCGGTGGTAATCCACATCGCAAGGCGTGCCTGCTGATTCGTCAATCGCTGGCCGCCGATTCGGCTTATGCAGATGTTGCGGTGCATGGCAACGGCTTGACCTCGCTGCAATATCGCGAAACACCCGGCAGTCCAACCCACGAAATTCAAGCCGCTGTTTCCTCGCCCGAGCGGGTGCGGCTCGAAAAACGTGGCGCCTATGTTTCGATGTGGATTGCTGCCCCAGGACAAGAATTGAAACCCGCTGGCGGCTACCTCCGAATTCCGATTGACGGAGAATTTTATGTCGGCCTCGGTGTTTGCGCCCACGACAATGCGACGGTGGAAAAAGCCGCATTTTCCACCGTCGAGCTGGCCGCGGTCACGAGCTCCACCAACCCGCCGCCCATTTTGGAATGTTCGCTGGAAACCGTGGCCATAGCCTCTACGGATCGCGCCATTCTTTATCGGACTCGCGACCACATTGAAGCTCCCAACTGGTCGCATGATGGGAAATACCTTTTGTTTAACGGCAACGGAAACCTTTACACGCTGCCGTTGGGCGAAGGCACGCCGCAACCACTGCATCTCAACCCGGCCGTCAAATGCAACAATGACCACGGCCTTTCGCCCGACGGGACCCAGCTCGCCGTCAGTGGCGAAACCATGCCCGGCACCGGCTCGCGTGTTTATCTGCTGCCCATTGACGGCGGAAACGCGCGGCAAATCACGCCGCTGGCTCCGTCCTATTGGCACGGCTGGTCGGTGGACGGCAAAACGCTGGCGTATTGCGCCGAGCGCAATGGCGAGTTTGATATTTACACCATACCGGCAGCCGGCGGACCCGAAACGCGTCTCACCACCGCGCCTGGACTGGATGACGGACCCGACTATTCGCCGGATGGCCAATTCATTTATTTCAATTCCGAACGCACCGGCCTGATGCAAATCTGGCGCATGAAGCCCGATGGCTCGGAGCAAACACAAATCACTTCAGACCAATTTAACAACTGGTTTGCGCATCCTTCTCCCGATGGCAAATGGATCGTTTTTCTATCCTACGCTCCCGAGGTCAAAGGCCATCCCGCCAATCAAGATGTGCAATTACGCCTGATGTCGCTGGTAGATGGCAAAATCCAGGTGCTCGCAAAACTGTTCGGCGGGCAAGGCACGATGAACGTCCCGTCCTGGTCGCCGGACAGCAAAAACGTGGCCTTCGTCAGCTATCAGCTGGTCTATCCTTAACTGATCATGGCGACGCCAAGTTTTTTGCGTGAAACCGCCGGTGGCACTTTGCTGGCCGTCAAGCTTCAGCCGCGTGCTTCCAAAAGTGAAATTGGCGAGGCGTTGGGTGAGGAATTAAAGATCAAGGTAACCGCACCGCCGGTGGACGCCGCCGCCAACCAGGCGCTCATTGAGCTACTGGCCGAAACCCTGGGTTGTTCCCGGGGCAAAGTTGAGCTGGTCCGCGGCCACACCTCGCGCCACAAAACCGTGATGCTGCACGGATTCAAGCCGGACGAAGTCCGGGTTAAAATTTCCGGCTGACGTTAATCCTCCCGAAGCAAAAGCCCCATTCATTAGAAAAATGACGGCCATTGGGCCAACTTGACACGCGCCCCCAGCCGGAGCACCGACGTTTCCGTCACCGTTACGCGGTATCCGTCCAGGAACACCGCCACGATGGATGATCGCCGGCCGACAGTTTCATGACCAAAGCCGGCCAGGGCCCAGCGCTCCGGTGCGGGTGCCGAGTTGCACCCGCAAAATACCTTGTCACCTCTTCGGGCTTTTCAGCCACTCATGCGACGTTATGATGACAACCAAATCAATGTCCGTCGCTCTCCAAACCGATGCCGAACTGGTCAGCTTGACGCTGTTGGGGAATCGCGATGCCTTCGGGCAGATTGTTTCCCGCTATCAATCTTTGATTTGCTCGCTGGCCTACAGCGCCACGGGCAGTCTGGGTCAGAGCGAAGATCTCGCCCAGGAAACGTTCATCTCCGCCTGGAAACATCTCGGCCATTTGCGCGAACACGACAAACTGCGCGCCTGGCTTTGCGGCATTGCCCGGAATCGGATCAATGGTTTTCTCCGCCGTGAAGGCCGCGAACCCATTCGCGAGGCCACGCCGCTTGAAGAAGTTGCCGAAAGCCACTCCCCCGAGCCTCTGCCCGTGGACCGCACCATCAGCAACGAAGAGCAGGCCATTCTCTGGCGCGCATTGGAACGCATTCCGGAAACCTATCGCGAGCCGCTGGTGCTGTTTTACCGCGAACAGCAGTCCATTGAAACTGTCGCGGCATCGTTGGACTTAACGGAGGATGCCGTGAAGCAGCGCCTTTCGCGCGGACGAAAGTTGTTGCAGGAGCAGGTTCTCGAGTTCGTCGAAGGCGCGCTGGAGCGGACGAGGCCAGAAAGAGCATTTACCCTGGCCGTGCTGGCCTCATTGCCCGGGTTGACGTTCTCAGTCAAGGCGGCGGCCATCGGCGCGGTTGCCAAAGGCACAACTGCCAAAGCAACTGGCACCTTTGGCGGGCTAGCCGCACTGCTCGGTCCGCTGTATGTCCTGGTGCCTAATTACATTGCATATCGCGTCACACTAGCTGGATCCCAGTCGCAAGAGGAGCGGCGTCAGGTTCAATCTCTGTTCGGAAAGCTCGCCATCATCACCCTAGCTGTGTTCATTCCGTTTGCCATTGCAATTTTGTGGTGGTCCAGAGATCAGACGGATCGTTCCTATTTATCGGGCATGCTTACCGCCAGCCTGGTGGTGATCTTTGTGCCGACCATCTTCATTCTGGCTGCCGCCAGTTCGCGAAGGAACCAGGAAAAACTGACCCGGGCTTTGAACGAGCAGTGCGCTGGCATTCTCCCCAGACCAATTTGGGAATTCTGCACCGAAACAAAACTGCTTGGGTTGCCGCTTATGCACATCCGCATTGGCGGACGATTCAATCTCTTGAAACCGCCGGTGAAAGCGTGGATTGCGATTGGCGATCGTGCGCTAGGCGGATTGTTTGCCATGGGTGCGTGGGCGATTGCGCCGGTCAGTTTCGGCGGCTTTGCGGTGGGTGTGCTTTCGTTTGGCGCGTTGGGCATCGGGGTCGTCGCGCTAGGCGGCATCGCGCTGGGAGTCTGGCCTTTGTTCGGCGGACTGGGAATCGGCTGGCAGGCATTCAACGAGTGCTATGCCGTCGGATGGAATGCGTCCGTGGGATTGTTTGCCCTGGCCCATGACCATGGCCTTGGACGCTTCGTCCATGCCGCGCAGGCCAATACCGACATTGCCAGGCAGGCTATTTTTCCAAATCCGTTCTTCCGCGGCGCTGAATTCGTTTCCCGGCATTGGCAGTGGCTGAATCTTTTCTGGATCATTCCGTTTTCAATCCTGTGGCTGGTCACGCGCAAACATAATTCAACGCAGGCTCGTCCTGAATAAGTTTATGAAAACCTCAACTATGCTTATAGCCCTTGGTATCACTTGCGTGGCCGGAACCACGGTGTATTTGAGCCGTCATGGAGCACCGCACTCTCCAGCAGCCAATGCTGAAACGCTGACGAACCAGGAAATTTTGATGACGTCAAAGACCGTCGCGCTGAAAGAAAAATCACCCCGGCCGATTTCAGAGAACGCAGCGGCAGGAGCCCATGAGTCAGCGGCTGGAGTCGCTTTGAATCCAGCTTTATCAGATCAAGCAGCCAGCCCAGCTCCAGCGCCCACAGCCATCTCGCGGGCCATTGAAACATTGGTTTCAACGAATGCCAGTTTCCTGCAGAAGCACGAAGTGTGGAATCAATTGCGAAAAGCCGGCCAGCTGGATCAGGCCATTGCAGCTCTGAAACAGGGCATTACCGACCATCCGGATTCTGTCTTTTACCCCGCTGAACTGGGACAGGCTCAACTGCAAAAGGCGGAAGTCATTCTTGAAAATGGTGGAAAGATTAGCGAAATGGGCATCCTCGGAATGCAGGCTGATCAAAACTTTGATGCCGCCCTTGAACTCGATCCCAACAACTGGGAAGCGCAATTTTTCAAGGTGGCAGCCATGTCACATTGGCCGCTTGAATTGAACAAAAGCGAGGAGGTGGTCCAAAGATTGTCTAGGCTGATTGATCAACAGGAAAAGATGTCTTCAGAACCGCAATTCGCGCAATCATATGTCCTCCTCGGCAACCAATATCAAAAGCTGGGGCAACCCGAGTATGCCGCAGCCACGTGGCGACTTGGGGCTCAAAAATTCCCGAACGCCCCCTCGCTCCAGGCAAAGCTCAACGGCGAGTAACGCCGTTTGACCTTGCAGACCAAAAACTTCAGCTATTACCCAATGAATTAGTAAAATAGTTTGTCAGTTTTCTGCGCTGACCAACCACTTATGCGGTGATATGATCACTGCATCAACCATGAACGTTTCCCAGCTAACCGACGCCGAGCTGGTGGGCGAAACCTTGTCGGGCAACCGCGACGCCTTCGGACAAATCGTCGCCCGTTACCAATCCCTGATTTGCTCTCTGGCCTACAGCGCCACCGGCAGTCTGGGACAGAGCGAGGATCTCGCCCAGGAAACCTTCATCACGGCCTGGAAACATCTCACACATCTGCGGGAACGCGACAAATTGCGAAGCTGGCTGGGCGGAATTGCCCGCAATCGCATCAATGATTTCCTGCGACGGGAAGGCCGGAAACCTATTCATCAAGCTGAACCCTTGGAAAACGCCGAGGAATCCCATTCACCCGAACCGCTGCCGGTTGAATACATCATCACCCGCGAGGAACAGGCCATTCTCTGGCATACGCTGGAACGCATTCCCGCCATTTACCGCGAGCCGCTGGTGCTGTTTTATCGCGAAAACCAATCCGTCGAACACGTGGCACAGGCGCTGGGATTAAGCGACGAGGTTGTGCATCAGCGGCTTTCACGCGGGCGGAAAATGTTGCAGGAACAGGTTCTCTCCTTTGTGGAAGGTGCCTTGAAGCAGACCAATCCGGGCAAGGCCTTCACCCTTGGGGTGCTTGGAGCTCTGCCGTTATTGGCCACCACCGCCAAAGCGGCGACGGCAGGAACGGCCGTGGCCAAAAGTGGACCAATAGCAACCGGCCTTGGCGCGGTGCTGCAATCGCTCCTCAAAATCATCATTCCCATCGCTCCATTTGTTTCATTGGGCGGCTGGCTCGGTTATAAAATGGGCGGCGACTCAGTCCATTCGGAGGAGCAAAGGAATGTCACTGCTCGTTTTTGGGGAACTCTGGCCATCTGCATGATTTTATTCGTTCTGCTGCCCGTGTTGCTCTATGCGCCATTAATGATGCTGTTTGGTTCCAAGGAACATTTTCTGACGGGCATGAGAATCTGGCTGGATGTTCTTTACGGGGTGGTCGCTTTGTCCTTAGGGCTTTGGATCTATCAGCGACGCAAAGTGCGCAAGCAGGGCGTGGCCGAAAAATCATTGAGCACTCGAATTAAAAACATTTTCATCTGGGCCATTGCGCTGGCGATGATTGTGGCCGCGTCGTTCTTCGTGCTCGCCCTTTCGGACACCAATGGAAGCATCGCCAGAATTTCCAGTGCGCAAGCCGATAAAATCATCCAGGAAAACAACCCGGA
Organism: bacterium; assembly: GCA_021813325.1. Lineage (GTDB taxonomy): Bacteria > Verrucomicrobiota > Verrucomicrobiia > Limisphaerales > UBA11358 > UBA11358. Next base: position 12,980 of record JAKALA010000041.1, on the reverse strand, counting down.
TGCTCAGTTTTATGTGATGCGTTTTCATTACCATTCTGCTTTTAAAACCTACAAAGATTCCTACGATGAACTTTGGATCAGACTTCAGGAAAACGGCAAATTTTTCAAATTCATAGCCCCAGCGGACAAGGCAACCCTTTCCTTACTGGCCGAAAAGAGAATCGAGTGTCCCACCTACGTTCAAGGCCGTGATTTTGAAGTATTCGGCTGGCAGGGTAAATTGCTGATGGGTTTGTTCCTGTTCGTCCTGGCGGCGGGCATTGCCGTCGTCGTGACCCTCTGGTTTAAGAATAAATCCGGTGGTCCCTTTGTAACCAAAGGAACAAAAATTGGGATTATCGGGGCAGCCACATTGGCGGCTATCATTGTTATTCCGTTGGCCTGGTCCAATCATCGCAGGGCCAATACCGTGCATCCAAATCAAACCCAGCACTCCAACCAACCCGCTCAGTTACTGACGCCAGAGTCGGCATCATCGGCGCAGCAAGCTGACAAAGATGCCCCGAAGCCATGAGCCATGTCTTGGCTGGTGAGGCTCTAGGAATCGAATTTAAAAAGCGGTGTTTGCAACTTCGCCAGGGAAAGAAACTTGAAGGTCAATGACAGCAAGAAAGTGGTTTTTAATCTGCCATAATTTATCCCGCTGATCCCAGCGGTTGGTGCATGGGAGGGTTCACATCCGCGGCAAGGTTCCGGGAAGTCGCGGAACAGTTGGAAGAATGGGTGCGCCTCGGACATCAAAAGTAGCCTGCCGCTTCCTCAATCGTGCTAAGGAGACGCTGAATAAAGCCAAGTTTTGGATTGGCTATTTTGGTCGGAGGCGATTTTTGCTGGGCGGAGCTGAAATTGCTCGCGCCGCCGCCGATTTCCCCCTTGCGCCACGGTGATTTCAGCGGTTCGGCGGTGGTTTTTCACCGCCACGCCGGCGGGAGCGTCCGTTTTTCACGCCGTGGCCGTCCGCGCGCCGATGACCACATTGGCCAGCCCGAACAAGATGTAGAGTTGATGCCCGTTCTTCGCCAACCCTCGATATCGGACTTTCCGGTGCCGAAAAATATTCTTCACGATGTGGAACGGATGCTCCACATACGCCCGCACGGAGGCTTTGGCTTGTTCCACTGCCTGGGCCGCCTCTTTCTCCGCGCCATCGGCCATGGCTTTGATCGTCCCGCGTTTGGCGGCGATCTGCCAGTCCAGCTTCCGTTCCAGCGCCACGATCTCCGCGCGTTTCTCCACGCCGGTGCAACCCGCGTCGGCATGAACTTGCGTCTCCTGCCCATGCAATAACTCCGCAGTCTTCGCGATGTCCGCCACGTTGGCCGCCGTGACCACCACGGTATGCACCAGCTTGCTGCCCCGATCCGCTCCGATGTGCGCCTTCATTCCGAAATACCACTGGTTGCCCTTCTTGGTCTGGTGCATTTCGGGGTCGCGCGCTTTCTTTTGATTCTTGGTGGAGGACGGCGCGGTGATCAGGGTGGCGTCCACCAATGTGCCTTCGCGCAGCAACAAACCCCGCGCGGTGAGGTCGGCGTTGATGGCGGTGAAAAGACTTTTGCAGAGGTCGTGCGTTTCCAGCAGGTGACGGAAGTTCAACAGCGTGGTGGCGTCGGGCACGCCTTCGGCGGCCAGATCAATCCGCGCAAAACTCTGGAGGGCGTGGCTGTCGTAGAGGGCATCTTCGAGCGCCTCGTCGGCCAGCGCATACCATTGCTGGAGAAAATAGACGCGCAGCATCCGTTCCAAACCAATGGGCGGACGGCCGCGTTTGCCCTGCGGATAGAAGGGTTCGATGACGGCCAAAAGTTGTTTCCAGGGGATGACCTCCTCCATGCGCGTGAGAAACTTTTCGCGACGGGTGATCTTCTTTTTGGCGGCAAACTCGGCGTGGGCGAAACTCGGCTGGTGCGTCATGCTACACTGACGAGAAATTCCGCCGCCGCGTTCAAATGAAATCCATCCGGATTAAATCAGCGTTTCCCTAAGGGACATAAGCGGCGTCCGGGAGATGTGGCCCTTCCAGCAGCGGCTAAACCGCTTGCGCGTTTGGAGGCTGGTCTGCTTATCAGGTCATTTACGCCTTGCGGACTGGTAAGGTCCGCAGGTTTAGTCGTATTGCCATTGGTGCCACTTCATCAAAATATTGTCTGCGGGCGGTGGAACCGGGATGGTTCTGGTATCACATCGCCATTTACGCCCTGCAAAGCAGCATGGTATTGCTGCCATTCATTTGCGCGGCGGTAAAAAATTAAGGCATAAAACCCACCGGCCACCCGGGTCCGTGGCTGAAAGGACACAACCGTGCTCCTGACGTTGGGAAGAACTTCAGGCTTTAAAAAATTTTCTCCGCCAGATCCTCCGCCGGGTAAGTCCAAATTTCTGCGAGCGTCGGATGATAATGCGGCATTACCGACAGTTCACGAACGGTCATCCGCTTGGCCATGGCCGCGACGATTTCATGAATCAATTCTCCGCCGGCCGGCCCGACACATGAGCCGCCAATAATTTCCCCGGTTTTGGGATTGGCGAGTAGTTTCACGAAACCATGCGTGGCTTCCATGATCAGCGATTTGCCGTGGTCGTTGAACGGATAGCTCGCCGCTAAAAATGGAATCTTCCGCGCCGCGGCCTCCTTTTCGGTCAAGCCGACACACGCGACCTGCGGCTCGGTGAACACCACGGCAGTCAACAGGCGATAATCCATTTTGCGCGGCGATTTTGGCTTCAGCAGATTGTGCACTGCCGTCTCGCCTTGCTGAATGGCGATATGCACGATTTCGTGCGGCCCGGTGCAGTCGCCCGCCGCAAAAATGTGTGGCGCGCTCGTCTGCATTCCGGCGCTGGCAATCACGCGGCCATTTTCCTCGGTCTTCACGCCCGCTTTTTCCAAGTTTAGCGATGCGGTATTGGGCTGACGGCCCAAAGCGAACAAAATTTCCTCCGCCGCCACGGTCAATTTCTTGCCGCCTTGCTCAAATGTAACTGTCTTCAGCTTTCCCCGGCGTCCCGCATTTGTCAGTTTGGTGCCGGTGAAAACCTGCATGCCTTCGCTGCGAAAGACCTTTTCAATTTCCCTTCCAGCGTCAGCATCAAACTCCTTCAAGATGCGTTCACTGCGCTGAACCAGGGTCACCTTGACGCCAAACCGTTGAAAGAATTGGGCGAACTCACAGGCAATTGCGCCGCCGCCCAGGATGATCAAAGACTTGGGCAGCTTCTTCAACGAAACCGCGTCCTCGCTGGTGATATAGCCGACCTCGTCCAGTTGCGGCAATGGCGAGGGCGCCACCCGCGAACCCGTGGCGATGACAAAATGCCTGGCAGAAATCTTTTTTCCCGGGCTTAAAACCACCGTATGGGCGTCGAGAAATTCGGCATTGGCGCGGAGAAATTTGAAACGGCCATCATTCAACTGCTGAACCCGAAAGTCGGCAAAATCTTTTATTTGCCCAGCCTTTCGCGCCATGACCTTGGCAAAATTATAGCCCACCTTTCCAGTGCGCACGCCCCAGATGCCGGCGTGTTCAGCAAGATGCTTCACTTCCGCCGCATAGAGGAGTGCCTTGGTGGGCATGCAACCGCGCAAAATGCATAAACCGCCCACTTCGCGTCCACCTTCGATCACCACCGTTTTCAATCCGGCGGCCGCGGCGGTGCGTGCCGCAGCGTAACCGCCACTGCCGGCACCAATGACAGCGACATCAAAGTCGTATTTGTTATCCCGTTTCATGTCGTGAGCATGATCCAGAAAATGGACCCTGACAAGAATTCCGCCACGCGTGGAGAAAATTGATTTACGATCGGGGGCATGTGATTTAAAAATAGCATCATGAAGCACGTTATTTTATTTACCCTCATCGGTTTGTTCGTGGTTTCACCGCTGCGTCAAGTGTTGGCGGTTGACCACACGGGTCACAATTACGTCCAGTGGGAAAAGGAAATTTCCGCCTACGAAGCGAAGGACCGCACCAATCCACCGCCGCAACACGCCGTGTTGTTCATCGGCTCTTCCACCATCCGCATGTGGAGCACTTTGGCCACGGATTTCCCGGATCAAAAAGTTATCAACCGCGGCTTCGGCGGGTCCGAAATTGCCGATTCCACCTACTTTGCCAACCGCATTCTGTTTCCCTATGCGCCAAAATCCATTTTCTTCCGCGCCGGCGGTAATGACATCGCCAACGGCCGCCCGCCGGAACTGGTGTTTGAAGATTTCAAGGAGTTCGTGGACACCGTCCACGCCAAGCTCCCCCAGACCGAGATCTATTACATCGCGTGGAACCCCACCATTGCCCGCTGGGGCAATCGCGACAAGGAAGCCACGCTCAATAATTTGGTGAAGGATTACGCCCAGACAGCACCGCATGTGAAATACATCGAGGCCTGTGCGTTTGTCCTGGGAACGGATGGCAAGCCGCGGCCCGAACTTTTCCGCAATGACAAACTTCACTTCAGTGCCGCCGGCTACAAACTGCTGGTTAAACAAGTAAAACCCTATCTGCCTTGATTTTTCTATGAGCGAAATCATTTATCCCCGTAGTCCGCGCGAGACCATGGCTGGCTGGCATTACCTGCCGCGCTACGTGGACAAAATCCGCCTGCAACTCGCCGGCAAACTCCACGATGATTATAAAGACAACCTCGGCAAGGGCTTCGACGGCATGTGGCTCAAAGCCACCGGCCTGACGCATGAGGAGTTTATGGCCGTGGTGAAAAACTCCCTCACCGATGGTGAAGTCTGCGACTGGGTGAGAATCCATGTGCAGAAATCGCCGGCGGAAAAGGATGCGCACTGGCGGGATGTCTTGAGCCGCCCGATCCAAACTGATCCCGCCGCCGTGGCGCGACTCCAAATGCGCAAAGAGCAGTCCGCCATGGGCCACCGCCATGATATCCAGACGTTTGTCGATTACATCGACGCCGACGAAAAGCGGATTTAAAGGTCAAACTTTCAAACAACCAAGCGCGGGCGTTAGTCCGCGCTTTTTGATTTTACTGGCTGGCGTAGTGGGCGTCCACCTTGGCGCTCACGTCGCGATAGGTGACATCGGATTCGTAGATGATCAGAAATTGCTCAATGGCTTCTGCCTTCTTGCCCATTTTCTCGAACACGCAACCGAGGTTGTAGATAAGGTCCTTCTTTTCCTCATCAAACGCCGGTTTTTCCTTGATGGCATTTTGCAGCGTGCGCACTGCGGAGTCATTCATGCCGCGCTTGGCAAAGCACTGCGCCAAAAAACTCATGGCGGCGATGCGCTTGTGAGGATTCTGCTGCGCCTTCTGAAACTCGGCAATGGCCTCTCCAATTTTACCGGCTTGAAAACACAATTGTCCCAACTCAAAACGAATGGCCAGGTCGGTGGGATATTTCTCTACGCGCTTTTGGCATTCCGCCAGTTGAAACGCACTTTTCTCCGTCTGGATTTGCGCCACGCGGTCTGCGTGATCCGCATCAAACGGATTCAGTTGGGAAATCTGATGATCAAACTGGCGCACGGTGGTTTCGGAAATCGCCCGGTCCAGCGACGCGTCGCCCGCCATCTCGGATTGTTTCACGCGCTCGTAGAGTTCCAACGCCTTGGCAAATTCATTTTTCTGCGTGTAAAGCTCCGCCAGCGAACGCATCATCTTAAGATTGTCCGGCTCGTTCGCCAGGCGTCCCTCGTATTCGCCGATCAAGCGCGTGGCCACATCTTCGGTTTTCTGCACCCGCTTTTCCTGCTCGATCGAGGTGGCCTCCTCTTTGTTGCGCAAAATATCGCGATACGACCCCTGCCCGCCTTCCAGTGCCGCATAACCGCCTTCGTCCAATGTGCGGTGAGCCGACAAATTTTTCTGCGCCTGCAACATGTCCGGATCGTAGGGCGAACTGCGGATCAGTTCGTTGAGATACTTTTCGGCCATCTTGGCCTCCAATCCTGTCTGCGCGGCCAGGTTGGCAAATTCGATCACCAGCGATTTGTCTTTGGGCGAGTTGCGCACGAGGATTTCCATGGACAAAACCGCCGTTTTGGGCATTTCCAAAGCCGTGGCCGCATCCACAATAATCCGGTGGGCAAAACTGTTGTTTGAATCATGGTTCAACACCTGCTCCACGATGGCCATGGCCTCCTCGGGGTTGCGGCTCAAGGCGAGTTTGGCTTTGCCGATCTGCGGCGACGAACCGGCGCTGCTCATCATTTTTTTGAAGAAGCCCGAGCTCGCCCCGGCAGATTTCTTGGCCTGCACCATGCGCAAGGCCTGACGGCACTCGAACAGGCCCGGTTCTTTGTCCAGAATCTGACAGAACAAAGTTGTTGCGTAGTCGTCGTTATCCCGTTGCGCCGCCTCGGTAGCCTTGGAGTAAAGCCGGCGCAGGTCCGGATTCAATTGGTTCACAGTTTTCTCAGCCATAAATCAGTATCATTGGAATCAGGTGATCTATCAGTTTCGCCCCCGGATCAAAAAGGTCAACCGCATTGTGCCCGGTGCCGCAGCGCGTGGTCCACCAGCACCAGCGCCGTCATCGCCTCCACCATCGGCACGGCGCGGGGCAACACACACGGATCATGACGGCCACGGCCCTTGAGCGTGGTGTTCTGAAACCGGGTATCTACGGTGTCCTGCTCGTGCATCACGGTGGCCACCGGCTTGAACGCCGTGCGAAAGAATATCGTTTCGCCATTGGAAATGCCGCCCTGGATCCCACCGGAACGATTTGTGGTGGTAAACACTTTTTTGCCGCGCGCACGAATCGCGTCGTTATGCTCCAAACCGGTCAACAACGTTCCGGCAAATCCGTCGCCGCTCTCAAAACCTTTGCACGCCGGCAAACTTAACATCGCTTTGGCCAGATCCGCTTCCAGCTTGTCGAACACCGGTTCGCCCCATCCCGCCGGAACGCCGCGCGCAATGCCTTCCACCACGCCGCCCACGGTGTTGCCGGCGTTGCGAATTTTCTCAATCAAGCGAATCATTTTTTCCGCCGCGTGGGCGTCCGGGCAGCGAACGATGTTGGATTCCACGGCTTTTAGCGTCACTTTTTCCGGGTCCACTTCGCCCACGATTTTCTGGACCTGCTTGACATAAGCGAACACTTCCACGCCGAATTGTTCGCGTAAAATCTTTTTGGCGATGGCTCCCGCCGCCACGCGACCGATCGTTTCACGGGCGCTGGAACGGCCGCCGCCTTGCCAGGCGCGAATGCCGTATTTGGCGAAGTAAGTGTAATCCGCGTGGGACGGACGGAACTTGTCCTGCATCTCGTTGTAGGCCTCGGAACGCTGATCCTCGTTCTTCACCCAGAGACAAATCGGCGTGCCCAGCGTTTTGCCGTCGCAGGAAATGCCGGACATGATTTGCACCGTGTCCGACTCTTTGCGCGGCGTGACGATTTTGGATTGGCCCGGACGCCGCCGGTCGAGATCCGGCTGGATATCCGCTTCAGAAAGTTTGATTCGGGGCGGACAACCGTCCACCACCACGCCGACGCCGCCACCATGCGATTCGCCCCACGTCGCGATGCGGAACAATTGTCCAATGCTGCTTGCCATGCCGGGATGATGCGGAAAAATCCTGAATCGGTCAAATCCGCTTCTCGCTGGACGTGAAAAACGTGAAGCCCGAAGAAAACCTCGTGCGATGAGCCACCTTGCGGTGGGCTTTTTCACTCGTTTCCAAACTTGAAACTTGCCACCTGAAACTTGAAACTATCGCGCAATGAACCGCATTTCCGCGAAGTTTGCCCAATTGAAGTCCGCCGGTAAAAAAGGCCTCGTCGTTTACATCGGCGCGGGTGACCCAAATCTTCAGGCCACGCGCAATCTGGCGCAGGCATTTGATCAGGCTGGGGTTGCAGTGTTGGAACTGGGCGTGCCGTTCAGTGATCCGCTGGCCGACGGACTGGTCAACCAGCTCGCCGCCCAACGCGGTTTGGAATCTGGCACCACGCCAACGAAATTGCTCGAAACAATCGTCGCCCTCCGCCAGAACTCGCAAATTCCAATCGTTCTCTACATCTATTTCAATCTCATCCACAAAGTCGGCCTGGACAAATTCATCGCCGACGCGGCCCAAGCCGGCGTGGATGGATTGCTCGTGCTCGATTTGCCACCCGAAGAATCTGACAACTATGAGGCGTTGATGCAAAAACACGGCCTTTGCCATATCTACCTCGTCGCGCCGACCACGCCGGAGGACCGCATGGCCAAAATCGTCTTGCGTGGCAGCGGCTTTATCTACTACATTTCGCGCGAAGGCGTCACCGGCATGCAATCGCAAGTCGCCACCAATCTCACCACGCAAATCGCGAAAATCCGCGCCCACACGAACTTGCCTATCGCGATTGGTTTTGGCATTTCCAATCCAGAGCAGGCCAAGGCAGTGGCCCGGGAAGGTGACGCGTGTGTCGTTGGCAGCGCCATCGTGAATCAGATTGCTGAACACGGCCAATCACCAGAACTCGTCGCCAAAGTCGGCGCATTCGTGAAATCACTGGCCGATGCGGTGAAAACAATTTAAGCCACAGATGGGCACAGATGAAACACGTCTGTGGCATTGATTTTATTTCGGTTAGATTAGCGAATTGTGGGTAAAACTAAAGACTATTCGGGTGAATTTGGTTTAATTTTCGGCTATCAGTGTCAGCCGTTGCTGACAGTTTGACTGACAGTGCCAGTGAAGGCTTTTGCGATGATGTGTGGGTCATAACTCAAGCCGGTAGGACATCCGCCGGAAAGAATGAGCGATACTTCGAGCGCGGGTCCGTGGGATGGGAGCCAATGGGGTCAAACTTGCCGCAGGGATGTTGCCACACGCCCCGGCGCTGGTTCAATGAAAACCAAGTGCCCAAGGCATTTTGGCGAGCATTGGCTGCCGTGCCGGGGAAACCTCCAGCCAAACCCACTTGCCGACGACCTCCGCCAGTTCGTATTGCTGGGGCAACTTCTTCCGTAAAAGATTCAAGACCGCAGCGGTGGACAAGCCCCGGTTGGCTTGGTGTTTTGAAACCGACGATGGCCGGACATTCGCCGGAGCTTGTTTCGCTTCAATCGTTGTCTTGGTTGTTTTCATAGCTTTTTTTGCAACCGCTGTCCGTCACCCTGCCGTATGCTGCTCGCTTCACCTTGGCGGGAGACAGCGGGACCGTGCATGCAATGCATTCAATACCCAGCGAAAGCTAAAACCGTGACAGCGGCGGAGCGGGAGAGGTGGCGACGCTGGCGCGGTTTTAGCTTTCGCTCCCAATCTCGGCCCGGTGTCGGACCAGTGAGCAGCAGACGGTGGGGTGACGGCAGCACCAAGAAAAGGCGAAGACAAACAACCCGACTAAAATCCTCACCTTCTGAACCACTGCCCGGAGTCGGCGGAAAATTGGCCTGGAAGCGCCCCCGGCAATTTGCGCTGGAGGGTCAACTATCCGCCGTCTCCTTCAAACTTGAGGGGCGAGCGCGAGTCTGGCAGGCTGGCAAGGCGTCGTCTTGGAAACGGGAATTGCCAGCCAGCCAGTCTTGCGCGAAGGATGTGGATTAGACCTCCTAACTATTACAAAGAAAACTCTTGAAACACTTTTATGATAGGCGTAGAACCGATGCAGGCTCTGTTTCATCAGAAAAATCTAATCTGGAAGAAGCTATGAAAACTACCAAGTCTAGCATTAGCAAGCTGGTAGTGGGTTGTGTTCTCGCCTGCTGCCTGTCCTCGGTCATTCCTCAAGCCCGCGCCATTGAAGACCTCAAAATTTCGGTGGTCGTCAGCAATGTGGTCTTGTCGTGGCCCAGCGCGGAAACGGAATCTTACATCGTGCAATATCGCCCGTCGCTCACGGACACAAACGGCTGGCAAACCTTGGCGACGGACTGGCCGGCGGACAGCGGCACCAACCTGACGTTCTTCGTTCACACCAACGCCGTGCAAAATCCCGTTGGCGGCGGTTCTTATATGGCGATGGCTTCAGGCGGCGGTTTGTCGAGTCTTTCCAGTGCGACCGCCACACTACTTCCGCTGATGCTGCTGGCGATACCAACGAACGGTTTGGGTTCAGCCGTGCCGCTGGCGTTATATCCGCCCGGCGTGGACCTGTCCAAATTCCTCATCTACGACCCGGTCACGGACCTACTGTGCAGCAGCGCGGAATATACCGCCAGTTTGTCAAGCCGACTGCAAACCACGGAGGCCGGACTGGACGGCGGATTTTTCCCAACCCCGATGGAGAATTCCAGCAGCACCCTGGCCGAACCGGAAACAGGTTTTTACCGGGTGGTGCGGACGGGCGTTCATTTGGTTGGGATAACTAACGGAACAGTATTAAGCGGCACTATTTCCCTGCGGTTCGAGTTTGGAAATCCAGATACGAATCGTTCGATTGATCAGGTTTTTTTGACCGATAATGACAGCGATTCAACCATTCCGGGATCTTCCTTTTTGAATTTCACATTGAATCCGCTTGGATCGGCAAGCGGCGTTTGGGATACATTGCAAGGGACCAATGGCATATATGCGCTCCAGTTGGGCGCGCTTCTGGATGACGGCAGTGTTGCAACGGACACACCAATTACGGTGACAGTTTCCAATGTAATCTATACGCCTGACCCGTGGAATGTGGGGGGCGTGGCGATCTATGGCGGTTTCAAGACGATTTTCACCAACGGCGACTGGCATCTTGATATTTATGACGATCAGGACACCTATCTGGGGTATTTGGATGGAACGATAGATGCGGACGGTTATTGCAATTATCCCGGCATTCCCGGTCCAGGTTTCAGCTTGGACAACACGGATGGCAACGGAAATCAAAACCCCAGCACTTCCTACCTGATGGTGATGGCGGCCCGTCCGGAAACCACGCCGCCATCCACACACACATCGGTCACCGATAAAGTATTCATCGAACCAGCGTGGAACTATTACACCCGCGCGGTGGTTTGTTACGAACAGATATTTCAGTCCTGGCAACCGGGGGCAGACGAGGTTCGCCTGATGGTGAACGCCATTTGGAATGTTGAAGAAGTATTCCATCAAAACCGTCTGGGCACATTTGTAATGCCGTATGAAATTCAGGGAAGCAACGAATGGGCGGTGGTGACCAATTCCAGCAATCTCGGCTGGGTGGGGGTTAGCGACTTCTTCTATTTTGGTCACGGCAGCAGCACCAAGCTGGGTTCGGGTGCCGGCCTGACACTCGCGGCGGTGCAAAAACTGCTGGCCAATAATTTTTCCGACCCGCTCACGGCCACAAACCGGCACCCGTATCGTTTCGTGTTTCTCGACGGCTGCAACACGGCAGATGGGGACTGGCCTCAAGCCTTTGGCATTCCGAAAAAACAAGGAATGAGCGTTGCCGACTTCACGCAGAAGCGCGGCATCCGCCCACGCGCGTTCATGGGCTGGAACCGCAAGAAGGTCGTGGGCACGGGTATTTTAAGTGGCGGCAGCCTTTTCCCACCCCACATGGAATATATTGGCAAGTTTTGGGATTGGTGGGGCAATGGCGGATCGGGAGGGCGTAATGTAAGTGATGCGATAGACCAAGCCAAACAGACCGCTCCGAATGGCGCACTCGGGATGACATTGTTTGGCGCAGAAGACCTGTGGATCAACTATTGACAGCATGAGAGCCATCATCCTGTTCTTGCCGCTACTTGCCGCACTGACGGTGCGAGGATCGGAACCGGGCACCAATACCGTTCGCTGGATCGCGCCGCCAAGTTCAAACGGCATGGCTGCCGCGCGCTGGCCTTACCCCTGGAAGCCACCGTTTACAATCGCAAGCAACACGCCCGCTTTTGAAAGGTATGGGTTGAGTGTCATGCTGGCTGGAGCCAACGAACTTCGGGAGAAATGGCACTTGGAAATACCGCATCCCTTGACAGTGGATGATGTCTTCTTTGCCGTGTATCCAACCGCTCATGGCATTGAAGGGCACTTGATGACGCGTGACAGGCGGTTTCACTGGAGCTTCGATCGCAACGTGCTTTTCTCGTTTGAAGACCGCCAATATTACGCGCCGTCGTTTCGATACAATGACGATGAGTCGGCGAAGCTGGCAAAGATCAAAAGCAGGATTACGAAGACGGAGGCGGAGGCCATCGCCCGAAATGCGCTCCAAACACTGTTCGGGATGACGGACAGGCAGCTACAGATGAAACGGTCTGTGGCGGTCAACCAATATAGGTTTGAGGAGAGTGATGGAACGGTTTATCCCCTGCCTTTGTTTGACGTGCGGTGGCGAAAGGCAGGGGCCAAACAGTATTCGGCGGAGAATCTTGAATACACCCCGCTCTACATGGAAATATCGGGCATTACGACGAATGTCGCCAAATACGAACATCCCGACCGTTTGGGGCCAAATTCCATCCTGCCGCATCCGCCGCTACCGACGAATTACTTGCAAATGCTGGGACTCCCAAGCAACTTTCTGGAAACGGTGCCGGCACGCAAGCCGGCGCTCTGGGGCTTGCCACCCCTGACGAATTCGCTGAATGGGCATGTCACGCCGACTGCCGATAGTTATTACTAACTCCCCATAAAGTTACTTTCACCACGCATCACTCACCACCCGCGCTGGTATAAAGATACTTCTGGAACCCCGCGAACACCTTGCCGATTTCATCGGGCTTGCCGAGGTCGGCGATGGCGTCGGCTAGGGAGTCGTGATATTTCAGGCGGAGTAAAGGCGTCAGCTTTTCCTGGTCTAGTTCCTCGACGCCGACGGTGATGTAGTGCGCCAGCACGAAATCCAGAAACGCCTGCTGCTTGGCGTTGAATTGCGAATTGATATACACCCGCGCCTGATCGGCCCGCGCGGTCCGAGCGACCGGCGGCAAGGCGTAAGCCACATACGCCAGCACGTCGAACAAATCGCTGTTGCCGGCATTGTAAACGGCGGTTGAAAACCGTGGCGGGGTCATGAGTGTGACGGGGCGGTCGAAAACTGTGGCGCCTTCATAAACAATGAAGGATGCACAGCGATATGAAGCAATGGAGTGAGATCAGAGAACGTG
>JAKALA010000040.1 GCA_021813325.1 bacterium | reverse complement strand
GCCCACCTCGGCGCGTTCGGCCGCCGCCAACTGCGGAACATCCGCCGCCGCCCCAAGCTGATCTCCGCTTTCTGGAAGCAAGCTGAATTGTGGTGAAATACTCACTTTATTATGCAGGATTCAATAACAGGTTGTTATCCGACGGCGGTGGGGCGGACCACATGCCTTAAAGCAGCAGCCCCAACGAATGCAACGGCTCTTGGCTGCCGACGAAATTATTTAGCACCGCCCTGGGTCTGGGCATCCGGCTGCTCATCCCCGGCGTAACCCGCCAACAGGGCAGCCACCACCAAAGGCGAAAGGTATTGCGCTTGATCCGCCGGCAAACCAAATCCGTTCTCCAGTTGGGCGACCGCCAAATTCGGCAATCGCGAAGCCAGATCCGCATACGCATAATCCTGAAAATCCGACCCGCCCAAGTCCGCGTTAATTTCCGTCACCCGCGGACTTTCGATCTCCAGGGAATTACCCGGCTTCACCGTCACAATGCGATAAGCACACGGATAGGAAATCAACGAGCTGGTTTCGACATCGCAGAGCGGTGAAAGTGGGGTGCCGTTTTGATCACAGAAATAACTGGCATCCTGCGCGTGATAATGGCCGGTGAAAATCACCCGCAACCCCGCGCTGGCTAGCGTCCGGTTTACCGTCGGCCAATCGTCCACCAGATACTCCGGAAACAGAACCGGCTGGCTGACAAAGTCCGGACTCACTCCGTGGTGCATGAAGGCAATGACTTTTTTCCCGTTTGCCCGCGCTTGCTGGAGCTTGGTTCCGACCCAGCTCAATGTTTCCGGTGATAAGCGGCTTCGGACGCGAGGACATCCGCGATCACGTTTTACCACCCTCAATAGGCAAGTAAACTTTCTGCATGCACTGGCGATTTCTTTAAGCGGCTTCACTCATACGCTTTTACTCCCAAACCCGGTGCCGGTGTTAATCGAAAAAACAATGTAACATCGAAATAAACAATGGAGGCTGGCACGGTGGGAAGTAAATGAACATGATTGACTGCCTGCCATTCTGTTTATCGCCTGTGGGTCAAAGTTGCCGTAGCTTGCCGCAGGCCGGATATGCCTGCGCCAAACGCCGCAGACAATATTTTGGCGTTTGTTCTTCAAACCCGCTGGAATAACATCCCAATCATGATCGTCCCCCATTTCTTCAAACAGTCCGCCATATCTCAACGGATTTTACGCGGCAGTCTGGCGCTGCTGTTGGCGGCAGTTTGCGGCGGTTCAACTCACGCCGGCAGCGTGCTGGCGTTCGGCAATTACGGGGATCAAAACCTTGCCGATGGACCGCGCGAGGGCAATCCGCTGATTCCCGGCTTGTTTGCCGATCCTTCGCTGGCGAAGTTTGGCGACACGTATTACATTTATTCCACCACGGATGGTTTTGGATGGGAGACCGGACGCTGGGTGGTGTGGAAATCCAAGGACTTCGTGCATTGGAGTTTTTCCGGCGAAAGTTTTCCGGAAATCACCGGCAAAAAGAACTGGGCGCCGGGGCATCCGATTTTCCGCGATGGCAAATACTGGTTCCCGTTCACCTGTCATGGCGATCATAATTATCTGGCTGTGGGCGATACGCCGGAAGGCCCGTTTCACTTTGCCAACCACGGCGCGCCCATTTCCGGCAGCATTGACGCGGAGCTGTTCGTGGATGACGACGGCACGCCGTATTTGCTGTCTGGCAATGTGCGTCCGGAAATTCGTAAATTGAAACCGGATTTGTCCGGCGTGGAATCCAAAGTTTGCACGCTCGACTATCACAAGGGCTATGTGGAAGGCGGATTTCTCTTCAAGCGCAACGGTATTTATTACGCCGCCGCCGCGAACAACGGCTACGCGGAATACCGCATCATTTACGCGATGAGCGACAAGCTGGAAGGTCCCTGGCGTTATCCGACCAACAACATCATCATCGAGCCGAATCCCGCCGATCATCTGTGGGGCACCGGCCACGGCAATATTCTCAAAATTCCGGGCACCGATGAATGGATTTTGATTTATTTGCGCAGTCGCATGGGCGAATGCGTTGATCCGTTCCGCGATGGCAACGTGTATCGCCAGGTCTGCGCCGAACGTATCGGCTTTAATTCCGATGGCGCGATCAAACAGGTGTAACCGACGCGAACCGGGGTTGGCCTGCTGGCGCCAAGCACATGCGCTGGCACGAACGTCGCCTTCGGCAAAACCGCCATGGCCTCGGCGTCGCTGCCCGGTTATGGACCGGAGAAAGCGTTGGATGAATGCTTCGGCACACGCTGGATTGCCGGCTGGGGCAAAAACGTGGTGCCCACGGCGGAAACCACCCCGATTAATTGGCAATGGACGACGAACGAGCCGGGGGCTGACTGGCAGAAAGAAAACTTTGCGACGGCCAATTGGGAGGGCGGTCCAAGCGGTTTCGGACGATCGGACACGCCCAACGCCATTGTTCATACCGCGTGGACCACTTCCGATATCTGGATGCGAAAAGAATTTGATTTGTCTGCGGAAGAGTTACAGCGTCCGCTGCAATTGCGCATGTTTCACGATGACGACGCGGAAATTTATCTCAACGGCGTCCGGGCGGCTCAACGCGGCGGTTACAATCAGGCTTACGAACAGGTTGAGATCAGCGCCGAGGCCAAAGCCGCCTTGCGCGCGGGCAAAAACTGTCTGGCGGTGCATGGCAAACAAACCGGCGGCGGCCAGTTCATTGACGTCGGCTTGACGATGTCCGTTCCCGCGTGGTGGCAGGTGGATCTCGGCGAGGTGAAGAGTGTCCAACGCACCGAAATTTCATTCAATTTGCCGACCGAAATAACGCCCTATGTTTTGGAGTGGTCGGCTGACGGCGCGAAATGGGAAGTTTATGCCAACCATCTGAACGACACGGTTTATGAGTCGCCCAAAGGGGACCACCTGCCGGTTCAAGCGCGCTATTTCCGGATCAATTTTCCCGAGAGCGTCAACCACGCCGTGCCCACCGGCATATGGGAATTCAAAGCGTATAACGCGCCTTGAATCGACAAAGTTGATCACTGCTGTCCGGTTTAGAACTCCGGTAAACATTGGTGATTTTGGCCGCGGCTTTACAGGCCCGGGTTGGTTCTCGATGAGCCTTACCGGAATGCGGATCGACGTGTCACGTTGTATGCGTGGCGAGAGCTTCAGACGCCAGAGACCAAGGCGGCTTATGATGCAGAGGTGGCACTTTTGCGTCGGCACAGGTTGCTGCGGGGCATGGCTATTCTGGTTGGCGGACTAGCTTTTGACGCAGTTGGCATTTATCTGTTTTGTAAGCATGTGCCTACAAAAACGACGGCCTAACCCTTATTCATCCAGGCCGGAGTCTTGCTGCGGGGCTTCATTCAGCTCGGGCTGGATCAATTCCGTGGCCTCGTTCATCAACATGCGGGCAAAGACCCAGTCATACCACGCCCCATCCGTGGAGTTAAGCGTCAAGGGCGTTTGAAATTTATGCTGAATCAGGGATCGGGCGCGGGCAAGTTCGTTGCGCGCATCTTCAGTCTTGCCCAGCTTTGCCTGGCACATGGCCAGCACCGCTTCGGTGGCGGCATCGCGGGCCGGCACTTTTTCCACCGCGTTCAGGCAGCGGTTGCACCAGACCATGGCTGCGGAGGGATTGCCAGCCCGGTATTCCCAGAGCGCCAGCACCTCGCAACGCCAGGGGGTCTTCCAGCCGGCAACCTTGGCAGAAAAGTCAATGTTTTGCAGGGTTTCCCCCGCGCACTTCGCCAGCGGCTTCAGCGCATCAATCAGATGGGGGGACGCCGGCACCAGCAGACAATTTCGCAGCACGCGTCCCGCCACCAACGGATCATCGACGCCGTTAAAGCTCGTGATGCTTTCCGCGCAAAAACGGGCATAGGCTTCGCGGTCATTACTCTCAATCATGGCGATGGCCGCCTTGGTCCAGTCCAATGAAGCATTCTGGGGCAGGTTGATGCGACTCACGTGCTGTAACTGGCGAAACCGGGCTTTCGCCTCCTGCCAGCGGCCGTTGAGGGCATCCCACTCGCCGAGGGTTTGAAACACCTCGGAGCCTTCCATGGTGGATTGTGTGAGCGGCAGTTGTGCCACCAGGCTGTCGGCCGCCGCATTGGAACCCTGATTGATCAGCAGGGCCGCCTTGATGATCGTCTCCCGCGTCTCGGCCTGGTTGCGCAGTTCCGCCTCGGTCGTCAGACCGCGTTCGGCGATGCCGCGCAGCCGCGCCTCCTGGCGCTCGGCCGCGCGCGCGCGAAACAGCAACATCAAGGCGACCCCGAGGCCGATGGCCAGCGCCAACACCACCGCCGTGCTGCTGAAAAATACCACCTTGTTGCGGCGCACTAATTTTCGGAGCCGGTAGAGGCGGCGGGCGGGCAGGGCCAAAACCGGTTCATGGTTTAAATATCGGTGGAGATCCATGGCCAGCCCGTTGGCCGTTTCATAGCGGCGGTCCGGATCTTTGTCCAGTGCCTTCATGACGATCGAGTCAAGATCCCGCTTGAGCAGGGCAATCAACTTGGCCGGGGCCACTCCACGGCAATTCGCGGCGCGGGCCAATTCCTCCGGCGGCAGCCGGCCCACGCCCGCGGAAGGCAGGGCAGGCTCGCGCTCACGGAGGGTGCGGCGCATTTCATCCAGACCGGATTCGATCAGTTGGGTTGAATTGAACGGGGTGTGGCCTGTCAGCAGTTCGTAAAGCAGAACTCCCAGGCTGTAGATGTCACTCCGGGTATCCACGTCCGCCCGGCTGGCCTCTGCCTGCTCCGGACTCATGTATGCCGGCGTTCCAATGAACTGTTCGTAGGGGGTAAAAATGGTCTGGTCCGTGAGCCGCCCCTGCATGGCCTTGGCAATCCCAAAGTCGATCACCATGGGGATGGGTTGGCCGTCATGCAGGGTTACCAGGATGTTTGAAGGCTTGATGTCCCGATGAATGATCCCTTTCTGATGCGCATGTTGAACCGCATGGCAGACTTGAAAAAAAAGCTGCAGCCGTTGGTTGAGATCCAATTGATGTTGATCGCAATAGGTGGTGATTTTGGTTCCCCGCACCAGTTCCATCACAAAATATGGCCTCCCGGTAACAGTCATCCCGGCGTCGAACACATGGGCAATGTTTGGGTGATCCATCATCGCCAGGGCTTGGCGTTCCGCCTCAAACCGGGCAATGACGCTTTTAGTGTCCATTCCCAGTTTGACGATCTTCAGTGCCACCCGGCGGCGGACCGGCAAATCCTGTTCCGCCAGACAGACCGTGCCATATCCGCCCTCACCAATCACTTGCAGCAACTGGTAACGACCAATCCAAGCGCCCAATTTTTCCCCGGCGGGCGCATCCGAGGTTGCGCTGACCAGAATTTCCGCCGGACCATCACCGGCAGGGCGGTCAACCGACCAATCGTTTGCTGGCGGACCTGGATGGCTGTCGTGAAAAAAACGTTCCACGTCCGCCTGTGACGCCATCAAAGCCTCCACCTTGGACCGCAAACTCGCATTCCCACCGCAGGCCTGCTCAATAAACGCACGCCGCTTGGCCGCATCCGGCATCTCGACGGCCGCGCAGAAAATCTCCTCAACCTCATCGGAGAAGATGTCTTTGAGGTTCGAAGCCGGGCCAGGACGTTGTGACGGGTCAACCATGCGATGAGCTGCTTCTGTTACATGCGCCTTCTGGCAATTTTTTACGCCAGATTCCAGACCGATTAATCAAATTTCGGCCTGCAATTGCCAGAACAACCACGCCTTGGCACAAAGCCAATGGCGATTCACCGTCCGCACACTGATGCCGAGCCGCTCGGCAACCTCCTTGTTGGTCATGCCCACAAAATACTTTTGCACCACCACCCGGGCCCGTTCGGGATTCTCTTTCTCCAATTGCTTCAACGCCTCGTGGATCAGCAGCAGTTTCTCATCCGGAGTGGCCTGCGCCAGTTCGAGGGCATCCACATTGAGGTTTTCCTGGCCGCCGCCCCGCTTCTGGCGCAATCGCCGGCGCGCTCTTTCCACCAAAATTCGCCGCATGGATTCGGCGGCCGCGCCAAAAAAGTGGGCCTGCCCCTGCCAGCCCGGCCCCTCGGATTTGGCCAGCCTCAGCCAGGCTTCATGAACCAACGCCGTGGGTTGAAGGGTATGGCAGGCGGATTCCCTGGACATGTGAATGCGCGCCAGTCTCCGAAGCTCCTCATAAACCAGTGGAAACAATTCATCCACGGCCTTTTCTTCGCCGCGTTCCATGGCTTGAAGAAGCAGGGTGACATCGCTCATGAATCGGCTGAAAACTAATGCCATGGCCGGTGAAATGCCACTTCTTATTTCATGGGTGCTACAGCCGTTTTCCATTCAAGTCAGCGGCCTCCGGTAAAACCGGAGACTTGAGATAGCGTGAACCGCTCCAAGCGGCATTAACGTCAACTGCCCCAGACGCTGATCTTTTTTCGCTTGTTTCCGGAGGCAGCGGCACCCCGAAACTTCGTCCCGCCCAACCGAATCCTTCGGTGGTGTCACGATGAGCATGTGCGCAGGCTCAGATATCAAATGTCCCTCAATAATCTCACCTGCTTTCTGCTGTGGAGACCAGCTCCCGCCGGATTCGACCAGGCAACGTGTGCTTCCGGCGTTTCGTGGCAAACACGACATGGGATTTGCATTCCCAGGTCTTGGGCTTCAATATTTCATACGTTTGCCTTCTCTGTCCTTTCGCAAATTTTGAGCGGTTCACGAAAGTCAACTTTTCAAACACTCCCGGAGCGGTCAAACTCCGGGAATCTCTCCAGCAAAGCTGGTGCATTTGGCCAAAATTAAAGGCTCCCGACAAATAAGAGTGTCGTCTGTTAATGAAAAAATTCACATTTGCCACTGATGCATCTTTTGCTTATTTTCAGGGCATTAGCATGAAAATTTTTCTTGATGGTAAATTTTGCAACGAGCGCGATGCCAAAATATCCGTGTTCGATCACGGTCTGCTTTACGGAGACGGGGTTTTCGAGGGGATCCGCGCCTACAACGGCCGGGTGTTCAAACTGAAGGAACACATTGACCGCCTCTTCTATTCAGCCAAAGCCATTTTGCTGGAGATTCCCATGTCCCATGCGGAAGTAATGAAAGCGACGATTGCCACCATCAAGGCAAACAAATTGCGGGATTGCTATGTGCGGCTGCTGGTGACCCGGGGCGTGGGCACGCTCGGATTGAACCCACGCAGTTGCAAACGGCCCTCCGTCATAATCATCGCCGGAAAAATCCAAGTGTATCCGGCGGAACTGTATGCCCGCGGCATGGAGATCGTGACCGTGCCAACCGTGCGCAATCTGCACAGCGCCGT
Source organism: bacterium (assembly GCA_021813325.1). Taxonomy (GTDB): domain Bacteria; phylum Verrucomicrobiota; class Verrucomicrobiia; order Limisphaerales; family UBA11358; genus UBA11358. The sequence goes on along the minus strand of JAKALA010000040.1, from coordinate 30,209 downwards.
CAATCCGGCCATCAAATCGCTAAATTACTTGAACAACATTCTGGCCAAGATTGAAGCCAACAACGCGGGCGTGGAAGAAGCGGTGATGTTGAACGCCGAAGGCTTTGTTTCCGAATGCACGGCGGACAATTTATTTATCATTAAGAACGGAATTTTGCAGACCCCGCCCAATTCGGCCGGCGCGCTTTACGGCATCACCCGCAACACCGTGATGGAATTGGCAGAACCATTGGAAATCAAGGTCACAGAGCCAAACCTCACGCGCTATGACCTGTTCAACGCTGACGAATGCTTCCTGACCGGCACCGGCGCGGAAATCATGCCGGTCATTAAAATTGATGGCCGTTTGATTGGCAACGGCAAGCCCGGCGCAATCACCCAAAAACTGGTGCAGGCATACCGCGCTTTGACCCAAGTCTCCGGCGAACCCATTTAGAAAATCAAAATTCGGTTTCCGAAGGTGCGGCTTTGTCAGTTGATGGGCTGGCCGCTCGTGACACCTGCATAGCGTGCTGGCCGTTCAGCCGGCAGAATCTTCGCCCGGCAATTGATTAGCAGATCCGAGGCAGTTGTTCGCCGCTAGGCATATCCAAGATGCGATTGGCCCCGATGGCGCTGCGTAAAACGACCAACGGCTCGGATTTTTCAACCACACTGCCAATCGAGGCTGCATTTGCGCTCACGGAAAAACCGGCAAGAATTTTCAATGTTTTCGCGGCATCTTCCTTCGCCACAAACGCGACCAAGCGGCCCTCGTTGGCCACATGCAGAGCATCCAGCCCAAGCATCTCGCAGGCGGCGTTGACATCCGGGCGAACCGGAATTGAATTCTGCTCCACGGCAATCTTTACACCGGCGGCCTCGGCAATTTCATTCAGAGCACTGGCCAGTCCGCCGCGCGTAAGATCCCGCAGACAACGAATCGCAATGCCACTCTTGATCAATGCCAGAACCGGTTCCACTACCGGCGCCGAATCGCTTTCAATGGCGCTTTCAAACTCTAATCCGTCGCGCACCGCCATGATGGCCATGCCGTGACGCCCAAGATCGCCACTCACAATGACGGCATCGCCAGGCTGCACATTTTGCGGTCCAATAGCCAACGAATGTTCCATGACGCCAATCCCGGTCGTGTTGATGAATAAGCCGTCGCCTTTGCCTTTGTCCACGACTTTGGTATCGCCGGTGACAATCTTTACGCCACAACGCCTCGCGGCGTCACGCATTGAACACACCACCCGCCACAAGGTTTCCATGGGCAAGCCCTCTTCGATGATAAATCCACAACTCAGATAAAGCGGACGGGCACCGCTCATGGCCAGATCATTGACCGTGCCGTGAACCGCCATGGATCCAATATCGCCGCCCGGAAAGAAAATGGGGCGAACCACATAAGAATCCGTGGTCATCGCCAGTTTGCCGGGAGGGACGGCAAATTGAGCCGAATCATGGGCTGCATCGAGTATCGGATTGCTGAAGGCTTTGCCAAAAACATCCCGAAGCAACTGATGCATCAACGTTCCCCCGCCGCCATGAGCCATCATTACTTGCGGATATTTCGCAATGGGAACCGGACAGGTCGCACTAAAATCCAGTATGTTCATCAGGGTTTCAACTTGGCGATGGTTTCATGCCGGCGATACCGGTAATAGGCGGCACAGGCACCCTCACTGGATACCATGGTTGCGCCCAAAGGATGTTCCGGAGTGCATTTGCCGCCAAACGCACCGCATTCGTGCGGCTTTTTCAAGCCCTGCAGAATTTGTCCGGCAACACACTCCGCCGGTTCATCCACCAACCGATCCGTCAGGCCAAACTTTTTGTCCGCGTCAAAGCCGGCGTAGGCATCGCCCAACCCCAGTCCGCTTTGGGGAATTTCTCCCACGCCCCGCCATTTGCGAGGCACAATTTTAAAAATTTTTTTAACCAAATCCTGGGCCGTCCGGTTGCCCGCCTGATTCACGGCGCGCACATACTGATTCTCCACCTCGGCCCGGCCAGCCTCCAGTTGCCGCACCACCATCAAAATTCCGTGGAGAATGTCCAGTGGTTCGAACCCCGTGACAACGATTGGCACCCGGTATTTTTTTGCCAGCGGCAAATATTCCTCATAGCCCATCACCGCACAGACGTGTCCTGCGGCCAGAAAACCTTGCACCCGGCAGGTGGGCGAAGACATCAACGCTTCAATGGCCGGTGGCACGAGCACGTGCGAAATGAGCATGGAAAAATTTTTCAAACCCAGCTGAGAGGCCTGATACACTGCCATGGCCGTGGCCGGAGCGGTGGTCTCAAAGCCGACGCCGAAGAAGACGACTTCTTTATTGGGATTTTCCCGGGCAATTTTAACGGCATCCAAAGGCGAATACACGATGCGGACATCACCACCTTTGGCCTTGACGGAAAGCAAATCCGTGGTGCTGCCGGGAACGCGCAACATGTCGCCAAAGGAGGTAAAGATTACTTCCGGACGGGCGGCGATTTCCAGTGCCTTGTCAATCACCTCCAGAGGCGTAACGCATACCGGACAGCCCGGACCATGAATTAATTCGATCTGCTGCGGCAGGAGTTCATCGATGCCAAACTTTACAATGGCGTGGGTCTGGCCTCCGCAGACTTCCATGATTGTCCATGGTTTGGTCGTTACTCGGTGAATTTCCGCCGCCAGTTTTTGCGCCAATGCGCCGTCGCGGTATTCATCCAGATATTTCATGACGCCGGCTCCTCCAATTCACCCAACTCGCCGATCTGTTTCAAATACCCGAACACCTTCTGGGCCTCTTCCTCATCCACTTTGCTCAACGCAAATCCCACATGCACGATCACATAATCGCCCACCACCACTTCCGGCACATAGGCCAGACTGGCCTGCTTGATCACGCCGGCGAAATCGATCTTTCCCATCCGGGTAATCGGATCGTCACCGCTGATGCTTACGACTTTTCCTGGTATGGCTAGACACATAAATCATTTTAATTCGATCTGCCGGGTGGCGGCGTAAATCTGGCCAAGGGCGATTCCACCGTCATTGCAGGGCACCTGTTGATGCCAATACGGTTCAAATCCCTCCGTGCGCAAACCGGCAACCAATTTTTCCAACAAGCAACCATTTTGAAAACAACCGCCGGAAATGGCCACGCGCAATTCACCAACACGCCGGGCGACCGCAATCGCAGCCTGGACCAGTGCGTTATGGAATTTGGCGCTGACTTCCGGCCTCGCCACGCCGGCCTGCAAATCGGCCAAAACAGCTTCAACCAAAGGCTGCCAATCCAATACCATTCCCCCTTTGCCAAGGCGAGCGTCTTCTGGACCACGCAAACGCAATTCATAAGCGGCGTCAGTATTTGTGCATGCCGAGATGAATTCCAGCTCCATGGCCGCCTGGCCTTCAAAGTGCATGTGCTGGCGCAAGCCGATCAACGCTGCGACCGCATCAAACAACCGTCCGATGCTGGAGGTCAGCGGCGCGTTAAGGCCGCGCTTCAACATCGATCTCACCATGGCGAGTTCATGGGGATTAAAAGCGGCGACGGGAGCCAAATCAACGCGTTCAAAAATCTTTTCCCCATAAAGTTCAAAGAGCAATCCCAGCGCCGCCCGCCGCGGTTCCCTCACCGCCGCATCGCCGCCGGGCAAACGAAACGGACGCAATCGGGCAATCCTTTCGGCCCCCTGCCCGTTCACACAAAAAAACTCACCTCCCCAAATCGTTCCATCGATTCCGTAGCCGGTCCCATCCCAGGCAATTCCGACCACAGGCAACGCGACGTTTTGTTCGGCAATGACGGAAAGCACGTGCGCCAAATGATGCTGCACTCCGATCTTTGTCTGGAGCGAACAACCGGGATCAGCATCGTTCTCGCCGATTTCTCCCATTTTTTTGGCGATCTTCCCGGCATACTTGGTTGACAGATAATCGGGATGCAAATCGGAAACCACGATTTGCGGCGGAGCTTCATAAAGCCTCGGCAGATCTGCCGCCACACGCTGAAATGCCAGTTCCGCCTCGGCCGTTTCCAAATCACCGATGTGCTGGCTGATGAAAGCTTGATGGCCAACCGCCAGCGCAACGGCGTTCTTCAAATGCGCGCCCAACGCGAGAACCGATTGCTTGGTATCCGGCGGCAAAAAATCTCCCAACATCACGGGCAGTGGAGCGAATCCACGGGCACGACGCGTCAAAATTTCCCGTCCCAACACCACTCGCAAAATGGAATCGTCCATGTGCCGGACGATGGGCCGGTTATAAACCAAGAAAGCATCGGCAATGTTCCGCAGCCGCACGAGGGCTTCCCGTTCGTCAATGCAGATTGGTTCATCGCTGAGGTTTCCACTGGTGGCCACCACTGGAAATCCAAGTTCCGCCATGAGCAGATGGTGCAGCGGATTGGACGGCAGCATAACGCCCAGACAAGGATTACCCGGCGCCACTTCCGGCGTGATTTCCGAGCCTGGATTGGCCAGCCGCGCCAGCAAAACAATCGGCGCTTCAACCGAAAGCAGCCACTTTTCTTCCAACGGGGAAACCGCGCAGTCCATTTTGAGCCGGGCGAGGGAAGGATACAGCAGTGCGAATGGTTTTTCCTCGCGCTGTTTGCGATTGCGCAATGTCCGAACCGCTGAAGCATTTCTGGCGTCGGCCATCAAATGAAATCCGCCAATGCCTTTGACCGCCACAATTTTGCCCTGCCGAATCGCATCGACCGCAGCTTGCAAAGCTGCACCCGCCACCGGGCACTGCTTCGACGATTCCTCCAGCCAAAATTCCAAACGCGGGCCGCAGACCGGACAGGCATTGGGCTGGGCGTGGAAACGCCGGTCGCGCGGATTGTGATATTCGGCGAGACAGTCGGGACACATTTCAAACTGCTTCATCGCCGTATTGGCGCGATCATATGGCAAGGTCTCGATAATGCTGAAGCGCGGTCCGCAATGGGTGCAGTTGGTGAATGGATACCGATGGCGGCGGTTGCCGGGATCAAACAGGTCGCGAAGGCAGTCAGGACAGGTCGCGAGGTCCGGCAATACCAAGACCGACTTGTCGCCTTGGGTTTCACTTTCTCGGATTTCGAAACGATCAAATCCCAGTGGCTCAAGCCAGGATTCCTGAAGGCCATGAATGCGGCTGGCAGATGGGTTTTCAGTCTTCAGCCGCGACCGGAATTCTTCCAAGTGTGACGGCGGGCCCTCAACCTCGACGAATACGCCTTGTGGCGAATTCTTCACCCAACCTGTCAGGGCCAATTCCTGGGCCAGCCGATACACAAACGGACGAAACCCAACCCCCTGCACAATACCGCGAACGGCCAACTTCAAACGCGCTTGGTTAGCCAGCGAACTTCCGGCAACCGAAGCTGGGTGACCAGGATGACGCCGGTCAGAATTGGAAAGCGTGCGTTTGGTCACGCGGACAGGATAACGGCGGGCACGCAAAAAGACTTCTCAATTTTTGTCGTTCACAGGACTCGCTTCGGCTGCCATGGATTTGATCTTTTCAACGGCCTGGCGGAAGCCTGTTTCCGTTTCGGGAGAGTAATCGGTGCCGAATCCCAACTTGATCGCCGGAATGGTCAGCCACCAGGCTTCCGGCGCATGGCCAAAGACATCTCTGGCCAGCGCCAGCATGGTTTTTGGATCTGCGGCGTGGGCCATGAGTTGAGCCGTTTCTCCAGGCCGTAATTCGCGAAGATGAACACCCTCAAGCCGGTCAACAGCGGCGTCCACAAAAATAACTTTGCGGGCGCGGGCAATCGAATCGGCAAATTCCGGGGCTAGCAACTGACAGACCAATGTGCGCACGCCAGGCAAAGCAAGTTCTTCAATCGCTTCGGCTACCCGCGGTCCCACACCGTCATCGCGGCGCAACGAATTGCCATAGCCGATGACCAGCAAATCGGCCTCAATCGGAACCTTTGGCAAGGCGCTCATAAAAATTTGCCGGCGGGAAACGACCAACCCTCGCCTCCCGCCGGCGGTTTATTTGTCCAACCCAACTAGGACAAAATTTTCAGCCACGCATGACTTCGTTGATCACCTGGCCATCCGGCGCGACCAGTTGAACGTGCAACGGCATCTGGCCAACGGCATGCGTGGAACAGCTCAGACACGGATCGTAACAGCGGATGCCGTGCTCCACGCGATTCAGCATGGCTTCGGAAACGTTATTGCCGCGAATGTAGTGCCGGGCGATCTGCGCGACGGTCTGGTTCATGGCCAAGTTATTTTGGCCGGTGGCCACGATGAGGTTCACCTTTTGGAGGAGTCCTTCGCGATCCACCGTGTAGTCGTGGAACAACGTGCCCCGGGGCGCTTCGCTGGCACCCACGCCGGTCAAACTGTTGATGCCGGCATCGGCCCGCAGATAGGAGCTCGACAATTCCGGGTCATCCATGTAGCGCTCGGTGTATTCAATCGCCGCCAAGATTTCGATGAGGCGGGCGTAGTGATACAGGAACGATGAAGTCACCGCGCCGCGACCAAGCTTCTTGAATTTCTTCAATTCTTCATCCGCCTGCGGCACGCCCATTTGCTCGGCAATGTTCAACCGGGCGAGCGGGCCGACCCGGTAGATTCCGTCCGGGAAACCCAGCGACAAATAATACGGCGATTTAAGATACGAGGCATTCTGCACGGATTCACCGATGTATTCCTTGTAGTTCGCCACGTCCACCTGATCGGCAATAATGCTGCCGCTGCTGTCGGTGAAACGCAGTTTGCTGCCGTGATGTTCCCAAGTGCCGTCGGGCGTGGTCAACCCCATGAACAGCGACGGAAAATTGCCGAAAATCTGCACCTCGGCCTTGTGGCTCTGGAGCGTTTTCTTAAACAAATCCAAGGCAACTTTCGTCGTGGCGTAGGCTTCCGGGAGCCAGGCTTTGATTTTGGCCCGGCCTTCCGGTGTCAAGGAACTGCGGACACCGCCGGGAACCGCCCAGGCCGGATGCACCTTTTTGCCCGCCAACACTTCGATAATTTCCTGGCCAAACTGGCGGAGGCGGATGCCGGCGCGGGCCAGATCCGCGTTGGAATTGATGATGCCAAAGACGTTGCGCTGGGCGGGCGGCGTGTCCCAGCCAAGCAAAAAGTCCGGCGCGCTGAGGTGAAAAAAGCTCAGGGCGTGGCTCTGAATGAACTGGCCGAGATTCAACAACCGGCGCAGCTTGTCGGCGGCGGGCGGAATGTTGACCGACATCAGGGCGTCGCCCGCCTTGGCCGAAGCCAAGGTATGGCTGATCGGGCAGATGCCGCAGATGCGCTGGGTGATGCCCGGCATCTCAGTGTAGGGACGACCTTCACAGAACTTTTCAAAGCCGCGAAACTCAACGACGTGGAACTCCGCGTCGGCAACGTTGCCGGCGTCGTCCATGAAAATGCTGATTTTGGCGTGCCCCTCGATGCGGGTCACGGGATCAATGACAATACGCTTGGACATAACAAATTTATCAACCGAATTTTAATTGAGTGCCTTCGAGTTTCGGCGTTTTGCCTTCCAGAACCTGAACCATCAAGGCTTTGATGCGGTCGGCCGGCGGCGGACAGCCCGGCAGAAAATATTCCACATGCACCACGGCGTGAACCGGCTGAACTTTTTCCAGCAACGGTGGCACGATGCCATCTTCCTTGGGCTTGACCGGGTTATACTGCGCGTTCGTCACGTAGGCGCACTGGAGCACGCTTTCGGCGTTGTCCAGGCCCAGTTGATTGCGCATGGCCGGCACGTTGGCGGTCACGGCGCAGTCGCCGAAGGACACGAGCACCTTGGTGCGGGCGCGAATTTTGTGGATCAATTCCAGATTATCCTCGTTGCAGACGGCGCCTTCGATGAGGCAGACATCCACACCTTCGGGATATTCCTTCACATCCGCGATGGGGCTGTAAACGAGTTCGATTTTTCCGGCGAGATCAATGAGAAACTCATCGAGGTCGAGGAAGGACATGTGGCAGCCGGCGCAACCGCCGAGCCAGACCGTGGCAATTTTTAAGCGTTCCATTGTTTTTTCTCCCGGGCGGTGACGATGAATTCAAGTTTGGTGCGGTCGCGTTCCGATTCGCCCACCGTCGAGCCTTTGCGGAACAGCGCGCCAGTGGGGCAGGACATGACACATTTGCCGCACTCGGTGCAGCTTTCCGAATGGCCCCACGGTTGGTTGAGATCGGAAATGATCTTGGATTTGCTTCCCCGGCCGGCGACGTTCTTGGTGCCGGCTCCTTCCACATGCCAGCAGGTGCGGACACAGCGCGCGCAAAGAATACAGCGGTTGTGATCCATGCCAAACAGGCGGTGGGTGGTGTCCACGCCCCACTTCGGGAAGTTGTAATCGTAGCGGACGTGGTCCATGCCGAGACTGTAGGCCAGCGTTTGCAATTCGCAGTGGCCGTTGGCCACGCAGACCGCGCACACGTGATTGCGTTCGGCAAAGAGCAGTTCCAATGTCATCCGGCGGTATTTGCGCAACCGTTCGGAATCCGTGCTGACTTCCATGCCTTCGGCCACTTTCGTGGTGCAGGCGGGAAGCAGCTTCGGAATGCCTTTGACTTCGATGAGACACAGGCGGCACGCGCCCACATCATAAACGCCTTCAAGGTGACAGAGCGTCGGAATCGTGATGCCGGCTTCGGAAGCAGCCTGCAACACCGACGCTCCCTCCTCGGCGCTGATTTGTTTTCCGTCAATGGTTAATGTCTTGGCGGCCATAAATTATTTGGTGGTGGTTTCGGTTTGAGTCGAGCGCGGGCCATGAGCATCCGGCTGCAACAGTGCCTCGTATTCGTTGCGGAAGAACCGCAAGGTGCTCAACGTGGGATTGGGCGCGGTCTGCCCCAGGCCGCAGAGACTGGTGTTGCGCACCATGTCGCAAAGTTCCTCCAGCAAGGCGAGATCGCGGGCCGTGGCTTTGCGTTGCAGAATTTTTTCGAGCAAATTGTGCATCTGCACCGTGCCAGCACGGCAGGGAATACACTTGCCGCAGGATTCATCCATGCAGAATTCCATGAAGAACCGGGCCACATCCACCATTCTGGTGGATTCATCCATCACGATCATACCGCCGGATCCCATGATGGAACCCAGCTTGCCGAGCGATTCGTAATCCACGGGCGTATCCAGGTGTTCCGCCGGAATGCAGCCGCCGGAGGGACCGCCGGTCTGCACCGCCTTGATCTGGCCGCCATCCGGAGCGCCGCCGCCCATCTCTTCCACGATCGTGCGAAGCGGCGTGCCCATGGGCACTTCAATCAGGCCGGTGTTTTTGATTTTGCCCGCGAGCGCAAAGACCTTGGTGCCTTTGCTCTTTTCCGTGCCGATATTGGCAAACCATTCCGCGCCGTTGCGGTAAATGGCGGGCACGTTGGCAAAGGTCTCCACGTTGTTCAATAACGTTGGACAGCCGAACAAACCGCTTTCCGCCGGGAACGGCGGGCGGGGACGCGGCGTGCCGCGCTTGCCTTCCACAGACATCATCAGCGCCGTTTCTTCGCCGCAGACAAACGCCCCGGCGCCGATCCGGATATCCACATTGAAATGAAACGGGGTTTCAAAAATGCCGGCGCCGAGCAATCCCATGATTTTCGCCTGTTTGATCGCGGTTTGCAGCCGTGCGATGGCCAAGGGATATTCGGCGCGCACGTAAATGAATCCTTGATCCGCCCCGACCGCGTAAGCCGCGATCGCCATGCCTTCGAGCACACTGTGGGGATCGCTTTCCAACACGCTGCGGTCCATGAAGGCTCCGGGATCGCCCTCATCCGCGTTGCAGATCACATATTTCTTGGCCCCGGGTGATTTGGCCACCGTGCCCCACTTGATCCCCGTCGGAAATCCCGCCCCGCCCCGGCCACGAAGACCGCTCTTCACCATCGTCTCGACAACATCTTTGGGCGTCATTTCGGTCAACACATCATGCAACGCCTGATAGCCATCCTGCGTGATGTAGCTTTCAATCCGCTCCGGATCCACCACCCCGCTGTTGGCCAGCACAATTGAGAGTTGTTTGGTGAAAAAGGCGGAATGCGGATCAGCCTGGGTGACATCGGTTTTACCGCCTTTGATCGCGGTAAGGATCGAGGGCGCATTTTTCTCCGTCACTTTGACGAAAAGCGCTTCCTGCGGGTCGGCCTGAACCAGCGGTCCTTCACAGCACAGCTTCATGCAGCCGACGCCCCGCACTTCAATATCGTTTTGCAGACCGGCATCAATCACCGCTTTTTCCAACTGTTCTTTGACGCCTTTCGAGTTGGAAGACATGCAACCCGCGGCCATGCAGCAACGCAGGACAATTTTTTTGCGGGCAAACAATTCCGTCTCTTTGATTTGAAAAAGGTCGTTTAGCGTCATGATTGCACCCATTTGTTGATTTGTTCCATCGCTGATTCCGGGGTCTGACGCGGTATTACCGTTCCGTCATAGACCACGGCCGGCGCAATGCCGCACGCGCCGATGCAGCGGGCCGTGAGCAGCGAGACCTTGTTATCGGTCGTTGTTTCGCCAGCCCGGATTTTGAGCTGATTTTGAACCGCTTCCACCACCTTGTCCGCTCCTTTCACATAGCACGCCGTGCCCATACATACGACACAAGTGTGCTCGCCCTTGGGTTTCAGCGTGAAAAAATGATAGAAAGTCGCCACCCCGTAAACCCGGCTGGGCGGAAGCTTGAGCTTGGCCGAGATAAACAACAGCACGTCGTCTTCAAGATACCCGAAAAGTTCCTGCGCCTTGTGCAAGACTTCAATCAAGGCGTCCTGCTTGAATTGAAGTTTTTTCATATGCACTTCAAGAATCTTAAAGCGCTTGTCTCCACTGGGATGCTTCGCTTCCGCCACCGGCTTGACGGGCGGTTGCTCAGGGTTGGTCAAATTAACACTCATAATTATATGACAACAGCATGGATAAACTTGTTTCCGCTATACACACTGTCACATTAGTCATTTTCATTCGTAAATCTTTACCAAGATTGGCAAATCGAGACCATTAATTGCTCTCCAAACATCTTGTCTGAAACCAGATTGCCAGTTAAAAACAATCTTGCCGGCCAGGTAAATTCTGATAGCCGGCATGTTTCCCCCCCCCCATTTCGACATCCCATCGTGACGCGATCCCAAGGTTTGCCCTGGCTAAAAAACAGCATATCAAAACCGGAAGCATTCACCCGCGCCACCATCCCAACCAAAATCGGAGCGAATAAAGTCAATAAATGGAAAGCGCTTTGCAGCATATTCCATCAGATTCATGCTGCGGAAAGCGTTAGTGTTTTAGACCCGTTTATGCAAAATCGCCAAACATTAAATTTGAATTTCCTGAAAAATCGCGGAAAGCGGTTGCCGATCACATCTTCAACCGTCCCGTGTTGCCCTTTGCCTCGTTGCCAACAATTAACCTCATTAACAACTGCCGGTAAATAATCAAACTATGCATATTCGAAATTCCCTCCCCAAGATCGCCCTGGTGACCGCCCTCCTGGCCTCGGCTGGCGCCTTGCACGCCAGTGAAGCCGACCTGAAAATTCCGCCGCTGAACCAAATTACGTTCTCCGGCTTGGGCGGTGTCACCGGCTTCCAACTCATGTATATGGGCATCGCCATGTGTGCGATCGGCGCCGTATTCGGTCTCATTCAATACTGGCAAACCAAATCGCTGCCGGTGCATAAATCGATGGCGGAAGTTTCGAAGACCATTTGGGAAACCTGCAAGACCTACTTGATTCAGCAAGGCAAATTCCTCGCCATCCTGTGGGTGCTGATCGGAAGCTGTATTATGTTTTACTTCAAGGTGCTGGAGGGAAAAGGTTTCGGCAGCGTGCTGGCGATCATGCTCGCTTCCGTTCTGGGGATTTTGGGAAGTTATGGCGTGGCGTGGTTCGGCATCCGCATTAATACCACGGCCAATTCCCGCACCTCGTTTGCCGCTTTACGGGGCAACCCGATCCTGACGGTCGGCATTCCGTTGCGCTCCGGCATGAGCGTGGGCCTGCTGCTCGTTGCGGTGGAACTGTTCTTCATGATCTGCATTTTGATTTTTCTACCGAATGAATTGATCGGCCCATGTTTCATCGGCTTCGCAATCGGCGAATCGCTGGGTGCCAGCGTGCTGCGCATTTGCGGCGGCATCTTTACAAAAATCGCCGACATCGGATCGGACCTCATGAAAATTGTCTTCAAGTTGCCTGAAGACGATCCGAAAAACCCCGGTGTCATTGCTGACTGCACCGGCGACAACGCCGGTGACTCCGTCGGACCGACGGCGGACGGTTTTGAAACTTACGGCGTGACCGGTGTCGCACTGATTGCCTTTCTGGCGCTGGCGCTTTCCAACAGCCCGACGGTTTGCGCGACCTTGATCGTCTGGCTCTTCAGCATGCGCGCCTTGATGATTGTCACCTCGCTGGTTTCCTACTTTTTAAATGAAGGCATCACGAAGGCCAAATTTGGCGGTCAGAAAGATTTTGATTTCGAGGCTCCGCTCACGCATCTGGTTTGGATCACTTCGGCCGTTTCAATCGTGGTCACTTTTGTGGCCAGCTACCTCCTGCTCTCCAAGCAAGACGGCATTAACCCGAATCTTTGGTGGGTTCTTTCTGCCATTATATCCTGCGGCACGGTGGCGGGCGCGGTAATTCCCGAGTTCACCAAAGTGTTCACCAGCACCAATTCGCAGCACGTCAAAGAAGTCACCACCTGCTCCAAGCATGGTGGTGCTTCGCTGAATATTTTGTCCGGTTTCGTCGCCGGCAATTTTTCCGCCTTCTGGATGGGACTCTGCATTCTTGGCCTGATGTTCTGCGCCTGCTTATTGGCGACTTACACCAATTCGCCCATCGTGGAACTCATGCCGGCCAAGTTCGCCTTTGCCGCGCCCATCTTCGCGTTTGGTTTGGTGGCGTTCGGATTCCTCGGCATGGGACCGGTGACCATCGCGGTTGACAGCTACGGCCCGGTGACAGACAACGCCCAATCCGTTTATGAATTGAGCCGCATCGAAGCGCAACCGAACATTGCTAAAGAAATTGAAAAAGACTTCGGTTTCAAACCCGATTTCGAAAACGCCAAGCACCTGCTGGAAAAGAACGACGGAGCCGGCAACACCTTCAAAGCCACCGCCAAACCCGTGCTGATCGGCACGGCTGTCGTTGGCGCCACGACCATGGTGTTCGGCATTATCATGCTGTTGCAGGGACTTTATGACGCGCAAGTCGCCTCGGGCGTTGCGGGCGCGTTCAAACCGGTAATCGCGGCGCTCAGCGTGGTTCAGCCGGAAATCATCTTGGGTCTGCTCATGGGCGGCGCGGTGATTTACTGGTTCACCGGCGCCAGCACCCAGGCCGTGGTGACGGGTTCCTATCGCGCCGTGGTTTACATTCAAGACCACATGAAATTGGATGCGGTCACAGCCTCGGAAAAAGACAGCAAAGAAGTCGTTCGCATTTGCACCGTTTACGCGCAAAAAGGCATGTGGAACATCTTCATTGTGATCTTCTGTCTGGCGCTGGCGCTGGCCTTCTTTAATCCCTACTTCTTCATCGGTTACCTGGTCGGCATCGCCTTCTTCGGCCTTTACCAGGCCATCTTCATGGCCAACGCGGGCGGCGCTTGGGACAACGCCAAGAAAATCGTCGAAGTGGATTTCCGCCAGAAAGGCACTCCGCTTCATGCCGCGACGGTCGTGGGCGACACCGTCGGCGATCCTTTCAAAGACACGTCTTCCGTGGCGTTGAATCCGGTCATCAAATTCACCACCTTGTTCGGATTGCTGGCCGTGGAAATCGCGGTGACCATTCCCCAGCAAAGTGTCAAAACGCTGATCGGAGGCTTCTTCTTCATCATCGCGCTGATCTTCGTTTATCGCTCGTTCTACAGCATGCGGATTCCGGAGGAAGATCTCGCGGCGGACAGCAAACCGTCGGCAACCGATGCTTCGGACGCTGCGGAAAAAAAAACGGTAAAACCAATTAGCACCGCCGCCACCACGACGACCACGACCAGTTTCATCACGGGTTCCGGCGTAAATATCGAAAAATAATCCCATTTTCAACCAACACAAAACGGCTGCCAATGGCAGCCGTTTTTTTCCCCGTGTTACAAACTCACAGGTAAAGCGCCGTCTCCAGATCCCGAACCAAAAGGCCCGAGACCGGATAGCGCCGGTCAGGATCGCGTTCCAGACATTTGAGCACCACATTTTCCAGCGCTGACGGCACAGCCGAATTGATTTCCCGAATCGGCATTGGATTGGAAGTATCCATTTGTGCCGCCAGAATTTCCCCGGGCGTATTGCCCGGAAACGGCTTCTGTTGCGTCAACAACTCGTAAGCCGTAACGCCGTAGGCGAAAATATCCGCGCGGGCGTCGATCGCCTGCCGCTGCAATTGTTCCGGGGCCATGTAGCCCGGGGTTCCCGGATATTTGGAAAACTTCGCCGGCTTTTCTGGCTTGGGTTGGGCCATGTCAAAATCAATCAATCGAACCGCCGCGTTGGGCGTGACCAGCACGTTTTCCGGTTTGAAATCCAGATGCATGAAACCGCTTTCATGCACATGGCTCAGGCCTGTGGCCATGTCGATCAAGATTTGCGCCACATTTTCCGCAAGCACCGGCTCTTGACTGGCAAACAGCATTTTCAGATTGGCCGCCTCGATGTAATCCATCAGCAAATAATCACTGCCGTGTTCGACATAGCCGACAATGAAATCGCTGTCATTCAGTTGGGATAAAATCTTGTTGCCATGATTGAAACGCCGCCGGGCAATGAAGTTAAACCGCAGTTCCCGCTTGAGCCGGCGCAGGGCATAACTCTTTCCGCGGCTGTCGGACACCAGCCAGATTTCCGCCATGCCACCGCGGTTGAGCAGTTCGCGCAGATAGAAGCGCCCGAACTTTTCCGGCAAAACCACGTCATTGGCTGGCAGCAACCGGGCCATAAAAATTGGTAGCACAAGAGCCTTTGGAGCGCGAATTAAACTTTTTCACAAGGTTTCAACCGCATAGATTCAAGCCATGCCCGTCACGGAAACCGCCAAAATCTGGCTCCAAGCGGCTGCGGGGTTGATCTATCCCCAGGTCTGCCAGCTTTGCAACGCCGAACGCGCCACGACCGAGGATGGCTTTGTCGGCCGCAAATGCTGGTCGCAAATTCGGTTTATCCGCCCGCCGTTTTGCAAGCGTTGCGGCCTGCCTTATCCGGGAGACATCACCACGGAATTTCACTGCACCAACTGCCAGGAATTGGATTTGTATTTCACCTCGGCGCGCTCAGCCGTGGTCGCCAAAACCGTGGTGCTGGAAGCCATCCACCGTTTCAAATATTCCCGGGCGTTGTGGTTTGAAAATTTCCTGGCAAATTTGCTCGTTCGCGAGGCCGTTCCGGTGCTGCGCGGGGATGCTTGGGACTGGATCGTGCCCGTGCCATTGCATCCCACCAAATTAAGAGAACGTGAGTTCAATCAGGCCGAGCGACTGGCCGTCCACCTGAGCCGCGCCACCGGCATTTCCTTGAACACAAAATTGCTCCGGCGAATCACGCCGACCATCACGCAAACACGGCTGACCCGGGATCAACGCGCCGCCAACATGAAAAATGCCTTTGCGGTGCGTTCCGGCGTTTCGTTGGCCCGGCGAAGAATTGTGGTCATTGACGACGTATTAACCACGGGCGCAACAACCAATGCCTGCGCCCAGGTTCTGAGACAGACCGGCGCCGCCGCAGTATGCGTCTGGACAGTTGCGCGAGGGCTGTAAATTTAATAAGATTAGGGGTTCATGGATACCACGACGTTCCTGAAAAAAAACATTGGCGGCGTTGCTCAAGTTGAACCCGGCCTGACACCACCACCGGCGAGTTCCAATCCCACCACTTTTGCCAAAAAGCCCGGTCTGGGCGCGAGCAAGTCCAAGAAGAAGGACATCCCGGAAGGCCTGTGGACCAAGTGCCCGTCTTGCGAGGCGATGATCTTTGACAAGGAACTGGATGAAAATCTCCAAGTCTGCCCCAAATGCGAGCGGCACTTTCCAATTGGTTCCCGTGAACGCATCCATTCCTTGGTGGAAACTTGCACTTTCGAGGAAATGGATGCGCAAATGGCCAGCGTGGATGTTCTGCAGTTCAAAGGCGTGGCCACCTACAAATCCAAGTTGGATGCCTACAAAAAGAAATCGACTTTGAAAGACGCGGTCGTCACCGGCATCGGCAAAATGGGCCAGCATACCGTGGCGCTTGGCGTGATGGATTTCGGATTTCTCGGCGGTTCCATGGGTTCCGTCGTTGGCGAAAAACTGACCCGCCTTATTGAGCGCGGAACCGAAGGCGGCTGGCCCGTCATCATCATTTCCACCAGCGGCGGAGCGCGCATGTATGAAGGCATGTTCAGCCTCATGCAAATGGCCAAAACCAGCGCCGCCCTGGCGTATCACGCGCAAAACCGGCTTCCCTACATCAGCGTGCTCGTCAATCCCGATTACGCGGGCGTCATGGCCAGCTATGCCAGCCTGGGCGATCTAATCCTCGCCGAACCCAAAGCCATGATCGGCTTCGCCGGTCCCCGGGTCATTAAAGACACCACCCAGGCCGAGCTGCCGCCGGGCTTCCAAACCTCCGAATTCCTGCTTGAACACGGACTCATCGATGCCATCGTTCATCGCAAAGAAATGAAGGCGCAACTGATCACCTACCTGGACTACTTCGCCAGCGGTCGAACTCCCGGCAAATAACGGGCAAAAACACCCGAGTTCACGCATTTCACGACTCGACTTGAGCCGGCGCCCGGACGCTTTGCGCGCAAATTTATTCGAGTTTTCAGTTTCCTCATTTGACATCTGACTTGGCTTTTGCCGAAATAAGTAAAATCCATTGATCGCATCAGATGAATACAAACACCATCTCCACGGATTCCTTATCTCAGGAAAGCCGCAAATTTCCGCCGTCCGCCGATGTCCTCAAGCGCGCGCACTTGAACGCGGCGCAATTCGATGCACTTTACCAACATTCCATTCGCGAACCCGAAGCCTTCTGGCTGGAACAGGCCAAGACCTTGGAATGGTTTAAAGCTCCCACCCTCGCCCGCAAATTCACCTGGCAGACCAACGCCAGAAAGATTGAGCACACCTGGTTCGAAGACGGCCAGTTGAACCTCACCACCAACTGCTTGGACCGGCATCTCAAAACCCGCGGCAATCAGAACGCAATCATCTGGCAGGGCGAACCGGAAGACGATGTAAAGCACATCACCTACGCCGAGTTGCACGCCGAGGTCTGCAAATTCGCCAACGTGCTCAAATCGCTGGGCATCCAGAAGGGCGACCGGGTGGCTATTTACATGCCCATGATTCCCGAAGCCGCCGTGGCCATGCTCGGCTGCGCGCGCATCGGCGCGATCCATTCGGTGGTCTTCGGCGGATTCAGCTCCGATTCATTGGCCGGGCGCATCCATGATTCCGCCTGCAAACTGCTCATCACCGCCAACGTCTCGTTGCGCGCCGGCAAAAGTCTGGGCCTGAAGGCACTCGCAGACGAAGCGCTTAAACATACACCCAGCATTGAAAAGGTGGTGGTCATCAGGCGCAACGCTGAACCCTGCGACATCGTTGCCGGACGCGATGTGTGGTATCACGAGTTGATGGCCAAAGCGTCGGTGGATTGTCCCGCAGTGCCCCTGAACGCTGAAGATTATCTCTTCATCCTTTACACCTCCGGCTCCACCGGCAAACCCAAAGGCGTGGTTCACAGCACCGCCGGCTACCTGCTCTGGAGTGCGCTCACGCACAAATACGTGTTCGACATTCACGAAGGCGATGTTTATTTCTGCACCGCCGACATTGGCTGGGTTACCGGCCACAGCTATGTGGTTTACGGTCCGCTTTGCAACGGCGGCACCACCCTCATGTTTGAAGGTGTGCCGACCTATCCCGATGCCGGGCGCTTCTGGAAAATCGTGGAAAAATTCAAAGTGAATTCCTTCTACACCGCGCCCACCGCCATTCGCGCGCTGATTCGACTGGGCGATGAATGGCCCGCCAAATATGATCTCAGCTCACTCCGCGTTTTGGGCACTGTCGGTGAACCCATCAACCCGGAAGCGTGGATGTGGTATTACCGAAAAATTGGCCTGGAACGTTGCCCCATTGTTGACACCTGGTGGCAGACTGAAACCGGCGGACACCTCATCACTCCCCTGCCCGGCGTCAACACGCTCAAACCCGGCAGTGCCAGCCGGCCATTCTGGGGCGTGGAACCCGTTGTGCTTCGCGACGACGGCAGCGAGTGCAAACCCAACGAAGGCGGCAAACTTTGCATCAAGCATCCGTGGCCCGGCATCATGCGCACGACTTGGGGCGACCATCACCGCTTCATCAATACGTATTTTTCAACCTTCCAAAACATGTATTTCACCGGCGATGGATGCCGGATCGACGCTGATGGTGATTACTGGCTGCTTGGCCGCGTGGACGACGTGGTCAATGTCTCTGGTCATCGCATTGGCACCGCCGAAGTCGAAAGCGCCTTGGTCAGCCATCCCAAGGTGGCTGAAGCCGCTGTCGCGCCCATGCCGCACGATATCAAAGGCCAGGCGCTCTACGCCTTTGTGACGTTGAAAGATGGCGAAATCGAGAGTGAAGAATTGAAGAAAGACCTCGCCGCTCATGTTCGCAAGGAGATCGGCGCCATCGCCGTGCCCGATAAAATTCAATTTGCGCCGGGTCTGCCAAAAACGCGTTCGGGAAAAATCATGCGCCGGATTCTTCGCAAAATTGCCGAAAACCAAACGGACCAGATTGGCGACACCACCACCCTCGCCGACCCTGGAGTTGTTGACGCATTGGTTAAAGGGAAGCAATAAGTCGAATCAAGCTACGCACCTTGATTCATCTGATGCAAAGGAAGAACCGTTCGCAACTACAAGTGTCACGGTTTTAACAGCCGATAAAACCGTTGAGCATCGGTTGGATTGAGAACCATCGGACTGGTGGCCGACGGCGGTCGCCAACGCAGGGTTGAGATGTTAAATCGGGCTTTCATAAGCGTTCAAGCTGCTTACGGCAACGCCGGCGTTACCAGGCGATAAAATCGCAAATCATCTCCCGAACCAATGGAATCCTTGATATGCACCACCCTCGAAACATTTTCCGCCGCCACGTCGGCGAGCTTTTGCCAGGTTCCATCCGCCAGCGATTCCGAGAATTGAATCGTATAACTGTGGCCCGATTGAGCAATAAAACGGATGTCATTTCCATCGGACGCCGAGTCAACGCCTTCAAATCGCAAATCGCTGGCGTTGTTTTGCGGGTCGGTGCCCGCCTGGTATTCCTGCCAGTTTGAAAAACCGTCGTGATCGGAATCCAGTGCGGCGTCATTGGCAAACGTGTTCAGCCCATGCGCATCTTCCCAGGCATCAGGCAAACCGTCGCCATCCGAATCTAGCACGCCAGAAGTCCCGGCATTCGGCCCTGAGGCCAGCCAGTTCGTAGGCTCGTTGCCGTAGGCCACAAAGTTGAGTCGCTGCAAAGAAAACCCGGTGCCATTGGCAGCCACAGCCCACGGCGCCGCATTGCTATAAACCACACGTTCGATGGTCACATACGGAACCAAACCAATGTCCGGCCCGGTCGTTTGCGGATGATCGGGAGCCAGCAATTCAAGCGCCTCGCCGTTGTTGGACAATTTGCCGGACCAAGGGCCGACCAGCGTGCCATTGGTTCCATATTTGCCACGGAACGTTGCGAGCGCAGCCGCATTGGTGGCGGGATCAAAGCCAACCACCAACAAGAATCCGTCGGCTGGAATGGCGGTGTTCGGAGCGAAATTAAAATTCACGACGCCGCGCAAACGCCAGGTGTTGGTCGGAGATTGAGGATCAAATAATGGCAAAGCTTGCGCCGTGACATTATGCAGTTCAATAAATTCATTTTGCGTGTCATCATTCGTCCCAATCGGCGGCGGATGATACATGATTTCGCTGAACACCACCGGTCCAACCCAAGCCCCGGCATTGGGTGCCCCCAGGCCCGTGCGAAACAAATCCAGTTGATTGGTCGGACTGGATGCGCGAACAGCGGTTCCAAAACTTAAGTCCGCCAACGCCACGAAATCCACACCCACACTGGTCTGAACTCGTCCAAATGAAACCCCGTTAAATTGCGGGCCAAACTTCTCCCAATCGCGATAGCCCGTGGCGGCTCCGTTGGTATCGACAGCCATCACCCAGGCATCATCGCCTTGGGCGGAATTGAAGGAAAAACTCGCCGACGTGAGCGGCTGGGGATTGAATTGATTCTCATAAACCACGTGATAACCGCCAGCCGGCAGGACGGTCCCGGCGGGGAACTTGTATTTCCGCAAATTATTTTTGGAATCGCTGAGATACCATCCGCTGATGTCCACCGGCGCGGCACTGGTATTGTGCAGTTCAATGGCATCTGCCAACGGCAGATCCGTGTGCGACAAAAGTTCATTGATCACAATGTTAGTCATGGGCAGCCAGTTCGCCTCGCCGGGTGTCGGACTGGTGAAGAACACCCGCGTCGCGCCACCGTCCGGCAACCTGCCCTCCGAAATATTTTCCCCCTGGAGACCAAACGAAACCGTGTCCACCGCCGTGGCGGCATCGGGCGTAAACAAGCCAATGGCTTCGCCAGCCGCATCCAAAGAAAAGCTCACGTGGTCGGCGCCTTGTGAGGGATCATTATCGGCAATGAACGTGGAATATCCGCCATCGCCGACGCCCACAAACGTCAACGGAGCGATCAAATGCTTGGTATGATTGCTCAATTTGTCGGTCAAATAGTAGCCGCCCAAAGCCACCGGTTGCGGATTTGGATTAAACAATTCAAACCAGTCCGGTCCATTGGCAACACTCGCCGCCCATTCGTTGATCCGAACTGCCGCAGCGTCGCCTGGCACCGTGGCAATGTTTCCGCTGGTCGGCGTCGGCAAAGCCAGGTTCCAATCGCCCGTGCCATTGGGCAGCCGCGCGATCGTGAAATCTGCGGCCTGCGAGCCATATGAAACCGCGTCCAGCAGCGACGCACTTGCGTCATAAAGATAAACCGCCCCACCGCCGCCGCGCAGCCCGAACCCCGTATTCATCAACGGAGCGTTCACTGAACTTGCAGGTGAATTACCGTCGCATTTTACCACCAGGTAATTGCTGGCGTTCAGCCATGCCCCGGACGGAAACACCCAGCGTCGTGGATTGCCTGGATCATCGCTGAGGCTGGTTCCCGAGAGATCGAATGGCAGCGAGGTGGGATTGTAAAGTTCCACCCAGTCGGTCACCGATCCGTCGCTGTTCGTGTAGGACCGATTGTTGGCCATGACTTCGTTCAAAACCACCACCGCGGAAGCGCAATTGGTGATGTAGGCCGTGGCGTCCAGCCCCATGCCCCAAACAATGTCACTGCTGGTGGAACTAATCTGATGAACTTCCACGGCGATGACATTCGTTCCAAGGTGGAGCCAATCGGACGGGATCGTGAATAATTCGTCCATGTCAGCCTCGGTATTGGAACCCACGGCGCCGCCGCCATAGGTGGAGTTCAAAATGGTTCCCGAGGGCATTCGCGGCCGGTAAAACTCCACTCCATTGATGTAAATGACGCCGCAATCATCCAGCCGCATCTTTGCGGTCAACGTGTAGCCGGAAAGATCGTTGGTGACCACAACTGCGGTTCGGAAATAATAGGCGTGACCGGAAACTAATCCGGGTGGCGAAGACCGTGGATTCAACAATGTCGTATGAATCAGCGGTGTGATGGCTGAATTATTTTCATACGCCAGTAAACCTTCGCCCGGCCCCTGCCAGAGACTGTCGTTGTAATTTGTCGCATACCAGGCAATGCCATCCAGATTGTTGGATTGATTATATTTCCACGCCTGGGTGTAGGCCATCAAGCTGATGGTCAAATTGGTCACCGTGCAGGAGCCGGTGACGCCCGGGTTGCCCGAGCCGGGGGTGGGCGGGTTCAAAAACGTCAACGTGTCGCCGCCGTTGGGCGTGCGGCCCATGGAGATTTCCGCCGTTTGCGGCCCGTAGAAAATTCGATCCAACAGGCTCAAATCCCGAGCAAACAGGCCCAGCGTGCCCCATTCTTGTGCCAGGCTAAAATTAAGATGCCGCGGGCCGTTGTCGGGATTGCCATCGGCGACATACACCAATTCGCCTTTGGCCGGAATGAAACTGAGCGGGGCCACTTGAAACCGCGCCGGCCAGGTGTCCGGCACTTCGCTCAAATAGCATCCGCCAAGATTCACCGGCAGCGAGTCGCCGTTGTAAAGTTCCACAAAGTCGTCGCGGACAAGCGAAGCCGCCAGCCATTCGTTTAATTTCAATTGCTGCACGTCGCCGACGGGAGCCGCAACATTGGCGCTGCCCAAAGTTGGAACCGTGAGATTCCAGCTCCCATCGGCCAACCGGCCAATGGAATAATCGGTCAACTGCGGTCCGTAGCTGACGGAATCCAGCAACGCTCCGCCAGCCGCCGCCGCGGCATACAACGAAAGCGAGCCGCCATCTTTGTTCAATTTCAAACCCGTATAAAGATTGGGGCCACTGCCGGTGCCGGCCACCAGCACAAGATATTCCCCGCCATTCAGCGATGTGCCGGGCGGAAAAGTAAATTTGAAGCTATTGGCCGGATCATCCGTCAGCCCCATGCCGGACAAATCCATGGCCGTGGCGCCGGGATTGAAAAGCTCAACGACATCGGGAGTGTTTTCGCCGACATGCCAGGCGCTGCGATTATCCGCCAGCAATTCGTTGATCACCACCCGGTGCAGATTGGTATTCACCGTCCAGGTCGTGGTCCGGCTGACCACGGCATTGGTGCCCAGCTCCGGATCATCCTGATAAGTGTCTGCATCCTGCCTGCCGGTGACCTCCACATAATGCGGTCCGTTCGCGAGCCCGCTCAACATAATCGGCGTAGCAATGGGGGTTTCCGCGCTCCAAGCGCCGCCGTCCAAACGCCATTTGTAACTGGTGTAACCCGAGCCATTCGGAAAACCAGCCGTCGGAATGCCATTTCCCGTCCGCAGCGGGCCCACGACCAAATTGGCACTGGTTGCAGCCGTGATTCCGCTGGGAACACCGCTGATGGAAGCACCGCCGGAAATCACCGCCCCCATGTCCACGCCGTTTGGCCCGATGCCATGCGCGGGCGATCCCGGCAACAAGCTGAACCAACTCCACAGGACCTGCGCCGAGAGCCAATCTTGAAAGTCCGTTTCAGCTACTTGCGGAACGTATTTCAACTGCGGATTATTGGTGGAATTGCCACCACCGGGCCCCTCCCAACTCAACGACATCAAATTGTTCGTGAAGGTCACCGTGGCCATCGAGTTGCTGTAATTGCGCATCAGACTTTCCGCATCTTCAATGATATTGCCTTCGAGATAATAACCCGCGCCGTAAGCGGTGCCCGCATCGCCGAGATTCACCACGCCGGAAGCCGTATCCACTCCACCGGTTTTGGTGGTATGCACGATGGTGTTGTTTAAAAACGTGAAGAAGTTGCCTTCCTTGGCGGTGGCCGCCTGATCGCAATCGAAGAAAATGTTCCGAATGACGGTGATTTCCGAAGTCCGCACGCCCACGCTGCCGCCAAAATCATAGTTTCCGCCGGAGATCGCACTGGAACTGTCCGGCGAGCCATTCTTGTGCGAATGCAGAAAGATGTTTCCCTCAATCCACGCATCCGTTCCGTCCAGATCAAGAATGTCATCCGTGGCCCCGATGAACACGTTGTTGTAATATTGAATAATGGGCTGTCCCAAATCGCGGTTGCCACCGGTATAATCCATGATGTCATTGTATCCGCTGGTGGTGCCGAAGAAACAATCGCGCACAATGCCATGGCCGCCCGACTTGATTCCGCCGGTGCCATGAACCAGCTCAAATGGCGCGGTGGAACTCGGAAACGTGCAATGACTCACCAAAAACGACGCGCTGTCCAACGCCAGATATTGGTGCGTGGTGGTGCCAAAAGTCAGATGATCCAGAGCCACCGTGCCGCCAGCCACTTCGATACAAGTGGTGCTGTTGCCCTCGAAATGCGCGTAAGCAATCCGCGTCTCGGGCGAACTCACCGCGCCGTCAATCACCATGCCACCCCAGCTCACGCCTGAGCCGGGCGAGGTGGTGAAACGGATGGGGGCATTGGGGGTGCCTTCGGCCAACAAACGTCCGCCATTGGCGACTGTAAAATTCACGCCAGACCCGAGATAAATCGTGGTGCCCGGCTCAATCGTCAACGTCACGCCGCTGGGAATATTGATGCTCGACGTGACGTTGTAAGGGCCAGCCGCTGCTGTCCATGTTGTATCCGCCGCGATGGTTCCGCCAGCTGATGCAACCGAACCTTTGTCATACCAGATATCAATGTTGGTGCGGACAAATTCCACACCGTTCGTGTTCAGAGTTTGAATCACAATCCGGTTAATCCCCGGCGAAAGCGCCACGCCAGTTGCCGACCAGGCTCCCTGCCACGGCGTGTAAACTGCCTCCACGCCGTTTACCAAAACGGTTTTGGTATCGATCGCATTGGCCACCCCAGTCAGCGCGGTAGTGGACGCGGTAGTTCGGGGATAGCCACTGACGATGCCCAGGCTGCTCGTGACCGTCAGCTTCAACGGGATTTGATTGAGCACGTTGGTGCGACGCTGCTCCGCGGCATTTTTCAGATTTTGCACATAATTGTCCGGCACCCAGCCGCCGAGCGACTGATCGAGCGATTGTCCTATTTGTTGCGGTGAAAACAAGGTGTCCGCCAGTTGCTTGAGCGTGGCGAAATAACGCGGCGCAATGTCCGGATGTTTGAGAAACCGGCTGACGGCAGCGATGTCTGCGGCCTTGAAAATAGAACGCGCATAATCCGGCGAGGTGTCGCCCTGCCCCAGCACCGTGTCGAGATCATGATTGATGAGCTGGAACCGGGAATCCACGACTCCCGAACACAGTGAGAAATCATCTCCCGCCCCGGTTGCCAAAGTCGTTTCCATGTTGATGATCAGCGAATTAACGGCGAAATACCGCAACCATTCGTCGATGTTCACATTCTGCTCCACGGCCTGTAGATAATTGGAATCCGGCGTCAGGTTCAGCACGTAACAGAGGTTGATTAGATCCGACCAGTCATCCTGGGAATTGTTGCTCTGCTTGCTGTAAGGACCACTATACGCCGTCGGCCCGTTCGGCCCGTAGATGAGCCGGTAGTTTTCAACATTGGTGCCATGCCACTGCAAATACGCTCCATTGGTGAGCTGAACGTTATCCTGATACCAAACGCCTTTGTAAATATTACCCTGGGGATCTTGCGGCCAATGCGCCTTGGCCCATTCTGGCGAGTAAGGTTGAAAACAATAGTAACTGCCAAACTGATAACTGTCCAAACTGCCATCCGGCTGGGCGTTGGCCAAATTCGAACCATTGACACGCACCTGCACCGGCGCACCGTAGGCGTTGGGCAATCCGGCTTGGGAGAACAGGGTGTTGCCTGCGACCTGCGATTGCACCGTGCGCGTGTTGAAATCCAGCTCTCCAATCCCTTGTAACGCCTGATCCGCCGCGAGATTCAAACGCATGTTATGCGGATGCGCCGCACGCGTGCCCGCGCCGCGATTGCGCAACAGGGCGTGATACCGCACCTGCGTGCCCAATCCATCCGTGCGCACCACCGTGGTGTTCATGGCCGCCTCGCTGTAACGGCCATTGGAAACAATATTCATCAGGTTCAACCACGCATTCCATTCGCTGGCGGTGACGATGAAGCGATAAATCGGCTGATTCCCGGTGTAAGTGGAGTTGTCCACCTGATACAACGCATTGGCTCCCTGGGTGCCGGAATCGTCCGTGGGCGGCGGCCAGGTTCGTTGATGGCCGGCGGCATCGGTGGCACTCACGTAAAACTCCACAATGGTCTTGTCGGCTTGCGCCGGCAGAACGGCTCCGTAGTAACCGTCGTTTGCCAGGCCATCGCCGTGCGCGCCATCATCGAACATCGGTGTAATTTTAAAAGTGGCGGCACCATCGACCCGGCTAAAAAGCTGAACATTCACTGACGCCGGCAATTCATCGACAATTTGAGCCGTCACCGTGACCGTGTTTGTGAAACGGGGAATGGCGGGCAGGTGCTGCATGTTCAGAATCATCGGCGGCAGATCATTGGTGGCCGTGGAATTTTCCCGCCCCGGCGTTCCGCCAGCCACCAGGCTCGCGCTCCAGTTCTGGCCCTGGTTGTTGGAAAAAGCGGCATGGCGCAACTCCATGGACCGCCCACCGCCATCGGCGGCATTGGTCCAATCCCAGCCACGCCACCACGCAGTCTGACCGGGATAATTTTCGCCCTCACGAATCAACGCCCAGTCGCCGTCGGACGCGTAAGCCACCGTATCCGCCACCTGGCCAAGGTTGTCTTGGAGTTCGATCTTCTCCCCGGAATTGGAAAGTTTGCCGCTCCAACCGCCGGCCACGTTGGTCACGCCAGGGTAATCGGCCTGAAACGCCGCCACATTTGCCGCCACCACCCAATAGCCATGCGCGGGCAGGTTGACGTTGGTGAAGGAATAAGCAATGCCCTTGCTGAACCGCCAGCCGTTCAAATCCACGCCATTGGTGCCGGCATTATACAATTCCACCCACTCCTTGCCGGGATCTTCCGGAACCGCCGGAGCCGCGTGAAACATGATTTCATTGATCCGCACCTGGCCGAAGACAACCCCGCAACCAAGCAATGTGAACATGGCAATGGTAAAATTGCCGCCGAGACGCAACATTTTTTTTCGCATTACGATTTAAATGTCGGACAGTTGACGGCCATCCGTTGGTTTTACGCATTCGCCGCGCGAAGGAACGAGCCGTTAAGGGAGTGACGACGTGATGATTGTTTTTACTATCTCATATTATGCGCTTCATGCAATGGGAAATGCTGGCTTGACCAGAAGCTGACAACGGTTGCCGCCCTCTATTTTTGCGCCTCAGAAAATGAGGCTGAATCCCGTAGCCGAGCAACCGATCCGGGAACGGAAATCGGGAGGCGTTACTTGCTGACGCCGCGTTCGCTGGAGCGAATAAATTCCAGCAGATGTTTAATTTCGGGCAATTGCGGCAGTTCGGATTCTACGCGGGCCAGCGCTTCGTTCACGAGCAAACCTTCGCGGAAGATAATTTTGTAAGCCGTGCGCAAGGCCGTCTGGGTCGCCTCCGAAACGCCGTGTCGCTCCAAGCCAACTTTGTTGATGGTCAGCGGCTTGGCGGGTTCGCCATCTGCCAACATGTAAGGCACAATATCCTGCCGCACTTTGCAGCAGCCGCCGATGATCGCGAGCCGGCCAATCCGGCAAAATTGGTGAACCGCCACGTAGCCCGACAAGATGGCGTGGTCTTCAACAATACAGTGCCCGGCCAGCCCGGCAAAGCCGGACATGATGATGTGGTTTCCCAAAAGGCAATCATGCGCCACGTGCGCCTGAATGCAAAACAGGTTGTTGGAACCAATGACCGTGGCTTCACCGTCGTTGGTGCCGCAATGAACGGTTGTGCCTTCGCGAAATACATTTTGGTCGCCGATTTCCAAGCGGGGATTCCCGCCCTTGTATTTCAAATCCTGCGTTTTCATGCCCACGGCGGCAAATGGGAAGAATTCATTCGCCTGACCGATCCGCGTATGCCCATCGATCACGACATGGGAGTGCAACCGACATTTGTCGCCCAGTGCCACATGTTCGCCAATCACACAATACGGGCCGACTTCGCAGTCAGCGCCGACCTGCGCTTTGGGATGAATGACAGCAGTGGTATGGATCATGGCTGGCAGTTATTCCGCATCGCGAAGCATGAAGGTCACTTCGGCCTCGCTGACCACGTCGCCGGCAACTTTGCAAACGCCTTTTGCCTTACAAATCTTGCCGCGGGCTTTCATCATTTCCACCTCAATGATCAAGGTGTCCCCGGGCAGCACGGGCTTGCGCCACTTCACGCTCTCGGCGGCCATGAAGTAGGCGAGCTGTTGCACGGCGGCGGCGTGTTTCATCATCATCAAGCCGCCGGCCTGGGCCATGGCTTCCAGTTGCAGCACGCCGGGCATGATGGGATGCCCCGGAAAGTGGCCTTGAAAAAAGGGTTCGTTCATCGTGACGTTTTTCAGCGCCACAATTTTCCCGCCTTCGAGCTTGAGCACCTTGTCCACCAACAAAAACGGATAGCGGTGCGGGAGCAACTTCATGATGTGCTCGATATCCATCGCGCCTGCTTCTGTTTGCGGCGCTTCGGGCACATCCTGAGGCGGTGGCAGCGGGGTAAACGTCTGCGCCTGACGTAAGGGACGGTTGATTTGCTCCACGATTTTTTTGGCCAGTTCGCAGTTGCCGGCATGCCCCGGGCGAACCGCAATCACATGGCCGCGAATGGGGCGGCCGATCAGCGACAGATCGCCGATGATGTCGAGCATCTTGTGGCGCACAAATTCTTCGGGATACCGCAGCGGTTCGGTGGTGAGCACGGCGTCGTCGCGAATGACAATGGCATTTTCGAGGCTGCCACCTTTGATGAGGCCGTTTTTGAAGAGGAATTCAATTTCCTCGTAAAAGCAGAACGTCCGCGCCTGCGACAGTTCTTTTTCCCAGGTGTTCGGCGTCACTTCAGTGGAGTAAAACTGGGTGAAGCGGCCTTTCCGATCCGCGCTGGTGCAGGTGATCTTGAATTGATCGTCGGGAAACACCGTCATGGTGGTTTCCCCCAGACGCAATTCGACGGGTTCGGTGGGGGTAAAGTATTCGCGTTTTTCCGCCAGCGGCACCAATCCGGCCTCGGCGATGATTTTGCAGAATTCGCGGGAGCTGCCGTCGGCAATGGGCGGTTCATTGGCATCCAATTCCACCACGGCATTATCGACTCCGCAACCAGCCAGCGCGGCCAGCACATGTTCCACGGTGTGAACGCGGACGTTGCCCTTGGCCAGCGTGGTGGAACGATTGGTTTCAGAAACATTCTCCACGCGCGCTTCGATCTCCGGCTTGCCTTCCAGATCCACCCGGCGGAAACGCACCCCGGAATTGGCCGGCGCCGGCAAAATGGTCATGCTGACGCGATTGCCACTGTGCAGGCCGATGCCGGAAAAACTGGCGGAACGATTAAGAGTCTGCTGATTGAGCACGCCAGATTGAACAAAACAGCGGCCAAATTGGCAAGATTGCATTCATCCCCGCCGGCACCGGAAAAGCCCAAGCGATTGGCAAAAACTTATTTGCTAATTATGGATTTGATGGGCGACGAAGAGGGCACCGACAAAATCTGGATGATCTCATCGTGAAAATCGCCGGCATCGGTCTGGGCGGTCTCGTCACTCGAAACGGGTTTGGATATCACAATCCGGGTAAACGCGTTTGAATCCGCCACCTTGTTGGTGCCGGCGAGCCACTGAATTCGATTGGTTCCCCCGGCCATTGCCAATTGGGGCACCGTTAGCTTCAGAGCGTTGGAATTGGTTAGGGCCTGAGAAAGCGTCACCTTAAATTGATTAGTCATCAAATCCGCCAGCTTGTTCGTGTGCGTCTGAATCAAAACTTCAGGAGCAAGCCTCGATTTTACCGTGACGTTTGTCGTCCCCGTTCCCATGACCGTTGCCGCGGAAAGAAGCAGCCCCGCGAGCGGCATGGTCAGTTTTGCGGCAAACTCAGGAGCGTAATAAATCGGCTTTGTCATAGACTTGATTTTGACAATTGAATCATCTTCCGGCCAGCGGCAAAAATTCACCAAACTTTAGAAATTTTCAATTTTTTATTTTTAATTTGCCTCGCCGCCCGCCCGCCCTGGCGACGCAGCTTAATGCCAAGCGGATTTCAGTTCTTCCGCCGCCATACCGATAAAACTATTTTAAATCCAAACTGTTACGCAATGTCTCAGCCAGCTTCTGAGCGGTATAAGGCTTTTGAAGAAAATTGACGCCTTCGGTCAAAGTCACGCGCTTTTCGGCGAGATTGCCGCTGTAGCCGCTGGTGTAAATGACTTTGAGCCGGGGCGCATCGGCTTCCAGCAGCCGGCCCAATTCAAAGCCGCTCATGCCATCGGGCATCACCACATCCGTCAACAAGAGCTGGATGCGCACCTTTTCCTTCTGCCAGACCTTCAAGGCCGCCGCGCCGGATTCGGCTTGCAGCACTGTGTAACCAAACCGTTGCAACATGTTGCTGACCGCCAGACGCACGATCAATTCGTCTTCCACCACCAAAACGG
>JAKALA010000039.1 GCA_021813325.1 bacterium | reverse complement strand
ACAGTGGGTGGGTGTTACGTTACGTTTTCGGTGGGCATTTCCAACGCCGGACCGTTCACCTGCCAATGGCAGTTCAACGGCACCAATCTCTCCAACAACTTCATCACCACCGTCGCTGGCAATGGCGCGGCCGCCTACGCTGGCGATGGCAGGCCAGCCACCACTGCCAGTTTATATTATCCTCAAGGCGTTGGCTTTGATGTTTTGGGTAATCTATACATTGCCGATAACAACAATGACCGTGTCCGCAGGGTGGATACCAACGGCATTATTACAACCGTGGCGGGAAATGGCGCTTTTTCGAGCAGTGGAGGCGGTAGTTTTTCTAGTGATGGCGGTGCGGCCACCAATGCTGGCCTGTATCGGCCCAATAATGTGACCTTTGATGCGGCCGGGAATATGTTCATTGCTGATATATTCAACAACCGTGTTCGCAAGGTGGACACCAACGGTATCATCACGACGGTGGCCGGAAAAACAACCACGCAGGGGTTTTCCGGTGATGGCGGAGCCGCCACCAATGCCGTTTTCAATTATCCTGCGGATGTGGCTTTTGATGGCCGGGGCAACTGGTTCATTGCCGATCTATTTAACCACCGCGTGCGGAAGGTGGATACAAACGGCATTATTAACACCGTGGCTGGAGGTGGCTCCCAAACTCCGGGAGATGGTGGCGCGGCTACTAATGCCGCCCTGTCTGTTGTTCAAGGTGTGGCTTTGGACACCACGGGTAATCTCTACATAGCGGACACGGGCGCAGGTCGAGTTCAAAAAGTGGATACGAACGGGATCATCACCACGATAGCCGGGGGAGGAGCGAACCTATCAGCCAACGGCATCATGGCCACGAACGCGCAGCTTTATAAGCCTTGGGGAGTCGCACTTGATGCCATCGGAAATATATTTTTTGCCGACGAAGGCTATAACTTGGTTCGCAAGGTCGATACCAATGGAATCATTACCACGGTGGCAGGAAATATTTTTGCTCATGGCTTTTCCGGTGATGGTGGAGCCGCCACCAACGCTGCCTTATATGGTCCGGCTTGTGTCGCTCTTGACGGCGCGGGTGATTTGTTTATTGCCGACTGGAATAACAACCGCATCCGCAAAGTAACCAATACCCAAGGGCCAATCCTGTCACTGAGCAACGTTGGGTCCGGAAATCAAGGCTGGTATCAATTGGTCGTGACTGGCGCCGGCGGCAGTGTGACCAGCAGCGTTGTCAATCTGACCGTGGTCTCAACCCCTCTGATATACCAGACTGAAGCCAATTCCAACGGCAGCATCCGGCTCAATTGCGTCAGCAAGCCCGGTTCGACCAATATTGTATTCTGTGCCGCCAGCTTGGTGCCACCCGTAGTCTGGCAACCTGTTTCAACGAACACCGCCGCTCCTGATGGGGACTGGCAATTCACCGACACCAAAGCAGTTGGTAATCAAAATCTGTTCTATCGTTTCGTGATGCAATGACGCCTGAACCTTGCCGGAAAATGGCAAAGGGTCGGTCTCATCTTGCTTGGAATCACTTGCGTTTCCCGACCTTGCACCCTGATGATTTTGCGCTAAATTCCGGCCATGCAACTCGACAAGCTGACTCAGAAATCGCAGGAGGCGTTGCAGGAGGCGCAGCGCATGGCCCGGGCACAGTCGCATCAGGAGATTGACTGCGAGCATCTGCTGCTCGCGCTGCTCGGCCAGGAAGAAAGCCTCGTGCCGGAACTGCTGCATCGCATCGGCGTGCCGCCCGCCAAACTTCAGCCGGATTTGGAAAAGGAAATTGCCCGGCGCCACAGGGTGGAAGGCGGCGCTGATCCCTACGCGGGGCGCGATTTGCAAAAGGCGCTCGACGCCGCGCAGTCGGAGGCGAAAAAGCTCAAGGACGAATACATCAGCACCGAACACCTGCTGCTCGGATTGATTGATTCCTCCAGCGTATCGCTCAAGAAAATCATCTCCGCCCACAACCTCAAACGCGACGCCGTGCTCAAGGCGTTGGCGGAATTGCGCGGCAACCAGCGCGTGACCGACCCGCAACCGGAAGCGAAGTTCCAGGCGCTGGAGAAATACGGACGCGACCTCACCGCGCTCGCCAAGCAGGGCAAGATTGATCCGGTCATCGGCCGCGACGAGGAAATACGCCGCGTGATGCAGGTGCTCACGCGCCGCACCAAAAACAATCCCGTGCTCATCGGCGAACCCGGCGTGGGCAAAACCGCCATTGCCGAGGGCCTCGCCCGCCGCATCGTGGCCGGTGATGTTCCGGAATCACTCAAGAACAAACAACTGGTTGCGATGGATCTTGGCGCGATGATTGCCGGCGCAAAGTATCGTGGCGAATTCGAGGATCGCCTCAAAGCCTTTCTCAAAGAAATCGTGGCCAGCGAAGGAAAAATTATTTTGTTCATTGACGAATTGCACACGCTCGTCGGCGCCGGTGCCGCCGAAGGCGCGACGGATGCCGCGAACATCATGAAACCACAGCTCGCGCGTGGCGAACTGCGCTGTGTCGGCGCGACCACGCTCGATGAATACCGCAAATACATCGAGAAAGACCCGGCACTGGAACGTCGCTTTCAACCCGTCATGGTGGCCGAACCGACAGTGGAGGCGACCATCGCCATTTTGCGCGGACTCAAGGAACGTTATGAAGTGCATCACGGCGTGCGGATTCAGGATTCCGCGCTCGTTGCCGCCGCCACGCTGTCACATCGCTACATCACCGACCGCTTTTTGCCGGACAAGGCGATTGACTTAGTGGACGAAGCCGCGTCGCGCATCAAGATGGAACTCGATTCCAAGCCGACGGAACTGGATCAACTCGACCGCCAGATTTTGCAGTTGGAAATCGAGCGCACCTCGCTCGCCAAGGAAAAAGATTCCGCGAGCAGGGAACGTTTGAAACGGCTCGACAAGGAACTCGCCGACTTAAAGGAAAAATCCAAGGCGCTCACCGCGCAATGGCAGAACGAAAAAGCCGCCGTCAACGCCGTCAGCGTCGTTCAATCGCAGTTGGAGCAGGCAAAAATTGATTTGGAGAAGGCACAGCGCGCCGGTGATTTGCAAAAAGCTTCGGAACTTCAATACGGCAAGATCCCCGAACTGGAAAAGAAGCTGGCCGCTGTGTCGGCGGCGCTCCACCGTAGCTGCGACGCCTCGTCGCCAGTATCGGCAAAGGAATCCACTGCCGACGAAAGCATCGCTACCACACCCTTTCAGCCATTTGATCCAGAAACCCTGGTGGCCCAGGGGCGTGGCACCCGGCTGCCTCATTGGCGACAGGATGGAACCACTTACTTTGTCACCTGGCGCACGGGGGATTCGCTTCCCGAAGCGCGGGTCAAAGCCTGGATCGCCGAACGGGAAGCCTGGTTGAAAGCGCATCCTGAACCGTGGGATGACCAGACTCAGAAGGATTATTACAAGCGTTTCCCAAACCGCTGGGAACAATGGCTCGATGAATGCCACGGTGAATGCCTGCTGGCCCGGCCGGAATTGAAGCAGATGGTGGAGGAGGCATTGAAACACGATGACGGCAAAACCTATCGTCTGCATGAATTTGTGGTCATGCCCAATCACGTTCACGTTCTGGTGACACCCATGGGAGGCTACCGGCTTTCGACGGCATTGCAGGCATGGAAATCCGTCTCAGCCCATCGCATCAACAAGGCATTGGGCCGCGAAGGCGAATTTTGGCAAAAAGAAAGTTTTGACCACATCGTGCGCAGCGAAGCGCAGTTTGAACGGTTGCGGGCTTACATCCGAAACAACCCCAAATCATTGCCGGAACGGTTGCGTAGCTGTGACGCCCCGTCGTCTGGAACAACGAAAACAACAACTGGTGACGAGGCGTCGCCTACACATTCTGCGACGAGGGCGTCGCAGCTACGCTTGTTGCGCCAGGAAGTCACCGACGAAGATATTGCCCGCGTGGTGGCGTCATGGACGCACATCCCCGTTTCTCGGATGCTCGAAGGTGAGCGGCAAAAGCTCGTCAAGATGGAGGAACGGCTCGCGCAACGCGTCATTGGCCAAAAGGCCGCCATCAAGGCCGTGTCCGACGCCGTGCGCCGCGCGCGCAGTGGCTTGCAGGATCCGAACCGGCCCATTGGCTCATTCATTTTCCTCGGCCCCACCGGCGTGGGCAAAACCGAGACGGCCCGCGCGCTGGCCGAGTTTCTATTCGACGACGAAAACGCCATGGTGCGCATTGACATGAGCGAATACATGGAAAAATTCTCCGTGCAACGGCTCATCGGCGCGCCACCCGGCTACGTGGGCTACGACGAAGGCGGGCAGATCAGCGAGGCGGTGCGGCGGCGTCCGTATTCCGTGGTGCTGTTCGACGAGATCGAGAAGGCGCATCCCGACGTCTTCAACGTCCTGTTGCAAGTGCTCGACGACGGACGCCTCACCGACGGCCAGGGCCGCACGGTGGATTTCAAGAACACCATCGTCATCATGACCAGCAACCTCGGCTCGCCGATCATTCAGGAATACTTTGACCGTCGCAGCCGCCGTAAGGAGGCTCATTCTGAAAGTGCGGAAGTTAAGTCAGAGCCTCGAGACCTCCGCTGCTACGAAGATTTGGAAAAAGAGGTGCTTGCCGAGTTGAAACGCCATTTCCGTCCGGAATTCCTGAACCGCGTGGACGACATCATCATCTTCCAGAGCCTCGACGAAAGTGAACTCGCGCGCATCGTGGAAATTCAGATCGCAAAACTGGAGAAACGCCTCGCGCAGCAAAACCTGGCGCTGGACGTGAGCGCCGACGCCATGAAACTGCTGGCTCAGGAAGGTTACGACCCGGCATTCGGCGCCCGCCCGCTCAGACGCGCCGTGCAGGAACATCTGCTGAACCCGCTCTCCATGAAACTGCTCGAAGGCGACTTCAAGTCCGGCGACAAAATCAAGGTTACTGCGAATGGCGATCAACTAAAATTCCAACGGAAGTGAAATAGCCACCAAGGCACAGAGACACAGCGTTCCATTGCGGAATTCTATCCCTCTGCCATGCCTTCCGCGCCGCGCCACAACGCCAGGGCGCTTTCGGTGGCCAGTTGCTCTGGTGTCCAGCGGCCAAGGCCCTGAAATTGCCGGGCGAGCGCGGCGTGACGATGATGGGGCCGAATGCGCAAAGCGATTCCAGATGATGAATGGGAATGGAAACCGTGCGCCAATCGGTGGCTCCTTTTCAACCACATCGTTCCGGCTAAGATTTGTCGGTCACGAATTCCGGGAAGACATAGCGACCTGTTTAAATTGGGACGAATCGGCCATCGTTCACCATCAGCACAAGCCTCGGACTAAACAACGGCCCCGTTCTTTGAACGCGCAGAAATCCTGCTCGTCAAATCTGGCGGAAACCTTAGACTCCAGACTCACATGAAATTGCGACTGATTTGCTTTGTGGCGGCAAGTTTATTTCTCGGCGGCGGCGGTCTGTTTCGCGCCTCGGCGCAAGCGACCAACGGAACCGTCAGCACCGCGCCGGTTTATGTGCCCGATTACACGCACGCCGGCGAGCCCTTGCCGGAAGGCATTTTCGCCTGGGACCAGTTGCTCAAATCGGGCGACGCCACCAACGGCCAGGACGCCATCCGCTTTTTCTTCAGTTTTACGAACGTTTCCGCCAAGGCGGTCACGATTCTCAATGTCCATCCGTCCTGCGGCTGCACCACCGCCGAAATGCCGCCCGTGCCGTGGACCATCCCGGCCGGATCAAACGGCGTCATTCATTTGCATGTCAATCTCCAGGGCAAAACCAGCATGGCTGGCACCCTCATCAAAACCATCACGATCATCACGGAAAAAGGGATGAAAAACCTCATGCTGCGCATCAATGTGCTGCCGCCGCCGCCGCGTCCCGAAATGACCGCCGAGCAGCGGGCCGTCGGCGTTTCCGCTGCCAAGGTGGACCGGCAGGCCGTTTTTAAAGGCGATTGCGCCAGTTGTCATCTTCCGAAAACCGAGGGTAAATATGGCCAGCAATTGTATGAAGCCCTCTGCACCATCTGCCACGAATCCCCGCATCGGGCCACCATGGTGCCCGACCTCCATAATCTGGCGGTGCCCACCAATGAAGAATTCTGGCGGACTTGGGTGACCGCCGGCAAAGCCGGGACGTTGATGCCGGCATTTTCGACTTCTCAAGGCGGTCCGCTCACGGACATGCAGATCACGTCCCTGGCGGCTTATCTCAACATGATCAATCCATCGCGGGTGCCCCAGCCGCCCAACTAAGCCGGCTTGCGAAATTTTTTGGGTCCGCTAATCTGTCAACCATGAGCGCAAACTTGGTTGACGCGACAAATCACGACAAACTCACGCTGCTTGGCGAACGCGTCTTGCAGGGCGGCCAGATCACCCGGGACGAGGCGTTGTGGCTTTTCAATTTAGAGGGTTCGGCGGACATTTTGGACCTGCTTTCGTGGGCCAACCGCATTCGCGAAAATTTCAAGGGCAACAAGATACACCTTTGCTCCATCGTCAACGCCAAGGCCGGTTCCTGCTCGGAAAATTGCAATTTCTGCGCGCAATCAGCCTTTTATCAAACCGGCTCACCCAAGTATGGCTTCATTGATCCCGAACCCGTGGCGGAAGCCGGTCTGGAAGCCAAGAAAAACGGCGTGACCGCCGTGGGCCTCGTCGCCGCCTGGAAAGGATTGAATGAAGGGCCGATGCTGGATGAGGTCTGCGCCCGCGTTGCCGAAATGAAAGCGGCTGGCAACACGCGTCCGGACGTCTCGCTGGGCCTCATCAAAAGCCAGCGCGTGGCGGATCGGTTGAAAGAAGCCGGGGTGGAATGTTACGGCCACAATTTGGAAAGTTCGCGCCGATTCTTCCCCAACACCTGCACCACCCACACGTTTGATGACCGGCTGCAAACCATCGGCCATCTCAAAAAAGCGGGCGTCAAAATTTGTTCCGGCGGGATCATCGGCATGGGCGAGACGCGCGAAGACCGGTGCGACCTGGCGTTTGAATTGAAAACCATCGGCGCCAACGTGGTGCCGATGAACGTGCTTAACCCGATTCCCGGAACGCCGTTTGAACATAATGATCCGTTGCCGGTCCTGGAAATTCTCAAGACCATTGCCTGCTTCCGCTTCATTCTGCCGCGGCAGGAAATCATGGTAGCCGGCGGACGCACGGTAAATTTGCGGGATACGCAGTGCATGATTTTCATGGCGGGGGCCAGCGCGCTGATGGTAGGCAACTATCTCACCACGCTGAACCAGCCGATGGAGAAAGATTTGCAAATGATCAAAGATTTGGGGCTTGATCCGGGCTGGGACAGCCATGGTTTCAGCGATCAAGAGGAGGGCACCTGTGGATGCGGCCAAGAACCATGCGAGAGTGAGACTGTCCCCGCCTGAGCTCAAGAATTGATTGTCAGGCAATAAATTTCTTTGCGTTCCCGCGCCTTTGCAGGAAATTCTCCGCGTGCAAAAACTCGGTAAAAATCACGGCAGCTACCACGGAGAAACCATTGACATACGCTCCGTATTATTGGCTGTCCGTGACACCGCCCGTCAACACCACTGGAAAATAGAGACATTTCACGAAGCCGATGGCTTACCGTTCCTCGGCTTGCATCGGCCGGCGGAAAGTGGCGGTTCGCCAGCGGGCGCCAAATTTTATATATCCGCCGGGATTCACGGTGACGAACCCGCCGGTCCGCTCGCCGCTTTAAAATTGGTTCAGGAAAACCAGTGGCCCAAAGACGCCGAAATCTTCTTGGTGCCGTGCCTGAACCCGGTTGGCTTCACGCTAAACCGGCGCGAAAATTCCGATGGCCTGGACCTGAATCGCGATTATCGCCAGCCCAAATCCGCCGAGGCGCGGGCGCACTTGGCCTGGCTGGAACGATTACCCGAAGTGAATTTGTATTTCTGTCTGCACGAAGACTGGGAATCGCACGGTTTTTACCTTTACGAACAAAATCCAGACCGCCGGCGTTCACTCGCGGAGACTATCATCGAAGCCGTCAAACCAGTTTGTCCGGTGGACATGTCGGAAACCATCGAAGGTCGCGCCGCCAAGGGCGGCATCATTCGTCCGATTTTCCAACCGCACGAGCGTCCGGATTGGCCCGAAGCTTTTTATCTCATCACGCACAAATCCCGACAGGGTTACACCTTGGAAGCGCCATCGGATTTCCCCTTGCCCGTGCGCGTGAACGCACTCGTCACGGCGGTTCGGGTAGCCATGGGTTTGCGGGGCACAGATGCGGACAAATGAGGCATAAATGTTTCGGCTTGCCGGAAAAATGTTTATCTGCGTTTCATCTGTGCCAATCTGTGGCCGACATAATCGATGACCAAGCCAGCCAAATCACAATGGGACTTCGGCGAACTGTTTCCGCCGGAGCAGACCCGCAAGGTGTTATCGGTTTGGGAGCTGACTTCAAACATCAAGCGTTTGCTGGAAAAACAAGTGGGCAGTGTCTGGGTCAGCGGCGAGATCACCAACCTTCGCGCCCAAAGCTCGGGCCATGTTTACTTCAGCCTCAAAGACGCGGCCTCCCAGTTGAGCTGCGTGCTCTTTCGCGGAACTGCCGCCGCTCAACGCGATTTGTTGGCTGACGGACAAAAGGTTCTCCTGCAAGGCGACATCACCGTCTATGAAGCCCGTGGCCAGTATCAGATGATTGTTCGTGAGGTGGAACTCCAGGGCGCGGGCGCGTTGCAAATCGCCTTTGAAAAATTAAAACAAAAGCTCGCTGCCGAAGGGCTTTTCGCGCCCGAGCGCAAGCGGCCGCTGCCTCGATATCCCCAGCGCATTGGCCTGGTCACTTCCCCGACCGGCGCGGCCATTCGCGATGTTTTGCATGTGGTGCAACGCCGCCATCCCGCGCTGGAAATCATTCTCGCGCCCGCCCGCGTGCAAGGCGACGGCGCGGCCAAAGAAATCGCCAACGCGATCCGGCTGCTGAATGATCTGGGGGCGCTTGACTTGATCCTCGTCACGCGGGGCGGTGGTTCGCTGGAAGATTTATGGGCCTTCAACGAAGAGCCGGTGGCGCGGGCCATTTTTGAATCACACATCCCGGTCGTTTCCGCCGTCGGCCACGAGATTGATTTCACCATCGCCGATTTCGTGGCCGACCTGCGCGCGGCCACCCCCAGCGCCGCCGCCGAAATCATCACTGAGGGCGTCTTCGCCAGTCGGACATTTGTGGCCGAGGCCATGGACGTGATGCGGCTGCGGGTTCAACGCCAATTTCACCGGGCCGGGGAAAATTTCAATTCCCTGGCCGGACGCCTGGCCCGCTTGCATCCGCGCCGAAAATTGAACGACGCGTTACAGCGGCTGGACGACACGCAAATCAACTTGCTGCGGAGCCTCAAAACCTCCGTCCGTTCACGGAGCCAGCGGTTTGAAAACCTGGCGGGACGATTTCTGCGCGCCAAGCCCGCGCAAGCCCTGAAGGCCCGCCGCGAAGCCTTGCGGCAATTGGAAAAACGCTTGAACGCGCTTGGCCCGGAACAAGTTTTAGCCCGCGGCTACTCCATCACCACAGATGTCGCAACGGGAAAGCTTATCCACGATGCTGCCGAAGTCTGCCCGGGACAGAAATTGAGAACCAAACTAAAATGCGGGGAAATTGTCAGCCGGGCCGAGACAGTTGCTTGAATTTCTACTCCCGCAAACCACGAGCAGCAGATAGAAATCCGCCATGCCCACTCCAACCTGCACCCGCTGCCGTCGAACCATTCCGCCGGAAGACATCAACGTCGCCAACGACGTGGCCTATTGCCGGAACTGCAATATTTCTTACAGCCTCGCGGCACTGACCTTCGAGACCGGCTTGGACGCCACCGTGGATTTAAACCGTCCGCCCGCCGGCGCCTGGTGCATCAACGACGGCGGCGGCACGGTGATCGGCGCCACCAATCGCAGCCTGGTCGCCGCCGCTGGATTGTTGTTTGCGACCTTATTTTGGAACGGCATCGTCTCGGTATTCGTGGCTGCGGCGGTTTCCGGGACGTTTCATGTGCTGCATATTCCGCAGCCAAGCTGGTTTCCAGCGCCCAAAATGAACGGCGGTGACATGGGCAGCGGCATGGTTTTATTCATGTGGCTGTTTCTCACTCCGTTCATCGCCATCGGACTTATTTTGGCCGCCAGTTGTCTGACGACGCTCTTTGGCCGCACCGAAGCGCGCGTTGCCGGCACGCAAGGCAGTATTTTTACCGGCATTGGATCTTTGGGTTGGCGACGACGCTTTGATCCCGCGCAGGTGAAGGACGTGCGGATTTATCAAAAAATAAATAACGAAGGACGGGATACTTTTGTCATCCTCATTGAATCGCACACGGGAAAGCAAATGAAATTTGGCGCGTTTCTCTCCAACGAACGCCGCCAGTTCATGCTGGGCGCCTTGCGGAAGACGCTCCGGCATTAGTCCCTTTCCGGCTTTTCATCGGGCATTCCGTCCGGCGCGTTTTCAGGGAGTGCGGATGAGCTCTGCTTCAACCGATCGTTCCGCTCCGGCCAAACCCGGCGGTGCCGGAACACTTTCCACCGCAAGCCGCCGGTTTCAGCACTCGGGCCGGTGACTACACGCTGGACGAAAACGGGAGTTTTCCCTATGATTTTCCCATGTCAAAACCCGCCAAGGCCGGTGAAACGGCCAAGGGCAACTTGCCGTTTGAAGAAGCCCTCAAAAAACTTGAGGGCGTCGTGGAGGCCATGGAAGCGGATGACCTGCCGCTTGAAGCCTTGCTCGCCAAGTATGATGAAGGCACACGGCTGGTGAAGATTTGTCAGGAAAAACTGACGGAGGCGGAAATTAAAATCCAGCAACTGGAAAAAAATGCGGCGGGCGATTTGAAACTCAAACCGCTCGAAAATGACGTTGAAGCGTAATGGCTTGAAGCGTGGCAGCGTTCACCCGCTGCCACGCTCCGGCCCTTAATGCTTCAATTTTTTTTAATTGAATCTATGAGTCGTTACTTGGACATGGTGGACGGACCGGAGCATGTGAAAAAGCTGACGGTCCCGCAATTGCAGGAACTTGCCGGCGAGATCCGCACCGAGCTGATTGAAGGCCTTGCTAAAAACGGTGGCCATGTCGGCCCCAATCTTGGCGTGGTGGAACTTTCCATCGCGCTGCACAAGGTGTTTACCACGCCCAAGGACAAATTCGTCTGGGATGTCAGCCACCAAGTTTACGTCCACAAAATTTTGACCGGACGCAAAAACCGCTTTCGCACCATTCGCCAGACCGGCGGTTTGAACGGCTTTGCCCTCCGCACCGAGAGCGAGCACGATTGTTTTGGCGCCGGCCACGCCGGCACCGCGTTGTCCGCCGCCCTGGGCATGGCCGCCGCCCGCGACAGGCGCGGCACGGATGAAAACATCGTGTGTATCTTTGGCGATGCCGCATTGACCAACGGGATTTCATTTGAGGCGCTGAACAACATCGGGAGCACCACCAAGAAATTCATCGGCATCCTTAACGACAACGAATGGAGCATCGCCAAAAACGTCGGAGCCATTTCCAATTACCTGAACAAACTCATCACCAACCCGCGCTACAATCAGCTGGCCAAGGATTTTGAAGGTTTTGTGCGCCGGCTGCCCAAAGGCGATATTGCCCTCAAACTGGCGCACCGCGCCGAAGGCGGATTCAAAGGCGCGCTCACCGGCGTAGGCTTGCAACCATCGAACAGCCTGGTCGAATCCGACGGCCGCGGCGGGCACGGTTCGCCCGTGTTGTTTGAAGAAATGGGCATCCGTTATCTGGGTCCGATTGATGGGCACAACCTTCCCCTGCTCGTCAGCACGCTGGAATTTGCCAAAACCTGCGATCATCCGATCGTCATTCATGTGCTGACGCAAAAAGGCAAGGGCTTTGAAGCGGCGCTCAAGCAGCCGGAAAAATTTCACGGCCTGGGACCTTACAACGCGCAAACCGGCGAAACCCCGGCCTCGCGTCCCGGCACACCGCCGAATTATCAAGATGTGATGGGCCAAACTCTGGTGAAACTTTGCCAGACGAATCCAAATCTGGTGGGCATCACGGCGGCCATGCCCAGCGGCACCGGCATGAAGCATCTGGAAAAGGCCATGCCGGATCGGTATTACGACGTGGGCATCGCCGAAGAACACGGCGTCATTTTCGCCGCCGGCATGGCGACCATGGGTTTGCGCCCGGTGGTGGCCATTTATTCCAGCTTCCTCCAGCGCGCTTATGACTGTATTCACCACGATGTTTGCCTGCAGGATTTGCCGGTGATTTTCTGCATGGATCGCGCCGGACTTTCAGCCAATGACGGCCCGACGCACCACGGCATTTTTGATATTTCCTACCTGCGCTGTCTGCCCAACGTTATTGCCATGGCGCCGGCCAACGAAGACGAACTGGCGGACATGATGTTCACGGCCACCAAGGCGAATCATCCCACGTTCATCCGCTATCCGCGCGGCGCGGCCGAAGGCGTGCCCATCAAGAATGAACCGCAATTGCTCGAAATCGGCCGAGCGCTCGTGCAACAGGATTTCGCCAGCAATGGCAAACGCAAGGTGGCGTTGTTTGGTCTCGGACCAATGAACGCCATTGCCAAGCGGGCGGCGGACCAGTTGACCGCCGAAAGTTTCGACGTGGCGGTCGTCAACCCGCGCTTCACCAAACCGATCGACGTGGAAACACACGAAAAATTTGCGCGCGAAGCGGAATTAATTGTCACCTTGGAAGATCACGCCCTCATGGGAGGTTATGGCGCCGGAGTGCTGGAAGTGCTCAATGAGAAATCACTAAAGACCCCCGTTGTGCGCATTGGCTGGCCGGATCAATTCATTGAACACGCCACCACGCAGGATGAACTGCGCGCCAAATACGGACTTTCCGTTGAGCATGCAGTCGCCAAAGTGAAACAGCATTTTGGCGTCGCCTGTTCAACGAAAAGCGCTCCACTCGCGATTGGTTAACACGCGCGGTTTTAGCGGGCAAAGACGGCGCTGAAATCTTGGAAGAATTTACAGGTTCACTACCGCCGGATCGCCATAAAGCGTAAACGATCCGGTGCGTTCGATCTTCACATCCATGAGTTGACCATGGTGCCTTGCACTGCCGTCAAACAGCACGATTCTATTACAGCGCGTGCGACCGGTATAGCGGGCCGCGTTCTTCTTGCTGGGACCTTCGACGAGAATTTGGACCTGTTTTCCAATAAAGGCATCATATTTGCGAGCAGCTATTTCATTCACCAACTCCAGCAACCGATGATTTCGCTCTTCACGAACTTTCTGCGGCACCTGATCCGGCATGTCGGCGGCCGGCGTATCGCGGCGCGGCGAGTATTTGAAAATGTAGGCGTTGTCGAATTCCACCTCGCGGCATAATGACATCGTCTGCTCGAAATCCGCATCCGTCTCACCCGGAAATCCCACGATGATGTCCGTGTAAATTCCGATGTTGGGCCGGGCCTGCCGCAACTTCCGAATGATGCCTAAAAACTTCTCCCGCGTGTAACCGCGATGCATCAATTTCAAGATGCGATCACTGCCGCTTTGCAGCGGTATGTGGGCACTTTCGCAAAGCTTCGGCAGCCGCGCATAAGCTTCCACCAAATCGTCTCCATAACCCCTTGGATGCGGCGAAGTGAAACGAAGACGTCCCAAGCCATCCATCTCATGAACGGCTTCGAGCAGTTGCACAAAAGCCGATTTATCTGAGCGGCTCGCGGGGACGCTCGTCCCGCCAAATAGTTCAGCAGCCGAAAAGCGTTTGCCGTAGCTCGTCACGATCTGGCCCAGCAAGGTGATCTCTTTGACCCCCCGCGAAACCAGTTCGCGACATTCGGAAACAATGTCAGGAATGGTCCGGCTGCGTTCTTCGCCTCGGGTGCTGGGCACGATGCAGAAGGTGCAATGCTGGTTGCAGCCCTGCATGATGCTGACAAAAGCCGACACCGAAGTCTTGGCGCTGCCATTCAACAAATGTTCGCGAATGGCCGCTTCGCTTTTGGCCTCGGCTTCTGTATCAACAATTTTGTCGCGTCTGCCGGCGAGCAGTTCCTCAATGTATTCCGCCGCCCGATGAAATTTTTGCGTGCCGAGCA
The DNA here is from genome assembly GCA_021813325.1 of bacterium. GTDB lineage: Bacteria > Verrucomicrobiota > Verrucomicrobiia > Limisphaerales > UBA11358 > UBA11358. Next base: position 23,511 of record JAKALA010000039.1, on the reverse strand, counting down.
CCAAGTCCACATCCGGCAACTTATCAATCAATTCCCGGCCCCGGCTCTGCGCCATGCACCCCATGAAACCGACAATTTGGTCCCGCTTTTCACTTCGCGCCGTGCCGACGACGTTGCGCATTTTATTGACGGCCTTTTGCTCGGCAAAATCACGAACGCTACACGTGTTGAGCAGCACGACATCGGCAGCCGCCTCGGATTTGGCGAGGGTATAACCCTTGGCCACGAGTTGGGCGGCAACCGCTTCGCTGTCGCGCTCGTTCATCTGGCAACCGTAAGTTTTGATGTAAACACTCGGCATAATTTCGAGAGTCCGCGAATCTAATTCATCAGCACCAGCTTGGAAAGCAGGGATTCGGTGATGGCTCGCTTGTTCTTCTTCTGCGTTTTGGGCGCGAGTTTGCGTGGCAGGCTGGGCGCCATATTCCGCTCGTGGAAAATCTCTGCTTGCCGCGCTGAACCGGAAGCCTGTAGTCGAGGTTGATTTTTCATGGTAATTTAGCTGGTGAAAGCTGGTTGATTTTCGACTGCATTGCCGTTGGGAAAGGGGGACAAGATCTTTTTCCATAAACGGTGCCACCAGTTGCGTTTCTGTTTGGGGACGGCCAATTTGATGGTGGTTTTGCCTTGAGGGCGACTTGCCCCGCCCGTCGTTATGAAGCGCCAAAAGCGGAGCGAGTGGATCGTCACCTTTTGCTGCCAGCCAAGGTGCCGTTGGAACAAGACGGTCAGGTTATAGGTCAGCGTGGCCAGGCTTAACGCCGCCTCGCTGGCCCGGAACTTTTCTGGACATAACGCCGGCCAGGCAAAGCCCGACTGGAGCTCCTTGATGACGTTTTCGCAGTCAGCCTGGCCATGGTAGTAACGCACCGCCAGGGGCGGATGCGTGCTCGCCGACAGACTGGTCACCAGTGCTTGAAAACGATAACCCGGCACGTCCAGTAACCGTCTGTCCACGCGGCCTTCATCCTCCCGCTCGCGGTGGCGGATCAGCACCAGTCGGCGCGGGTGGGGCCAACGCCTGGATTGGTATTCCAGTTGGGCCACTTTGGTGCCGGGCACCTCGGTGGTCGGCCACACCAAGCCACCCGACGAATCCTCAATAGTTCGGGCACCACCGGATCGCGCCGCAAATACGCCACCAGGGTTATTCCTGGATGACAGCGGGCCAACACGCAGATGACTCGCCGCCACGGGCGCAGTCCCGGCGGCCAGCGGCTGGCCTGTCCGGTGCCGCACGGATATTATCAAACGACCACGATGATTGCCGGCGTGTGGCTGAAGGGACCACAGGCATTTGGCGGGGCGATGGACGGCGCGCTGTTCATGGCCTGGGTGAGCGCTGGAACCAGATAAGGCCATCGGCGGCGGACGGCAAGCGCGGGGATTGTTTGTGTTCACCGCGCATTGGGCAACAGCTTGGCAAGAACGCGGTTGACGCGGGCTTGAGCGCGCTCAAGAAGATCAAGCGAGACCTTGCGGACGGTCCCTGCGGCACGCCCGGAGTGACACGCTCCGCCAAAAGCCCACAGGCCTGGAAGTCAGCAATGGCCTCCGGAATTTTCACTTACTGGTTATAGGTGGAATTCAAGGTGCCGGACCACGTGTAATCCGTGCCGAAGCGGGACAGGGTTACCTGGGTCAAATGCCGGTTCGCCAGGTGAGTGATGCCAAAGGTGCACTCGAAGTGAACGAGATTTTGCGCGTCGGCGTAAATTTGCACCGCGCCCGCGGAAGACGGATTGGCCAGCGTGGTGTAATAATTCCGCGGATTGCCGCTGGCATCCATGCCCAGGCAGGCAATCGTGAGATAACCGGGAGACGCGGGGTATTGAATTTGAAATCCGCCCGCCGTGCCATCGCGCACCAGGGTGATATTGGCCGTGTTGTTGTAGGTGCGGGTCAAAGCCACCACGGTGTTGGAGGCAAGTGAAGTGGTGTTGACGCGCCGCACCACGAGGCCCGCCGGGCTGGGAGCTTCGATGAGCGCGCTTTCGGCCCCCGAGCGGATCATGCCGCGCAACCTCGTATCGCCATTCACGTCGAGCGTGGCGGCGGGAGCGTTGGTGCCGGTGGCGATGCCCACGGTGCCGGCGGCGGTCCAGTTGAGCGCCAGATTGGTGCTGGTAAAATTTTTCGCTCCCAGCGCGCCGCCGGAGAAACCGTATAACACCGGACCGTTCACGAGATTATCCGCAAAAGGCTTTCCTATGCCATACCAGCCGACGCCGTGATAGCCGTCGTTGCGCAGGTGCAGATCCTGGTCATTGAGAAATCCCCCGGCATAAAATTGGAAGGTGTTGTAGAAATTGACCGGCCCGGTGAAGCTGGCAAGCGCCGTGAAGGTTTGATTGGAATTGAGCAGTGCCGTATTGGCGGGCAAACCTGTTAGCCCTGAACCGTCGCCAACAAAAGCCGTGCCTTTCACGGTCCCAAGAACGTTTAACGCGTAGGCGGAATCGTTGGCAGTATTGATGCCCAGTCCTTGGGCGGCATTGAGACGAAAGTTATTGCCGGCCCCGATGATCAGTTCATTCCCTACGGTGAGCGTGGCGTCGTGGCCGATCGTGGCAGTTAAATCATTTTCGGCTTCTTGCGTCATGTTTTTTTCCGCGTGAATCAGCAGTTCTTCCGAACCTTTCTTGTCCTCGAAACGAATTTCATTGGCGTTGGCGGCCGTGCCGCCATTGGAGGATCGCGTCTTGATGCCACTTTGGGTTTTATCGGTGGGCAGCGCATACGGGGGCATGTTGACCGCATTGTAAAGACTGCCGATGATGACCGGCTTGTCGGGATCACCCTGCGCAAAATCCACCATGACTTCGGTGCCGATGCGTGGAATGAAGAGCATGCCCCAATTATGGCCGGCCCAAGGCGTGGTAACCCGCACCCAGCCGCTGGAATACTGGTCCTTGGCCCCGTAGCGATCCCACAAAAACTGCACCTTCACCCGGCCGTATTTGTCGGTGTAAATTTCCTCGCCAGCGGGGCCGGTCACGACGGCGGAGGCCGGTTGCGCCTGAGGTTTGAAAGTCTTTAACGCCGGCCGAAAGACTTGCGTGGCCGGCAGCGCCTCGAATTCGCTGCCATAGTAAAAACTCGCCACGCCATTGGTCATCCGCCGGAAAGCACCGTGCCGGACGGATGTCACCACGTAACTGCCGCTCAGACCGGCGCTGGTCTGGTCGGCCAGGGTAAAGCTGTAACCGGGCCGCAAATCGGGCGCGTTGCCTACGCCGGTCAGAAGATTGTGTTCCGCCTCCTGGCGCTCCACACGCAATCTGGAACGCTGATCGAGATCAGCTTTGGTCATATCCGGTCCGCCAAATAAAAACTGCGTGCCCTGGCCATCCGTGCCGATGGCGGAACCTTGCAATGTAGTGGCGGGCGACTCGAAGTTGTAATTACGCCACGTCACGGTTTGGGAAGATTGATGGGCAGCCTTGCGAAAAGCGCGGACACATTCCACGCTGGCCGGCGGATTGGTGGCCTGATCGCCGTAATAATTGTAGGGTGAATTAGGCGCGGTCAGATAGGCCGCTGGACTGTCGCCCAGGATCATCCCGGGAGTGCTCCCCGTGTCGAAAAAGTAAAAAATGCCTTCCTCTTCCATCAGCCGGCTGATGAAGTTCAGGCTTGTCTCGGCATATTGCAAAACCGAATCGCGGGTGGCGTAACTGCCGGTGAGCGAGGCCGTGCAGGTATTGGTGGTCAGCTCGGTGTAAAGCGCCCGCACCATGTCAGGAATCATTTGGTTTTGAAACATCCGGTAGTCAGCGGTCAGCGCCATTCGGGCCAGCGGCGGTTCAAGCCGAAACGTGTATCGCATGTTCGTCCCGTCATCCGACGAGAGCGAGCAGCCGGTGACCAGGCCGGCGAACTGGCTGGATTGGCCATTCCGGCTGATGGTGAGGCAGCCGCGCCGTCCGAGTTGGGCGTCGGGAACCAGCGACCCGCCCGGCAGCACCACTTCGACAATAAATTCGCTGAGTTCGGAAATCGCTTCTTGCCCGACGAACGCCACGGTGGTGCCCGTGGTTGTGCCGTCCAAGGAAAATAAAATCCCCGGCGCCACGCCGCTGTTGGAAGAAATTAATGACATGGAGCCGAAGGCAACGGTCTCGACCTGGCTCAACGACCTGGCCGCCGCCACGCAGGCATCGAAAGCGGCGCTGCCACCGTCATCCACGGTCAAGCCGGGCAAAATTCCGGTGAGGCTGGCGGCGTTGAGATTTGTCAGTCCGGCCGCGTCGCCAATAATCTGTCCGGCGATGTAGGTCTGCGCCTGGCCTGAGCCGATGCGGATGACGTTGGTGTCGGAAGCCAGGCCGGGATGACCAATCATGATGTTGGAACCGCCACCGGTGAGGTTGTAACCGGCCTGATAGCCCAGGGCGATGTTCGCCTGCCCGTTGGTTTGACTGAACAGGGCCATGTAACCAATGGCCGTGTTGTTGGAACCGCTCTTGTCTGAAAACATCGCTTCATAACCACCGACCGTGTTGGCGCTGCCATTGGTGTTGCGATAAAGCGCCGCCGCGCCCACGGTGGTATTGAAGTTGCCGACCGTATTGGCCTGCATGGCATTGACGCCGCCGGCGGTGTTGCCGCCGCCCGTGGTGTTACTGCCCAGCGCGCCATACCCCAAAGCCGAATTGTTGCCGCCGGTTGTCACCGCATCGAGCACCGCGTAGCCAATGCCGGTGTTGTATCTGCCGCTCATGGTTAAATTGCCCGCCCCATAGCCGGCAAAAAGATTCGCCGATCCCGTTCCGCTGACAAACAGCATCGGCATGGTTCCCGAGTAAATCAGACCCGCATTGGCGATCCCGTTGGGCAAATACAAATTGGAACTCAACATCACGCTGCCCGCTGAAAATCCGCCAGAACCGTCACGTTTGACGATCAGGTTGGGCAGGTTGCCGTTGGTGGCCGTGCTGCCCAACGTGACCGTTCCGCCGGCGGTCGTGGCAGTAATATCAGGGTTACCGGTCACCAAGAGCACCCCCGCGTTATTCAAAGTGGTTGACCCGCCCAAACCAACTGTGCCCCCGCCGCTCAAGCCGGTGCCAGCCGCCACCGTAACGGTGCTGTTGGCGAGTTGACCGTTGGCCAGTGTGCCGAGCAGGTTGCTGGCTGATCCAGCCATGATGGCATAGGGCTGCGCGGTCACGGGCTGCCGCGGCGCGAGCGTGGTGAACGCGCCGTTTCCGTTCGTGCGCACGCCCAGCTCCAGCCAGCGATCTGCGCCTGTAAACTGGCCCGGCCCGAAGTCCAGCGTCACGGTGAACAAACCGTTGCTCACGGTGGTGGCGGAATTCGTCAGCAAAGTGCCCAGCCGCGTGCCGCCGCTGGCGGCGTTGAAGAGGCCAAACCGCAAATCGTAGGCGCCGGTCGCCGGACCGTCGGAAGCATTTAATCGTCCCTGGTAAGTGAAAGTTGTTCCTTGGGCCGGAGCACTGGGAGCAGCGGCAAAGATTCCCAGGGCGACGATCGTCAAAACGACTGCCGGGGTTTTTAGGTTCATGGTATTTCCTTCTGAATCGGGTTATGGGGCTTGCTGAAAAATCACTTAAGTCATTGGCAAATTCCTTCTGAAATCATCTTTCACATCTGGTTCTTTCCAGGTCGAACCAGTTAACAAAACAATCCCGGAGGCCGTGAAGCTTCCGGGGTCAATTTAGTATGCTTACTCACTGCGCAACCGGAAATAGCCGCTAGTTTGGGTGGACCCGGCGTGAAACTCCAGTTCGTCCCCGACAAGGGACCGGCGATCGTCTGCCAGTCTGGCGGGCTGATTCGCGTGGCGTGTTTGATGTAAATGTTGCCGGCGTTGGCCGACCACTGCTCCAGACCGGTTTCAAAATCACCCTCAAACAAGGCCGAGGCCAACCCATCCTGAGGCAACCGCCACAGCAACCCCGCGCAAAGCGAGGTTTCTACAACCGTTGAGACGGCAAGAGTTTTGCAAACGGGAGCACACATAGGTAAAATAATCTATTTATCGAATAAGAGATGTTGTCTGCACAAATGTGGTAAAAGGCTGACCGAAAATTGCCAATATCAGGAGGGTTGCCGCCGGCAAATCAGACGCCGGCCAGTCGAACTGTTTTACACGGGAAGATTTTTCAATCGCGGCCTCAGCACCACTCGATGGATACATTTTTGTGGCAGGCAGTGAGAACTTCGACCAGTTGCTCGACAAGGTTGTGACGGATGGAAATATTCCGTGGCAGCAGCGGATTGTGGTAGCAGGGATTCACCTGTTCGCCGGCGAGGACAAAAATTTCATCGGCGCGCAACAGTTCCCGCGCCAGCAGCGAGGCGCCGTTGCGGTCCATGGGCACGCGATGGCGGTCGCCGCCGCTGTCCTTGAGCAGGCGGAGCGTTTTGGCCAGCGTCAGCACGCCTTCGGTCATCAGGTCCAGATCCATCAGCATGCCGATGGGGGGCACGTCCTCGCGCAACGTGCCGAAGTCGATCTTGACGATTTCGCCAAGATGCTCGGCCACGATGTTGCCGGTGGTGCCGCCGCAGACAACCTTGCGCCCGTCGAAATCAAGCAGGCGGTTGACGCATTCCTCGTCGCGAGTCCGGTCCGCGGGCGGACCCGTAAAAACCATCAGGCGATTGGGTTTGCGCACCAGGATGCCGGCCAGCGTGGCGTCGTCGCCGGGTGCGCCGCAATAAAGTCCGCGGGTCTTATCCATGAGCCGCCGGACGACCGCTTCGGCGGATGCGGGGCGGTGCCGGGTGATTTGCTCCAGATAATCGCCGATCTGCTCGCGGCCCCAGCCAAAATTCATCAACACCCCCATCCCGGCATACATCACGCCGTCACTGATGACGCCCAGAAAATCGCCCGATCCCAACGTGCCTTCCGAAAACCGGAGCTGGCGTCCCAGCACATCTTCCCCGCGTTCCGGCAAGGGCACCCGTTGGCCGGCGCGCAGCAGGAATGGCGACGGACAGTCGAAATTCACCACCCGGAAACGGCCCCCCGGCAGTTCCACCTCCACCACGACGAACGCGGCGTAGGCGATGTTCCGCACCTTGCAGGTCGGCAGCGTGGCCACGACCGTTTCCAGGACGTCCTTGAGCGGCACCTGCTCGCGGAACATGGTCACAAGGATTTCCGCCGTCAGGCGGGCGAGAATGTTGGCTTTGACCCCGCTGCCCAGGCCGTCGGAAAGCACCAGCAACAGCTTGTCCGGCGTGCGCAGGATCTTGACCTGGTCGCCGCACAACTCTTCGCCGTGGTGGTTCAGGCTCAGGGTGTGGGTATCGTAATAGATCACACTCAACCTTTTTCCAGCATGGCCAGCAGCCGCAGCAGGCTGACTTTGGTTTCGGCGGTGGTTTCACCGAGCAACCCGGCGATCTCCTGGGCGACGCGCATTTGATGGTCCACGACCTGGCGGACCTCCTGGACGGCCTCCTGTTTGAGCCGGTTCAATTCCCGTTCCTGTTTCCATTCCGTGGTCAAATCCACAAAGATGCCGGCGACGATCTTTTCATCTGGGATGGGAAAAATCAGCGTGCGCACAAACAAATCGAGGTCGGGAAATTCCCGTTCCCGGCCCATGACCATGCGGCCGGTGGCCAGCGCCTGCCGGAATTCCGCCACTTCACCCAACACCGCCGCCCCCGGTTGGCCAATCAGCGCGGCGGACGTTGTCCGCCACATCCGGCACAGTGCGGGATTGACAATGATGATCTGCAACTGCTCGTCCAACACGAGCAGACCGTTGGGATCGTGATCCCACAGTTGTTTCCAAAGCGTGGTGGGGTTTTCCATGTCAAAGCGACTGGCAGAGCGGGAGGATCTCGCGCTCAAAAATTTCCGTGAGGTTGCGTTCATTCAAGCCCGAGAAAATGCGGTCCTTGAATTTGAGCGAGCAGCCGTTCTGGCAATTATCCAAACAGAACGCGCCCTGTAGTTTCAGCCGCTCATCCAGTCCGTGGCGCCGGATCAACGCCTCCAATCCGGGCAGCAGGGCATAGCCGCGCCGCTGGTGGCAGGCTGACCCCATGCAAAGATAAACTGTCTGTGACGGGCACATTGCAAAACCATAACTGATGCTGCCGGGCAGTTAAACACCAAAACCATCGAAGTTGAGAGCGCTTTCAAATCGGGGCCTAACCCGGCTTATGAACCACCCTCGGTCCACACATTTCCCGATCATCTTGCACGGGATTCCCTTTGGGGGAATGGTCTTTTCAAGCGATTGCTGGTCAAGCCGCTGGAAGCATCCGGTGGCGTCCGATTCCGTTTTAAGTGGGCAATCCAAGAGCCAGGCGTCCGTCGCGCCGCCAAATTTCCGCTCTTGCCGGCGAAAATGCATTGTCATTTCAGCAGGTTTGCTTTAGCTGCTTTTCCCTAGCCATGTGGAACTGCCCAAAATGCGGCGAACCAATTGAGGATCAATTTGACTCCTGTTGGAAATGTGCGGCGTCGCCGGGACCGCGCAAAATTGAAAAACCCGCCCACTCGCTTCGCAAATTTTGGCTGTTGGGGGCTCTGTTTGAAGTTCTATTGATCAGCGGAGTTTGGATGCTTCCGGAGAGCAATCTGGCCATGCAATTGCACAACCTTGTGGTCTGGACTCACTATCCGTTGTTGGCCTTGGCGGAATCCATTCGGCCTGACACGCCTTTCGCCACTTTTTTATTCCTGGTTCCTGCCTTCGGGTTCATGGCCGCAGTCTGGGGAATATTGATTTATTGCCTCAGCCAAATGGCCGGCAAAGCGCTTTCGAGACTCAGCCGGGCGAACAAAATATTTGCTTACGCGGCGATCATTGTTTTCGCAGCCGCCTTGCTGACCGGCGGCATCATGTCGGTGATCGCGGAAAAACCACGTCCCTTTGCACCGCCACCGGATGTCGCCGCCACCGTGAAAGCCAACAACACTTTCGCCGCAGATTTGTATCAACAGCTCAAGACCCAGCCGGGAAACTTGTTTTTTTTCACCCTCCAGCATCTCGACGGAGCTGGCGATGCCCCGTCTCGGCGCGCGTGGCCAGACCGAATCGGAAATGGCCAACGCGCTGCACCTCCGCCTGCCACCGGTGAGAACGCAAGCGGCCTTCAAAATTTTGCAGCAACGACTGCATGCCTTGAATCGCTGGAACCGCATCACATTGAAAAACGCCAATTCGCTTTGGGTTCAGCAGAACGATCCGCTCACGCCGGAATTTATTGAAGCCATCCGCGATGGTTTCGGGGCTGAGGCCAAAAGCATCGATTTCAGGAACCGCACGGCCGCCGTCGCGGAAATCAGCCGCTGGATCGATGCTCATACAGCACACAAGATTTCCAACGTGATTTCGCCGGACCTGTTAACCGGCAACCCGACGCTTGCGCTGTGCAGCGCGATTTATTTTAACGGCAAATGGCTGCATCCATTCAAAACCGCGAACACCAAGCCAGCCGAATTTCACGTTGCCACCAATGTAATCGTGACCGTGCCCATGATGCGGCAAAGCGCCCGTTTCAAGCATGGCAGGACTCAGGACGATTCACTTGAAATGCTGGAGCTGCCATATGTCGGGCAGGATTTGTCCATGGTTATCCTGTTGCCGCTGCCGTTTGAACTGTTGCCGGACGGACATCCCCATGACCTGACAGAATTGGAAAACCATCTCACCCCGGATCACCTGCGCAGCTGGCTGGAACAATTGGATGCGCAAACTCCACAAACCTTCTCCGTTCGATTGCCCCGCTTTTCAACTAAAACCAGCTTGAACCTCGTCGAGGCACTGAAATCACTCGGCATCCATTCGGCGTTTTCAACCAACGCAGATTTCTCCGGCATGGATGGAGCCCGCAATCTCTATCTTGATGCCGTGCTGCATCAGGCCGTTGTCAAAGTGGACGAAAGCGGCACCGAAGCCGCCGCCGTAACTATTAGCGCCATGCAAGCCTCAGCCAAGACAGGCGAATTTTTTGTAGATCACCCGTTTATTTTTTTGATTCGCGACCATGGCAGCGGCAGTATCTTGTTTCTCGGGCGGATCATCGACCCGACTAAATAATTTATGGCCACACTCGTTTTCGACATTGAAACCTCCGCGCTGCCGCTCGAACAATTCGACGAAGCGCAGCAGGAATATCTTTTCCGCGAAACCGAAAAAATCGAAGACGCCAGCGCCAAGGAAGCCAAACGCGAGGAAATCACCCGGTTCATGAGCCTGTGGCCATTCACCTCGCAGGTGGTTTGCATTGCCATGCTCAACGCCGAGTCACTGCGCGGTCAGTCCATTTACCTGGCGGAAGACTACGAAGATGACACCGGTGAAGCCGGCCCCGTGGAATTTGTTCCCTGCGCCGATGAAACCGAACTGCTCACCGCGTTCTGGGATGTCGCCAAGCATTACGACAATGTCGTCACCTTCAACGGCCGCGGCTTCGACGTGCCGTTCATTTATCTGCGCTCGGCGTTGCTCAACGTGCCCATCACCAGGAAGCACTGGCTGGGCTACCGCTACGCCACCGAACCGCATTGCGACCTGGCCGAACAGCTCACGTTTTACAGCGTAAGCGGACGCGACGGCGCCGCGCGCCGATTCAATCTGGATTTTTACTGCAAAGCCTTTGGCATTGAATCGCCCAAAAGTCATGGCGTGACCGGCATGGACGTGAAAGACATGATGGCCGCCGGACGTTTCCGCGAAATCGCCGAATATTGCTTGCGCGACGTTCGCGCCACCGTGGAACTTTACAAAATTTGGAAGGAGCGCCTGGCAGGAATCAAATAACACCAAAAGAAAAACACCATGTATCTCACCAAAAATATCACCGGTAAATGCGTGATGGCCCGGGTGGTCAGACAAAAGAAAATGCATCGGCGGGATTTTTCGCTCAGGGAATATGGCTCCTGGAAAAAGGCAATGCGAGCGGCCCGTCAGTGGCTCGGCAAAATATTGGCAAAACTACCTCCCCGGACTTATTCGCGGGATGTGATGACCCGCCGCAATCAATCCGGCATGGTCGGCATTCATTGGTCGCCTGGCATCGTCAGGAAACAGAACGGCAATGTTTATGAATGTCCCAAGTGGATCGCCAAATGGCCGGAATGTCGTTTCAAAGGCGGCATCAGCTGGTCGGAAAAGCAGTTTGAGCACGAAGGCGCCTTTGTGCTGGCCGCGCTCTCGCGCGAGTTCAAAACCACTGACCGCGACTGGATTCTCAACAAGTTTGAACGCTTCGCCAAGACCGCGGCCTATGCCCGAATCGTGGCGAAAATGAAGGTCTAAACCGCTCACAGATCGCGTCTCGTATTCCAATGATCTCCACGCTGGTCTGTTTCGCGCTGAAAGAAGAAGCCGCGCCGTTCCGCAAAGTGGCCGTCCGGCATCCGGGGGGCATCACCCTCATTGTCGGCATCGGGCGTGAAAATGCGGAGAAATCCATCCGCGGTTTTTTGAGCGGCGGCGGCGTGCCGCCGGAACTGGTGCTGACGTGCGGTTTTGCCGGCGGCTTGAATCCGGATTTGAAGATTGGCGACGTCGTCTTTGATGCGGAAATTTTTTCTGGTAAGAGTCGAGGTGCCGAGACTCAAGATAAGGTGAATAGAGAGACTCCGCACGTCGTCTCCCACGAGAAATTGCTCGCCGCCGGCGCGAAACCGGCGAAATTTTTCTGCGCGGATCGCATCGCCACCACGGTTGCCGAAAAGAAAGCGCTGCGGAAACTTACCGGAGCGGACGCGGTGGAGATGGAATCAGCCGCCATTCACGCGGTCTGTGCTGAAAGGAACATTCCGTGTGTCACCGTCCGGGTCATTTCCGATACGGCGCACGAGGATTTGCCGCTGGATTTCAATGCGCTCTCCAAGCCGGACAAGCGTCTGGAATTCGGCAAACTGGCTTGGGCAATCGCCAAATCGCCTTGTAAAATCGGGGCGTTGATGGCGCTTCAAAAGAAAACCCGGTTTGCTGCAGGACAACTTGCGGCGGTCTTGAACAACGTGCTTGCGGCTCAACCGTAATTCGGTTTGGTTGAGCCGACCAAATGCCGCAACCAGGATTTCGCGATCAGGGCCAGTTTATGCGGCTTGCTCAACCTGATCGGCTGCGGGCCAAAGACGTTGAACTTCTCCCGCTCCAGTTTTTGGAGCAACTGCCAATAGACCGATCCCATCAATTCCGCCGCCACCATGGCCGGTTTGTCCGCTGGCGGCAAGGTTTTCGCCGCCAAATGGTAAAAACGCTTTGCCCGACCCGCCACGCTGCCGGCCAGGGCAAAGTAGCGTTCGGAATATTGGCCGGTTAAAATCTCCGCTTCACTGACGCCAAATTTCTTCAGCTCGCTTTGCGGCAAATAAATCCGCCCCCGCTCCGCGTCATTTTTCACATCGCGCAAGATGTTCGTCAGTTGCAATGCCTGGCCCAAATGGACGGCATAATCGCGACAGGCGGGATTTTGATAACCAAAAATTTCGATGCTCAACAGCCCCACCACCGAGGCCACACGATAGCAGTAAAGTTCCAAGGCCTCGTAACTCTCGTAGCGCAGCGTGTCCAAATCCATTTCGCAGCCTTTGATCAGTTCATCGAAGAGCGCGAACGGCAGTCTGAAACGGGCGATGATGGGACGGAATTCCTGATTCAGAACGAATTCGGGATTTTCATCGTTACAAGCCCGGAGTATGTCTGTGCGCCACTCGGCAAGCTGTTGCCGGCGCTGTTCCGTCGGCACAGAATCCTCATCAGCCACATCGTCCACCGCCCGGCAGAAGGCGTAAAGCGCGGACATGGCATCGCGTTTGGGGCGTGGAAGCAGGATAAACGCCAGCGCCAAATTGGAGGCGCTCTTCTGCGTCAGCGCGTGACTGTGCTGCATGCTCACACTCCCCGAGGTGGTTCCCCGGGTTTGCGCGGCGGCGGCAAACCTCCTGTTTGATCCAAGGTCGGATAGCTTTTACGATGGTAATGACGTTTCTTGCGACGGCGGTGCTTTTTCTTCGCCCCCGTCGGCGGGCCAAAAATCCAAAGAATGAAGAAGATGGCTGCCAGACCAATGACCAGCAAAACACCCACAAAGATCAGCCATTCGTTCGAGACACTATTGTTTGGCAACCCAAATACATTCATTAGTCAGTCACTCCATTGGTCATTTTCATGTTCAACCGCTGCATCCGGTAACGCAGGGAATGTCGGGTCAGCTTAAGCTGTCCGGCCGCGCGTGTCAGGCTGAAATTATGCTGTTCCAAAGCGGCTTGAATCAGTTCCCGCTCCATGCGTTCCAGCGCCGCTTCCAACGATTCATCCGGTGCCAACTGCGGCGGGCCGCCCTTTTGCAGGCGCTGTTCAAAGGAAAAGTCCGGCAAACTGGCGGGTTGAATTTCGTGCCCCGTTTCCAAAATCAACGCCCGTTCCACCACATTTCTCAGCTCGCGCACGTTGCCCGGCCAGCGATGCGCCAGCAGTTTGAGCCGGGCCGCCGGGCCGAACGCATTGATGTTTTTCTTCAAGGCCGCCCGGAAGATTTTCAGAAAATGGTCCGCCAGCAGGGAAACATCCTCTCCCCGCTCGCGCAGCGGCGGCAGATTGAACTGAACCACGTTCAGCCGATGAAACAAATCTTCACGGAATTCGCCGGCGGCAATGGCTTCAACGATGTCCCGATTCGTGGCCGCCACGAGCCGGACGTTGACCCGCAACTCCTCCGTGCCGCCCACCCGGGTAAAGGAACCGTCCTCCAGAAAACGCAGCAGTTTGGCCTGCAACGGCTTGCCCATGTCGGCAATTTCATCCAGAAATATGGTGCCGCCATCCGCCTCCTCCACCCGCCCGGGCTTTTGCCGGAGCGCGCCGGTAAAGGCGCCTTTTTCGTGGCCGAACAATTCGCTTTCCAGCAGCATCTCGGGAATGGCCGCGCAATTGATGCGAACGTAATCTTCGTTGCGGCGGCCGCTCAAGCTGTGCAACGCGCCGGCCACCAGCTCCTTGCCGGTGCCGCTTTCGCCCAGGATCAACACCCGGGCATCGGTGGCGGCCACCGTGCGAATGAGCTGGCGCAATTCGCGGATTTTGGGCGATTCCCCGACGATTTGCTCGAGCGTAAAAACTTCGCTCGCCCGGGAGCGCAACGCGGCATTTTCGCGCAGCAAACGATAGCGTTCGGCGCAGCGGGCCACCGCATGAAACAACTCCTCGGGTTCGAACGGTTTGGACAGATAATCCATCGCGCCGGCCTTGATGGCTTCGACGGCCAGTTTGGGCGTGGCATAGGCCGTGATCATCAGCGAGGGCAAATCCGGCCATTGCGGCTGAATTTTGGCCAGAAAATCATAACCGCTCATGCCGCCCAGACGGGCATCCGTGACCACCATGAAAAAGTCTTCCTGCGCCAGCAAGCCCAAGGCTTCTTCAGCCGATTCGGCCGTGCGCACCGCGTAGCCTTCGTCGCCCAGCATGGTTTGCAGGGATCGCCGCATGTTTTTCTCGTCGTCCACGACGAGCACTGGTGGCAGATGCAGACTCATTGTAAAATTGGTCGTGGCAGAGCTTTGGCGGGAAATAATACGGTGAACTTGGCGCCTTTTCCAAGTGTAGATTCCACGGAAATGCTGCCGCCATACAACTCGGCATTATGCTTCACAATCGCCAGCCCAAGTCCCGTGCCCTTTTCTTTGGTGGTGAAATACGCCTCAAAAATACGTTCCACTTTGTCCGGCGGAATGCCCGGACCATTGTCAGCAATGGAGATTTCCACAGTGTGATTGCGCTGGCAAAGCGCTTCCACCTGAATCGTCCCCTGTCTGCCCAGCGCCTCCCGGGCATTTTGGAGCAAATTGACGAGAATTTCCGACAAATGGCCACGTTGCATCAACAGCGGTGGAAAATGGTCGGCGAAATATTTCCGCACCTGGATGTCCGTTGACACCGAGGCGGGGAAAACTTGTTCGATGGCTTGGTTGATTTTTTCCACCACATCGAGTTTTTCCACCCGGCCTTCGCCCAGTTGCGCATAGCCCATCACCTGGGTAATCACCCGGTCGGCGCGCGCCACTTCTTCCTGAATAATTTCAAGCTGCTGTTCGGCGGCCGGATTGCCGGGTTTCAGCGAGCGCCGAAGGGAATACGCGGCGTTGTGGATAACCGCCAGCGGGTTTTTGATTTGGTGGGCGAACTCAGCCGCCAGCCGCCCCGCCGAATGCAACTGGCTTTCGCGGGCGGCAAATTCCCCCGCTTCTTCCTCGGTCAGCCGCTGCTGTTCCAAAAACGCCTGCACACCGTAACAGGTCATGCTCATCAGCCACAAAACAAGCATCCGCAAAATGATCGGCTCGCCCGGAGAAACGTGCGGATTCAAATCCAGCGCCTGACTCGTGGTGTCATCCAGATTGGAAGCGATGGCCACGTCCATCACCGCCACCAACGCGTAGCAAAGACTCGTGGCAAGGTTTAAAACGATCTGCGAAAACCCCGGCGGCACACTGACCGAATTGCGCAGAATCAGCCCGATGAACAGCCAGAACAAAACACTGTCCATCCCGCCCGTAATCAGCGTCATTGCCGCCAGCAACAACCCATCGACCAACGCCGCCATCACGGTCGTCCACTGCACCAGGGCCAGCGGCACTTTATGGATGGCAAACAGCGGCACGGCCAGCAACACACTGAACAGGATATAAAACCCGAACATGAATTGCACCGTCTCCACCGTCACATCCAGGGCGCTCGAAATCTGCCCCACCCACGGACGATAATTGAAGGAATAAAAAATCATCGCCACGAAGAAGACCTTCACCGGCAGCATGATGGTCCGTTCCATCAACGCAATGCGGCGACGCGCCCGCACCGGGTCCAGCGCCGGAATTTCAAACAAAGCCGGCAGGCGCTTTAACCAAGGCTCGCGGCGCGTTTCCATGGTGTTTACCCCAACAGGCCGAGGGCTTGCGCCGCAATCTGGTCCACCGGCCACAAACGGCCAACGCCTTCGTAGCCACACGACAGCAAGCCCTCATCCGGCCCGATGAATACCGCGCCGCGCTCCTTCAGCGTTCGCACGTTGAGCTGCGTGGCGGGGTGCAGCCACATTTTGCCGTTCATCGCCGGAGCGATTACAATCTTTGCTTTTGGATTCAATGCCAGGGCCATGCAGGCCAACGCATCATCCGCCAATCCATTTGCCAGCTTGCCGATGACATTGGCCGTGGCCGGAGCAATGACGAGCAAATCCGCGGAATCCGCCAAATCGATGTGCGTGGGCTTCCAGCCTTCATCCTCATCGTAGAGATTTGTGACGACGGGGTTTCGCGTCAGCGTTTTGAACGGCAGCGCCGTGATGAAGCGTTGCGCCTCGGCGGTCATCACCACGCGCACTTCGCACTGGGCTTTGGTCAGCAGGCTGGCCAGATCCACCGCCTTGTGCGCAGCGATGGAACCGGTCACCCCCAGAATGATCTTTTTGGCAATGCTCATAACCCGATCATAAACAAACATGCCGCCAGCCAAAACCGCTAATTGTTCAGTTGGCGGCCGTAACTTTGCGGTCAGAATTCCGGCGCCTGCGACCGCAGGATTCGCATTTTTTCCACTTCCACAATCGCCAGCGCCTTGCGCAAGTCCTCTTCCTTCGACGCGCTGAGCAACAGGTAGTCAAAGCGATTCCACTGCGCCAGTTCCTGGCGGGCCACCGCCAGACGCTTTTGAATTTCTGCTTCGCTGTCCGAGTTGCGCTTCCGCAGACGCGCCTCCAGCATTGCCAGCGATGGCGGGGTCAGGAAAATGGAAACCAAGGCCCGTTTTAATTCAGGATCGGCCTGGGCGCGGGAGCGAACCGTGTGGGCGCCCTGAACATCGATGTTGAGCAGCACATCCCTGCCGGAACGCAGCTTGTCCAGCAGCTCGGAACGCAGCACGCCGTAGCTGCGGCCAAACACCGTCGCATGCTCCACGAATTCACCGGCGGCGACGCGGCGGGCAAAGTCATCCGGCGTGAAAAAATAATAATCCTTGCCGGGCTGCTCGCCCGGACGCGGCGAACGCGTGGTTGAAGTGATGGCGCGGGTGATATTCGGCAAAGTTTGCAGCAGCAGGTCGCACAACGTCGTCTTGCCGCCGCCCGACGGCGCGGAAAGCAAAATCAACAGCGGACAGGCAGGATTGAGTGACATGGCCAATTCCCTTTCATCACTCCACGTTTTGCGCCTGTTCCCGGAATTTTTCGAGTTCCGCCTTCAAAGTCACCACTTCGCGGGAAATGACCGCATCGTTGGCCTTGGAACCGATGGTATTGATCTCGCGATTCATTTCCTGCGCGAGAAAATCCAGCGTGCGCCCGACCGGTTCCTTGGTTTTGCAGCAATCGGCAAACTGCTGAAAATGGCTTTGCAACCGGGTCAATTCCTCGGAAATGTCCGACCGATCGGCAAACAAAAGCACTTCCTTGAGCAGCCGCTCATCATCCGGCGCAATGTTTTCCAAGCCGGCGCTGCGAATGCGTTCCAATAATTGTTGACGATAATTTTCCGCCGTCTGCGGCGCCTGTTTGCTGATCTTTTCAACCGCCACGCGCAGGGTCTGGACGCGCGCACCCAGATCCTTGGCCAGATGCGCGCCTTCGCGCTCGCGCATTTTCAACAACGCCGACAACGCCTGGTTCAACGACTTCTCCACCACCGGCCATAAATTCTCCGTCTCCGCGAGCTCCTCGTCGGTGTGAAAAACGCCCGGTGCCCGCAGCACTTGGTCGAGCGTGACTTCGCCGGGAATTTTCAACTGCTTGGCCAGACGGGCAAATTCCGCGGCGTAGTCTTTGGCGAGCTTTTGGTTGATGTGTTTGCGGGCGGAAAGCTTGCCCTCGGCAGCGTGCAGCGATATGCGGGCATTGACGCGGCCGCGCGCCACGCTGCGGTGAATGGCATCGCGAATCTGCGCTTCGAGCATCTCCGCCTCGCGAGGCAGTGTCACCGAAACCTCGGCCTGCTTGCGGTTCACGGAACTCAATTCAACCGTGATGTTGAAGCCGTCTTGCGCGCACTCGCCGCGCCCGTATCCAGTCATGGATTTCATCGGCGGGAATATGCGAAAAACTCGCGTTTGGCGCGAACAAATTCTGAAACCTCCCAGCCGGCCAACCTCAGGCCGGCAGTTGAACGCGAGAATTCTGCGAGCGAACCGGACCGGCGATTCCCATCCGCCGCTACTTTTCCGCCGCCAGCACCACGTAGGAATGCGGCAGCAGGTGGACGTTGAATACGCCTTTTGCACCCCGACCGGCCGGGCGACGCTCCGGGGCCGAACTGGAAAGGGTTTTGCCGGTGACCAGATTCGTTAATTTTCCAAAATCACCCGCAAACGTCACCGTCACGTCCACCGCCCGGTCCAAATACGATTCCACGATGCAGGTATGATTGTCATAGGCATACAACGCCACCTGGCTGGGCGCATCCAGGCGCACCGGGAACGACAACATCAACTGATCTTTGAAAGCGCTGATGAGCGACCTGGGCAACGCATACAAATCGCTAAAATTCTCCGGCATCGCCCAGACATACAAAACGCCGTTGGCGTAGCGATCCATGAGCAGCAGCGGGTAGCCGCTTTTGCCGGCAATGGCCCGCACCACCGGCCAGGCGTCGTTGGTCAAAAAGAAAATTTCCGGAAACAGCACATCCGCATTCGTCTCGCCTTCAAGCTCCGAGCCGCGTCCGGCGCCAAAGCCATCCAGATATTCATGCGTAAAAAATTTGTGATCCGTGCAGCGAATTTCCGCGAGGTCTTCGATTCCCTTGCCTTGAAGCGCGCACAGCAGACCGGACGTGATCACCACCGATTTGCCGGCGAGCAACTGGCCTTTGATCTTGGCCACAATGTCCGGATCATACTTGGCGCATTCCGTCAGCAAAACGAGGCTGGCGTTCGTCGGAAATTCCGGCTGCAGATCAATCGGAATGCCAATCATGCCCAGATAATTGTGCAAAAAATCCTCGCCGGTCGAATGATAGGGTTTGTAGCTGGCGAGGCCAATGGGCCTGCCCAGCTTGCCTAAAAACGCGTCCACCTGTTCCAACGAATAACCCGCGACCCGCGCCATGGTTGGTTCGGCAACGCCTTTCTCCATTTCGGCAAGCTGCAAGCTGGTTGGTAAATTGAACCAGCCTGCCCGGTCGCCCGGTTCAATGGGCCGGCTCATGGCCGACCATTCAAAGAGCGTCAATTCCCGCGCCTTGGCAAACAGCGTGTTCCACAATTGTTCGGCGTAGCGGTCCACGTAGCGGATATCATAGGTGTCCACCCAGCCGCCGCCGTTGCGTCCGGGCGCGATGTTCTCGAAATAGCGCAGGATTTCGTAGCTTTCATACGGCTGCAGATGTTGGTCGGTGATGACGGCGTCGCGGGTTTCGGTGCCGGTGTAAATGCCGTCAAAAATTTTCGGCTCCTTTTCCAAGTCATACCCGGAACCTTGAAAGTGCTCATACCAGTTGGGAAATTTGACGATCATTTTCACCTTGGGATTCACCGCCCGGGCGGGTTTGATGAGCAGGTTTTCCGCCGCGTCGTCCATCAGCGCGAGGCGAAACTGCGTCCAGCTCCGATCGCCTTTGGCGGCAATATCGGAAGCGGTTTTGGTGGTGACGAAAAAGAAATCGTCCTGAATGACCTCGTCAAAATGGCGGGCCGCCCGTTCCGCCGCGTGCCGGATGAATTCACGATCCGCCGGGTCGGTATAGCAAAAAGACTTGAACTGCCCGCCGAATCCGGAATCGGACAACGCCATGCCGCCGGCGACTTTCACGCCATGGTCCAGAAAAAATTTCTTGGTCTTCTCCAGCAAGTCATCGCCGGTCAGTTGCCGGTCCCGTTGCACCTCGATATAAACCTTGTCCACTTTGAGCTGGCGACTGATCCGCGCCCAGTCGTCCGCCAGCTTTTGCGGTTGGGCAAAGCTCTGAACGACGCCGACGGGAATGTAAATGGCCACGTCGAAATTAGTGTAATTGCCGGCGTAACCCGCCGTGGTCCACAGCCCGAGGCCGACGCCAAGCGCCCATAGCCATCGCGAGAAAAGTTGTTGATCAGTGCGCATAAAATTGAATTTCCAAAGGGAAAAAGCCGGGCGACAACCTGCGCGACTCGCAGTTGTCACGGCTTGAATCAGTTTACACGTCCTTCATTAGCAGGATTTCCCAGGCGATGTCTTGTCCCTTAAATTAACGAGTCCCGCGATCCCGCTGATTTGCGGAGTGTCGCCTCACATCATCAAATCAAACTTCCCGCCGGTGCAACCGAACCGGGCGAGCATGGTTTGGCTTGCACGCAAAAAAGCGGACGGCACACTGCTCGGGTGTTTCCCCACAGCCCAGCCAGCCGAGTTGCCAAGCCCTGCCGCGCTCACAGGCCGCGCTCACAGGCCACGGGTCGAGTCCGCTTTGCCGGCCTGCTGGTCGGGCTGATTTTGGCCATTCTGCGAACAGCGATTGCCGACGATGTTCCGGGATTATTCCCGCGTTCCTGGACCACGGACGACGGTTTGCCGGACAACGCCGTGGCGGCCGTTCTGCAAACGCGTGATGGCTACCTGTGGCTGGGCACTTATGGCGGCCTGGCGAAATTTGATGGCGAACGGTTCACGGCGTATAACAGCGCTAATGAACCTCAATTACAAAGCGATCGCATCACCAGTTTGTATCAAGATGCCCACGGAACACTCTGGATCGGCCACGAACGCGGTGATTTGACCAGCTATCAAGCCGGTCAATTCGTGTCCCAGAACATTCACGAATCAGGCGCCCGCCGAAAAATCGCCGCCATCAGCGCCGACGCCGCCGGTGAAATCTGGGTGCTCAACGAGGAAGGCACCCTGGCGCGGGTGCGGGATGACCACCTCTGCGCCCTGCCGAATTCCGATGGTGTGGTAAACCTGGCCCGGGATGGTTCCGGCAAGCTGTGGATTACCAGTGGCGGCAAACTGGGCGTGCTGGATCATGGCAAATTGGAGCTGATGACGAACGGTCCCGACGTCGCCATTTTTGGCAGTTACATCCAAGGCCTGTGCGCCAGCCATGATGGCGGCGTGTGGGTGGTGGGCGATACACGCGTGAGAAAATTTCGTGGACGCCAGATTGTGGCGGATCGCGGCAGCAACCCGTGCAACGCCACGGCGGTGGTCATGCTGGAAATGCGCAACGGCACGCTGGCCATGGGCACGTCAAGCGACGGCTTGTTTTTGCTGGCCACCAATGGCGCGGTGCAACATTTCAACCATGCCAACGGGTTTCCGAATGATTGGATTCGTTGCCTGACGGAAGACCGGGAAGGCACTCTTTGGATCGGCGCGGGCAGCTCCGGTATTGTCGCCCTGCGGCCCGGGAAAGTGCAGGTTTTAGACCCGCCAGACCACTGGCAAGGACGGGCGGTTTTATCTGTTGCCGCAGCGAAAGACGGCGCCCTTTGGATTGGCAGTGAAGGTGCCGGGCTGTATTACCTGCGGAATAATGAATGGAAAGTTTACGGAGAAAGCTCGGGCTTATCCAACCTCTACGTCTGGAGCGTTTCGCAAGATCAACAAGGCCGGGTCTGGGCCGGCACTTGGGGCGGCGGTTTGTTTATCCAGAAAGGCGATCATTTTGTCACGCCGCCTGGCTTGGAAAATCTCAGCGTGCCGATGGCGGCCATGTTGCAGTCCGCTGATGGCTCAACTTGGATTGGCACCGCCAATGGGTTGATGCATTACGCGCCGGGGAAAATCCAATGGTATGGAGAAAAAAGCGGTTTGAAACTGCCGGACGTGCGCGCCATTGCCGAAGCCAGAGATGGCACGATCTGGTTTGGCATGCTGGGCGGCGGTCTCGGGTGTTTGCGCAACGGACAGTTGCGCCAATTCCAGAAAAGCGACGGTCTGGCCAGCGATTATGTCCAATGCCTGTTGCTGGAAACCAATGACACGCTCTGGATGGGCACTTATGGCAGCGGCTTGAATCGTTTGAAAAACGGCAAATTTGCCAAAATCACCACCACGGAAGGTTTGCCGGATAATTTCATCTGTGCCATTGAAGATGATGGGTTTGGCAGTTATTGGATCAGTTCGCACGCGGGCATCTTCCGCATCGCGAAAAACTCGCTGGAAGATTGCGCCGACGGGAAAATCCCGAAGATTCCCGTGCAAATCATCGGCAAGGGCGACGGCCTGATTTCCCTGAATTGCTCGGGCGGATTGCAGCCGGCGGCTTGCAAACTGCCGGACGGGCGGATTTGTTTTCCGACCAGTCGCGGTCTGGTGACGGTCAATCCCGGTGACATGAAAATGAACCATCTGCCGCCGCCGGTCGTCATTGAAGACATCCTGGCCAATGGTCATCTGCTGGCCCGCCATCCGGACACCAATGCCCCGCTCATCATCCCGCCCGGCCAGCAACGGTATGAAATTCATTTCACCGGCTTGAGCTTTGTGGCCCCGGAAAAGATGCGTTTTCAATATCGGCTGGAAGACTGGGACAACGACTGGATTGAGGCCGCGACCGACAAGCGGGTGGCTGAATACAGCTTTATCCCGCCCAACCACTACACTTTTCATGTCCGCGCCTGCAACAGCGACGGCATTTGGAACGAAGTGGGCGCATCATTTTCGCTGATCATTTTGCCGCATTTTTGGCAGACGTGGTGGTTTCGCGCCCTGGTCATCGTGTTGGCCACGGCGCTGGTGGTGAGCGTCGTTCTTGGCATCACGCGGCGCCGGATGCGGCGCAAATTGGAAGTTCTTCATCGGCAACAGGCCATCGAACGCGAACGCACGCGGATCGCCAAAGACATTCACGATCATCTCGGCGCCAATCTGACCCGCATCTCGCTCATGAGCCAGTCGGTTTACGGAGTGTTAAACCATCCCGAGCAGGCGGCGGTGCAATTGGATCGGATTTATGACACGGCCCGGGAATTGACACGCTCCCTGGATGAAATTGTCTGGGCCGTGAATCCGCAGCATGACACGCTGGACAGCCTGGCAAATTATTTGGGCAACTTCGCCCAGGATTACCTGACTTCCATCAACATCCGTTGCCGGCTGGAACTGCCTTTGCATCTGCCCCATTGGCCGATTACGGCGGAAATGCGTCATAACCTCTTCCTCGCCTTCAAGGAAGCGTTGCATAACATTGTGAAACACTCCGGCGCCCGGGAAGCGTCGATCTTTCTCGAAACCGACACTGTAGGTTTTGCCTTGATGATTCGCGACAATGGCCAGGGATTTGATCCGCTTACCGTGCCGGAACGTCCGGGGCGCGGCAACGGCCTGAAAAACTTGCGGCAACGGCTGGAAAAATTGGGCGGCAAATGTGAAATCCACAGTTCGCCCGGCGCCGGAACGGAAATTAAATTCATTGTTTCACTCCCCACCCATGTCGGCGAAAATCCACCGTAATCCGCCCGCCGTCCGGGCTTGTATACTTAACAAACGCATGGACCGCAAATGTCCAAGTGAATACGCTAGGCTTGTTCCGCATGAATACCTATCCAAAGAAAGCGGACGTGTTGGTTTTAACCGGGTTGGTGCAGGCGT
>JAKALA010000038.1 GCA_021813325.1 bacterium | reverse complement strand
TGCCAAGCCATTGACACCTTTATCAAGTCTTACAATCAGACCGCCGCCCCCTTTGAATGGACAAAGGTCAAAGTTTATCCAAAAGGCCTCACCAGTAAATACGCCAGTCTTTGCAAGTAGATACTAGCCGGGGTGAGCCATAACTCGGTCATGAATTGGGTGCAGGCAGAAGTGGCTGACAAGGCCCTGGCCAGTGTCCCTGCGGCCGAGGTGGAATGGGTGGAGGCGGATGAATTATGGACGTATGTTGGTAAAAAAAGAAGCTTGCTGGCTGTGGTGGGCTATTGATCGTGCTACCAAGCAGATGTGCGGCTGGGCGCTGGGGGATCGTGGCCCCCAAACAGCCCGCCAACTGGATGCGCAACTTCCGCATGGGGAGCACATCACCTACTGCACCGATTTCTGGCACCCCTACGGCCAAATCTTTGCCGCCGCCCGCCACCAGCAAGGCAAAGCCCGCACCTTCACCATAGAAAGCGCCAACAATCGAATCCGGGTTTATCTGGCCCGGCTGCGGCGCAAAACCCATTGCTACAGCAAATCGTTCCGCAATTTGGCGGCCAGCCTTTCATTCTACCTGCTCGAAAAATGCTAATCAATACCTATTTAGCAATCCCTGATTTTCGGGTAAAATCCTTCCAAAACCCACTTAAAATGGGCTGAACCATCCGTTGGCTGAAATTTTTTTAAAATATTTCAAATTTTTTGAAAGATATTCTATTTCCGAACGTAGTAATAAGTGAATGGCAAGGACAGGGGGGAAGGAGTAGGGACTCCCTGTTCTTGGAGGTGATTTGTCGGTTCCGCCCCATTGGGGGGTGAAGGTGTCAGGACAGTAGGGCTGGTCTAGGGCGTGGGGCGGAGCTGACCCATTTATGCTTGCTTTGGAAAACAGGGTGATGGGGAAGGTCATGCCTGAGGAGGTGGCTTCACGATGGGGTTGCTTTTGTGGGAAACGCAGTTTAGTTTTACGCCAGATTAATTTGCTAACTAAGCTTTTATGATTTCAAATGATCACTACTCGCCTTTCCGGAGCTGGTCTCAAATGCCGCCGAAACCCCGCGTGACGGAAGACACCTTAAAGTCCGGCATCATTCAGATTGAACGGAAGACCTTTATTTTAACGCTTAGAGAAAATCCCCGTGGCCGCTTACTGCGCATCACCGAAGAAATTGGCGGTCGCCGCAATTCGATCATCATACCGTCCACCGGCCTCGCCGAGTTCAAGAAAGTGGTGGGGGAGATGATTGAGGCGTCCGAGAAATTGCCCGCCGCCACCCAGCCGGCGAATCAGGAACTGGCCTGATTCTTTCGCCCGCATTTCAAGTGTTTTAGCCGGCATGGCCCGGAGGGCAAGTAAGACATTTTTGCTTCTGGTCGTTAAGCTTTTACGTTATTGATGGGCAGACTGACGTCAGTGTTGTCGCGTTTCACTCCTCCGTGAATTTACCCGCATCAAATTCATTGCTCCATGATTTGCCCTCCATTCTGGAGCGAATTAATCTGGCTAGGCTATTTGATGCCGTCCGTCCGCTGGAAGTGGAGCTGGGCTGTGGCGACGCTTCATTTCTGGTCGAATACGCGCGCCGGCATCCCCTGCAAAATTTTATCGGGGTGGAACGCCTGCTCGGGCGCATTCAAAAATTGGATCGCAAAGGCCGGCGGTTGGGATTAAACAACCTGCGCGGGGTGCGGATTGAATCCGCTTATTTCCTCGAATACTTGCTGCCGCCCAATTGTGCCACGGCTTTGCATATTTACTTCCCGGACCCGTGGCCGAAGAAGAAGCATCGCCGTTTCCGGCTTATCAATGAAAAATTTCCCGCGCTGGCCGGGCGAACGCTGCTGGCCGGCGGGGTGGTTTATTTGCGAACCGACGACCAGGATTACTTTCAGCAGATGAACGAGGTGTTTGGCGCGGCACCGGCGTTCGGCCCGGTGGAAACCCCGGCGGAACTGGCGGAATTGACCACCGATTTTGAGCGGGATTTTAATGCCCGGGGCATTCCCACGCGGCGGGCAGCCTATCGACTGCGACCGGCGGCTTAAACATCGATGACCGGGCCGTTGCCGTCGTTGTTTTTATCCGGGCCTTTTTTGGCGCCGGGGTTTTGGTGGTGTTTGACGGAAACTTTGGCGTTGCCGGATAACACATTCAAGGCGGTGGAAATGATGCTGATGATCAACGCGCCCAGGAACGCGTAGCCAAAACTCTTCACCTGAAAATGCGGCTGCATCAGCGCGCCCACCAGATAGAGCAACAGGGCATTGATCACCAACGTGAACAATCCCAGCGTGAAAATCAGCAGTGGCAGCGCGATCAGCATCAAGATCGGTCGCACAAAGGCGTTTAGAATACCCAGCAACAGCGAGGCCACCAGCAGATTTACCATCCGGCCTTCGTATGAAAAGCCTTTGTTCAATACAATGACGGCCACCAGCACCGCCACGGTGTTGTTAATCCAGCTTAGCAGAAAGCGAACGGCTTTTTGAGTTTGCTGACTCATCGTTAAACTTGTGCAAGATGCGGCAAGCGGGGGCCAAAAACAAGGAACGATTTTGGTGGATTCATGCGCGAAATCCCGTCAGATTGCCCGGACCATGAAGATTTTTGTTGCCGCCGTTTTGATTTCATCCGCCCTTGCGGTTTGGGCCGACAGCGTGGTTGCTCCCGGTGCCAGGCTGGAGAAACTGGCCGGCGATTTCAAGTTTACCGAAGGCCCGACGGTGGATGCGCACGGGAATCTCTTTTTTGTGGATCAGCCCAACAACCGAATCATGGAATGGAGCGCGCAGGGCAAGCTTTCCGCCTTTCTCCAGCCGTCGAGTTACGCCAATGGGATGTGCTTCGACGCCAAGGGGAATCTGATCGCCTGTGCCGATGGCCATAATGAACTCTGGAGCATTGCGCCGGACAAAACCGTGACGGTGTTGGTGACCAATTTTCAGGGCAAGTATTTCAATGGTCCCAACGACGTATGGCCGGCGCCAGACGGCGGCTTGTATTTTACCGACCCATTTTATCGCCGGACCTGGTGGGATCACGACAAGATGGCCATGCCCGGCGAGGATGTCTTCTGGCTTTCGGCGAATCGCAAAGAGCTGAAGCGTGTCATCGATGATTTGAAACAGCCCAATGGCATCACCGGAACACCGGATGGCAGGAATCTTTACGTCGCTGACATCCGGGCGGGCAAAACCTGGCGATACGACATCCAGTCTGATGGTTCGCTCACGAACAAAACCCTTTTCTGTTCGCTCGGTTCTGATGGCATGACCATCGACGCCGAGGGCAATCTTTATTTGACCGGCCACGGCGTGACCGTTTTCGATAAGCTTGGCAAACAAATCGATCACATTGATGTGCCCGAGTCGTGGTCGGCCAACGTGAGTTTCGGCGGGCCGGATCACCAAACCTTGTTTATCACCGCCAGCGAATCGCTGTATTCCATCCGGCTTCGCGTGAAGGGTGCCAACGCAGCCAAGTGAGTGTCAATAAATTGTGAATAAGTTTCGGTCAGGTTTCTCGCGGGAAATCCGATACGGTAGGTGTCATGGCGGCCCCGAATAATTTTTACACGTCGAAGGCATCAAAGGGTGACCTCGTGGCTTTTCTGGATGGCGCGCCAGTGGCAATTCCTTCAGAGCGAAATACACTCAATTCAATCCGCTGTTTCCTGGAAACCCTAGCCTTGAGCAAACAGCATGTTTTGTTTTCGTTGAAAGTGGACGGCATCGCGATCGACCTCTCGCTTTCGGCTCCGCCGATGCCCGGTTTTTCGCGGGTGGATGCGGAATCTGTCTCGCTGGACGACGGCCCGCTGCTGGTCTTGAAAAAAGCCTGGCAGCAGGCGGAACACGTGCGCCAGCGCGTGGAAGCGTCGCTGACGCTGGTGTTGATCAATGAAGCGTCCGTGGCCTGTGAACTCTGGTGGGACATGGCGCGGCTCATGAAAGATCCCATTCTCACCATGAGTTTTTTGCCGGATCATTTGTGCGGGCCGGCCAACGGGCGGTTTCGCTCAAGCAACTGCGCAAATGGCAACTGGAGCAGATTGCCGTCATCATTTGCGATGTCGATGCCGCCTGTCAGTCGGGCGACACGGTGAGAATTTCCGACGCGCTGGAAAACCGCGTCATGCCCTGGCTGGACAATCTCAACGAACTCATCCTCCTGTGGCATGACACTGAACTCGCCGGCTCGCGATTGGGTGTGCCGCGGGGCGATTACTAGGTCAGCGACGGTGCAAAGCCCAGCCCCAATCATCCAACTCCACAGGAATATTTTCAGCGCGGTCATAAGTTGAACCCCGCCCGTCCTGATTAACCCATTGGATTTTTATGAGTTGGGCAAGCGCGGCGCTCTATCCCGGTTGGGATGACCGCCAACGGTGCAAATGAAGTGTCCTTCAAAAGGGGGATTTTTTGGGTGAAATCCTGTTTTAAAATAAAAAAGAGTCTGGCTCAAACCAGCAGCCAGACTCTTCAAACAAACAGAACCAAATGAAAACCTAACACTTCATTCGACGCTTTGAGGCCCGTTTTGTTCAAAGAAAAATGAAAGTGCCGGTTGTCCGCAAAAGTTATCGGCGGGGGCGGCGGGTGATGCGCACTTGGGGATTGTATTTTATACGCACCAAAAGATCGCCGCGCCCGCCGCGTGATTTGGGCAATCCCTCGCCGTCGAGGCGCAGGATTTCATCGCGGGAAATATTTTTTGGAATATGGACCCGCAATGTGCGTCCGTCGATTCCCCGCAGGACTTCAACGCCGCCTTGCGTGGCGCGTTGAAAAGTGATTTTTAAATCGCACCGCAAGTCGGAACCGCGTGGCTTGAATCGAAAATCCGGGCGGGCTTTGAGTCGCACCAGAATAAACCCGCGGGCAAACGGTTCGCTTCTCGGCAAACGCAGGCGTGTGCCTGGCGCCGTGCCGGGCGGCACAATCAGTTGATAAGTTTCCGGCCCGCTTGGGTTGCCGGGATCGCTGACCTGCACTGGCAACGAGGTGCCCCGCAGAAAGTCCAGCAACGCCAGGTGAACTTCCTGGGAAATGTTCACGGCTGGCGGCTGACGGGAGATTCGAGGTTGGAAATTTTGTGCCGAAGCCAATTCCTGGTCGTAAGCCTGCCGTCTCGCCGGATCACTCAAGATTGCATACGCGGCGTTCAATTCCTGGGTGCGGGTCAGGGCATCGCGTGAACTTTGATTCACGTCCGGATGATGCTGCTTGGCGAGCAGGCGATAGGCCGCGCGGATTTGCGCTTCCGTGCATCGCCGGTGCAGCCCAAGCGTCGCATAATGATCTGGTGGTTTCGTTGACAACCGTGTGAGTCTAGTCGTGAATCAGCTTCGGGCAAAGCCTCGGATTCGCCGGGTTTTACCAGACCGCCCCGCTAAATGTGACCGGCACGCGTTCTTTCCTTGATTTTGGCCGCATTCGGCATTTTCATTTGGGAAAGGAATTTAATAACTTAATTCAAATTATGGCCTATAGCACATGCACTGTTCCCACTGGCGGGAAAATCTCGATTCAAAACGGCAAGCTCAACGTGCCGGATCAACCCATCATCCCCTTTATCCGAGGCGATGGCACGGGGCCGGACATCTGGGCGGCGAGCGTGCGGGTCATGGATGCGGCCGTGGAAAAAGCCTACGGCGGCAAAAAAAAGATCGCGTGGATGGAAGTCTTCGCCGGCGAAGCGGCCAAGAACAAGTTCGACAACTGGCTGCCGGATGACACCGTCGAGGCGTTCAAGGAATTTCTCGTGGGCATCAAAGGACCGCTTACCACACCGGTCGGCGGCGGCATCCGCTCGCTGAACGTCGCGCTGCGCCAGATGCTCGATCTCTACGTCTGCCTGCGCCCCGTGCAGTATTTCACCGGCGTGCCCTCGCCCGTGAAGCATCCCGAGAAGGTGGACATGGTCATCTTCCGCGAAAACACTGAGGACATTTACGCGGGCATTGACTTCGAAGCCGGCAAGGAAGCCGCGCTCAAGACGGTGGAATTTCTTAAGGCGAATTTTCCGAAGGATTTCAAAAAAATCCGCTTCGGCGAAACGCCTGACATCGTTGGCATCGGCATCAAGCCCGTCTCCAAGACCGGCACGCAGCGCTTGATTCGTTCGGCCATTGAATATGCCATCACCAACAAAAAGAAATCGGTGACGATTGTCCACAAGGGCAACATCATGAAATACACCGAAGGTGCCTTCCGCGACTGGGGTTATGAACTCGCCAAAACTGAATTCGGCGCGGTGGAAATTGATGGTGGCCCGTGGTGCAAAATTCCCGAAGGCAAACCCGGCGCCGGCATCGTCATCAAGGACGCCATCGCCGACATCACGCTCCAGCAGGTGCTCACGCGCCCGACGGATTTCGACGTGATCGCCACGCTGAACTTGAACGGCGATTATTTGAGCGACGCGCTCGCGGCGCAGGTCGGCGGCATCGGCATCGCGCCCGGCGGCAATATCAACTACGTCTCTGGCCACGCGATTTTTGAAGCCACCCATGGCACCGCACCGAAATACGCCAACAAAGACCAGGTGAATCCCGGCTCCGTTGTTCTTTCCGGTGAAATGATGCTGCGTTACCTGGGCTGGACCGAAGCGGCTGATCTCATCCTGAAAGGTTTGAACGGTGCGATCGGCTCCAAGAAAGTCACCTACGATTTCGCCCGTCTCATGGACGGCGCCACCGAAATCAAGTGTTCGGCCTTCGGCGACAACATCATCGCGCACATGTAAAGCCGCGCGCTTGATCACCGACTTAAAACGAGCTTAAAAAATTCAACCGGCGGTTGCACCTGCAACCGCCGTTATTGTTTGCGCGCAACGACAGCGATTTCAATCACACTTCCAGCCGGTCGCCCGGTCGGGCGACGAGGGTGTAAAGCACCGGCATCAGAAAAATGCTGATCAGCAGCCGTGTAAAAAGCCCGCTAACAATAACCAGCGCGAAGGGTCGTTGGGTGTCCGTGCCCACGCCGGTGGCAAGCGCGGACGGCAATAATCCCAGCGCGGCCACCAGCGCCGTCATCATGATCGGGCGCAACCGCAAAATGGCCCCTTCCCGGATCGCCCCGGCCAAACCAGCTCCGTTGCGGCGCAGTTCGTTGACGTAGGAGATATAGACCACCGCAGTCTGCACCGAGACACCAAACAAGGCCAGGAACCCGATGCCGGACGAAACTGAAAACGGCGTGCCGGTGAGCCAAAGAGCCATCAGGCCGCCCACCGGGGCTGATAACAATACGCCCAGCACGGTGATCAGGGGGAATTTGATGTTGCTGTAAAGCGCGAACAATAGAAGAAATATCAAACACAAGGTCAACGGCAGGATAACCTGCATTTGGCGGCGCGAGGCGGTGTATTCCTTGTATTCTCCGCCCCAATCCACGCGATAACCCTGCGGCAGGGAAATTTTTTCTTTAACCTGTTGGATGGCGTCCTGGACGGCGCTGGCCAGGTCGCGTCCCTCCACCGAGAACTGAACGCCGATGTAACGCGAATTATCCTGGCGATAAATGAAGGCGGCGCCGTCAGCCACCTTGATGTCGGCAAATTCCTTGAGCGGAATCTGCTGTCCGCCCGGCGTGGGCACCAAAATATTACCGATCTCTGAGGGGTTGTCCCGGTATTCACGTTCCAGGCGAACCACCAGATCAAACTGCTTTTCGTCTTGCACCACTTGGGTCGCCACGTCGCCGCCAACGGCAGTTGTGATCAACGCATTGATGTCGGCGACATTCAGCCCATAGCGGGCGATCTTGGCGCGGTCAATTTCGATGGTCAGACTGGGCTGGCCGAGTTCCTTCACCAGGGTGACATCCTTGATGCCCCGGACATGCTCCAGAATCTTTTTGATCGCTTTGCCCTTCTCCTCCAGGGTGGCCAGGTTGGAGCCAAATACCTTGACGGCCAGGGCGCTTTTCAGGCCCGATTCCGCCTCGTCCACCGCGTCTTCCGCCGGCTGGGTGTAGTTAAAGATGATGCCGGGAAATTGCTGGAGCTTTTGGTTGATGGCTTCAATTAATTTGGCTTTGGTGTGGCAAGGCCCGGTCCATTGCGAATAGGGTTTGAGGCCGACGTAGAATTCAACATTGAAAAACCCGGTGGGATCCGTGCCGTCATCGGGCCGGCCCAATTCCGAGGCCACGGTGGTGACTTCCGGAAATGAACTCAACACCGTGCGGATTTGCGGCGTAATCTTGGCCGATTCATCGAACGAAATGGTGTAGGGCATCGTGGCGCGCACCCACAATGCGCCTTCATCCAGATGCGGCATGAACTCGGCACCGATGCGCGGAACCAGCAGCAACGAACCCGCCAGCAACAGCACCGAGGCCATGGTTGTCGTCCAGGGCCGCGCCAGGCAAAAGTCCAGCCCCTTGGTGTAAACCGCTTTGATGGTTTCAAAAGCGGCGTTCCGGCGTTCCCGCACGCCCCGGCGCATGAACCAGGCGCACAGCACCGGCAGCAGCGTCAACGTGACCAGCAGCGAGCCGACCAGCGCAAACACCATGGTGTCGGCCATCGGCTTGAACAAGGTTCCGGACGGTCCGGCCAGCACATAGATCGGCAGAAAACCGGCGACGATAACTGCAACCGCATAAAACAGTGGACGGTCCACTTCCGCCGCCGCGGCCCGGACGATTTCCAGGACATTCAACGGCGTTCCTTTGCGCGCGGCGATTCGCCGGTAAATGTTTTCCACCATCACCACCGCGCCATCCACCAGGATGCCAAAATCCACCGCCCCGATGGACAGCAAATTGGCCGAGGCTTTTTGAACATCGAGACAAATAAACGCAAACAGCAGCGACAGCGGGATAGCCGTGGCCACGATCAAGCCCGCCCGGAAATCGTAAAGGAAAAAGACGAGCACCACGACCACCAGCAACATGCCGCGTAGCAAATTCTGCTTTACGACCTGCGTCGTCATCGCGATCAAATCGCTGCGGTCGTAAAAGGGAAGAATTTTGACGTCTTTGGGCAGGATCTGGTGGTTGAGTTCGGTGGTTTTTGCCTCCACCCGTTTCAAGACATCCTGCGTCTTGTCGCCCGTGCGCAACATGATGACGCCTTCCACGCAGTCATTTTGTTTCTGGTAACCGAATTCGCCCAGACGCGGGGCGATGCCGATGACGACGCGGCCGACATTCTTGAGCAACACCGGCGTGCCGTTGTGGACGGCCACCACCACGTTGCGGATGTCGTCCAATGTTTTCATCCGCCCCAGGCCGCGCACGTAGTAGAACTGGCCGCCTTGCGAATAAAATCCGCCGCCGGCATTGCCGTTGTTCGCCGCCAGCGAACTCTCCACTTGCAGCACCGACAGTCCGACTCCGGCCAGCTTCGCCGGATCGAGCAGCACCTGATATTGCATGGTGCCGCCGCCAAAACCGGAATCGTCCGCCACGCCGGGAACCGATTTGTAAGCCGGCTCGACGGTCCAATCTTCAAGCGTCTTGAGTTCCATCGGCGAGCGGTCGGAACTTTGCAGCATGTAACGATAGATCAGGCCCGAGGGCGACGACAGGGGCGAGACCGAGGGCGTCGCTCCACTCGGGAGGCTGAGGTCGGACAAACGATTAAAAACCCGCTGCCGCGCAAAATAATTGTCCGTGCCGTCTTTGAACGTAAGAATCACATCGGACAATCCATACAAGGAAATGGACCGCTGCTTGGTCGTCCGCGGCACGCCGTTCATTTCCACCTCGATGGGCACGGTGATCAACCGTTCCACCTCCTCGGCGGCGTGTCCGGGCCATTGGGTGATGATCTCGACCGCCGGCGGTGACAGGTCGGGATACGCATCCACCGGCAACCGTTCAAGGGAGTGCGTGCCCGCACCGATCAAAACCAGCGTCATGAGGATCACCAGAAAGCGCTGCCGCAAGGAGGAAGCCACGATCCGGTTCATGATCGAAGCCGTTCGCGGCGCCGGCCCGGATGGAAGGAAGGACTCGTTCATTGGTTTTGCATGAATTGAAGGAAGATGCCGCCTTCCACCACGATCTGGTCGCCGGCATTCAATCCGTCCGTGATTTCGTAGTCATCAGCCACCCGGCTCCCCATGGCCACCTGCCGCCGGGCGAAACTGCCATCCGGTTGCGCCACGTAAACAAACGGGAGATTCTCGTCGTCGTGCAAAATCGCCGAAATCGGCACCAGCAGCCCCGTGCGTTCCTGGTGGGAATGGATTTGCACGCGCACATACATTTGTTTCTTGAGAACATCGCCCGGGTTGTTCGCCACCACTCGCACCATCACGGAGCGGGTGTCCGGATCCACCAGCGCGGAAATATTGTCCACCTGGCCGGAGAATGCGTTGGTGCCATTGCCGGTTTCCACCTCCGCGGAATCGCCCACTTGAATGCCGTTGAGATCGGAACCGAACATTTGCGCCATCACCCAGACCCGCGACAAATCCGCCACGGTGAAACACGGCGTCGAACCCGCTGCAAGCAGTTCGCCGGGAGTGATAAATTTTTCCACCACGGTGCCTGCGATCGGCGAGCGAATGGTGCCTTCCGGCCGCGCCACCGGCCGGCCGGCTTGCAGGTCTTGGATGGTCTGCGGATCAAGGTTGAGCGAGACGAGGGTTTGCAGGGCGGCGTCGCGGTCCGCCTCGGCGTTGGCGGCGTCGCTTTGCGCCTGCTCCGCTTCGCGCCCGGCAATACCGTTGTGCTTCAGCAAATCCTTGTCCACGTCGGCCACCCGCCGCAGGGTCTGCGCGGTGGATAGTGCTTTGCGGTAAGCGCTGATGGCGGCGGCAAAGTCGGGCGAGACCACCCGGGCCAACGGGTCGCCCGCTTTGACCTGGTCGCCAATGGCAACCAGAAGTTGCGTCACGGGTCCGCCAAACGGCGCCAGCACACTGGTCGCTTGATCGTTGTCAAAATCAATCACGCCCGTGGTTTCAATCGTCTTGCGATATTGCGATGTCGTCACGGTGTGGAGATGGATTTTTTCCCGCTGGGTTGCCGTGAGAGTTACATTACTCACGGTCATGGACGGCATTGGCACGCCCGGCTCAGCCTTGGGCGAACAGCCGGTGAAACACGCCAGACCGGCGAGCGCCATTGCCCCGGCCGACCAGCCGCACAGACGATGGAAGCAATGTGCCGTCCACTTCCGCAGGTGAAACATTTCATTTCTCATAAGTATCCTTGGTTAAATCCGGACGATGCCACCAGCCACCGCCCAGCGCCTGAAACAGTGCCGCCGTGTCGGCATATCGATCCGCCTGGGCCTGAATTAGACTGATCCGGGCTTGTTGGTAGGCTTGTTTTGCATTTAAGAGCGCCAGATAGCTGATGTATCCGTCATGCCACTGGCGCTGGGAAAGATTCAAAGTGATGCGAGCATCGTTCGCCGCGTTGGCGGCGGCCTGCAAAGCCTCGGCATCCTGTTGCAACGCCGTCAACGTGTCGGCGACATTTTGAAATGCCGTCAGCACGGTGCTGCGATATTGTTCGGCCGCCTGCGTGTAGGCGGCCTTGGCGGCCCGTTCTTGATGCAATAGCTGACCGCCTTGGAACAGCGGCGCGGCCGCCGCCGCGCCCAACCCCCAAAAGCCCGTGCCGGAAGTGAATAATTTTTCGAACGCCAAGGCGTCATTGCCGGCGCTGGCCGTCAATTCAATGTTCGGCAGCCGGTTGGCGATGGCGATGCCGATTTGCGCGCTGGCGGCGTGGAGATTGGCCTCCGCCTGCAAAACATCGGGCCGCTGCGCCACCAATTCCGATGGCAAACTAACCGGCAACTCCGCCGGCAATTTGAGGTTTGCCAGCGCGAAGGCCGCGCCCGGCGCCTGATTCGGGAAACGGCCCACCAGAACTGCCAACTGATCGCGGAGCTGCGCCATCTGCTTCATCAATGGCGGCAGGGCGGCGGCAGTTTGCGCGAGCTGCGATTCCTGCGCGACCAGGTCAAGCTGGCTGGCATATCCCTTGATTCGTTGATAGCGCAGGATCTGCACCATGTTGGAATTCAAATCAATCAACTGGCGGGTCGCGTCAATTTGCGCCTGCACCGCCGCCTTTTGAATTGCCGTCACCACCACGTTGGCGGTCAGCGTGGTGTAGGTGGCGATCATCTGGTAATGAACTCCCTGCTCCTGCGCCTTGAACGACTCCAGGGTCCGCCGGTTCAGGCCAAACACATCCGGCACATACGAAACGCTGACTTGCGGAGTAAAGAGGTTGTATTGGAATTCCTGCGGCACGACGGGATAGTTGGGCACCGGGGCGAGCGTTTGTGGTTGTTTCTGCCGGCTGGCCGAAAAAGTGGCCGTCACTGTGGGAAAGTAGCCGCCCCGTTGAGCCAGAACGTTTTCATGAGCCGCCAACAAGGCTGCTTGTGCCGCCTTCAGGTCGGGGTTGTTCGTGAGGGCCTGTGCGATCAGCCGGTTGAGTTCCCCGGAATGAAACAGCGTCCACCAGTCACCGGCGATGTCGCGTCCTTCGACAAAACTTTGGGCATTGCCACCGGCCACATGGGGGGCATCGGTCGTCGTTTGGAGCGGTCGGGCGGTGTAGCCGCTGTCCGCCGGGGCCGGCGGTGTTCTAAAATCCGGCCCGACGGCGCAGCCGGGTAACAGCAGGCAGACCGTGGCGGCCAATCCCGGCCACATGCGCCAATTCGTGAAATGGTCAATCCGCCGGGCGGGCCGGAGTTTCTCTTTATGGTCTAACCCGCGGGATGTTTCCCGCATCGAAATTGAATTTTGCATGACGCACGGTTTCCTCGTTTTTCAAACGGCACAATCCACCAAGGCGATAGCGCCGAAAGCATTCAGCTAGAATGAATCACCGAAATCCGGTCCGCAAAGACCGGCGAACTTTAGGCGTGGAGGAAGGAAACCGGCGGAGCGCGACCCGGAGGGAGAACGGCGCTGGGAGACTGGGCAATAAAATCGGGAGCCAGCGCGGGGCGGATTTCAAGAAATACCGGCGCCACGGACGTGACGGCGATGGTGGCGGCAGCCACCTGTCCGTGGGCAAACAGGGTGACGGCGCATGCATGCCCGGCCTGGCCCGCATCTTCGTGGAAATATCTATGCAAGGCTGGCGCAGCGGCCAGCAGATTCAACAGCAATATGAGCAGAATGGAGAGCGCCGCGAATGGAGCGCGTCCCCGTTTCAATATTCTGGAAATGTTTCGCCTCAAACCGAGTGGAATCTAGCACGCGGCATTGGGAAAACAAGCCGCATCCAATTCAATTGCCGGCGCGAGCGCCCGCTTTATAAATTCAGCCCTTGATAATCCATGCCGACCAGGCAGACGACGTCATCGAATTCGCCGTTGACGGCAAAGTCGCGGATCACTTGTTGCCGGGACTGGTGTTTGGGTTGAACAACACCGCCAGCGAGGCCGGTGACACAGTGCGAACGCGCTGGCAGAATACTGGTTTCAAACCGGCGGCGTGGCGCGGAAAAGCGGACTTGAGCGTGCCGGCGGGAATATGGACGGATAGCTCGGGTAACGCCGATTTTTTGGCGCCGCCACGCGGTTACGTTATGTATGCGCCGGATTGACGGCTGCTGTTTCGCTTTATCGGCTAAAAATCTTTTTCGTTATAAATCCGGCAAAACACACCGTGCCCAGCATCACGACATCGGTTGGCCCGACCGGCCAATCCCATTTATAGGCCAGCCAGAAACCGAAGAAGGCACAAACCCCGCCGATCAGTGGCGCGATGATCATGAACTGGCGCATGGTGCGGGCGAACAAGTGGGCGATGAGCGCCGGAATGAGCAGGAAGGCAAACGCAATCAACGGACCGACGCTCAACACGGCGATGGAAACCGTCACGCCAATGAGCAGGTAAATCAAGATGTCCCAGAACAAAACGTTTTTGCCGAGCGTGGCCGCCATGGCGCGATCAAATGACACCAGCAGAAATTCCTTGTTGAACAGGATGAGGATTGCCAACACCACGACCAGAGTGATGCCGGTGGTGATGAGGTCGTAGTTGTCGATGGTGATGATTTCGCCCTTCAGTAAATCCAGCCAGCCGACTTCCGCGTAGCGATTTTTCGAAAGCAACAAAATACTCAGGGCCGAGGCCACCACATACGCCGCGCCCAACCGGCCTTCGGGCAGGCCGCGTCCGCGCCGTTCAAAAAAGGCGAGCAATAGAATGGCGGCGAGCGAGAAAAACATGGAGCCGCCAAAGGCTATGAGATGTTCGCTGTGCTCGGCATGAGCCGGATTGGCTCCCAACCAGAATGGCACGGTCAACGCCACGGCAATGCCGGTGGAGGAAATTTGCGGCAACGCCACGCCAATGAACACCAGTCGCCGGAGCACGAGAAACACGCCGACGAGCGGACAGGCAAAGCCGATGATGAGGTTGGTATAAACCGAGTTGCGCAGGAGAAAATCCGGCGAAAGAATTTCTTCGAGCGATTCCATATCCGCCAACCTCCATTTCAAAAATTTCCGACATGCGTTGGGGCGTGAATAGCTCGGCCACCGTGCCGTGCAGCACCTCGCCGTTGTGCAGCCAGATAATTTGTTGCGCGTGTTTCATGACGAGCGGCAGATCGTGCGTGACCAGGAGCACGGTCAGTTTTCGTTCCGCGTGAATTTGTGAAATGAATTCCAGCAGCGCGTGGGTCGCTTTCACATCCACGCCGGCGGTTGGCTCGTCCAGCACAAGAATGTCCGGTTTGGTGGCCAGTGCCCGGGCAATGAGGACGCGCTGTTTCTGGCCGCCGGAGAGCTGGCTGAATTTTTTGTTTGCGAACTCGGTGGCGGCGGTGGCCTGCAGACATTCGTGAACAAAATCTTTGTCGGCTCGCGAGGGAAACCGCATGGCACCTGCGCGGCGGAATGTGCCCATCAACGCCACGTCAAAGCCGGTGAGCGGATACAGCGGATCAAACTGGATGGCCTGCGGCACGTAGCCAAAGTTGGCCGGCGGCTGGATTTTGATCTGGCCACTGACGACGGGTTGCAAGCCAAGCAGGGTTTTAAGCAGCGTGGATTTACCGGTGCCGTTGGCGCCGAGGATGGCGGTGAAACTGCCCCGGGCAACGGCAAGGGAAATGCCCGACAGAACCGCCTGACCATTGTAGCCAATGGCCAGGTTTTCCAGGGTGATGATGGGATCGTTCATTTTGCTTTGGGTAGGGCGCGCAGTTCCGCTTGGTAAGGACAGCGCGCACGGAGTTTCGCGCCCTACCGCTCGTTTATTTTTTCAACGCATTGGCCATCGTATTGACGATGTAATCCATTTCCTTGATGTAGGTGTCCGTGTCAGGCACGCCGCCGGGCATGATGGGCAGCTTGATGAGCGTGGCGCCGGTTTGTTTGGCAATGAGCGCCGGCACTTTTTCGGGGAACTGCGGTTCACGCACGACGATCGGAACGTGTTGCGCTTTCATTTCGCCAATCAACTCTTCAATGTGCCGGGGGGTGGGATCAATTCCCGGTTTGAGTTCGATGGTGCCCACGTAGTCCAGCCCGAACCGGGCGGCGAAATAGGGCCAGTGTTCATGATAGGAAACGAATTTGGCGCCTTTATACGGGGCCATTTCCGCCTTCCACTCCATGATCTTGGCGGCGAGCTTGGCGAGGTAGGCATCGCGGTTTTTCTTGAAGTCGGCGGCATATTGCGGCGCGGCGGTCACGAAGGCGTCGCAGATGTTGCTGACGGCGGTTTTGGCCATCACGGGATCCAGCATGTAATGCGGATTGCCGTAAGGATGCACATCGCCTTCCGAATGATCGGTGGAGGTGGGCGCTTCCACCGGATCAATGCCTTTGGAGCAATCGACGTAGCCCGGCTGGCCCAGTTGAATGCGCGGATTGCGGCTCGCGTCCAGCAAGGCTGGCAGGAACGCGTGTTCACA
The DNA here is from genome assembly GCA_021813325.1 of bacterium. GTDB lineage: Bacteria > Verrucomicrobiota > Verrucomicrobiia > Limisphaerales > UBA11358 > UBA11358. Next base: position 21,863 of record JAKALA010000038.1, on the reverse strand, counting down.
ATCGAAGCCCGCGAGCACCACCAGGTCGGCCCGGTTGAGCAGCGGCACGAAGCTTGGCTTCATCGGCACGCCGTGGGTGTCTTCGATGCCGGTGGCGAGACTGCGAACCTCCACTTGGTCGCCACCGACGTTGCGGGCGAAATCCGCGAGATCGGTCAGCGTGGTGACCACGCGAATTTTGGCGGCGTTAACTGGCGCGGTTCCCAGCACAGCGGCGAGGAGCGCGACAAAGGACAGTTTCAATTTCATAATCAAATTTTTCCTTTCAGGTTTTAGCGTTGAGTCCAGCCGTGGGAATGCGAGCCAATGATCCAGCTCCATTGCAGGTAAACGGCGTCATTGGGCTGAATGCCCGAGGCGACATTGGGCTGAGTGTGCGTGTATTGCAGGCGAAGCTGGTTCCAGTGGCTGATGGCCCAGGTGAGGTAGGGTGAGTAACCATAGGTCCGCGCGGCGCCATCCTGATCGTTTTGAAGGTATTCAAACAGGAATCCGGCGCGCCAACTCCGGCTCCACTTGTAGGCGAGATAGGAATACATGCCCCAGGCGCCAACCGTGTCGGCGTAGGCACTGCCGCCGGCGGTCGGTGTGGCCAGATATTGATTGTCGCTGTAAAGGAATTCATTGCCCCAGGTGAGGCTGTTGAACTGGTTGTCGCGCAGCGGCACATAGCTCAACTTGAAATCGGCGTCCACCACCTGCCGTTTGGTGGCGGTCAACGAAGTCAAGCCATCCGGCTGCAGGACACCGTTGACATTGCCGGAATCCGGATTGAACAGGCCCGATAAACCGCATTCCACATTCCAGTTGTCACTCAAGTCGAAATACGTCGAGAGCCGCCCGAAATAATTCACCGCACCGAAGGAACGATAGGTGCCAATCGCATCGGGATCATCGCCTAACTGGGTGCCCAATCCCGCCGTCAGGTTCACATAATGTTCAATCGGCAGCAGCAAGCTGGCCTGCGCGCCAGCGGTCTTGGATTCGCCGCCGACGTATTGATCCAGCACCATCGGCCGGTTCACAAACGGCAGTTCATGATCGTGAATGTAGGACAGACGTCCGAATTCGCCGAAGAACTGGCCTGCGGTCAGCGTCAAATTCCACGGCAGGGACGTGGTTTGAACCGCCGCTTCCTCGATGCCCAGCGATGTTTCGCCGGTGGCGGCATCCGCCGAACCGTTGGCCACCACCCAGCCTTTGGCAAACGGATACACCGCAGCGGTGGCGTTCAACTCCACCGAGCGCTGGTAAGCGTCAAACCCGCCGGCATATCCGGTGCCGTTCTGGGCCGAACCTTTGCTTTGCTGGGAGAAAATGGTTTCGCCCACCAGGCCGATGGCAGGATTGAATTCGCTCATCAAGGTTTTTTTCTGGGCCGCGACCACTTCGTCCACCTTGTCGCTCAACCACCGGAATTGGTCCGGTGTCACCGTGTTGGTTGCGCCGGCGATATTGGCCGGCGGCGGCGAGGGGATGGTGGTTGGCGCGGGCTGCGCTTTGGTCAGCGCCTTGATCTGTTTCGAGAGCGCTTCAATCTGTTTTTGCTGCTCGGCCTGCTGCCGGGCGAAGCTTTCCTGCATCTGCTGCAACTGCCGTTTCAATTGCTCCACTTCGCCGGCCGGCCGGCTGGCGATGGGTTGATTGGTTTCCTGGGCAGGCAAATTCGTGCCAGACACGAGCGCGGAAGCCAACACGGCCATTCCAACAAACTTCAATGATTTCATGGTTTCGATTCTCCACACGGCACACCGCCACACGGCGACATGCCAAAAGTATTTGGTTATACAAACAAACGAACGAAGACCGGTCCGTTAAGACCGGCGAACTTTAGGAAGGGAGGAAGAAAACCGGCGGAGCGCGACCCGGAGGGAGAACGGCGCTCGCAGAATGGGGGATAAAATCAGGAGCCAGCGGGGGGCGGATTTCAAGAAATACCGGCGCCACGGCCGTGACGGCGATGGCGGAGACAGCCACCTGTCCGTGGGCAAACAGGGTGACGGCGCATTCATGCCCGGCCTGTTCCGCGTCCTTGTGAAGCCATTCGTGCAAGGCTGGCGCGGCGGCCAGCAGATTCAACAGCAATATGAGCAGAATGGAGAACGCCGCGAATGGAACGCGTCCCCGTTTCAATATTCTGGAAATGTTTCGCCTCAAACCGAGTGGAATCTAGCACGCGGCATTGGGAAAACAAGCCGCATCCAATTCAATTGCCGGCGCGGGGCGCATCTTGCCACTGTCCTTAGCCGGAACGATGCAGTTGAAAGAGCGAGCATCGTTTGGCGAACCTAGGTAGATGATAAAACTAGATGCCGCCAGGGAAACCGCGAAACACGCGGAATACGCGAACCGGCCAGGGTTTCGGAACCATTCCCCGGGTGGGTGAAGGGATTTGGCGGTCTCACAGACTTGCTTTGGCCTTGGTTTTCGCGGGGTTGGCGGGGTTCGCGGTTTATCCCAACCGCGGAGTTTAGGATAAACAAACCAGTTTTGGAGTTTCGAGCGGAGGCGGACCAACCGGAGGCGGGGGGTGATGGTGATCCGGCCGCGCATCGCCCCACGGCCTGCGGCGGGTGGCAAGACTTTGCTGGAGGTTCCCGGCTATCGGTTTCAAACGCGGGGCACTAATTTGCCACGGAGCATGAGCGCCCTGAACGTCTGGCGGCAATATCATGGCCGGGCCGATTTGGAAAACCGCATTCGGGAACTGGGGGAGCCGTTTGGCATTAAGCGCCTCTGCCTGGCTAACTTCTGGGCACGGAGGCGATGCCTCGTCTGCCCATCGCCGCCTACAACTCGGGTGGGCTGCGACAACGGCGGCTCGGCCAGTTGGAAAAATGCGAGCTTGAACACCTTTGCGCTGGCGACTGTCCGCCATCCCGCCCAGCGGACTTGGTGGCGTGACATCCTTCCAAGCATGAATCCGTCATTCCTACTGGAAATTTACGCAACTGGATCGTTCCGGCTTAGTCATTCATCGTCGGGGAGTATTTTTGGAGCGCTTGGAGAAAAGCCATTTGGAAATAGCCGGCAATATCCATGGCCAGAATTTTTTGCGCCTTGGGTTTGCTCATCCCTTTCTGGATTTCCAGTTGATGCAGCGGCGATCCGAGCGCCAGCCAACTGCCGACCCGCACGTCGTTGAGCACTTGCAACAGCCATTCCACTTCGGGACGGCTGAAGCTCACGTAGTAACCGCCTTCGGATTGGGTGAACCGGCGGGGCTGTTTCAGCAACTTGGCCAATAAAGCCCGGTTTTCCTGTTGCTGGTCGCGCAGCGCGGATTCCAGGAGCTGCTGATTTCCGTTGGGGTCGGGAATGCGCCGGTCTTGATTGAGCCGATGGTGGGTGGCCGGCACCAGCGGATAAAACAGCAGCACTTGGAAAAGGAGTTCCTTTTCCTCCTCGCCAATTTCAAATTTGAGTTTTTGCCGGCCCAACCGGATGAGTTTCATGATGCGTCCCGTTCCAACGTGGCGTGCAAATTGTATTTGTGCAATTGATGCACGTAAAATTCCGCTTTTTCCATCCCTTCGCGCAGCAGGACGCTGCGGCCGGTCTCATGCACTTCGAGCATGTGCGTTTCCGCTTTTTGCCGGTGCCAGCCAAACACGACTTGAAAAACGTGCGTGACATAGTCCATCAGATTCACAGGATCATCCCAGCAAATGACCAGGTATCCCGGTTCCAAACTGGTGGTGGAATCAGGCCGCGTTTCCTTCTTAATGTCCGGCAGGGTCTCGGGCATGGCCATGACAGGCATGGGGTGGATTATAACGGTTTTTCCAAAAAAATGAAGTGCGGACACAATTTTTGCTCATTGATGATGACGCGGGGGGGGAGGTTGGCCTATGATGAGGCCACAGCACCTTTTCGCGCAACCAATTCCCGGGCAGGAATTGGGAGATTTATCTGCCTGAAAACTGTCCGCCAATGAAATAATTAACCTATGCCAACCCGCCTTCAAACCAAAGTCGTTCTGGCCAGCCTGCTGCTGGTCTCGTTGATCAACTGCGCTGTTTTTGCGGCTGATTCGCCGGATCCATACGCCCACGAAACCCCGGCGCAACGCGATGCCCGCATGCAGTGGTGGCGCGAGGCGCGCTTCGGCATGTTCATTCACTGGGGCGTTTATTCAGTTCCGGCGGGCGTCTATCACGGAAAGGAAATTGGCGGACTGGGCGAATGGATCATGAGCGACGCCAAAATTCCCATGGCCGAATACCAGCGCTTCGCCAAGGAATATAACCCGGTGAAATACAATGCCGACGACTGGGTGCGTCTGGCCAAGGAGGCCGGCATGAAATATATCGTGATCACCGCCAAACACCATGACGGGTTCGCGAATTTTAATTCCCAGGCCAGCGCTTGGAACATCGTCAAGGCCACGCCTTATGGAAAAGATGTGCTGAAGCCGTTGGCTGCCGCGTGCCGCAAATACGGCATCAAACTCGGGTTCTATTATTCCCAGGCGCAGGATTGGAACAACGGCGGTGCGGAATGCGCCGGCAGTTGGGATCCGGCTCAAAAGCACGACATGAATGATTACGTGGACAAGGTCGCGGTCCCGCAGGTGAAGGAATTGTTGTCCAATTACGGCGAATTCCCGGTGGTGCTGTGGTGGGACACGCCCTGCGACATGAGCAAGGAAAACGCGGATAAATTGATCGCCGTTCTAAAACTGAAACCCGGCATCATTCACAACAACCGTCTGGGCGGTGGTTATCAAGGCGACACCGAAACGCCCGAACAGTTTATTCCCCCCACCGGTTTTCCCGGACGCGACTGGGAAACCTGCATGACCATGAACGACACTTGGGGGTTCAAAACCCACGATCACAATTGGAAATCCATTGAAACCATCATTCGCAACCTGGTGGATATCGCCAGCAAAGGCGGCAATTATCTGCTGAATGTCGGCCCGACGAGTGAAGGTTTGATTCCTGATCCTAGCATTGAGCGGCTCAAGGAGGTGGGTGCCTGGATGAAGGTGAACGGCGACGGCATTTATGACACCACCGCCAGTCCGTTCAAGAAACTGGCCTGGGGACGTTGCACCAAAAAGGTGAAGGGCGACAGTTCGACGCTCTATTTGCATGTGTTCAACTGGCCTGATGACGGAAAACTTGTCGTCCCCGGTCTCAAGAATGTCGCCACGTCCGCCCGCTTGCTGGCCACCGGCGACATTTTGAATCTCCGGCGAGACGGCGATGATGTGGTGATTGAGGTTCCAAGAACCGCGCCCGACCCGGTTTCTTCGACCGTCGTTCTGGAGATCAAAGGTCAGCCGGAAGTCATTCCCACCTACCTGCACCAGGGCGCGGATGGCGCGATTGAACTTTCGGCCATGGATGCGGATTTAGTCGGCGGGCTGCGCTACGAATCCGGCGGCGGCAAGGACAACATCGGTTTCTGGACCAATCCATCCGATCAGGCGAGCTGGACGTTTCGCGTGACCCAACCCGGCAAATTTCAACTGACGTCGGACATCGCGGCGTTGGGCTCGGGAAATTTTGAGGTGTTGCTGGGAAATCAAAAAGTGACCGGCACCGCTCCCAACACGGGCGATTACACCCATTTTCAAAAGGTAAAACTCAACGGAATATTGGAAGTCGCCGCGCCCGGAGTCGTGACTTTGACCGTGAAACCGGTCAGCGCCGGCTGGCAACCGATGAATCTGCGCAGCTTGAAACTGGTGCCGACGTCTGAATAGCAACGACACGGGGTCTTGGGAAATCTTTGCACTTGCTTCCAAGCCGAGCCGGTGCAGTGTGGAGTGAAAAATGGACCCGTTTCTTCAAGCCGCCATGGATGAAGCCCGCAAAGGACTCGCTGCGGGGGGAATTCCCATCGGATCAATCTTGGTGCTGGATGGGAAAATCATCGGCCGCGGTCATAATCAGCGAGTGCAACACGGCAGTGTGATTCATCATGCCGAGATGAACTGCCTCGAAAACGCCGGTCGCCTCAAGGCGTCCGTTTATGCCCGTTGCATCTTGTATTCCACCTTGTCGCCCTGTCCCATGTGCAGCGGTGCCGCGTTGCTTTACAAAATTCCGCGCATTGTCATTGGCGAAAACGTGACGTTTCAGGGGCCGGAAAATTATGTCCGCTCTCAAGGTGTCCAACTGGAGATTCTTAATGATCCGGCTTGCATTCGGATGATGCGGGATTTCATCAAAGCCCGGCCGGAATTATGGAATGAAGACATCAGCGTCTAACTGCGGTGTGATTGGGTTCAAGCTGTTTAATCCTTTGATCCTGTTCCGACGCCTTTGTCTGGCGCTGGTGCTGGGCACAAGCTTGTTTAACTTCTCTGCTCACGCTGCTCAATTAGTTGTGGGCGATCTCGCGCCGGTGATTGTCGTCAAAGATCAATTTGGCAAAGAATTAATTTTTACCAATGGCGTCCGGTATCTGCTCATTGCGGTGGAACGAGCCTGCGCCACCTCTGCCAATCAGCAGTTCACGGTGGCTGGTGGTGGATTTCTCGAGAAGCATCAAGCCTGTTTTGTGATGGACATTCACAAAATGCCGGCGGTTGCCCGTTGGTTTGCTTTCCCAAAAATGCGGAAATATCCTCACCGCGTTGGTCTGGTTGATTCCGCGGCCATGCTCCAGAATTTTCCGCTGCAAGCCAATCGGGTCACCGTATTGGAACTCGGCTCCGACCGGCGCATTCGCGCCATCAAATATTGGGACCCGACCAAGGAGCCTGCCGGTCAACTGTTGGGAATTTCCTCCGATTGACTCCAGACTCGCCATGAATGCGCCATTCGCTAACATCGCCCAATGGCGCGTTACTCACGCAATGACCGGGCTGGAGTGGAGCTTCCCAAAACCAAGCTGAACCGGGAATCGCTCCGGCAGGCGCTGGAATTGTTCCGGTATTTGCGGCCTTATCGACTGCGCTTTTCCGCGGCCTTGGTATCACTGTTCACCGGTAGTTTGCTGAGTTTGCCGCTTACTCGAAACTCACCGCGCAATCTGGCGGCGAGATCAGATCCAGCGGAGTTTGCCATTGGGTGCGTTACAAAGCTCTTGATTAAATGATCGGGAAACTTAATGGCATTGAGCAACCTCAAGCACCAGGATTGCCGATTGCTTGACGCGGGACAAACAATCTCAAATCAATTTGCAGCAGATCGCCTGCTAAGCCCGAAAGGCGAATTGGGAATGGGGGCACAAACGGTTCGTGTGCTGGTTTCGGCGGTTCACCGGAAGCCTCGCTGAACAAACCGTTTTCTGCCAGTCGCGGGGTGGCAAGGAAAGCCCACCGGGTTGTGCCCGCCGCCGTGCGCTCCGCGACTTTGGGTTAGGGCTGTAGGGATGCCGATCTGCCGACGCTGGGCGCCCACGTCCTGCCGGCAAGGCTGGCGTCATGGTTGGCCTGGGCTTCGACAACATCCGACCGGCCATCGTCGCTTTCCGAAGCTTGTGACAAATTTCCCAGTTATGTAAATGGCGATCTATCGGTTCGTTTTTTTATCAAATTATTCAAAGCGCGGTTGGGAACTTGTTCACAACGGAATTTTCAACATGACTTTGCCGGTGAATAAGGTTGGATCAGGAGCGCGGAAATTTCTTAATCCCCCCTGATTTTTCCCGGATGGATGGAAAAGGGCAAATCAGTTTGATTGGTGAACAACCGGTGTATATCAATTGATGGGCAAATTTTGAATTCGTGTTAATATTATTTCAGTTCATTGAAAGAACGTAGCGGGCAGCGGCGGGTAAAAGCAAAGTTGTTCGTTACAGGATAATCCCAGGTGACTGGGGAAAAGTCGGATCAGGCTGGTTGCTCCGACTCCTCCAACCCGCGCCATCAGGCGCGACGGAGGCAGAATTCACCAGTTCCTCTGACGGTGTTCGCACACCGTTAAATGCGAATGAGGGACTCGGCAGCAAGAAGTGAAAAGAAACCACTTCAAGCTGAGTCAAGTAGTTCAAGCCGGTTTCAGGCATGAGCGAATCGCAGTCATCCAGAGGGTGATCAGTTGCTACTGTGGATCAGCACGGTGCGGATGGCTCTGGCGGATTTGAATCCAATCATTACCGCCCAGCGAAAAACGCCGAAAGGCGGACAAAAGGAGCGTGCGTATCGGGGAGAACACGGGAACTTGGCAGGTTCCGTGAAAAACTTCCAAGAGCCGGCGATGTTAAAAACGACACCGCTGGACTGTGAGAAAAAAGCAACGTGAGAGAGAAGAGGCGAGACCCGTGGCCAAGGGCGAACGCACCGTCAAAAGCGGTGGCTGACCCGGGGCCAGTGGTCAAGACGCGAACACGCATCGCAGGCGTGTCTTGACCTGGTTCGTAAGCCGGTGGCGCAACCATCAGCCGAAGCGAGCTGAAAAGCCTCACTCGAAATCCGCGCGGCGCAAGCCGCCGGACGGCCCTGCTACGAGGCCGGCAACTCCGCTTGCCGTGGAGAATGGCGTCGGGAATCCAGCAGCCCCTGAAAAGGGAGCGCCCAATGCTGGCACGGGAAAGAGAGCTTGGCGAACTCCCATCCCCCATTTGTCCCTGTCTGACCGAAAGGTTGGGCAGGGACTTATTGTTTTAAGCGTGAACGGCTCAATCGATTGTTTGGGAATGCCCCGGAATTTCAGCGGCATCGCCATTCCGACGCCCCGTTCAAATTTTCCAACAGAATTAATACTTGCCGGACAGTATCTTTTAGCCAAGATTGCAAACAAGCAGCTTAATCATTCAATCAAACATTATTATGGGACGCATCTACAATAACATCGTTGAAACCGTCGGACGAACACCGCTTGTTAAGCTCAATAAAGTCACTGCGGGTGCGGATGCGACAGTCCTGCTCAAATGCGAGTTTTTTAATCCGTTGAGCAGCGTCAAGGATCGTATCGGCGCCGCGATGATTGAAGACGCCGAAAAGCGGGGCGTTATAAACAAAAATACCACGATCATCGAGCCGACCAGCGGCAACACGGGAATTGCCCTGGCATTTGTGGCGGCGGCCAAGGGTTACAAGTTGATTCTCACCATGCCCGAGACCATGTCGCTGGAGCGACGCACCTTGCTGGCCATGCTGGGGGCCAAGCTGGTGCTGACTCCGGGCGCCGAGGGCATGAAGGGCGCCATCGCTCGCGCGGAGGCCATCGCCAAAGAAACGGCCGACTCATGGATTCCGCAGCAGTTCGAAAATCCGGCAAACCCGGCCATTCATTCCAAGACGACGGCGGTTGAAATTTGGGAAGATACTGACGGTCAGGTTGACATCTTTATTTCTGCCGTTGGCACCGGCGGAACACTCACGGGAGTAACTGAGGTCATCAAAAACAAAAAACCAGCCTTTCAAGCCATCGCCGTTGAACCGAAAGATTCCCCCGTGATTTCGCAAACTTTGGCGGGCCAGCCCGTGAAACCCGGCCCGCATAAAATTCAGGGAACGGGCGCGGGCTTTGTGCCCAAAAATCTCCATTTGAAGGATGCCTCGGGCAATCCACAAATCATTGAGTGTATCCAAGTCACGAACGATGATGCCTTCGCCATGGCGCGCCGGCTGGCCAAAGAGGAAGGCATTTTGGTGGGGATTTCCACGGGGGCCAACGTGGTGGCTGCGATTGAAGTTGCCAAACGTCCGGAGAACAAAGGCAAAACTATTGTTACCGTAGCCTGTTCGACGGGTGAGCGTTATCTCAGCACGGCGCTGGCGGCGGAAGCGCGGGCTGAAGTGGGCGGTTGAACTTTTTAAACCCTTTTGGCGCGTCAATTTTGATAGAATTGGCGCGCCTTTTTGTTTTAGCGGGCCGAAAATACTTATTGCTTTTTTGCGGGTTTGGCATTAATTAACCATCCGTCGAAGGTTCCAGTTCGCGGTTTGGTGCCGCTAACGTTTTTCTAAAATTCACTTTTCCAGCAATTATTCGGAAGGGTTTCAGCCTTCGGCGAATTAACGTTTATGAACGACACGCAAGCTAACGGCGACAAGGCCGTTAACCCCAATTACGGCTGTGGCTATCTTGAAATCTCTGAGAAGGGTTTTGGGTTTCTCCGCACGGCCCAGAACCATTTTCATCCCAAGCCTACGGATATTTTTGTAACGCCTGACACCATCCGCCGCAGCTACTTGCGCGAGGGAAGTTTCATTGAGGGGCCAACCCAGCCGCCGCATCGCGGCACCAGTCCCCAGCTCAAGGCGGTGGACAAGGTCAACGAAATGCCATTTCAGGATTACACCAAAGCGGTGCGCTTTGAGAATTTAACTTCGATTGATCCGATTGAAAAATTCAACCTGGAAACCACGCCGGATTTGATTGAAACCCGCGTCATTGATTTGGTGACGCCCATCGGCAAAGGCACGCGCGGATTGATTGTCGCGCCGCCGCGCACCGGCAAAACCACCATCCTCAAGCAGATTTGCAACGCCGTGACGACCAATCATCCCGAGGTGCATGCCTTGGTGCTGTTGATTGACGAGCGTCCCGAAGAAGTCACCGATTTTCAGCGCTCAGTGAAGGCCGAAGTTGTCGCCTCCTCCAACGACATGGAAATCGAAACGCACGTGCGGCTGTCCCGTTTCATGATCGAGCGGTGCCGGCGGTTGGTGGAATCCGGCAAGGACGTTTTCGTGCTGATGGATTCATTGACCCGCATTGCTCGCGCTTACAACAGCGCCCACGGCGGCAGCGGCCGCACCATGTCCGGCGGTGTGGACGCCCGCGCCTTGGAAATTCCCCGCAAAATGTTTGCCTCCGCCCGCAAGATTGAGAATGGCGGTTCGCTCACGATCATCGCCACGGCGCTCATTGATACCGGCTCGCGCATGGACGAGCTGATTTTCCAGGAATTCAAAGGCACGGGTAACATGGAATTGATTTTGGACCGCAAACTTTCCGACCGCCGTTTGTATCCGGCGATTGACATTCCCAAGAGCGGCACGCGCAAGGAAGAAAAATTATTCCCGCCGAAACACATTGATGCCATTCGCAAGCTCCGTCGCACCATGGTGGATTTGAATCCCATCGAGGCGATGGAAACCCTGACGGCTGCGCTCAAGAAGCATCGGACCAACGAGGATCTGCTGACCAAGCTGGACAAGGGATCGTAACCTTTTCCGATGAATCCGGTGCCCACTTCGCGGCCGCCGCTGGAGCGGATGCTCCGGATTCATCAGGCAATCCAGGCGGGTAAATATCCCACGGCCCCGGCGCTGGCTCGGGAAATCGAGGTCGCTTCCAAAACCATCCATCGCGACCTGGAATTCATGCGCGACCGGCTCAATTTGCCGCTGGCGTATGACCCCGCGCGCAAGGGATTTTACTACACCTCCGAAGTAAACGCCTTTCCCACTCTGCAAATTACCGAGGGCGAAATTTTCGCTCTGGTGGTGGCGGAAAAAGCGCTCCAGCAATATCGCGGCACCAGTTTTGAAAAGCCGCTGCTCTCCGCCATTCGAAAAATGGAGCAGGCCCTGCCGGACACCATTTCCCTGAATCTGGCAGACATCGAACAAACCATTTCTTTCCGCACCCGCGCCGAGCCGATTCTAAATCTGGAAATTTTTGATGCGCTGGCCAAGGCGGTTTCGCAGCGGCAGCAATTGGAGTTGAGCTACCGCAAGCCCGGTCAGGCTGCTGAAACGCGCATCATTGATCCGTATCACCTGGCAAATATCAACGGCGAATGGTTTCTCTTCGCCTTTGATCATGCGCGAAAGGATCTTCGCACCTTTGCGCCCGCGCGGATTCAATCCGCAAAGCGCACCGGGAAAACCTTCGAGCGGTCGCGAAAATTTTCGTTGGAGCAGCGGTTGCGCGACAGCTTCGGGGTGCATGCCGGGCACGAGAAATACGAGGTGGTTTTGCGGTTCACCCCCCGCGCCGCCGATTACATTCGGGAAAAAAAATGGCATGATTCACAGGCCTTGCGTGATTTGAAAGACGGCGGGGTGGAACTGAGCCTGAGCCTGTCCAGTCTGGCCGAAGTGGAACGCTGGGTGTTGAGCTGGGGCGGAGAGGCACGCGTTTTAAAGCCCGGGAAGTTGGCGGAGGCGGTGAAAGCTTCGGCCTTGAAAATCATCCATTCTTGTGCAAGTTGAATTTTCCAATCCCGGCAATGACTTTGTTGCGGTTTTCACAGCCGGCAACTTTATCGGCCTGAAACCATGCTACATTTGTTTTCCAAAGTCGTGAAATTCTATGCGTTTGCTGTTGAATAAGGCCAAGGCGGCTCAACCGGTTTCAGGTTTCCGGAAAACGGACGGCAAAAAATTATTGCCGGGAACGCTGGCCGCATTGCTGGCACTGGTGACAATGCTACTTTATTGGCCGGCGTTGAAGAATGGGTTTGTTTACGATGACGGGCTTTATGTCGCGGGCAATTCGCATGTGACCACGGGATGGACGCTGGCCAATTTACAATGGGCATTGGTGAGTGGATATGCCTCCAACTGGCACCCGATCACCTGGATGTCCCACATGTTGGATTGTCAGTTTTTTGGCCTGAACACATGGGGTCCGCACTTGGTCAACGTGATGTTCCATGCGGTTGACACGGTGCTGATTTTTTTATTTTTGCGCGGGGCAACTGGAGCCATCTGGCGGAGCTTTATGGTGGCGGCGTTGTTCGGCTGGCATCCGCTCCATGTGGAGTCGGTTGCCTGGGTGGCTGAACGCAAGGACGTCCTGAGCGCATTTTTTGGAGTCTTGGCCTTGATATGCTACGTCCAGTATGTTCGGAAAATTGAAGTTGCCACGCCGAGTCCGGCAGGGACCGGTTTGTTTCGAAATGTTCGCCGGGACTCCAGCTACGGGTTTTCCCTAATGTTTTTTGCGCTCGGGTTGATGAGCAAACCGATGCTGGTAACCTGGCCGCTGGGATTGCTGCTGCTGGATTTCTGGCCGCTGAACCGGTGGCAGAACAAGGGGATTTCCATCAAAAATTTGGTTCCATTCGTGTGCGAAAAAATTCCGTTTTTACTGCTGGCGGCGATTGATGGTGTGCTCACCTTTGTCGCCCAGAGCCGGGGGGAGTCGGTCGGGACCATTCAGGCGTATCCACTGGGCATGCGCGTTGGAAATGCGGTTATTGCGTATGGCCGTTATCTCGAAAAGTTGGTCTGGCCGTCGGACTTGATTGTGTTTTACCCCTACCCAAGCCGGTTGGTGGTTTGGAAGGTTGGTTTGGCGGCGATCCTGCTGGCGGGCGCTTCGGTTTTGGTATTTCGATGGCATCAACGCCGGCCATATTTGCTGGTTGGCTGGTTGTGGTTCGGCGTGACATTGTTGCCGGTGATCGGTCTGGTGCAAGTTGGCACCCAGGCGATGGCCGATCGTTACACCTACATTCCATCAATCGGCGTCTTTGTGATGTTCGTGTGGGGAATCGGCGAATGGAGCGGTTCATGGCGCCACCGCCCGATGATTTTGATTCCGGGGGCGGCGGTGTCGTTGCTGGCATGTCTGGCTTTGACGCATCGACAAATCGGATATTGGCGTGACGGAGAAACTCTTTTTCGCCGTGCCCTGACGGTGGCCGGAGACAATTATTCCATTTGCTACAATCTGGCTTATGCCCTGGAAAAGCGGGGTCAGGACGCCGAGGCAATCAGTCAATACCAAACCGCCATCCGCCTGTGCCCAACCTATGCGGCGCATTTCAATCTGGGTTTGCTTTACCTCAAGGACGCTCAATTCCCACAGGCCATTCCGCAATTTCAAGCGGCGGCCGGGTTTAAGCCCGACGATCCCCAGGCCCGTTATGATTTGGGAATTGCGTTTAGCAAAATTGGGCAGATCAACGAAGCGATCGCCGCTTTTCGGGACTGCCTTCATTTGCAGCCAACCAATGCCGAAGCGTGTTACAACCTGGGAGTGGAACTGAGCCAGGCCGGCCAGCCGGACGCCGCCTTGCAACAATATCAAGAAACAGTTCGGCTCAACCCGGATCATGCCGGCGCCCACTACAATCTGGGCAACGCGCTCTTTAAGCTGGGCCGGCTACAGGCCGCCGCCTGCCAATACCAAGAAACTTTGCGCTTGGAACCCAACAACGCCGAAGCGCACAACAATCTTGGCATCATTCTGTTTCAATATAAACAATTGGATGCCGCCATATTTGAATTTCAAAAGGCAGCTCAGTTGAAGCCCGATTTTGAACAGGCTCAGAAAAATCTCGCGCAAGCTTTGACCCAAAAACACGTTTCGCATGGTGAATAGCGGTTAAATCTGAAGCCAAAATCGGGGAAATACGGTTGTTTAACCGGCAGGCTTGCTCCCCGACCCACAATGGATGCAAGGTCTGCGCTGTTTATAAATGCTGACTGCCGGTGCTTTTGAGTTTCCGGCTGCCAATCGGCACGTTGACCGGCTGCCGGTTTAAGGGCAGTATTTCAAAAAAATTTAAATCGGGCATGAAAACCCTTTCTAAAATCAAAGTGGCGGCGGTATTCGCGTTGGCTTTGGCCGCCGGTTGCGTGGTGGCTCTGGCCCAAAGCTATTCGGTGGACTGGTATAAAATTTCCGGCGGTGGCGGCACAAGCACCGGCGGGACTTACCAAGTCACTGGCACCATTGGGCAAAGCGAGGCCGGCAGCAATGTTCTCAGCGGTGGCAGCTATGCTTTGACGGGCGGTTTTTGGGCGTTGATCCAAGTCGTGCAGACGCCTGGCGCCCCCAAGCTTTACATTTCACAGGCCGGCAATACGGTGACGATTTACTGGCAGGACGTATCGGGTTGGCATCTGGTGCAAGGTGGCAATCTGGCCACCCCGATTGGGAGTTGGGCTAACAGCGGCAGCCCTACGCTGACGGGCGGCACGAATTACCTGAGCGTGACCAATCCGGTGGGCAACGTATTCTTCCGCTTGAAGAATCCATGATCGAAAATTGGGGTGGGACGAACGCGACGAGTCCCTGTTCCGATGCAGTTGGGGACTTGCGGACCCAGTCTCTCCGCTGGGGTCAAACAAATTTGCCGGGATTCAAAACCCCATGCGGATCGAGCGCCTGTTTGACGGTGCGATGAAGCTTCAGTGTTTCGGCGGTCACGGCCTGCGGCCACCAGCGCTTTTTGGCCAGGCCAATGCCGTGTTCACCCGTGATGCTGCCGCCGGCTTTAATCACCCAGGAGAATAGCTCGTCCAGGCATTTTTCTGCACGCTGCTTCACGCCCGGTTGCGTGTAATCCACCATCACGTTGGTGTGAATATTCCCGTCGCCAGCGTGGCCAAAGCAGGCGAGCCGGAGTTTGTGTCGCTTTTGCAGTGACGCGGCAAATTTGAAAAGCGCCTCCAGCTTGCCGCGCGGAACAACAATATCCTCGTTGAGCTTGGTCAAGCCCGTGTCGCGCAGCGCGTAGGAAAATTCCCGGCGAATCTGCCACACGGCTTCGCATTCGTGGGCGCCCAGGCCGCGCTCCACAAACAGCGGCGTTTGCCGGCGCATGATTTTTTCCACCGCCGCGATTTCCTGGCGCACGGATTTTACCTGTCCGTCCAGTTCCACGATGAGATGGGCTTTGCAGCCCAGCAGCCGCTTGCTGCCGGTGCGTTTGGCGGCGGCGGCCAGCGTGAATTCATCCGCCAATTCCGTTGCGCAGGGCAGGAAGCCTCCGGCGAAGATGGATTGTAAGGCGCGGACCGCGGCATTCATGGAATTGAAGCCGACGGCCAGATTGGCGCGGAACGGCGGGAGCGGAATGAGCTTTAGGGTGGCTTCGGTGATGACCCCCAGCAAACCTTCCGAGCCGACGAACAGCCGGTGCAGGTCAAAGCCGGTTTTGTTTTTGTGCGTGCGCCCGCCGAGCCGGCAGATGGATCCGTCGGCCAGCACGACTTCGAGGCCAAGCACGTAGTCGCGGGTGACGCCGTATTTCAAGCAGCGCGGGCCGCCGGCGTTGGTGGCGATGTTGCCACCGATGGAGTTGTTGGCGCGGCTGGCTGGGTCGGGCGGATAAAACAATCCCCGGCGCTCGCATTTTTCCTGGAGTTCGGCGGTGACCACAGCCGGTTGAACAACGGCGGCAAAATCACGCGGATTGATTTCCAAAATTTTGTCCAAGCGTTCCATCGACAAGGCGATGCCGCCGTGTATGGGCACGCAGCCGCCGACGTAGCCGTGGCCGGCGCCGCGCGGGGTGACGGGAATTTTATGTTTGTGGGCGAACGCCAAAATTTTTGCCACCGAGCTGGTGGAGCGGGGTAGGGCGACGGCGTCGGGCAGGTGCGTGGCAAACCATTTGTCGCCGGAGTGTTTTTTTAAAGTTGCCGGTTCGAGCAGAATTTCCCCGGGCAGAAGTTTTTTGAGCTGGGTTAATTGTTTTTTAGCGATCATTTAACGTCAATTCCATTTGCAACAGTGTTCACCGAATACACTGTGTCGCCAAGGCTATTTGAGTTCATGCAGAATGGACTACTACAGGGCGGAAAAAATAAAACAGCCGGAACAAAGACTTGTTCCGGCCTGATTGCTCAAACTTGGTTCAACTTTGCCTGACATAGCTGGCGTGGTCCATCCCTGACCGAAAACGAACCGGGCGTGCTGGAATGAAACATGTCCGCCAAACCACGCCCTTGGGTTGACCCGGGAAAACAGTCCGAGGCGGGCAAGCTGCGGGATGTTCAGTCGGACGTAGATGATCTTTCCTTCCGCGTGAAGAGTTCGTAATCGAGAAGCCCACCAGCGTTCATTTTCTTTGGCACTGCTGGTGCTATGGTTGTCGTGTCGAGTTCTGACTTGGAAATGCGGATGAATAATTGTTCAAAATAATTTAAAAAAATATTGACCCTCCCTTGCGACTCTGTAAAAGTAGGTCACACACGGTAACTAGCAATAACACAACACACTAAAAACAAATGAAAAAAACACTACTAATCGCGGCGGCGGCACTGGCTGCTGGCGTGATTTCAACCCAAGCTCAGCCGGTTTACTCACAAAACGTTGTGGGTTATGTGAACCAAAAATTTGTGGGTGGTCAATATACGCAGGTTTCGGTTCCGCTTTCTGTTAGTTCTACGAATTCCGCTGAAGAGGTTTTTCCTGTTTTGCAGGCCGGTGATGCGATTTTGATTTGGACGGGTGTTTCCTACGATACTTACACCTATTTTGCTCAGGGTAGTTGGTTGTATCCGGATGGTGTTACGCTTGGTGCGGCTCCGCAGTTAAAAGTGGGGCAGGGCTTATTTTTTCAAGCGAGTGCTACTGAAACCAATACGTATGTTGGATCTGTGGTTCTTTCTAATACTAACGCGCCTATAACATTTAAAGGTGGCGTTTACAATCTGGTGGGTTCTGTGCCGCCGATTGGTGTTTCTTCGTTGGAAGATACTAACCTTAATTTGCCATTGCAGGCAGGTGATGCGGTTTTGCTTTGGGATGGGGCGCAATATCAAACTTATACCTATTTCAGTAAGGGGAGTTGGCTCTATCCTGATGGTGCTACTATTGGTGTTTCTCCAGCGTTATCGGTAGGTCAGGGTTTCTTTTATCAAGCCACTGCTGATGAGCAGTGGACGCAAAATATGACGCTGCAATAAATTGTTTTTACAATAACAACTCAAATAAACCTAAAAATATGAAAAAACTTGTTCTGTCAGTGGCTGTTGTTCTAGCCGGTTTAGCTGTTGCTAGTGCGCAAGGCACTATTAAGTTCTACAACATTGGTTCGTCCTATTTGGTTTCCACAAATGGAACTGGGACTGGGGTTGGCCAAAATGGCACAACTACCGGTTTGATGGATAAAACCGCAAACAGCTATTATTTTGCATTATTAATGTCGTCGGCAGCTCCAACTTCGTCAAATCCTCTGACTGGTGGTTGGACGGTTGCTCAAACTGGAGGTGTAAATTTAGTTGGTAATAATTATACGCTTATTGCAGGTGGCATCACAGGCAATGGTGGCGCTAATGGTGTGGCTGTTGATGGTTGGGCCGCTGGTTCTACAAAGTATGTCGAGTTGGTTGGTTGGTCGGCGTCGTTGGGAACTACTTGGTCTCAGATTACGTCTCAACTCAGCACTGGTTGGACATCTGCTGGTTACTACGGAGTTTCCTCCACCGGTCAAGTTGCTTCTGGTGGTGTGGGAACCCCGGCCTCGCCTGCTGCTGCGCTGTTTGGTTCGACGGGGCAGATTGCAAGTGGCTGGATGTTAAGCGGTGTTTCACCGGTTCCGGAACCGACGACGTTGGCGTTGGTGGCCTTGGGTGGTGCCTCGCTCTTGTTGATCCGCCGCCGCAAATAATTAAAAGTTAGTTTTCACGAAACCCTGCTGGTTCGCCAGCAGGGTTTTTGCATTCAATAAGGCACAATGCAGTTTGAGGTTCTGAAATCGTTGTTCCGATATAAACCTAAACTCCGCAGTTGGGATAAACCGCAAACCACGCCAACCCCGCGAAAACAAAGGCCAAAGCGAGTCTGTTAGATCGTAAAATCCCTTCATCCACCAGGTGAATCGAGTAATGGTTCCGAAACCCATGCCGGTTCGTATATTCCGGGTATTTCGCGGTTTCCATGGCGGAAATTGTTTTAATCAATTTTGGGCGTTGCAAATCACTTCAAAAGTTAGCTCCATAAAGCCTGTCTGGATTTGGCTTGGTTTTTTACATTTAGTTCGCAACCTTTCCCGCCTATTGGTGTAGTATTGCTACATCGGTCATGAAAATTACCTTTGCCTGCATCTATTTTAGTTTGTTCGCTTTGATCGGTCTGCCAAGAGCGAATGCCGCTGCTGGCAATGACAATCCCTATTCATCGGTAGTGGCGCGAAATGTTTTTGGCTTGGTGCCAATTCCAACCGGGCCAGCCGTAGATCCAACGCCAAAAGATCCGCCCATTAAAATTATCCCCAACGGGATCATGAATTTGCTGGGCAAGGTGCAGGTGCTTTTCAAAGTGGCAGGGGTTGCACGCCCGGGACAACCGCCCAAGGATCAAAGCTATATTTTAAGCGAGGGGGAGCGCCAGAATGACATTGAAGTCGTAAAAATTGATGAAAAGGCCGCCATGATTACATTTAACAATCACGGTGAAGTTCAAAATCTTTCGTTGGTTGCAGCGTCAGCCAGTGGTGGTGGTGGGATCTTGGGGCCTGCAACTGGTGGCCCGCACGCTCCGCAAATGCCATCCGGCAGACCTGGATTGCCAGGTTCGGTTCCCCCAATGGTCGGTGGAGAACCCCCTATAAATGGCTCAAATATTGGGGGATCACAAGGTGCGAACCAGAATAGCTCTTTGCAAAATATTACTCCCGAGGCAAGGATTATTATGATGGAAGCGCAACGTGCTCAATGGATTAAAGAAGGTAATCCGGCTGCTGCGTTGATTCCACCTACACCCATCACACCGCAGGTAGTAGGTGACGGCAGTGCAAATGGGGGTCCGCCGGCGCCGTGATGAATTTTAGGTGGAAATGCCACTAAAAATTCTTGTAGGAAATCGGCTTGCGACATGTTGTTGGATGCATCTGTTCCTGTGAAATTGTTACAATCTTGCTCCGACAAAACGTGACACTTGACTATAAAATATTACTTTTGTGGTGAGTCTTCAAAAAATTGTCCCGAATGTTATATTATATTGAATTGCGATCATTGGGGTGTCCCAAAGATTTGATTCTAAAGCGTTTTCTTTCAATTTTCTCTGATTTTTTGCTCGACTTTTGCCGGTAAAAGGTAATTGATGATCTTTATCAGAGGCCATGAAACAAAGCCCAATTCAGGTCAGCCTTTTCGGTTGGCAGAAGGATTTGTCGGCACGATTCAAAAAAATCCTCGGTGGGTTAGAAACTGCCACAAGTTGTTTGACAGATCTTTCCCTTGGCGCGAACTTCCTCGTTAACTCGGTCTGTAAGAAAACTTTGGGCCGCGCTTTTAAGCATGGCTCATGTAGTCAGCCAAAACTCAACTCAAACTCCCAACAAAAACATGACCTTAACCAAGCGAGATATTGTCATTCGCATCAGCGAGGAGACTGGCCTGATCCAGACCCAAGTCTTTGATGTGGTGCAAAAAACCCTCGATCACATTGCCGAAGCGCTCGCCAAGGGGGACAAGGTGGAATTGCGTAATTTCGGCGTGTTTGACGTTAAAATTCGCAAGGCCAGGGTGGGGCGAAACCCAAACAAGCCGGAGACGGATGTTCCCATCCCCGCTCGTGCCATGGTAAAATTCAAGGCCGGCAAGGAAATGCGGGCGGAGGTGCTCAAGCTCACGCCGGCAGCATAACCCATTTGTTCCGTGTGATTGGCGGAATTGCCAACGGCGCTAGATTGCGGGAGTGCAATAACTGGCGAGGCGTGGTTTTTAGGGTGCTTTTCTTCCCCCAAAAATTCCAGCGCTTTGGCTCCGGCTTCCGGCTTTCCTATTTTTTTGTTTTCCCTTAACCTCCAGACATGGAACGACTGCCTGGTTTTCGTGATTTTTATCCTGAACCGCTTCCGCACCCGGACGTTTGGAGTGCGGATGCGCGCCAATATATTTTTGAAAAATGGCGAACGGTGGCCAAACGCTATGGTTTTCGTGAGTATGATGGGCCGCCGCTGGAACCGCTGGAATTGTTTACCACGAAAAGTGGCGAGGAGATTGTCGGACAATTGTATAATTTTAAAGACAAGGGCGATCGCGATATTTCACTCCGGCCGGAAATGACGCCTACGCTCGCGCGGATGGTGGCCGCGCACGAGCGCAATTACAAAAAGCCAATCAAATGGTTTGCCATGCCTCAGCTATTCCGCTACGAACGCCAGCAGAAGGGGCGACTGCGCGAACACTTTCAATTCAACGCAGACCTGATTGGCGAAACCGATCCGGCTGCCGACGCGGAATTGATTGCGTTGCTCATCGACACCTTGCGCGCGTTTGGGCTCACTTCCGAAGATTTTGTCATTCGCTTGAGCAGTCGCAATGCGTGGCAGGATTTCTTTAGGCAGGGCGGCGGCGATCACGCTCACGAATACGATTTTTTCCAGGTGATTGATAAACTGGAACGGACTCCGCCCGAGGAAACCGAGCGAAAATTGTCAGCCATGAACTTTTCCATGGCCAAGGTCACGGAATTTATCAATGAAGGCAATCCCACTTTGGAACTGGATACCATTCTGAAGAACCTTGGTGCCCGGGGTCTCCGTGAATTCGTGAAAGTCGATTATCGGGTGATTCGTGGCTTGGCTTACTACACGGGAGTGGTATTTGAAGCATTCGATTGCAAAGGCGAATTCCGTGCGATTGCCGGCGGCGGACGCTACAATAATCTGGTCAAGTTGATCAGCGGTGGCAAAGTGGACCTAGCGGCGCTCGGCTTCGGCATGGGTGATGTTGTGCTTTTGGAGTTGCTCAAGGCACGTGGGTTATTGCCAAAGTTCGATGCTCCAATGGATGTGTATGTGCTCATTCAGGACGAGGCATTGCGGCCCATTTCCTTGAAACTGGTGCATGATTTGCGGGCGGCGGGTTTTGCGGTTGATTATCCGCTTACGGCCACCAAATTGGACAAGCAAATAAAGCGTGCCCAAGAGTTGAAAGTGGCGCATACCGCAAAACTTGAAAATGACGATTACGTCCGCATTCGCGATACCAAGACGCGCGATGAAATCGTCACGGGCATGGCGGGAGCCAAAAATCACCTTGGTTAGCCTGTTTCAATAGGCCGGAAAGCCGCATGAAATCATGCGATAATCAGCCTGCAGGCAAAAGAAAAGAGGCCGGACACGATTCTCGAACCGGAGTTTTAGTGCTTGTGCATTAGTAGCTTGCGGCTCAGAAGACAGTGGAGTGCCCGTGGCAAGCCCCCATTTATTGATCCAGTTGCTATGAGAGTTTTGGTTCATGGTTTTGGTTGTTCCGCGCGGGCGGGCGCAGGGAGGGGCGAAGCCCCGACCGAAGCGCGCCAGCGCGCGGCGAACAC
>JAKALA010000103.1 GCA_021813325.1 bacterium | reverse complement strand
GTCTTCGCTGCCGAAGAAACGGGCGTTATCCCGGCGAGTTTGTGCCGTCAATGTTTTGATGCGGGTTCGCGACGCCAGCGACGAAGTCGGCTCGTTAAATCCGATATGCCCATCGCGGCCGATGCCCAGCACCTGCAAATCAATGCCGCCAGCCGCTCGTATTTTCGCTTCATAGTCGCGGCAATACTTCGGCACATCGTTCGTCAGACCGTCAGGAATGTGGATGTTCGCCTTGGAAATGTTGATATGCTTGAACAGATTTTCCCACATGAAGCTGTGATACGACTGCGGGTGGTCGCGAGCCAGGCCGATATACTCGTCCAAATTGAATGTTGTGACGCGGCTCCAATCCAGCTTCATGGTTACCAGTTCGCGATAGAGGAGCAGGGGCGTGCTGCCGGTGGCCAGCCCGAGCACCGTCTGCGGCTTGTCCTGTAAAAGCTGGGCGATGCCCCGTGCGGCCACAGCGGTGGCGGCTTCGGTGGTGGGTTGGATAATGATTTCCATGCTCAGTGCTTTCCCAGTCGGCGGGTCAGCCGGGCTTTGGCGTCTTCTTTAAACCGGTCTATGGAGCCCAGGACAAATTCGAGGATATCGTGGCTGTCATCCACGATAAGCGGCGTCAGGTCCATGCCAAAAATAAGCTGGTTCGACTGGTCGGTGGAGTGTGATTCAAAAAAAGTCGCATTGGCCGCGCGCCGCCCCAACGTGGCCAGATCATAGCGTTTGCCGCCGGCGATCTGGGAGTCAAACACGCCGTTCAGCGCCGCCGCGAGATTGTCGTGTCCGCTGACATTCATCAAAACTTTTTCGGCATCGCCCAACCAATCCAGATTGCGCCAGACTTCACAGCCGATCACCTGCTTGGGGCGTTGGGCTCGCGGCAGCTCACGGATGGCTTGTAACGCGGCCACCATCACGCCGACGTGTGTATCATGCTTGTCAGCCGGGTTGTGTGTGTAAACCACTTCGGGTTGCGTGGCTTCCAGAATCGCTTTGAGATCGTCCTTCAAATCCGGATCGGTCGCGCTTTTGGCGGTGGCACTGGAATGATCCAGTTGAATTATGACGCCGTATTGGCCGATGCAGGCTGCCGTGTTCTGCTCCTTGCGGCGGACAACCATCATTTGCTCGTCTGTGAACTGAGCATAGGCACCGATGCGGGAACTGCCGGCACCGTTGGTGCAGGTAACGCCTCCGAACCATTTGGTCTCGCTGGCGAAACACTCCATGATGCCGTGAAATGCCATGAATTCGAGGTCGTCCTGATGGGCGCCAATGCCGAGATGGGTGATCCGTTGGAGCGCTTCGGTGACGGGTTTTCCGTCCGGCACATACATCTGGGCGGTTGATTGGTGCAGTTTCATAAATTACTTCTTCAATTCCGGCAGGCTGGCCGCCGCTACCGCTTGCCCGATGCGCCGGGCTTTTTCGTCCGGCACATGCAGTGCAATTTTGGCCGCCAGTTCCGGGAATTCAGTCTTCAACACCTCCCGGGCCTTGGCGAGCACGATGTCGCCGCCCTCCCCGGTGGTGACGCGTCCGAGGATCAGCCCATCACGAAAATCATAAAAATCCGCATAATGCGCCAGGGAATATCCCAGATAAATGCCAATGGTCTCGTAAATTTTGGCGGCCCGGCCATCGCCCTGGGTCATCAAGGATTGCACCTCCTTTAAACGCTCCGGCAATCCCATTTTGGCGGGCAACGAAATCTTTGCCGCTGGCAGGAGTTTGTTCACGGCCTGCTGGGAAAAATAGAGCGCGCCCACGCCGCGGTCGCCGGACCACTCATCGACGGCAGCCTTGGGATTGAAGTCCACGGGTGCAAATGCCAGCTCATTCAGCCAGCCGGTAATCCGTCCGCGCCGGTTCATAAACCCGGCCGCCTGACTAGACCCCATCGCCAGCCCCAACATGCCCTTTTTGTGGAGCGACAACGCGCCGGCCAGCGCGGTCACGTCGCCATCATTCATGACCAGCGCGGGGACGTTCCATTCTTTCTGGATGCGTTTGAAAATGCCCGCCGCTTTCGGAAAATTGTTTTTGGCAATGGCGCGTAACAGCGAGGCAACGCGAATTTCATTGTCCACAATCACTCCGGCTGAACTGCCGCCAATGGCGTCCACGCGCGGCAGATGGGCCGCGGCGCGATGAAGCCCGGCGGAAATATGATGGTAATGATACTCCGGATTGGACTGGTTTTTCGGATCCCACGGCGTTTCCTCGGTAAAGATGGCCTCCCCGTTGATGACTGCGGAAATTTTGTAATCGCTCGCGCCCAGGTCAAAGCCGATGCGGCAGCCTTTAAGATGGCCGCCCGCAGCCACCTCCATTTCGCGGCTGGCGGGAACTTTTCCTGGCGTGGTAACCACCACTTGAAATTGTTTCCCGTAGGCTGCCGTCATCAGGCCGCAATCAAACGCTCTTGCGCCCCTGGCCGAGTAGGTTTTGCGGATGAATTCGCCAATGGCTTTTGGCCCGCCCACGTAGATATTCCATCCACCCCTTGCCCAGAGGAGAAATTTCACTGTGCGCTCGACATATCGGAGCGTGGCGGCGTCCGGATGGGAAAAGACCATCGTCTCAAAACGCGAAATCAGCCCGTTCTCACGTTCGAGGCCCAGCACCAGCGGCACTGCCTGACCGGTTGTTTTGGCGGCTGCGACGTAATTGCGGCTGGCCCAAACGGCGGGCTGGAAGTCAGGATCAAGCGGCGCAATAAAACTGGGTTTGGCCTTCATGGTTTTGAGGAAAGCGGTGGTAAATCCCAAAAGACGTCGCCGACGGAATCGGTTCCGCCAAAGCCGGCAACCTGAGCGCGCAGTGCGTAATGCGCGCCGGGTTTCGGTGCCGGTATTTTGAGGAGATAAAGCGAATCGCGCGGGCTGGCACCGGTGAAGCCCGTGTGGTTGTCCCGGGCGATTTCCTTGCCATCTTCGGACAAGGCAACCCAGTCAATATTAATGCCGCAGGCGCCTGACGTGTAGTCGAGGCTCACGCGGGCCGTGCCTTCAGCGGTGACATTTTTAGTCACGTCCCATTCGATGGCGGAGGGCGTGCTTTTGATTTGCGATGGCATCCAGCTTCCGACTTTGATGCGCGTTTCCGGACGATAGAGACGATAGTTGATGCCGAGCTGGTCCAGACGTTTGTTTTCAAGCTGCAGACGCCGGGTGAAGTCGGCAAAGTTGCGAGCCTCCTTGGCCGACCAGGTAACTTCCGCCAGCGCCGCCAGTCGCGGAAACGCCATGTATTCCACATGTTTCAAGTTGGCAATGTATTCCGTCCAGAGATTGCCCTGGCCGCCGAGAATGTGATGTTGCAATTGCGGGTCCAGCCCGGCGGGGACCGGTTCAAACTCATACACTTTCTGAAGCGGCAAATAACCGCCAATGGCGTGTGGCTCGGTGGAATGATCGCGGGATTGGTAGTAATCCAAATAGCAAAACGAAGTCGGCGTCATGACCACGTCATGGCCGTCGGCAGCGGCTTCGCGACCGCCGCCAATCCAATCCATCACGATAGCATTTTTGGCCAGGCCGCCGCGGGCGATTTCGCTCCAGCCGATGAGGGTTTTGCCGTGTGCGTTTACAAATTTTTCAATTCGCCGGATAAACCAGCTTTCCAGTTCATCCGGGGTTTTCAGCCCTTCCTTTTTCATCAACGCCTGACAGGCGGCATCATGGGTCCACGGTTCCGGCGGCACTTCATCGCCGCCAATGTGCACGATCGGGCTGGAAAACAGTTGAAAAACCTCGGTTAAAACATCCTGCAAAAACTGGAAGGTTTCCGGTTTGGCGGGTGAAAAAATTCCCGGATTGACGCCGCCGACCATGGGTATCTCAAAGGGACCGTCGCCCGTGCCAAATTCGGGATAAGCCGTGAGCGCGGCCAACGCATGGCCGGGCATTTCGATTTCAGGAATGACCGTAATATGGCGATCAGCCGCGTAAGCGACGACTTCGCGAATTTCCTTCTGGGTATAGAAACCGCCGTAACGACCATCCGGGCCGTAGGCGGCGGTGGAATTGGAGGCAAGCCCGAAGCCAACCCCCGAGCGCCAGGCGCCGATGCTGGTGAGCTTCGGATATTTTTTGATTTCGATCCGCCAGCCGTTGTCGTCGGTCAAATGCCAGTGAAAGGTGTTCAGTTTATGCAGCGCCATGGCGTCGAGTATTTGCTCCACCTCGGACTTGTTGTAAAAGTGCCGGCTGACATCCAGCATGAACCCGCGCCACTTGAAGCGCGGCCAGTCTTGGATCTGGACGCAAGGGGCCTGCCAATTTACGTTCGCGACAACTTGGGATGAGAAAATTTCCGTGGGCAGCAGTTGCAACAGGGATTGGGCGCCGTAGAACAGGCCGGTTGAAGTGGAAGCGCGAAGCACCACGGAGTCTGCGGTGACGCTCAATTCATAACCTTCCGGGCCAAGATTGGTGTTGGCGTCTTTTGTGGCGGAGGCTGAATCGGTGGCAACCACCGCCAGCGGATAGCCGGTGGATTTTCGAAGGGTGCCGGCCAGAAATTCCGCGGTCTTCAAGGCGTCGGGACCGGCCTGGATTTTCGCGTCTGACCGCAGTTTGAAACTTCCGTCATGCAGTTCCATTCTTTGCGGCAACGGAATGATCGACGGTTCCGTTTCTGCCAGGGCCGAGAAGGTCAAAGTTCCAATGCAAACTCCGAGGATGAGGGTGGCGGTCGAGTTCATAGGTTCATTCTTGTCAGCGCGACGTGTGCTTGTCTAATCGGAACATAATAATTCTATCGTGTTCATGGCTGCAGTTGCGGGCTGCCGAAACCACGCATGTAAAATGCAGCGGCGACAGCCGGGCTTGGTGCGGCGATCTGATTTTACTCAGGCTTCGGCGATTCCCAGAGGCTTCATGGTTTTCCACAAGCCGCGGGTGAAATCTGGAATGACGACCGGCGCACTGCCGTGGGCCACGGAGTGGACGGAAGTCTCAATAATGCAGCTCCAGGCCGCGGCGTCATAAACCACGCTGTCGGGCGTGGCGCCCCGGCGAAGGCAGTCCAACAATCGCCAGCTCATCACGAAATCCATGCCGCCGTGGCCGCCGCCTTTGGCGCGTTCCTCCAGTTTCTTCCAGAGCGGATGCGTGAACTTTTCGCGCATGATCTGCATGTCCTTAGGCGACAGCCAATCTTCCGAGCCTTCCGCTTCCAGCCCGTAGGGCTTGGGTTCATCCACCGACAGCCGGGCGGGATAATCAAAAAACACCGCGCCGGTGCCGTAGAGCGCGTTGATGCGGCTGTAGGGGCGCGGGCTGACGACGTCATGTTGCAACATGATGGTGCGCCCCATTTCCGTCTTGAGCAGCGAGGTGTTCATGTCGCCGCAAATGTATTTTTCATGGGCGTGCCGGCCGCCATTGGGCTGGTGCGCGTTGCGATAGTGCGTCAGGCTCATTTCCTGGGAACTCATGCTGACCAGATATTTAAACTGGTCGCCGCGGCCAACGCCAAGGTATTGGGCCACGGGCCCGAGACCGTGGGTGGGATAGAGATTGCCGTTGTATTCCCAATGATAATTGCGCCGCCAGTCGCCTTCCGTGCCGAGCGCGAACAAGACCGTGCGCAGGTCGTGCAGATAGGCGCACTCGGCGTGGGTCAACTGGCCGAACACGCCCTGCCGCGCCAGGTTGAGCACGAATAGTTCATTTTCGCCGTAACAACAATTTTCCAGCATCACGCAATGGCGCTGCGTGCGTTCGCTGGTGTCCACGAGTTGCCAGCAATCGTCCACGGTCAAGGCGGCGGCGACTTCGACAAAGGCATGTTTGCCCAGTTCCATGCTGCGCAGGCACATTGGGACGTGCCATGCCCAAGGAGTAGCGATGTAAACGGCGTCGAGATCCTCGCGGGCCACCATCTGTTCCCAAACGTGCTCGTCACCGCTGTAAATCGCGGGGCGCTTGCCATATTTTTTTTCGCACAAATCGGCGGCATGTTTGGCGCGGTCATCCACGATGTCGCAAACCGCCACCACTTCGGCAAATTCAATGCCCAGACAACTGACCACATGGGTGAGCCCGCGATGCAGGCCAATGATCGCCACCCGGACCTTGTCGAGCGGTTTGGTGGTGAGTTCATTCACCGGTTTTTGACCGGTGGGACGCGGGCGCGTGGCGCTGATTTTGCCCTTGGACATGTCGCCTTTCGAGGGTTCAACCGGCGCGGCCATGGTGGTGACGCCGGTGAGCGAGGCGCCCATGCCGACCAGCGCGGAGGCTTTCAGAAAATTGCGGCGGGACAGGTTGGATTGGTTCATGAGCTTTTGATGATTCAAGTATGGGTTTGGTTGTGGTTAACGTTTTCCACCTTCGAAATGGGCTTCAATTTCTTCCAGCGTCTTGCCCTTGGTTTCCGGCAGGAAGAAGAACGCGGTGATGAAATAGACGACGGTGCAGCCGGCAAACATGAAAAACATGGTCGCGTAGCCATGCTTGCCGACACTCGGCAGGAAGATCAATGCGATGATCGTGGAAACGGCCTGGTTGATGAGCAGGGCGATGCTCATGCCGTTGGAGCGGATGCGGGTGGGCATCAGCTCGGACAACGCCAGCCAGACGCAAACTCCGGGACCCACGGCAAAAAAGGCCATGAACAGGTAGGTCAGGATGGCCGTGAGCCATCCGTTGCGCTCGCTGGGAACGGGCGTGACGATCGCATTGTCAATTTTCAACGGCGCAGTTTTTGATTGCTCAAGGTTGGCAAATGGGTTTTGAAAGAATGCCACCACGCGGTTGCGGGGCACCGTGTTTTCCCGGTCGATGGTAATCCTGGCGTTGGCATCATCGGATCGGATGATTTTCGACGCGGCCGTGAAATCACCGTATGAATAAACGATGACCAGATTCGCCGGCCGCGAACCTTCGCGGGCGAACAGTTGCCGGGAAGCTTCCGAATCCATTTGCAGGGCGAGCGTTTGATTGGTTGGGTCCACCATGGATTGCACGGCAGCCTTCAGGTCCACCCGCTGTTTTTCCGTGTTATGAAACACGCAGGCAATGGCCAGGAGCGTGCAGATGATGCCGGCACTGCCAATCGACAGGAGAAACTTGCGGCCTTTTTTGTCCACCAGCATGACTCCGACAATCGTCACCAGGAAGTTGACGAAAGTGAAGATCAGATTGCTGGTGTGCGCCTGCACATCGTTCAGGCCCGCCTGAATGAGAATGTTGGTGTTGAATCCGATGATGGAGTTGACGCCGGTCGCCTGGTTACAGGCCAGAATGATGCAGGCCAGCAGGAAAGGGATGACATATTTCCTGGCCAGCAGTGATTCCTTCATTTTATGGCCGACGTCGGAGGCCATGGCCCTTTTGGCGGCGGCAGTTTCCTCCATCTCCCTCAATTCTGTCGCCGCCTGTTCATCGGTGCGTGAGCGCAGCAGGGCGGCGCGGGCGGCGTCCTTTTGGCCCCGGCGATAAAGCCAGCGGGGAGACTCGGCCAGCAGCAGGCTGCCCAAAACAAACAATATGCCTGGCGGCAAAGACACCCAGAAAATATTTCTCCAGGCGTGGTCCTGGGCGGAATACAGCTTTTGGGCGTCCCCCAGTGCCGCCACGTGTTCCAATTGTTTGCTGTAAAAAACGGCAATCAATGCCGCCGCCACAATGCCCAGCGTGAGCAGCCATTGAAAAATGGCCGTGCCTTTGCCGCGGTTGGAAGCGCCGAGGCATTCCGCCAGATAAAGCGGCACCACCACCCCGATCAAGCCGGCGCTGATCCCCTGCAACAGGCGGCCGGACACCAGCGGCCAATACCCGTGCGACAGCGCGATAATCGGGATGCTGATCACAAACAGCAGGCCGCTGAAGAACATCATTTTTTTGCGGCCCAACCAATCCGACAAAACTCCCGCAAATAAGGTCGAAATGGCGCTCCCCAACAGCACGGCGGCGACAATCATGGAAAGCTGGTTGGCCGACAGGCCCGACGTGGCTTCCAGGTAGGGCAGCGCGCCGGAAATGATGCCCACATCGACGCCATAGAGCAGACCACCCAGCCCGGCCACCAGCAGCAGAAACCGGTTGTAGCCAACTTTTACAGATGTGGTGGTCGCTGTGAAATTATTCATGATTGTTCTTTTGGCATGGGGTTCGCACTAAGGATTCTGGAGCGGGGCGTTAATTCAATCCTGAATTTCATCAAACTTCCTTTCACTGCGGATGGGCCAGCGGACGTCACGTCGCTTTAATCAATGCCTTCATGGCATTAAAATTATACTCTGTTTGTTTGGCGCCGGATTTCGGCGCCGTTCCTGATCGTGAAAACTTGGCCATCGGTTTAACCGGTCGGCATCGGACATTGGGGGGGGATGCCGGGAAGAACCGGGAACGGGCGCAGTCAGAACATAGGTAACACATGTGGTTCAATACATGGGTAACGCAATGATGGTTTCATCTTACCGGTTGGCTTTGGGGTTGACCAGCTTCCAAGGGGCGGCCAGCCGCCCCGGGCGCATCTTGACACTGCCCCCGATTAGGCTGTGAGCCAGAGTTCGTCCCAATGACCATTGTGTCTGGCTTCGGCCAGCGCGCCGAGGTTGAGATCG
>JAKALA010000102.1 GCA_021813325.1 bacterium | reverse complement strand
CAGGATGCGCACCTTTCCTTCTGCCAGACCTTCAAGGCCGCCGCGCCGGATTCGGCTTGCAGCACTGTGTAACCAAACCGTTGCAACATGTTGCTGACCGCCAGACGCACGATCAATTCGTCTTCCACCACCAAAACGGTTTCGTTTCCGCCGGGAAGTTCAGCGGCGGCGGCCGGCGTGGGTTTCTCCGACTGTTCCCCTGGCATGATCGGGAAATAAATCTGGAAGGTGGTGCCACGATTCACCTCGCTGGCCACGGTAATCCAGCCGTGATGTTGTTCGATGATGCCATGCACGGTGGCCAGGCCCAGGCCGGTTCCCTTGCCGACTTCCTTGGTGGTGAAAAACGGTTCAAAAATATGGGCCATGTCGGCCGGAGCAATGCCGCAGCCGGTATCGGCGACGGTGAGTCGAACACAGGTCCCGGAAACAGTTCGGCTGACATTCCCCATGCTGGACGGTTCCAAATCTTCCACGCCGGTGGTGATGGTCAGCCGGCCGCCGCCGGGCATGGCATCGCGGGAATTGACGGCGAGATTCAGCAGCACCTGCTCCAACATGCCGGTGTCCGCGAGAATGGGCGGCAGTTTGGCCGCACAGTTGGCAACCAAGGCGATGTCTTCGCCGAGCACGCGCTGGAGCAGTTTGGTCATGTGCGAGACCACCTCATTCAAATCCACGCGGGCGGGCTGCACCGTCTGCTTGCGGCTGAACATCAAAAGCTGCCGCGTCAGGTTGGCCGCGCGCTCGGCGGCCTCCACAATTTGCTGGGTGCATTCGGTGATTTCCTGGGACTGCGACTGGTTGGCCAGCAATACCATCGACGCGTTGCCGCGGATGGCCGTCAACAGGTTGTTGAAATCGTGGGCAATGCCACCGGCCAGTTGGCCGACGGCCTCCATTTTCTGCGACTGGCGCAGCTGCGCCTCCATGGCCACTTCACGGGTGACATCCCGTTTCACCGCCACATAACTGACAATCCGTCCGGACGCATCCCGGATGGGCGAAATGGTCGATTCTTCCTCAAACAGCGAACCATCCTTTTTCCGGTTGATAAAGGTGCCGGACCAGACTTCCCCATTGGCCAGCGTCTCCTTGAGGCGCTGGTAAAATGCCGCGTCGTGCTTGCCGCTTTTAAGAATGCCGGGGAAACGCCCCACCACCTCCTGCCAGCCATAGCCGGTGGTCTTTTCAAAGGCCGGATTGACGTATTGAATGACGCCGTCCGCATCCGTGATCAGGATATTTTCCGCCACCTGTTCCACCACCGTGGCCAGGCGCATGTAGGCTTCTTCGGAGCGTTTGTGTTCGGTGATGTCGCGGGTGATGAAGATGATCCCTTTGGGCCAGCCGTCGGCCGAATGAAACGGCGCGGCGCTGATTTCCCCGTTGAACCGCGATCCATCCCGTTTGACCATGATGAACTCCGCGCTGCGCATATGTTTTTTGTTGATGATTTCCGCGATGTGCTGGCGCGCGCGTTCGTGTTGCCCGGGAGAAATGCAATCCAGAAAGTGGCGGCCGACAATTTCACTTTCCGCCTGGCAACCGAACAATTCCAGCGAACGGCTGGAGACAAACTCGATTTTGCCCACCACGCTGGTCACCGTCACCGCGTCCGGCGAAGCGCTGATCAGCGTGCGGTAACGCTCCTCGCTTTCCCGCAAAGCGTCGCTGGCCAGCTTGCTCTGGGTCACATCAAAGAGCACTCCCTGGGAACCGATCCGGTTGCCGGTGAGATCTTTGACCACCGATTTCACGGCATGAATGTAACGCGTCTGGCCATCCGCGCTTCGATGCACCTCGTCCACCTCGATTTTTTGGCCCGTCTGCATAATCTGGGCATGATGGGTGCCGGCCTCTTTGTGCAGAGTGGCGCCCAGGCAGATGGCCTCCTCCGGCAATTTCCCGATGATGGATTCCGGTTTGTTGCGGGTGATGCTGAAAAAATTCGCGTTGGCCAGAATGAACCGGCCTTCGGCGTTCTTGCAGAAAAAGCCCGCCGGCATCTGCTCCACCAGGGAATGATACAACGCCTTGGATTCCAACACGGCCGATTCCACCTGTTTGTGCAGCGAAATATCCTGGATGGCGCCATGCAGCTTGACCACCCGTCCGTTTTCCAGCGTGGAAACACAAATCGTCCGGACCCATTTGCGCGCCTGTTTCGCCGTCAAAATTTCCAGTTCCAAATCATACGCCTGGCCCGACCGCAAGGCCGCGTGACGGGCGCGCTCCATTTTCAAGCGCGATTCGCCCTGATAAAAGCTCAACGCCAGGTCTTCATCCGGCTCCGGCGTGATTTCCAGATCGTAAATCCGGAAAACCTCATCGCTCCAATGTCCCCGCGCCGTGGCCGGATCAAAGTCCCAGCCGCCCACCTGCGCCAGCCGCCCCGTTTCGCTCAACAATTTCTGGTGGAGCCTCAAGGCGGCTTCGGCGCGCTCATCCTCCGTGCAATCGCGGAAGATCAGCACCACGCCCAGCACGCTCAAATCGCCCTGCTTGATGGGCGCACCGCTGCTTTCAACGGGCAGTTCCCGCCCGTCCCGCCGGATCAAAACAGACCGCCCCGCCAAACCGCCGGTCGAACCCGGACGCAGCAATTCCTTCACCGGATCTTCCAGGGGATGGCGCGTCTCTCCATCCACCGTTTTGAACACCTCGGACAACGCCCGCCCGGCCGCCGCTCGCTCGCTCCACCCAGTCAGATGCTCCGCCGTTTGATTCATGAAGGTGATCCGACCGCTGGCATCTGTGGAGATGACCGCGTCGGTGATGCTGTTCAAGGTGACGGTTTGCAGGCGTTCGCTGGTGCGCGCGCGTTCCCGGGACCGGCGCAACGCCTCGCTGATCAGGGAGACAAAAAGGCCGATGACATTCATCAACATCCAGCGGATGACATCCGTGGCGCTCGCGATTTGAAATGAATGATCCGGCGGCAAAATAAACCAGATTGAAAGCCCTCCCGCCGTGACCGTTGCCATCAACCCCGGCCAAAGTCCGCCAACAAAGGCGCTCAAAATGACCGGAATCAGAAAAATCATCAAAATGGGAACCCCCATCTCCACCCATTTGAGTTTCAGGCAGGCCAGCAGCACGGCGATGTTTGCAAGCAATCCCAGCGCAAAGGGAAAAAGTCGCGCCAGCCACGGATAAACCGCGGCCAGCGGGGCCAATTTTGCATCAATCGTCTTGGCTTTGTTGGGCATTAAAACATCCCCGTTCCGGGGCGGTAAAGGCGTTTCTACAAACTTCATTGGCATTCCAGTCAAGCCGCCGTCCTTTGGCAATCCTAAATTTCCGGGCCAAACCCATGAGGCCGGCCCCGCCGACGGACCGCACACCTTTACCGGCGAATTCAAAAATTTTGCCGCCCCATGGCGCGACCAAAATCAGGAGGGCCAAAGCCAGTTGCGCACCCAGGCCCCAAACCACCGTGCGCCCGGGAAATTTTTTGCGATTGAGGAAAATGGCCCAGGCCATCAGCACCATGCTCAACCAACCTAGAAGACGAATCCCATGGTCACTGGTTTTCACCGCCATCGGCGGAAATGCACTTGTAAATGTGCGGATGAAGCACGCCCACAAACGGCAAATTCCGATAGCGCTCGGCATAATCCAAACCATACCCGATGACGAACAAGTCCGGGATTTTGAAGCCGACGTAATCCGCCTGGATCTTTTCGATCCGGCGGGACGGCTTGTCGAGCAACACGCAGGTCTTGATGCGCCGAGGCTTGAGGGCCTTCAATTTGGGCAACACCCGGCTCATGGTTTTGCCGGTGTCCAGAATGTCGTCCACCAGCAACACATCGCGTCCGCGCACATCCAGGCGCAGTTCCTTGGTGAAGATCAGTTCGCCCGATTCGGCGCCGCTGCCGTAACTGGAAACGCCGATGAAATCCAGCCGCAACGGCAGGTTCAAATGCCGGATCAAATCCGCCAGAAACATCACGGTGCCGTTGAGCAGGGAGACGACCACCAGCTCGTGCCCGCGAAAATCCCGTTCAATTTTACGCGCCAGGGTTTTGATCCGGCGGGCAATCTGGTCGTCCGGGATCAGGATGCTTTGCACTTCCTTGCGCCAGCGCGGCGGAACGGTTTTGGAAATGGCAGCCATGCAGCCAATCGTAAAGGGTTTTAACTTGTTGCCGAGAATTTTTTGCGCCGGGTGGGCGGTCGGCTAAAAAGCCAGCCTTGGGACTTTGCCCCGAACCACGCCGGCCAGTGTCATTCCGGGGCCGGCACATTTTTCCAGGCAGATCCGAGGGCTAAATATGCTTCGAATCGTCGTGATCCTTGGTGGTGTAGCCGCTGTCCTGCCGCTTGAAATTGACCTCGTTCTTTTTGACATACGCGGCGAAAACATCGTCCGCGCTCATACCCAGCACCTGCGCCATGCTGATGAGAAAATGAAACAAATCCACCACCTCCACGCGGGCGTTTTGCTCGTCAAATTTCTGGTATTTGGCCCACCATTTCCACGGCACGCTGTCCGTCAGCTCGGCCATTTCCTGCGACATCGCCCGGCAGTAATTCAAAATCCACTTGGTCTTTTCCTCCTCGCTCATGCCGTCGGTTTTGACGCCAATGCGCTCATTCAGCGCTTTCTGCATCCGGAACAGTTCACGCAGTTGATCAGGTTTTTCCATGCGCCAGTTTAATCGTCAGAAAGCCGGATACGCCAAGGAAAAATTGCATTTCATGCCGGAAACCTGGCGCGTCCAAACCCGGCCGGTGATTTTGCGCTTTGAAGTTCGCCGGTGAAACCCTATAAAAACGCCATGTTGCCGACACTTTTTGCCAATGGCGGACCGGTAATCTGGCTGATCCTGCTGGCCGCCGCCACCGCCGCCGTCGTTTTTGCGGAACGCGCGCTGCTCTGCCACCGTTCCCAGATCAATTCCGCGGAGTTTCTCAACGGCGTGCGCACGGTGCTCAAGCGCGGCAACGTGGTGGAGGCCATTTCCATCTGCGATGCCACGCCCGGCCCGGTGGCGCGCCTCGTCAAGGCGGCCATTTTGAACCGTGAACTGGGCCGCGAGCGTGTGCGCGAGGCAGTCGAGGAAGCCGGGCTGGTGGAAGTCCCGCTGTTGGAGGAAAAATTGAATCTGCTGGCCACCATCGCGCAAATCGCGCCGCTGCTCGGACTTTTCGGCACCATCCTCGGCTTCATCAACATTTTTGGTCAGATCGAACAAGCCGGTTTGTATGCGCATATTGAACAACTGTCGCACGGGGTCTGGAAGGCGCTCATCTGCGCCGCCGGCGGCATCGCCGTGGCCATTCCGGCCCACGCGGGCTACAATTATCTGGTAAGCCGGGTCAACAAAATCGTCCTGGACATGGAACGCGCGGCGGCCGAAATCGTGAACATCGTCACCGAAAACGGCAACGGCAAATGAAATTTCCCCGCTCCGCCAGAATTCTGCGCAGCCAGTTTGATGTCGCGCCGTTTGCGGCGGTGTTTTTTGTGCTGGTCATTTTCATGTTGCTGGCCGCCCTGTTGCCGGTGCCCGGCTACCACCTGAGTTTGCAACCGCCCACGGCCAATGACCTGCCCGGCGTGGAACCGCCCACGATCGCCATGGCCATCGACAATCAGGGCCGATTGTATTTTGAAAATCAGATTGTCAATGAAAGCACGTTGAGCAACCGGCTCGTCAAGGTGGCCGGTCACGCGCCCAAACCGCTGACGTTGATCATCCATGCCGACAAATCGGTCAGTTACGAATTGCTCGCGCACCTGGCCCGGCTGGCCGGGCAAACCAACATTGGCATCACCAATTTTCTGCTCGCCACGCTGCCCGGCCCCGCTTCCACACCCGCCAAGCCATGAATGCCGAGTCCGCAGAGCCGCCATTGACAGCGGCGTCGCCGCCGGCCCAGCCCGGCTGGAGCCGGCAACGTTGGATCGTGACCGTAGCTTTGGTTTTTATGGCCCATGTGTTTTTGGTGTTTTTGCTGGGCACAAAAAAAACCACGCTCCGCCGGCCAGTGCTCCGCGCCCCGCAGTTCACCCTCATTGCACCGGGCAATGAACTGGTGGCTTTGACGGATCCCACGCTTTTTGCCGTGCCGGACATTGATGAATTTGCTCCCGCGGCTTGGGCGCAGCCCCCTAATTTCAATCCTCCGTTTTTCCGCTGGATGGAGGAATCGCCGCCTTATCTGGAAGCATTGAATCAACCGTTTGGCACGGAGCTTAAAGCATTTCTTCAAACCAACCGGTTGACGATTGGCAACTTGGATTTCAAGCCGGCGGCGACCTTCATCGTGCCGCCCGCCGCCATGGAGTCCGTTTTGCCGGATCACTCCATGTTTAAGCTCACCGGAGATTTGGCCCGGAGAAGCCTGCGGCACCCCATCGTGGTTCCCTCGCTGGATTACAACGACATTCTGAAGCCCAGCGTGGTGCAGGTTCTGGTCAACGCCAAAGGCGAGGTGGTCTCCGCCGTGCTCCTCACATCCACCGAATATGAGCAAGCCGATCAACTGGCTTTGAAACTCAGCCGGGAAGCCCAATTCGCGCCCGCCGCCGGCCTGGAGCTTGGGAAAATCGTGTTTATCTGGCACACCGTGCCCACCACCAACTCGCCATGAGCACCGCCAATTTGCTGGTCATTTATGTCGCGGTGGCGCTCGGCGTGCTCTGCGCCGCGGGCATTTACTCGGAATTGCGACGGCGGAAGTTCGGTCCGGCCCATCCTGAAGACCGCGTCTTCCGCTGCACCAAATGCGGGTTGGTTTATACGGATGATGCCGACGTGGACCGTTCGCGTTGCACGCAATGCGGAAAACTGAACCTCCCTTTTGAATTTTAATTCAGGGCCGGCATCAAGCGCCGGCTAGAAACTTGTTCGACATTCGCTCCAGCGCGTCAATCCACTGTGGATGCTCATTGAGGCACGGAATCAACTGGTAACTTTGCCCGCCCGCCGCCAGAAAGCTTTCTTTGCCGCGGATGCCCAGTTCTTCGATGGTTTCCAAGCAATCGGAAACAAATGCCGGCGACATGATGAGCAACTTCTTCACACCGGATCGCGCGAGGCGTTCCAACTCCTTGTCCGTGGCCGGCTCCAGCCACGGGTCTTTGCCCAGGCGCGACTGAAAGGCGACCGACCATTTGCCGTCCGGTAATTTTGCCGCCCTGGCAAATTCCTCCGCCGTCCGATAGCACTGGTGACGGTAACAATATTGGTGCGCCTCACTCGGCGTTTTGCAGCAGTCTTTCACCAGCAAACAATGCGCCTTGGTCGGGTCGGATTTTTTGATCTGACGCTCCGGCACACCGTGAAAACTGAACAGCAGATGATCATAATCCTGTTTCAAATATTCCTGCGCGGAAGCCACCATGGCCGCGATGAAATCCGGCGCATCGCCGTAAGGCCCCTGCACCGCGACCTTCATTTGCGGCGTCAGTTTGCGCGCCAGCTCCCGCACCCGCGCCACGGCGGTTTCGTAGCTGGACATCGCATAATGCGGAAACAACGGGATCAGCAAAACCTCCTTGATCCCCTTCGCCGAAAGATTTTTCAGTGCGGATTCAATGCTCGGGTGTTGATACCGCATCGCCAATTCCACGGGCGCGCTAACCCGCGCCTGCAATTTTTTTTGCACATGGCGGCTGGTGACAATCAGCGGCGAACCTTCCGGCGTCCAGACGCTTTGGTAGGCGTGCGCCGATTCCTTGGGCCGTTTGATGAGAATCATGCCGACAATAAAACGGCGCAGCGGCCACGCCACATCGATCACGCGGCCATCCATCAAAAATTCGTTCAAATAACGGCGCACGTCCGGCACCGTCGGCGAATCCGGTGAACCCAGGTTGACCAGCAAGATGGCTTTGCTCATAAAAAATTCGCCACAGATAACCACAGATGAAACACGTCTGTAGCATTGATTTGGACAGGGGGATAATAAGAAATTAATGGTTAAACAAAAGACTATTTGGGGTAAATCGGATTAATTTTCGGCTATCTCTGCGAGCTTTTACTGACAGTTTTACTGACAGTGCCAGTGCGGTTTTCATGGGTTTAGGCGGGTAAAACATCGGCAGGGAAGAAGGAGCGATACTTGGCGCGGGGGTCTTGGGGGTGGCTGCCCAGCGGGTTGAACGAGCCACAGGGATGTTGCCAGACATGACGGCGCTGGTTCCAATGAAAGCCCAAAGTCCAAAGCAGTTTGGCCAGATAGGGTTTACGCGCGGGCGAGACATCGAGCCACACCCATTTGCCGACGACCTCGGCCAGTGCATACAGCCGCGGCAATCTTGTCCGCAAGTAATTCAAGACCGTTTCGGTGGACAGACCGCGATTCAGACTGTGTTTTGAAACCGACGATGGCCGGACATTCGCCGGAGCTGACGCTTCCATTCTGGTATTTGTTGTTTTCATAGCTTTTTTTTGAGACCGCTGTCCGTCACCCTGCCGTATGCTGCTCGCTTCACCATCGCGGGAGACAGCGGGGCCGTTGCGCGAAGTGCTTTGAATACCCAGCGAAAGCTAAAACCGTGACAGGGGCAGAGAGGGAGAGAAGGTGACCCTGGCGCGGTTTTAGCAGTCGCTCCCAATCTCGGCCCGGTGTCGGACCAGTGAGCAGCAGACGGTGGGGTGACGGCAGCACCAAGAAAAG
>JAKALA010000037.1 GCA_021813325.1 bacterium | reverse complement strand
AACACCGAGCGCGGTGCCAACGAGTGTGGAACCGGCAGCGATGGCGGCGACAAGGACAACCTCAGTCATATAATCGTAGCTGGCATGATTGGCTGCTTATCTGTAATCGGTGGCTATTTAATCGGCGGTCCGGGCTGCTGGCATTACCAAACGAGTCACACCGCACACTTTGCGTCATGGTTTTGTGACCCATGCGCTGGAGGCGGGAAATGATCTTGCTGTGGTGCAAAAGCTGGTTGGTCACGAAGATGTGAATACCACCATGATTTACGCCCATGGCGATCGCGCCCGTGGTTTTAGTCCGCTGGATTTTGGTGCGACGGACCGGCCTGTGCTGAACCCTGATGCAAGATTATTGGATGCGTTTTCATGATCTCCAACCTTGAACAACAACCCGACCTGTTTGCCGCGCGATCAGAAATAATTGCGCAGGCATCCTGGTTGGAGCAATTGTTGTTCGATGGCAAATGCTGGATGACGGCCAAAGACATTCAAATGACCACGCATGGCCGGGCGCTGGATCGTGACATCAGGCAGATGGCCAGCGAAAGTGCCAAGATCATCAGCGGCCAGAAAGGCTACAAACACATAGCCCATGGCACGAGCGAAGAGGTAAACCACGCGGCAAGCTGGCTGGAAAGCCAGGCCAAGAAAATGAGCGATCGCGCCTGCAGCATCCGCCGTGAAGCGCACAAAATATTCGGCTGACCATGAAAACTTTCACTGAGAGCGAACGGCGCGAGCTAGAGCAGCGGATTCAGGCGGCCTGCCCTGGGACGAAGTTTGAAGAGCCAGAACCGCAATGTTTTTTGTCGTCCACACAAGGTAAAATCGACGCGGCTCTGACGGATTATAATAATCTGCCAATTTTGGGTGTATGGTTTTTGTCAACACCAGAGGGTTTAGCTGGATCGGTGGTATTTTTTAAATATTTTGGTTCCAACTAAAATTTATGGAATTCATCGCGCCCATTCCGTTCGCGGAAGCCGTCAAGAAGCTGGGCAGCCAGTCCGTGGTCGGGTCCACCTTCAGCAGCAGCGAGTGGCGCGACGTGCCGCTGGAGCTGCGCGACAACGCGTTTTTCTCCAGCCGCATCGAGTCTGCACAATTCCTGCAGCGAGCCCAGGATGCCTTGGGTGACTTCATTGCCGGCAACCGCCAGACGCTTGATGACGGCCAAACCATGCTGGCCACGGGTTCACGCGCCGCCTTCGTTTCGCAGATGCAGGATTTCCTCACGCGGAACGGGGTGCAGAGGACGACCGGGGGATTGACCGACATCACCAGCGAGGCGCGGCTGGGGCTGATTTTTGATGTTAAAACACAGCAGGCGCAGGATTTCGGCTACTGGTTACAGGGCATGAATCCGGCCTTGTTGGATGAGTTCCCGGCCATGCGGTTCATCCGGGTGATGGATGTGCAGGAGCCGCGCCTGGCCCATGCGCCGCACGAGGACCAGGTGTATCTCAAGACGGATCCGATCTGGTGGCTGGTGATCAACAAAGATTTCGGCGTGCCCTGGGGACCGTGGGGTTGGGGCTGCGGTCACGATGTGGAAGATGTCGATCGCGATGAAGCGGAGAGTCTCCATTTGCTGCGACCAGGCCAAAAGGTCAGCGTGCCGGCCGGCATGAAAAAATTCATGAGCTTGAACCGGAACTTGCAGGCCAGCACAAAAAATCTTGCGCCGGAGCTGGTGGATAAGTTGAAGAAGGAATTCGGCGAGCGGGTTGTCATTGAGGGTGAGCGCATCCGCTGGCTGGGCCAACCCGGCGCGGACATCGGCGACCCGGTGACGAGCCAGGATAAAACCGCGCTGGTCAAATACACTTCGCCCCAAGGCAGTTCAGATACCATCAATCTGGCCCTGCTCAAGTCCGGCGCGGCGGCGGACGTGGAGATCCAAAAACAAGCGGATGAACTTTCCACCGCGCTGGCCAAGCTGGCCGTTTACAACGGGGAGGTGTATCGCGGCGTGGCCTTGACAGAGGCGGAGCTGACGGCGGCGGCGCAACGCTACCTGCCCGGCAACGTCATCAAGGAAACCTATTTTGTCTCCACCACCACCGACCGCGCGCTGGCCGCGCCGGGCAGCCTGCGGTTTGAAATCCGCTCCAAGTCCGGCAAGCTGATTTCTGGTTATTCCCGGCTGCCGGCGGAGCAGGAAGTGTTGTTTGACCAGCACACGCAATTTCTGGTGCTGGCCGTGCAGCGGCATGGCGGCGCGCTGCACATCATTTTGGAGGAGTTATGACGAACACGGAACAGGCAAGACATCTGCTGGCGTTCTGGCTGCGGCAGGGTGTGGGCGGCACGCCGCCAGCCCAGGTGCCGCTGACGCCGGAACTCTTGAAACTGGTGGACGCGACCACCGCGCAAAAGCTCTGGACGGAACTGCTGGCCGCCCGCGCCCAAAAATCCAGCTTGACGCCGTGACCCCTTTTCGTTGAATCGCCAGCGGTTGCTTTTGGAGTTACTGGAAAGGGTCCTTGACTTCACCTGCTAGAATCTTCCGCGTCAGATGTCCCAGCTCCAGTTCCAGGTTGAATTGCCGCGCACGAAGCCGACCTTGCCGTCGGAATCCTGCGCGGATTTTTTTGATCGGGAGCATGACGTCTTGGTGCTGGACGTGGAAAACCAGGTGATCAAATTTGCCTGGGACATCGCCACGCCGGGCGCTGGCCGGCGCGAGATCCGGATTTATGCGCCGAGCGCCTGGGCCTTTTATTTTCAGCAGCCCATGCCGAAAATTTCCGAGGAGGACGTTTACCGGCTGATCCTGCCAAACCGCGATCTGAGGTCCACTGAATTGAAACGCATTCTCGCCTGCAGTTCAGATCATATCCACAATCTCAAGCCACTCTTCGTGACCACTCGCGAACCACGCCAGGAGGATGGTCCGAATAGTTTCTCGGTTTTCTCGCGCGCCAGCCTCGTGGATTTCCTGCGTTCCCGCCGCCTTTCCTGATTCGCCGCCGAAGTCGCCGCCCGGCGGCGATATTTCCAGGTGGAACTGTGATTTGATCTCTGCGAGATGAACGCAGTGCTTGGTTTAAAAACTTCAACCGCTTTGAATTTGGCCGTCAGGCCAGCTTGGCGGACTGTTGCGCCCGCCTTCCGAGGCACCTGCTTCATCTCAGGTCTCCGGGCATGCCAGTCCGCCATTCTATTTGCATCGCAGGGTAGAGCAGTCCGGTCAGCTCGCGCGGCTCATAACCACGAGGTCGCTGGTTCGAATCCAGCCCCTGCAACCAACCTTCCCGTCCGCAACCGCAACCGCAATCCCCTAAATTAAAACCCACCATGAAAAATATGCGTCCTTCCTTCTGCACGGGACTTTTAATTGTCCTCACTTTCGGCCTGCTCGGCGGGTGCCTCGCGCATGCGCAAACCCCGCCGCCAGCCAATCCCGCCACGACCTTCGTGGGCAGCGTGGAAAATTATTTCACGCTCATCAACACCAACTTCACCTTCAGCGGCGTGACGCTGGAAATGAGTTCCGGCTACAAACAGGTCACGGGGGCGAATGCCGCCAGCGAACTCTATGCGCAATACAACCTCACGGACAATTTCGATGTGATGGGCAATTTTCAATTCTCCGGCCTCGGCTCGGCAATCAACGCCATTGAGGCCGGCCCCGGCTACGCGTTCATCAATCACTCCGACCTGAAGTTGCAGGCCGATCTGCTCGTCGGCTGGGATTCCACCAAGGGCAACACGACCGGCAAAGCCGGGCAGGGCGCATTGGTGATCGAGCCGCGCCTGGCGCTCAAGAAAAAACTCACGCTGAACACCTACGCGGAAACGGCGGTAAGTCTGCCGCAATACACCCTTGGCAAAATGAACACGCAGCCGAGCTTTTACATCGGCGTGGGCTTTACCTACTGAAAAATGTGCCCGCAACCGCACCAGCTGGGCGAGCGCGAAGAGGCCGAACGGAAGAACAAATTTGCACGGCTAAAATGAAAGACGACCACATCCAATATCGCGGC
The DNA here is from genome assembly GCA_021813325.1 of bacterium. Classification (GTDB taxonomy): domain Bacteria; phylum Verrucomicrobiota; class Verrucomicrobiia; order Limisphaerales; family UBA11358; genus UBA11358. The sequence goes on along the minus strand of JAKALA010000037.1, from coordinate 34,980 downwards.
GGCTATAAGTATTCCCTCTGGGAAGACTACCGCGTGCAGATCGGCATCACCGGTTACACCGTGACGCACCGGTTGTTCACGCTCGCGCCGAATGGCTGGCTGACGGTGTTCGCGGATTATCCGTGGGACGGTCCGAGCGGGCCGACGATTGACACGCCTTCTTTCATGCGCGGCAGCCTGGTGCATGATGCGCTCTATGAAATGCTGCGGCTCGGGCTTCTCCCGCACGATCCGTGCTTCCACCTGGCCAATCGGGAGTTGGAAAAAATCTGCCGGGAAGACGGCATGTGGCCCTGCCGCGCGCGGTATGTGTTTCGTGCCGTGGAGGACTTTGGATCGGCGTCCGCCGCGCTGGCGCCGGAAAAAACCATCACTGCGCCATGATTGATACCAACGTCATCAATCAAGCGGCCGACAGCGTGGCGGCAGCAGCCACGCAGCTCAAGATCAACTGGCCGGCCGTCTCGGTGGCGGCGGTGATCGTGGCGCGCGAACTGAAGAATTTCAACGAATGGCTGGCCGGCCTCGGCGCGGCCGTCATCCGCCACGGCGGGATTTTTATGATCGTTAAAAAACTCATCTGGAATCCGGAGGTGAAGCCATGACTGAAGCGGAAAAATACATGCTCATCTTCACCGGCCTGGGGCTGCTGGTGGCGCTCGGGGCGCTGATCGTCTCGATCATCGTGCTGAATAAGAAGACGCCGGTGGAGATTTCGCCGCAGCCGCTCACAGTGGAAGTGGTCAAGGCCATCGAGGATCAATTCGCGAACAAGGCGGAGTTTCACGCGCATTTGAACGATTTTAAGGAAAAGCATCTGGAAATCTGGCGCACGTTGCGCGGGGAAAATCAGCGGATCGAAGGCGACATCACCAAAATTCGCGAGGGCGTTTCGGCCTTGAAGACCAGCAACGAAATGCAGAATCAGACGCTCGCCGCCGTGCAGTCGGACATCAAACAACTTTTATCCCGCCGCGCATGAATGCCGAACAAACCAGACTTTTTGACCACGCGATTTTGCGCGTGCTGGACCGGAACCGTTCGCGGCTCGGCTTCAGTGCGCGGATCATCGGCGACCAGCTTGCCGAATTCGGCTTCCGCTCGCCGGATACTGAGCAGATGCTGGACCGGCTCGATTATCTCACCGGCAAAAAGCTGGTGGAAGAAGTTCAGAAGGAAATCCACCGGAACAACCGCACCTGGCGGATCACCGGAGAAGGCATTGATTATCTGGACAAGGGAGCTGAATGAATGAGCACACAACCAAGACCCGACGTTTTAGTTGGCCGCAAGCTGCCCTCGCACTCGTTGTGGGAGCAATTGCAGTCGCGGGTGCCGCCGTTGGCGCTGGAGTTCTGTTCGGCGTTTTTCAACAACGAGATGTCGTATGCCAAAGCGCGGAAATGGCTGGAGGGCTACGGCATCAAGGTCTCGGTGACGGCGCTGCAGGGGTTCTACAACTCCATGGACATGCGGCTCCGGTATGCCTCGCTCCAGGCCGCGCAATCGGCGGAATCCGCGAAGTTGGAATTGCCGGCAGACATCGAACAGGCCACGAAAGACCGGATCTCACAACACAAGTTCGAACTGGCGTTCATGAATCTCTCGGAGCAGCACCGGCTGCAGTTGATCCAGCTCCAGCAGAACGAGGAGGGCATGAAGGGAAATTTTGCGCTGAAGAAAGCCAAGCTGGATCTGGACCGGATCAAGGTGCAGCGGACGGTCGTGAAGAATTTTCTGGATTGGTATGCGGACGAGGAGGCCAAGAAGATCGCTTCCTCGAATCTGCCGACGGCGGAGAAAACGGAACGGCTGGGTCAACGGCTGTTTGGAGAGCTTTGGCAATGAGCGAGCAACCCGCCATCTTAAAATTCCGCAGTGGACAAAAAGAATTTGTCCGGGGCGTGGATCGTTACGGCATCACCGGTTTTCTCGCGCGCCGTCAGTATGGCAAGACCACGATCCTCTCCAGCATTGCGCTGAAGAAGATGATGAAGAAGCCAGGGCACACGGTCATCTTCGGCTCGGTCAAATTGAACCTCGGCCGCGAAGTGGTGCGGAAAGAATCCGAGATCATCCGCAAGGCCATCCGCTCGCTGCAGGCCGATGCGGAAGCGGCCGATGGCTTGCTCAAGACGGTGGATTCCACCACCGGCAAGGATATTTCCAAGCTGCGCGATGATGATTACGCGGAAATGTTCGAGGCGCAGAAACTGGAGTTTCGCTATTACCACGACCGCACGGATTATTCCCGCACGAAGGTCGTGGCCCTGGAGCCCGACACCGTCGGTGAAACGGGCGATCTGATCTGCGACGAAATTTCCCGCAAGAAAAACTGGCCGGAAGTCTGGGAAGCCATCGAACCGATCGCACAGTCGAATCCCGATTTCCGCGTCATCTTTGCCACGACGCCGGCGCCGGATGATGCGCACCTTTCCAACCAACAGCTCATCCCGCCCGTCGGCACGCCGCTGCCGGTGAATCCGGCCGGCAACTGGTATCGGTCGGATTACGGCATTTGGGTTTTACGGGTAGATGCGTTTGATGCCTACGCCGATGGCGTGCCCGTTTATGACCTGGAGACGCGCGAACCGCTCGCGCCGGCGGAGCATCGCCGCCGCGCCAATGACAAGGATGCCTGGGATCGCAACTACGGCGTGAAGTTTGTTTTGGGCGGCACTTCGGCTGTTGGCACGATCCAGTTGAACGCGGCCCAGACGCGCGGCATCGGCAACTGCCTGTTCGTGCTGGTGGAAGATGACGGCGATTTTGAACGCGGCCTGCAATTTCTGGTGGACCATATCGGCGGCGGAAAGGTTGGTCTTGGCTGGGATCTGGCTACCACGGAAGAAGAGACCAGCAATCCCAGCTCGTTCACGGTGCTGGAGGAAACGGATGCGGGCTGGACCGGCGTGGCGACCATAGCCTGGAAGACGCAGGATCCGGCCCTCGCCAAGTTCCGCGCCCGGCAGATCATCCTGGCGGTTCATTCCCGTCCGCAGGGCGGCCGCGCCCGCCGGCTGGCAATTGATGCCACCAACGAACGTTACTTTGCCACCGAAGTTCAGCGAGAATTCGCCAGCCTGGTGCCGGTGGAATTGGTCGTGGCCAGTGAGACCGTGGAACAGCCAGGCGCGGAGCCGATCACCAAGAAGGCATTACTCGGCAACCAGCTCGCCAACGAGATCAACGACAACAAGGCCACGCTGCCGCCTGAGAAATACATCAAGGAAGATTTCCGCCGGGTGAAGCGCGATCGTGGCAGCTTTGCCACCGAGATGGGGCCGAACGGCGAACACGGCGACACGTTCGACAGCCACAAGCTTGCGCTGCACGCACTCAAGTCAAATTTGGATGGCGCGATCACCCCGGAGATGCTGCCGGCCCTGCAACTGGGCATCAGCCGGAATACTTCCAGCCGGCTCGGCACCTTTCAACCCCGGAGGCTCGCATGATGCGCCCAGTCCAAAATCGTTTCTGCCGAAAAAAAACGGACCAACGCCCGGAGACAGGCTCCCCGGTTTTTTGGGGCTGCAATAGCCTGCAATGCGCTGCAATCGCCCAAATTTTTCCGATTGATGAGAAAACAACCGCCGCGAAAAGGGTATTTGCCCGGAATGGAGGTATCCAGGCATGAAAACCGACCTGTCCAAGATCGTGGATGTGACGCCGGCTAGACCCGTGACACCGCCTGCCAATCCTGACGCCACCGCTGGCCTGAATCCGGCCCTGGCCACCATCATTCACCCCTCCGTGCGCGATCGCTGGATGACAGGTGTCCTGGCGAATTACACGCCCACCCTGATCGAAAATACCATCCGGGGAGCCTTGTCCGGCAATCTCATGGCGATCTGGCTGATGTTCGATTTGATGGAGCGCACCTGGCCGCGGCTGTCTAAAAACCTGAATGAGCTGAAGACGGCCGTCATCAATCTGGGTTGGAATGTGCAGCCCTTTGCACTCAAAGGTGACAAGCCCACCGCCGAGGCCCAGCGTCGCAAACGAGTCATCGAGCAGATGCTTTGGACCATGCGCCCGGATCTGGAGCGCGATGAGAACGATTTTGACGATACGTTGCGTGATATTATGGACGCCGTTGGCAAGGGGGTGGCCCTGCTGCAATTGGAAACGGAGTTCCGGCCGGTCAATGTCAGCATGGATCCCAAGACCGTGCAGATGCAAAACATGATCTGCCCAAGGGCTACGCAATGGGTGCATCCGCGTTACTATGGCTATCCATCATCGAACACCACGGCCGAAGATCGTTTGATGTTGAATGTCCGGGAAATCAAGCAGAACAATCCGGCCGCGGCTTTGGAATCGTTGCCCGGAGGGTGGGCGGAGATCCCAAAAGATAAGTTCATCGTCTCGATTTTCAAACAAAAGTCCGGCCATCCGCTGTCTGGATCATTACTGGCCATTCTCGGATATTGGTGGGCGGCGCAAACTTTCACCTGGGATTGGTTTCTTAACTTTACGCAAATTTTCGGGATGCCGATTCGTTGGGCGACTTACGCGCCGGGCGTGGCCAAGCAGACCATCGATCAGATCATGGATATGCTGGGTCAGATGGGCAATATGGCATACGGCGCCTTTCCCCAGGGCACAGCCCTGGAACTCAAAGCGGGAGCCACCGATGCCCGGAATGTGCCGCATAAGGTCATGATCGATGCCGCGGATACGATTTGCGACATCCTGATCCTGGGCCAAACACTGACCACAACGCAAGGGGAGCGTGGCAGCCAGTCGCTCGGCACGATCCATAACGAGGTGCGCCAGGAAAAGATCATGGGCGTGGCCAAACGCGTGGCCAAGATTTGCAATGTGCAATGGCTGCCGGCCTTGTGCCGCCTGAACTTTGGCAATGATCTCGAATGTCCCCGCCTGATCCCGGTGGACCGGAGTGGCAAAGATGCCCTTGCCGTGGCCAGCCGTTGGAAGACGATTGCCTCCATTCCTGGTGCCAAATGGACGCGCGCCCAATTTAACGAGGAAAACGACATTGTGGCTCCCGATGACAACGACGATGTCATGGAAGGAACCAGCACGGGCACCTCGGCAAATGGCGACGGTAAGGATGGTGGCAACGCTGGGGATGGCCCCGCTGAACTGGATGGGGCTACCGGGCACCTGGCAGTGCGGCCATTGAATCGCGCCACCGCCAAGGGTGTGCCTGAACAATTGGTCGATGCTGCGCTGGCGGATGCGACCGGGATCGCCCCGCGCTGGCTGGGTGCCGTGCGTCCAATTTTTGAAACACTCATTGCCAAGGCGGCAGATCAACGGATCAGTGATGCGGACTTTATTGCTGCGGTGCAGCAGGCACGGGCGAGGCTGCCGGATGTGTTTGATCGCCTGGATCATAACGCGTTGGCCCGCGTCATTGAGCAGACGATGAGTGCCGCGGCGGTGAATGGTGCCGTGCGGGGCGCATTGGATCGGCGGAAGCCAGGAAAGGCGGTGGCTTCATGACTTTGACCTTCAATGACGTGAAATTCTTGGCGGAGTTCAACCGCATTTCTTCCGAGGTCAAGAATCCCAAAAACGTCTTGCTCGCGGCCGGACGGGAAGTGGGTAATCGCCTGCGCCGGCATTTTCGCCTCAAAGATCGCACGGAAGCCAATCAACTCAGTCCCCGCCGATCGCATTTCTGGCTGCAGGTGGCCCGCAGCGTTCCCGAATAAAACTTGCTCTGAAACAGGTAAGCAGGTAATTTGCTACCCCTTGATCGCGGGGTGGAGCAGCCCGGTAGCTCGTCAGGCTCATAACCTGAAGGCCGCAGGTTCAAATCCTGCCCCCGCAACCAATTTACGGCCCTGAGACTCACGTTTCAAGGCCGTTTTTGTTGGGTTTTATGTAGATTTGCTGACGCAGCCTCTTTGCGTTGAAAACTGGCGAACATCCTGAAAAAAGCCGACTAAAAACAAACACATCCACAAACACATCCACAAACACATTCCAAACACAAGTTTCGCCTGAAGGCTTTTTCTCTCTCCCAACTCTTTAATTCGCCATGCTGGCGATCATTTCGTTTTAATTTCAGTCGAAGTATTTGCTGCATCCGTCCGGACTTCCAGTTCAGTCAGGACAATGCGCTCGATGCCCATGCCTGTTTGAACCCGCAGGGCATCCGGCCCATCTTCACGCAGCGGCGCCAGCGTGAACGTGTTCCGCACGGAGAAATAATCCGGGCTGCCCATCAGCCTTTGGCCGAAGATTTGCCGGAGTTTTTTCTTTTCGCCGGTGGATTTTCGTAAATGCGCAGCTCGTCGCGTTCGGACGTATAGACCACGACCAAATCACGCGCCAGGCGCAGATGCCGGACGATGAACCGCCCGCCTTCCACTGCCGGCAGCCGTGCCAGTGAATCGCCACGCCGGATGAGAAACCAAAATTCCTCATTCATTTCGTGCATTTCAATTTTGGTGGCGTGTTCCGCCCCTTCACGCTGCTCCGCCAGCCAGTCGTCAATGTCCCGCTTGATCCGGGCCAAGCCGTCCGACTCGTGAGCGTTTCAGACCGCGCATTGATGAGCGCGTTGCCGCCGGCAAGTGGGGCCAGAAATATCCGACCAGCGCGGCTTCGTAGCGGCGTTCCTGGGAGCAGGTCATCCCGTTCTTTGCGTAGCCCCTGGAAGTGCGCCGGGTGCTCCATACCACCAACGCCATTGAAAGCGTGAACAGGCAACTGCGCAAGATCATCAAAAACCGCCCCAAAGCTCTCCGCTTGGATGGAAGAAAATCTACCCCAAGGCTTCACGGTTTTCGCCTTCCCTGCGGCCCACCACCGCCGCCTGCGCACGAGCAATCCGCTCGAACGGGTCAATATGGAACTTAAACGCCGCACCCGCGTCACCAGCGTCTTCCCCAACGAAGCTTCCCTCCTGCGCTTGGTCAGCGCGCTCCTGGCAGAAACCACCGAAGAATGGGAAGCCGGTAAAGTTTACCTCAACATGGAATGCCTATCCCAGCCCTCAGTTTGATGCTCGAAGATTTTACAGAAAAAAATTTGCGCCGCCTTTCATGGCAACTAAATCACCCAACTCTGACAATGCACAGTCCCGCGCATGATGAGTTCCCATTCTCTTGTCGCTCACTGCCGCCGTGACAGTCTTTGTTCTCAGCCCTTTCCGATGTCAGGAAAATCGCCATTTTTTAACGGGCTGTTAGTCCCAATCGATCGGGAATATGCACGGAGCGCAAACCTCCATTTTTATCGGCCAAAATATTACCCGGCACGCGCTTGCGGCTGACGCGCACAATCTTCCGATCCCGGGTGCAACGATCCAGCCCCGGCGGTTAATGCATCACCGTCAATTCGTGCTTGCGAATGGCGGCATACAGCGTGTCCTTCAGTTTGGCCCGTTTGTATTTCAACTCATCGATTTGCTGGTCGGTGGCGTATTCCACGTCTTCCTCAATACGGCAGATTTCGTCATCCAACTTGTGATACTCGCCAAACGCCTCGCGAAATTGCCCGTCCGCCAGTTTCAGGGAGCGGATGGTTTCGCGGTGTTCAGGGAACTCAATTACGAACGGGTGATGCAGGTCCATGGGACGTCCTCCAAGTTGAAGTTTAACCGACAGCGCCAGAAGTTGGCGTGGCCGGGCGGTCGCTGAACTGGTTGTTCTAGGCTCATGACCAAGGCCAATTAAACGCAGGCAGGCTAATTTGGCCAGTGAAATTTTTGGAAAAAATTCACAAGTGTCCCACGAGTTTGGAGGTTGAGGGGTAAAAAAGAGTTGGCTTACGGGTTTGTAAACGGCGGTTGAAGACTGTGGCGGGTGGCGATGCCCGGCTTTCAGATCAGCCAGTTTGAGGCAATCTCAATCCTCCGCCCGCTCGCCGCTCAGAGCCATCTTCACCAGCTTGGGCATGAACTCGCCTAGTGTGGTGTTTACCAAATTGGTGGACAGAATTCGGTATATGGCAGAAACTGGGGGCACGGCAAGACCTGTGCAGGGTTTGGATGTGGATGCAGATCAACGAAAAGAACTGGCAGCGTTGATTCGGGCTTCCACGACCCCGCAACGAACGGTGCAGCGGGGTGGCGTGCGCCGGCGGATTGTCAGCAAGTGGTGCGGGCGATTTCGCCAGCAGGGACTGGCCGGGCTGCCCGCTGGCAACGGGAGGTCTGGCCGGCCTTAAAAAAAGGTGCGCCGGCAACGTCAAACCATCGTCTTTATTGACGAAAGCGGGTCCCCCCCCCGGCCGACGCGGGCGCGCACCTGGGCGCCGCGCGGCCCAACACCCGTTTTGCAGGAGACGTTCAACTGGAAAAGCCTTTCGCTTATCGGCGGCCTGGCCTTGTGGCGGTTCCGGTTTCAAATCCATGCCGGCAGCATCAAGAGCTTGCAGGTGATTGAGTTCCTGAAACACCTCCAGCGGCATATTCCCGGAAAAATCCTGATCCTTTGGGACGGCGCGCCCATTCATCGCAGCCTGTTGGTCAAAAACTACATTGCCTCCGCCAAGGGGCGTATTCAGGTCGAGCGGCTGCCCGCCGACGCTCCCGAACTCAATCCTGTCGAATACCTGTGGGGCATCTCAAGACGCATGAAATCGCCAACTTGATTGCCACCCAGGCTTGGGAACTGAGCTTGGAGGCAACGGCGGCCCGGCGCCGGCTGCGCCGCCGCAACTCCGTCATCGCCGTCTGTTACTCCCAAGTTGAATTGCGGCCTTGATGTCACTGTATTATGCGATTCTCAATAGTTGCCGTTTTTTGGGGTATAAACTTTTTTAGTGCGTGGCATGCAGTAAGAAAAAGTCGGGAAATTCACAAACCGGATGTAACAGCCAAGGATTGGCAAACTGTGGAGAAGTATGCTTCACGCCAAGTTTTCATAAGACTTGGGCTTTTCTTGGGTGTTTTGATTCTTCTCAGTCTGTTTTGACTAAACGCTTTTGTATGGTTCAATTCCATCCAAATATCTGATAGTTCGCTACGATTGGGTTTTCTGTGGCGAAAGGATTGTTTGCTGGAGCGCAGTTCAGTAGCTGAATTCAAAAACGAGCGTGAGCATCGGGGATGTCACTTGGAAATTATCACTCATTCTGGAAAACATTTTAGAAGTGTTCGGATGCTGCAACTTCCGCCAGATATGGAGCGCGTCGTCATGTCGGTTGCCAAATGAAGGCAACCCGGCATGGACGTCGCGGGTTAACAACAAAATCTGTGAGAGCCAAGCGGCAAAAGGTTGTCCGCGTGACGCTCCGCTATTCGGCCAGCGCCTGGTTGATCGCAGCCCGGGCCAGAGGCTCAATGACTTTGTAGCCGGCCAGATTGGGATGCACCCCGTCCTTGGCCAGATCCGGTTTCATGCCTTTGTTTTCAGCCACGACGGCGGCATAGTAATCGACATAGGCGAAATGGTTGGCATCGGCGTAATCCTTGAGCAGCGCATTGAGCTTCAAAATGGGCGGGACCGGATCAATGCCCGGATGCCAGGGGAAACCCGAGGCAGGCAGCACGGAGCACAAGATCGGCTGGCAGCCGTGCAACTTGGCGAGTTCACACATGGAAAAAATATTGCCGGCCACGTTTTCGATCTTGGAAGGACCGGTATTTTCAGCAATGTCGTTGATGCCGGCGAGGATGATGACGACCTTGGGCTGGAGGTTCACCACATCCTCACGGAAGCGCACGAGCATCTGCGGCGTGGTTTGACCGCCGATGCCGCGGTCTAAATAATTGTTCGTCTTGAAAAAATCCGGGTCGGTGTTGATCCAGCCCTCGGTAATGGAGTCGCCCATGAAGATCACGCGCTTTTCCCCGGCGACCGGCGCGCCCAATTTGGCGTTGTCATCCGCGTAACGTCCCAGCCAGGCCCAGTCCTTGTGCAGGCGGTCATCGTAAAATTTCGCCAGATTGTCCCAGGCTTCCTTGTTTTTCAGGGCTTCGGTTTTTTCTTCGCTCAGGGGTTTCAGGCAGCCCAGGCTGCCCAACCAATCAATGTATTGGGAGGATTTGGCGGCATCCGCCATCGCCGCCTGATGCAGCCGCAGATCAATGTGCGAACCGGCTTGGGTGCCCCGGGTATAGTAACGGAGGACTTCCGTGCTCTGATCGTTGCCGGCTTCGATGAACACCGGAATGGAAGGCGTTTTCAACGCGGGCAACGCAACCGGGTCAATCAATCCGATGAAAGCGAACGGTTCGGCGGCGGTGCCCAATTGGCCGGCGGCATCCAGCGCAAGCAGGCCCAGCTTTTCCGGGCGGATTTTATACTCGGTGGCGTGGGTCTGAATGCGGGCAAACGCCTGGGCAACGTCGGCCGTTGTCAGCGGCGCCGCCGGATGCGTGAGCACAAAGCCGACGCAGCCAGCCTTGGACAAATCGTTTAACAATGTTTTTTCCAGCGCTTCCGTTTTATCCGAACCACAGAGGATCACCCCCGTGCCGGTGGGCCGCACCAGGGGATCAGGCTGGCAGATGCTCAAGGTTGCACCGCCCGCGTCGGCGGACAGCGCCACCGTTTCGGTTTGGGCCGGGGCTGCGGCGCACAGCGACAGCATTGCCAAGAGGAAGAAAAATTTAGCTGACATCATCAAATCGTTGTAAGTCGCGCGATCAAAAACAAGGCTCAAATTGACCGGAATTTGTTCCGCGCACTGCGGCAATGCGGTTGAAACGGATGAACGCCAGCTCCGATTGCGCAACCAGCCCCGCCGTTTCCATGGCTCCGCGAAAGGGCGAGTCGCCGCCGGGCTTAACCCCGGACCCTGGTTTGGCTTTGGGCCACGTGGCGTGAAGGCCGTTTCGAAACCGCAGGTGATTCGTGCTCGTTCCCAACGCATTCCCCGCTCATCGGTTCGGACTATGGCAGATTTCGCGGTCATCACCTAAACTGCGAGCCATCCATGAAACAACTTCTCAGCGTCCTGTCACTGGTCGGACTGGCGGCAACGCTTTGCGCCGAATCCGCCACCAACCCGCCGGCTGGCGTTCAGCCCGTGATGGCCCGCCCGGAAATCGAAGCCGGCCTCAAGGCCCATGACCATGCGCTCTACATCAAGCAAGGTTGGATTCGCGATCCTTTCATCACGGTCGGGCCGGACAAACTTTATTATCTGACCGGCACCACGCCAAATCCCGGCGACCCGCGTGAAGCGGGTGAACCTTACAACACCGGCCTGGGCAAAGGCTCCATCGTTGGCTCCGCCGTGCGCGTGTGGCGCAGTAAAGATCTCGTTGATTGGGAAAATCTCGGCGAGCCGTTCACGCTGGAGCGGGACAGCGACCGGAAAAATCCCGGCAAACTGGTATGGGCGCCGGAGCTTCACTGGATTCCGGAAATGCAGCGTTGGGCGCTGGTGCATTGTCCGCAGGGCAAGGCAAATTTCGCCCTCTCCGCCGGCCCGGAGATCAAGGGGCCATGGAGCCATCCGCTGGGCGAACAACTCGGCAACGACAAACATGATCCCTCGCTGTTCAAGGATGACGACGGCACATGGTGGTTAATTTGGAAAAACTCCTTCATCGCGCCGTTCAGCAGGGATTTCACGCATTTCACCGCCAGACCCACGCGGATCGATCCCGCCGGAAGCCGTCCCGATCCCGAGGACCAAACCAAAACCATTTCGCGTATCGGCCATGAAGGCGCCACCATTTTGAAGATCGGCAAGAAATACGTGTTCATCGGCACGGCCTGGTCCACGGATGTGGGGCGCAAAGGTTCCTACAATCTGTATTATTGCACGGCGGACAAAATCACCGGCCCCTACGGCCAGCGGAAATTCATCGGCCGTTTTCTCGGCCACGGAACACCGTTTCGAACGCTCGATGGCAACTGGTGGTGCACGGTCTTTTACAACGCCAACGTCCCGCCCCTGCCCCGCGATGGCATTGAAAAACGCGACCTCTCGCAGGACGCCCAAACCATCAACCCGCGCGGTCTGACGATTGTGCCGCTGGAAGTGAACATTCAAACCAACGGCGACATTTTTATGCGCGCCAGCGATCCGGCCTACGCCACGCCCGGGCCGGACGAGGTGCAAAAGTTTGCCGATTGAGGATGACCGACCACGCTGCCAGCAGCCCCTGTGCTTGCAATCTTCGGGCGCGATGCACCGCCGCGAAAGGGAAGTATTATGGCCGGGTTGTTTGGCTTGCTGACGGCGACGATAAACATTAATTCATTATCATTCACACCATGACCTGTAAAATTTCATCCCTGTTTCTCGCCTCGGCCTTTATTGCAACCAGTGTCGCCCACGTGAAGGCCGCGCCGCCCCGGCCCAACATTTTGGTGATTCTTGCCGACGATCTCGGCTTCAGCGATGTTGGTTGTTATGGCAGCGAGATCTCCACGCCCAACATTGATTCCCTGGCCAGGAGCGGCGTGCGTTATACGCGATTTTACAACTGCGCCCGATGCTGTCCTTCCCGCGCCGCCCTGCTGACCGGGCTGTATCCCCACCAAGCCGGCGTCGGCGACATGGTGGATCAATACGCGGCGAAATTTCGCGGCGAACTGGACAGCCCCGCCTACAGCGACCATTTGAATCCGCACACACCCACGATTGCCGAAGTGCTCAAGGGCGCCGGGTATCAAACGGCCATGACCGGCAAATGGCATCTGGGCTATCGCCCCGAGGAATGGCCGGTGGCGCGCGGATTTGAACATTCGTTCGCCCAGATCGAAGGCGCGATGAATTACTACGGATATGGCCCGCAACATTCGCTGCCCCGGGGCGAACGCGGTTACCTGCCCATGGCGATGGATGACAAGCCCTTCACCCCGCCACAAAAAGGCTTCTTCACCACCGGGGCATATACCGATTTCGCCGTGCGCCAAATTCGGCAACACCGTGGCAACAGCCAACCGTTTTTCCTCTACCTCGCCTACAACGCCCCGCACTGGCCGTTGCAAGCGCATCCCGAAACCATTGCCAAATATCGCCACACTTACGATGCCGGCTGGGACAAAGTGCGCGAGGCCCGTTACGAGCGATTAAAATCTCTGGGCATCATCAGCCCGGACGAACCGCTCGCGCCCCGTCCGGCCCGCCTGCCCGCCTGGGAAAACTTGGACCCCCAAAAACAGGCGACATGGAAGGAATGGATGGCGGTTTACGCGGCGCAAGTTGACGAACTGGACACCGCGATTGGCCGCGTCATGACTGCCTTGCGTGAAAGCGGGCAGGAAACCAACACAATCGTGTTATTCTTTTCAGACAATGGCGGCGCGGCGGAACGTCCGGTCAAAACCATCAACAACGCTCCGCTTGGCAGCCAGGACAGCTTCGAAGGCTACGCGCTGGAAGGGGCGCATGTCAGTTGCACCCCGCTGCGCCGCACGAAAAGCTTTGTCCATGAGGGCGGCATTTCCTCGCCGTTGGTCATTCACTGGCCCGGCGGCATTCCCGCCGCCCGCAACGGCGCCATGGTGAACGATCCGGTTCACATCATTGACATGATGGCGAGTTTCGTGGATCTGGCCGGCGCGGATTTTCCAAAGGAATTGCACGGCGGAAAAACGACGCCGCTTGAAGGCATCAGCTTGGCGCCCAGCTTTACAGGGCAACCATTGCACCGCACGGCGCCCCTTTTCTGGGAACATGAAGGCAATCACGCGGTGCTGGACGGTCAATGGAAGCTCGTCGCGGAACGGAACGATCCGTGGGAACTCTACAACCTGGAAACGGACCGCACCGAGAGTCATAACCTCGCGGAGGAGCAACCGGAGCGGGCCAGGCAGTTGTTTGCGGAATATGAACAATGGATGCTGCGGACTGGCGTGAAGCCGTGGCCGGCAGCCCACCCCAGCGTGCTGCCGACGGAGAAGAAGTCTGCGACCGGCGAATGACTTCGGTTCATCCGGCGAATCGTTCTCTCCGATTCAACGCGGCAGCCCAGCCCGCCCCGTCACGCCGCCCGAGGTGTTCCGAATACTCATCATCGCTTCGGACGATGGTTTTTGCGGCTTGAAGCTTTTACGCTTTGCCAAACCACTCACATGAAAAAGCTCACCGGCCTTGCCGCGCTATTGCTTACCGCGCGCATTTCTTTCGCCATCCCGGCCAAACCCAACATTATTTATCTGTTGGTGGACGACATGGGCTTCGCGGATTGCGGCTTCAATGGCGGAAAGGAGATCAAGACGCCGAATATTGACGCCCTGTCCAAGCAAGGCACAATTTTCGCCAATTACTATGTGCAGCCGCTTTGCTCCGCCGCCCGCGCCTGTCTCCTGACCGGACGCCTGCCCATTCACCATGGCATTTACGGAGCGCTCAAGGTCGAGTCAAAATTTGGCCTGCCGCTCGACGAACGAACATTGCCGCAGGCGCTGCACACGGCGGGCTACACCACGGCGATCTGCGGCAAATGGCACCTTGGCGAATTCGCGCCGCCTTACCGCCCCAGGCAACGCGGTTTCGACCATCAATACGGCCTCTGGTATGGGCAGATAGATTATTTCACGCACCGGCGCGGTGGTCGGGTGGACTGGTATCGCGACGACAAGCCGCTCGACGAACCCGGCTATTCCACGTTCCTCATCGCCAAGGAAGCGGCACGCATCATCAAGGAACAACCCAAGGACAAGCCGCTGTTCCTTTATATTCCCTTCAACGCCGTTCACGGTCCGTTCCAAGTTCCCGAAAGCTACGTTGAACCCTATAAAAACATGCGCCCCACGCGGGCAACCATGGCCGGCATGCTCGCCGCCGCCGATGAGGCCATTGGCCAGATTGTGGATGCGCTCAAGGCGAGCCACATGGACACCAACACGCTGATCATTTTTTCCAGCGACAATGGCGGCGTGCAACCCGGCGTGCGCACGATGAATACTCCATTGCGCGATGGCAAAGGCACGATTTACGAAGGCGGCGTGCGGTCGGCCGCGTTTGCCGTCTGGCCCGGAAAAATTCCCGCCGGCAAAAAAGTTACGCCACCGGTTCAACTCGCGGATTGGTTCCCCACTCTGGTCAAATTGACGGGAGCGGACGCCGCACAGGCTTTGCCTGTGGATGGAAAAGACATCATGCCCCTGCTGATCGAAGGCAAAGCTCCCGACCGCGACGCCCTGTTGATCGTGGGCACTTCCCCGAACCGCATGGCCGTCCGCATGGGCGACTGGAAACTGCTCATCAACCCGAACCATGGCACCCGCGGACGAAAGGCTGATCCGGATGAAGCGGATGACAACACCGTGACCAATAGTCAGGGCGATGTCCTTGAGCTTTACAATCTGGCGGAGGATATTTCTGAAACCAAAAATCTTGCCGCGTCCCGTCCAGAGCGCGTCAAGGAGATGCGCGCCAAAATGGAGTTGCTGAAAAAAGGCATGCTGCCACCAGCCAATTTGAGGGAAAACTGAATCGTTTTATTCGGCACCAAACAAAATTCCGACCATGAATAAACTAGCGAAAATTGCCATCCTGGTTTTGACCACCTTGGTTGCCACCAGTTCCGCCTCGGCAGCGGTCAAACAGCCCAACTTCATTGTCATCCTCACCGATGACCAAGGCTGGGGCACAACCTCGGTAATGATAGACCCGCTGGTGTCGGATTCAAAAAGTGATTTCTTCAAAACGCCGAACATTGAACGACTGGCCGCAACCGGCATGAGGTTTACCCAGGCGTATGCTTCGCATTGCAACTGCTCGCCCAGCCGCGGCGCCCTGCAGACGGGACGTTCGCCCGCCGCATTGCATCTTACCGACATCATTGAGCGCCTGAGTGGACCGGATTACGAAGGCGATAAAATGATCCCACCCCAGCATGTCTCTTCGCTGCCACCCCAAGAGACGACAATTCCCGAACTGCTCAAAGCGCATGATTCCGCGTATCGCGCCGCTCACTTCGGCAAATGGCATCTCGGCGGTGAAGGCCCGGCGGGCTTTGGCTATGATGAATCCGATGGTCCCACGGGCAACGGGCCGGGCGGCGCGCGGTCCAATCTGCCGGATGACCCGAAGAAAACTTTCAGCACCACGCGCAAGTCTATTGCTTTCATTCAGGAACAGGTGAAAGCCGGTCATCCTTTCTATTTGCAGGTTTCGTATTACGCCACGCACGCGCCCAACCAGTCGCTGGCCGCCATGCGCGAGAAATTCCGGGATGCGCCGAAGGGCGCCAGACATCAGAACGTGCCGTATGGGGCGATGCTCTCGGATTTGGACACGGGCATCGGCCAGTTGCTGGATGCCGTCAAAGCCGCGGGGATCAGCGACTCCACCTACATCATTTACACCGCTGACAACGGCAGCGTGCCCACCAAAGATCCCGGCAATGTCAACGGTCCGGTGCGCGGTTATAAAGCAACCGTTTGGGAGGGAGGCATTCGCGTGCCATTCATGGTCGTTGGCCCCGGCGTAAAGCCGGATTCCATCAGCCGCACGCCGGTGGTCGGCTACGACATCCTGCCGACCATTTGTGAACTGGCAGGCATCACCACCTGGCCCAAGGTGGTGGAAGGCGGCTCCTTCAAGTCCGTGATTCTCGGCGACGGCTCGGCCGATGTGAAGCGTCCCAGCAACTTTCTGGTTTTCCATTGGCCCCATTATCAACTTCAGAAACACAGCACGCCGGACACGACGATTATTTCCGACGGCTGGAAGCTGCATTACTGGTGGGAAACCGGCCAGGTGCAACTGTTCCATCTCGACAAGGATTTGGGCGAGTCGAAAGACCTGGCTGCGGAACAGCCGGAACGCGCCGCCGCCCTGAAGAAAATGCTGACTAATTATCTTTCGAAGGTGGACGCTCAGTTGCCTGTGCCCAATCCAAACTACAACCCGGAAACCGATCCGGCGCTCCATCAATCGCAGGGACGCAAAGGCAGAAACGCGGGCCAGGAAAATGGCGCGGCAGGCGCAGACGATTAAACGAAATCAACGAAACGCGCGCACCGCATCCGGTTTTGAAATGATTCCAACCTTGCGGCGGCCACCAACATTGAGCTTATGAAAAAAGAATTCTGTGCCTTGCTGGGCATCCTGTCCCTGGCCGTGCCGCCGCTCGTCGCCGCGGACGCCAAGCCCGCCGCCAAGCCGAACGTTCTGTTCATCGTGATTGATGACTTGAACGACTACATCTCGCTGCTCCAGAATTATCCCGGCGTCAAAACACCGAACCTCGACAAGTTTGCCAAGTCGGCCATGACATTCACGCGCGCCTACTGCGCGGCGCCCATTTGCAATCCATCCCGCACCGCCTTCATCAGCGGCATCGCACCGTATCGCTCCGGCATATACGAAAACAACCAGCGCATGACCACCTCTCAGTTGGTGGTGGATTCGGTGTTGTTGCCGGAGCAATTCAAGCGCGCCGGTTATCACACCATGTGGAACGGAAAATTCTTTCACAGCGAACCGGGACAGCAACGACGCGAAAAAATGTGGGACGATACGGAAGGCGGCAAAGGCGTCTATGGCCCGCGCGCCAAAAACGATGTGATCCCCGCCAGCGTGCATCGCCCCCCGATGTTCAATTACGGGGCGTGGGATGGTCCGGACACCGATTTCTCCGATTACAATCACATGCTGATTAATGAAAAGCGGCTTGCGAAAAAATACGACCAGCCCTTCTTCATGGTGTTTGGCATCTACCGTCCGCACAATCCGTGGACGGCGCCCAAGCGGTTTTTCGACATGCACCCGCTGGATACGCTGGTCATGCCGAACGTGCCCACGAACGATCTCGATGATGTCCCCGCGATTGCCCGGGAATACGCGCACTATCCCGTGAGCCTTCAAGCATTGAAGGATGCGGGCCAATGGAAACCCGTGGTGCAATCCTACCTCGCCAGCATTTCCTTCACGGATTACAACCTTGGCCGGGTGCTGGAAGCGCTGGACCAAGGCCCGAACCGTGACAATACGATTGTCTGCATCGTCGCCGACAACGGCTTCCACATGGGCGAGAAGGAGCACTTTGCAAAATACGCCTTGTGGGAGCAGACCACCCACATCTTGTGCGCTTGGCGTGTGCCCGGCATGACGGCGCCGGGCAGTGTTTGCACCGCCACCATCAATCTGCTTGACCTCTATCCCACGTTCAATGAACTGTGCAATCTTCCGCCGGTCTCACAACAACTCGACGGCCAAAGCCTCGTCCCGCTCTTGAAGAATCCCAAGTCCGAATGGAATCTTCCCGCCGTCACCACCTACCGGCAAAATGATCACGCTGTGCGCGATAATCGGTGGCGTTACATCCGTTATCACGATGGTTCCGAGGAACTCTACGACGAACTGAATGATCCCCACGAATGGACCAACGTGGTGGCCCGGCCCGAAAATGCCACGGTCAAGGACCGACTGGCCCAATGGCTGCCGAAAGAGAACGCGGCCCCGCCGGCTCCAGCCCGCAAGCGAGCAAATGCAGACGCAGACGAAGAATAATCCGATGCGGAATGCGGGCAGGCTTGCGATGCACCGACGCAGTTATTCGTTCGGCTGAAACCGTTAAGGAACCCATTTGGTTTTGGATTTTCGCCTCAGCCGTTGTCATGGCTCGGGCCAACAATGATGAGATTGCCCGGCCCAGGAAACCATGTTTCGCCGCCGATCGCGCTCCCCCCCAAATGTCATATTACTCGATTTTGCCTCGTCGAATATAGTAATTTGACATCCTTGGAAAAGTGGAGGCCAATACCGTTTGCACCCGCCAGCCGGCCACTGGTTTTGATCGATTAATTTGCCATGAAGATTGCGCGTTATTTTTGCCGACTGGCCGGTGTGTTCACCACCGTCATTCTGACCCTGCCCCCTGCGGCCTCCGCTGAAAATTTCATCCTGGCCAATGATCAAGTCCAGGTGAACGTCCATGCCGACAACGGCTCCCTGCGCCCGGGCAATCTCCAAAACCTCAAAACCGGCCAGGTGGTCAAATTGGGAGCCGACCTGTTCAGTCTGGTTTTAACCAACGGATCGGCCCTGTATTCAGGCGACTTCAAGCTGTCCGGCCAGCCACACATTGAGGCGCTGGCGATCAATCCCCAGGCTTCCCGATATTCCGAGCGGCTGCCCGGCAAGGCTCTCAACGCCGATCTCATCAGCGCCGATGGCAATGTGCAAGCCACCTGGACGATCCTCCTGCGCGACGGCTCGGATTATCTCCGGCAACAACTCACCCTCAAAGTGCTCAAACACGCGCTTCCGCTGAACGGCATTTTGATGCTCGACACGCCCAACGTCACCGCCCGGGCAACCGGAACAGTGGATGGCTCGCCGGTGGCGGACGCCACGACGTTTTATGGGTTGGAACATCCTCTCTCGATTAACCGCGCGGAAATGGGCCACGTGCGCTGTTTTCTCCCTCGCGGCGCAGCCATCGAAAACGGTGAAACCTTCACCTGCTCGCTGGTGGTGGGCTTTGTGCGTCCCGGGCAGTTGCGCCGGGATTTTCTGGCTTATCTGGAGCGCGAACGGGCGCATCCTTACCGCCCGTTTCTGCATTACAATTCGTGGTATGACATCGGCTTTTTCAACAAATACAACGAATCTGCCGCGCTGAATGTCATTCAAGCCTTCGGGCAGGAACTGGTTGAAAAACGGGGGGTGAAATTATCCTCCTACCTGTTCGACGATGGCTGGGACAACGACGCCACGCTCTGGCAGTTTGACAAGACCAATTTTCCCCATGGCTTCGTGCCGCTGCGCGAGGCGGCGGCCAAATACGGCGCCGCGCCGGGCATCTGGCTCTCGCCCTGGGGTGGCTATGGCGACCCGCATGCCGAACGCATCAAATACGGGCGTGAACAAGGTTTTGAAATTCGCGACGGCAATTTCTCCCTGGCCGGACCGAAATATTATGAGCGTTTCCGCAACCTGTGCGTGGATGTCGTGAAAAATGACGGCATCAACATGTTCAAGTTTGACGGCATCGGGGTGGATGGCAATGACACATCCGGCGCCGGCATCCGTGATTTCGAGGCCATGCTCAAATTGATCGCCGAATTGCGCACCTTGAAACCGGACATTTACATCAACCAGACCACCGGCACCTGGCCCTCGCCTTTCTGGTTGCTGTATGCCGACTCCATCTGGCGCGGCGGCGAGGATCATTCATTTATGCCCGGCACCGCTCCCGAACGGGAACGCTGGATTTCCTACAAGGACAACGACGTTTATGACGAAGTGGTGGGGCGAAGCGACCTGTATCCCTTGAATTCACTGATGTTGCACGGGATCATCTACGCCAAACATGCCCAGGGGTTGAATTATGACACCAACAACATTTTCAAATCCGAAGTGCGGGCCTTTTTCGGCAACGGCACGCAATTGCAGGAAATGTATATCACGCCCAGGCTCTTGACCGATCAAAATTGGAACGACCTGGCGGAAGCCGCGAAATGGTCCCAAGCAAATGCCGACACGCTCGTGGACACGCATTGGGTGGGCGGCTCGCCGGCTTATCACCAGGTTTACGGCTGGGCATCCTGGTCGCCGCGAAAAGGCATTTTGACGCTGCGCAATCCATCCTCACATCCCCAACAAATCAACATCGATCCCGCCGTGGTGTTTGAATTGCCACCCGAAGCCGCCAAAGAATACACCGTATCCAACCCCTTCAAAGACCAGACGGTGAACCTGACGACACTGAAAGCCGGAGTCTCGACACCGATCCGACTACAGCCGTTTGAGGTTTTGATCATCGAAGCCCTGCCCAAACAACTTTGACGCGAGGCTTGCCGGCTGCGGAGTCGCACCTTCCACGCCGGTCATTGACCGGCCTTAATTCTTGCGTTGACCATTGGATTTATTTCGCATCTGCGCCAAGACTGATAATCGATCCGCTTCGTGCTCGAGGATTCGGGCCATAATCCAGCCCATCAATTTTCCGGTTTTATTGTCGCCCGACGCCAATTGCTTCTGGAAAACTCCGTCCACCATATCATGCCCGGCGGCCAACTCCGCGCGCGCGTGCTCCACCTCGCCCAATTGAAATTGGTTCATGCTGCGCAGAATATGGGTTGTCGCCACGCAGGACGGGGTTTGGTCGGCATACGCGGAACATTGTTCGAGCCATTTCAGCGAAATCTTGAAATTGCCCCGCCGATAATCCAGCAGGGCCAGAGACAGCGTCCGCCAAGTGGCCAGAATCCAAGAACCTTCATTCTGTTTAAGTTCGTAGTGGCTGAGCGAATTGGTGATCACGCGCTCCAGGGCCGGCATTTGAACCATGATGAAGCCGTCAGCCGGCAACAACAAACTGGTCTTGACCAGTTGTTCGGCGGCGATCGGAAACGGGGTTTCCCCCAGCCGCGCCAGCGCCATGCGGCGCGTGCGATCATAGCCTTCCAGATCCCCGGCCTCGATAAACAGCGGCTGGGCCGACAACAGATCAGCCGTCGCCCCGGCCCCCAAGTCCGCCTGGTCCACCTGGTTGACGATCATCAGCACCGCATAGCGTTCGGCCGCCTTTTGCCAGCGTTTGTGCAGCATGTGCCATTCGCCCAGGGAACGAAACACAGTCGTGGCTTCGGTGGACGGGGAAAACAGTTCCGGCGGAATGGCGTCCAGCAAGGCATCCGCCTCCTTGAGCGCGCCATGACTCAACAGGACGCTGGCCTGGGTGACTTTTTCCCGGGCCTCGGCCTCCTTGCGCAACTGCATTTCATTGGCGCGGGCGGCTTCGGCATCCCGTTGCGCGGCCTCCGCCTTCAGCCGCAATTGCGCCTGGACCCGGTAGGCTTCGCGTTCGCGGAAAAGCAGCCGGGTGGAAATCCCCAGACTGATCACCAGGGAAAGCGCCACCACCAGCCCCGAGGCGTAAGCCACCTTGTTTCGCTGCACCATCTTTTTAATGCGATAACACCGGCTGGGCGGACGGGCCAGCACCGGTTCATTATTCAAATAGCGGGCCACATCCATGGCCATGGCGTTGACGGTTTCATAACGTCGCTGCCGGTCCTTTTCCAAGGCTTTCATGACGATCCAATCCAAATCGCCTTTCAGGGATTTGATCAGCCGTGGCGGTTCCGCATGACGCTGCTGGGCGGTGATGGTCAAATCCGCGCTGGTAAGCGAGGTCAGCAGTCGTGAAGGCAGTTGCGGGTCCTCCTCCCGCAGTCGCCGCCGCATTTCATCCAGCCCCGAGCGGACCAGATCCTTCTGATCAAAGGGCGTGCGGCCGGTGAGCAATTCGTAGAGCAGAACGCCCAAAGAGTAGATGTCGCTCCGCGTATCCACATCCAAGCCGTTATGGGCGGCCTGTTCGGGACTCATGTAAGCGGGCGTGCCAATAAACTGATCTTGAAACGTCAGCGTTGTTTCCTTCGTCAGCCGGTCGTCAACCGCCTTGGCGATGCCAAAGTCAATCACCTTGGGCAACGGCCTGCCGTCTTGCAGCAACACCAAAATATTGGACGGCTTGATGTCGCGATGAATCACGCCTTTCTGGTGCGCGTGCTGGATGGCATGGCAGATCTGGATGAAGAGTTCCAATCGCTGGCGGGCCTCCAGATGATTTTCATCGCAATAGGCGGTGATCTTGACGCCCTTTACAAACTCCATCACAAAGTAGGATCGCCCGGTTGGGGTTGATCCCGCATCCAGCACCTTGGCGATATAGGGATGATCCATCAGCGCCAGCGCCTGACGCTCCGCCTCAAACCGGGCGATTACCCGCTTGGTATCCATGCCCGGCTTGATCAATTTGAGCGCCACCCGACGATGCACGGGTTCTAATTGGTCTGCCAAATAGACGACGCCGCAGCCGCCTTCGCCAAGTTGCTCCAGCAATTTGTAGTTGCCGATGCGCTGGCCAGGCAGGGTGTCGTTTGGCCCGGTTGCACCCGAGGATTTCGAAAGTTCCGTGTTGCGTGAACCGGGTTCTTCCCGCAATAGATCGCTGCCGCACTCGGAAAAAAACTGCTCGCTGCGGGCATGCGCGGCCAGCAACTTGGCCATGCGCGCCTGCAACCGCGCGTCGCCGGCGCACGCCCGCATCAGAAACGCCTCGCGTTGGACGGGATCGGCGATGGCCAACACCTCCGCGAACAGTGATTGCTCTTGTGCGAGTCCACCATCCATGAATTATGTAGGGTTCTTTATTTGGAAATGCGTCAGGTCACGGGAAAAACGGAAAAGGAAATCCGCGCTCATGTCATGGGCGACTTGGTTTCGAGAATGCTTTCCATCAACCACGCCCGGGCAAAGGCCCATTTGTTCTGCACCGTCCGCTCGGTAAAACCCATGATTTCCGCCACTTCGGCGTTGGTCAGTCCGCCAAAAAATTTCAGGGTGACCACCCGGGCCAGTTCGGGGTCTTTTCGTTCCAACCGCTCGAGGGCTTCATCCACCTGGAGCACTCTTTCATCGGGCAGCAGGTCGGCCACCTCGACTTCATCAATGTTCACATGGTCGGGCCGGTTGCCGCGTTTGGAACTCATTTTGCGCCGGGCCCGCTCGATCAGGATGCGCCGCATGGCCTGCGATGCCGCCGCAAAAAAATGCGCCCGGCTGTGCCAGATCTGGGAATGGTTGTGGAACAACCGCAACCAGGCTTCATGCACCAAAGCCGTGGCTTGCAATGTCTGTCCGGAAGATTCGCGGGCCATTTGGGCCGACGCCATCCGCCGCAGTTCCTCATAGACCAGGGGAATCAGTTGCTCGGGTGCATCATCATGCTTTTCCAGGACCTGTAAAATCCGGGTTATGTCCCCCTTGACTTCGGCGTGATGCATGAGGCTCGGTGACCAAATTGCGGTTGAGGTAGCGGTTCCATTATGAGCCAGGAACCCGCGTTGAAGCAACCGCAATCCCGGATCCCGCAACGCGACCTCTTTACTGGATGAGCCGGAAAAATGAGAGGTCATCGCCCGGGCTTAACGTCACGGTGTTTTGGTCATCCACGACACTGATAAAGTTGCTGGCGGCCATCCAGTTGCCATTTTGATTCAAGAGGGTGGCCCGTTCCAACTGGTAACCAATACAGGCGGCGGACCACGAAATTTCTATATCCCTGCCCGCGCGTTGCAAATGCAACACCGGCGGCGGTGACCGGCTTATCACCAGCTTCGCCGCTCCAGTCGCGTCCGGGCTGGCGTTTACGGCAAAGAGATGCATGACCGGATTATAATTCACCGAGCCGGCTGAACCGCTCAAAGCCCAGACGTAGGGCGCCGTGGGCGCGTAGCCGGTCAGCATCACGTTCGTCTCTCCGGTGGCGAACCGCACGGTCGCCTTGATCACGCCTTGGTCCGCCAGATCAGACACGCGTTTCTTGCCGAGGGTGACAAACTTATTGGTATCGCCCAGCAGCGCGATTCCGGACGGACCGACGGGAACCACCACGTGAAAAGTTCCGCCGGTGTTGTTATCCGCCGTGGTGGTGGAAAAATGATACGGGCCGTCCGCGCTGACAACCAAGCCAGTCTGGTTGAAATAGTCGTAAACATACACGGTCCCGTTCAGACCAAGCTCGCCGGGAGTGAAACTCGCCGTGGTGCTGGCGGCATTGCGGGCATACGAATATACATACAAAGCCCGCAAACCATGGTGATCCACAAACGTTCCAGCCACCAGCGGCGAACTCAAACCTTGGGCATCGTTTAGGTAATTTTGATCCAGCGGCACCAGCGGCACGTCCGGTTTCACAATCACACCGTCCAACCGGACCACTTTGAAAAGATTATTCGTATTGACCGCCCCCAACGCATCGCCCACGCCCACCGGTCCGGCGGACAATGTATCCAGCAAAAGGCTCCGCGCTTCGCTGCTCGGATAAACATCCACCCAAGGCCAGGCGCCCACAGCCCCCGCCAATCGCGAGCTATACAGAAAATTCGGCCATTTGCTGTGATCAAACCGGTCAGTGCTGACCCGCATGGTCAGCAGGTTGTTGTAAAGCGAGCTTTGCAGGAAATGCCGGGGCAACTGCATGCAATATTGCAGGTTGAGACCGTTGCTGGCGGCCGCCGCCGCCATGTCATTCATGAACGCTGGCGGATCGTCCAAATTCATCGCGGGAAGTGCGTTTTGATTCATCCAATCCTGCTCAAACGTTTTCACGCCGCCGTCTTTAAGATAGGCCATGATGTCGGTCCAGTAACGCCAGTCCACGATGACATTCCGGGACATTGCATATTGTTCACGATACGGGCTGGCCGCATCGACCCAGCGACAATGCGTGAACAGCGGCAGGCCAAGCTGTCGCTGAAAATCGGCCAATCCATTCGGGAACAAGGTGGATTCAGCCTGATATAAATCCAGTCCACCCCGGTTGTTGGAACTGTCGCCCTGCCAGGTGTTCGCCGTGCCTTTGGGATACCACCAGCTATCGAGCTGAAGATAGCCGATGGGCACGCCTTTGGCGGCAAACTCATCGCGCGCCGCCAGCAAGGTTCCGATGTAGCCCAGATTCCCAACGTAGTTGTAATAATAGGACGCGCCGTTATCGGTCCAATATCCGAGCTTGTCGAGTTCGACGGCGGCATCATTGGCGGGGCGCACCTTGCCGGACAGGCCCGTCAGCGCATTTCCCCAAGTATCGAAGGCTCGGTTGATGCCAGTATTTATTGTCAGGAGGGTCCGATGGGTAAACCCAGCCGGCAGTTCGGTAATGGCGGAATTGATGCCACAGGAAATGGAGCCGTCACCGTTTTTCAAATTGCTGGCGACCAGATAATTTGTTCCCGATGAAAGAATGAACGCATCGTAATTCGTATCAAAGAAAACCCACGGGCTTTCCGCCGGCAGGCTGCTGAAGGTCGGGGGCGCAAATTGATCCGAGACGTAACTGAAGTGATACAAATTGCCCGGATAACTTGTTAAATGCGGAAAATCCAGATCATTCGGCGAAGCTCCCAGACCGGTGTCGGCAAATAAAACCACCGGCTGGTTGGTGTAAAGCCGGATGGCGGCGGAATGTGTAACCGAGGCCGAATAATCAAAGCGGAACTCGATGTATCCGCCGATGGCGTCCGCGTCACTCACCTTCACCAAATTGGCGGGCACCTGCCCCAGATCGCCGGTAAAAGTCCAGGCCGGATTGACCGAGGTGATCGTGTAAGTGCCATTGGGCGACATGGCGAGGCGGAGACCAACTTCATTGGTGATCGTGGCGGAACCAGCCATCACCGTGAGCGACGCCGGAGCGCTTGTGACTGCGCCACTGGCATTGGAAGCCACGAGCACGTAATCCGCTGTGTTGGCCAACGTCAGACCGGCAATGGTCAGCGTGGAAGCATTGACGCCACTGAACTGAGCGTTATTGGCGAGATTCGTATAAACACCACTGCCGGGCGCGCCGGCCTTCCACTGGAACGATGGCGCGGGGTTGCCATAAATCGACGCCCGGAATTTCACCGTCATGCCGGTGAAATTGGTTTGAGACACGGGTTGGGTCAGAAAGATGGGAGCTTGCGGCGGTGGCGGCGGCAGGGTGCCGAAAGGTTGCACTGTGATGTAGCCCGCTCCTCCAGAAACAAAATTATTGGGGAAACTGGCCATCAATTCCTGAAATGAATGCGTGCCGGCAGACAGCGCGGCGCCTTCGATCAACACCGCCGGGAACGCGCAATTCTGGCGCAAAATCATTTTGCCTCCGTTGGTCAGCGTGAGCGTTCCCGCGCTGTTCAAATCATAAAGCGGCTCCAGCACGGCCACGCCCGCCAGTTGCGGATTGCCGGCGGAAGAATGCAAGGGATATTTCGCATCCACCACAATGCTGTTGGTGCCAAACGCTTCATTGGTCCCCGCCAGCCAGCCACCGGCCACGATCCAGTTGCCGGCAAACGGAATTGCGCCACCGCTGACGGTCTGCGGCAATAACGCGCTCGACGCCATCATCGCCACCGTGCCGGCGCCGGAATAAGAACCGAAAGGCCGGACAACCTGTAGCGTTCCATCCGCGACACTGGTGCCGCCGGTGTAAGTGTTGTAGCCGGATAAAGTCAAAGTGCCGGTGCCGGTTTTGAGCAATGATCCCGGCCCGCTCAACCTGCCGCTGAAGACGGAACTAAAATTTTTCGCGCCAACGTTCAGGGTGATGGCGGCTCCCGCGGTGTCCGCCAAAACCTGGCTGGAGGCTCCGGCCAGCGCACCCACATTAAACGGCCCCGTGTTGGCGGCACTGGCGAATGAAACCGGATTTGCCACCAGGGAATTCAACGTCAATGTGGCATTGCTCAACGCATCCTTGTTGTTCAATTGCAGCAGCCGGTTGACCGTGCTGGCAATGACGGCGTTGGACACCATCAGATTGCCGGCGTAAGGATTGGCGGCACTCAAACACACCACGCCGCTGTCGGCTCCGGCATTCAACGAAGGTCCGCCCAGTTGCAGATCGCCGGTGCCGTTGATGCGGGCGGTCAGATCCAGCGTCTCGAAGGCTGAACTCCCGTTGGCCCCACCCAGCGCACCAATGCCCGATAAAGCTATGACGTTGATGTCCCCCGCCCAGGTCAAAACATGATTATCATTGGCCGCCGTGGCCTGCTCAAAATTGCCGCCGTTCAAAATAAGGCTGTTCGCGGTGATGACCTGCGTGCTGCCCGTGGTTTTGCCCAGCACTCGCCCACCCGTGTTGAGCGTCAGGGAATCACCGGCGAACTTGCGGGAAACCGTGTCGGCCGGAATGCGCAGGACGTAGCTGCCGGTGAAGTAATTATTTCCGGCGGACGGCGCGGAGGCGTTGGACCAATGACCGGCGGCACTAAAACTGGAAGCGCCCAGGGCATCACTCGCATTCAAGGAAATATTGGCGGCGCGCAATGGCGTGGCCGGCCCCAAATGGAGCAAAGCGCCCAGGAGCACCAGTCCGATAACGCCTGGGCTTTGACGATGGCGATGAGCTGGCAAATGATGTTTGAAAAAACTGGCCGGGCGGCGGGCATTGGCGAATTGGGACATGAATCTGGAGTTGAATAAATAAATTGAAATGACTTGGGTCGTTATATGGAACGCCCGGCAAGGTTTCAACCGAACCCTGCCGGGCTACCCCATACCGCGAGTCGCTTTTCGGACGTTAGCGCGCCAAGCGGAAAAACACGGTCGGCATGGTCGGTTCCACCGGGATGTTGGTGGAACTCATGCCGGTGCTTTCGGGCACATCCACCCAGTTCGCCCCCAGGCCCTGATCGAGCGAATTGGTCTGCCATTGAAGCATCCAGCCTTGTCCGGCCGGCCAGGACAATGACAGCGTGCTGCCGTCGAAGCCGCTGGTCAAGGTCGCCACGCTGGCCACGCTGGAAACCACGGCAATGGTTCCGTCCACCGCCAGCCGATTGGTCCAATACAGCGTGGGCTGCGGCAACACCGGGAGGCTGACCGTGCCAAAGCTGCCGCTGACCGGCGCGCTGAACAGGGTGAAGGTGTCGCCCGCCGCGAGGTTGGTGGAACCGAGATTGTTGACCGTCAGGGTTGCGCCCGGATTCACAACAATGCTCGGTGATGCCAGTTGATCGCTGTTCAGCACACCAGCGCGGTCAATCCTCATCAGCACCGTGCCATTCACAGTGGTGTTGCCGGCGGTCAGCGTTCCAAGCGTCGCCGTCAACGCGCCGCGCGACGGAATTCCGGGGGTCACACGCCCTCCCGTTTGCACTGTCAACGGACCGGTGATGGAGCCGGTGCCGCCGAGTGTGGCGCCCGAGTTTACGGTGACGGTGGAATTACCGACCGCACCGTTGACGAGCAAAGTTCCGGAAGCCACGGTGGTGGAGCCGGTGTAGGTGTTGGTGGCGGCCAGCACAATGGTGCCGAGATCGCCGCTGATGCCGTTGATTTTAAGATTGCCATTCCCGCTGACGGGTGCCGTGACATTCAAGGTTTCCGCCGCATTGGCACTGCCGTTGGCGGCGAAGGAACTGGTGGTGCCGGACTGGAGCGTCACGGCGCCGGCCAGATTTTCCGTGAGATTGTCCGAGGTTGAAACGCCGTAAACCACCAAGCCACCATTCAAGAAAAGATTGTTGACGGTAATGGATTGACCGCCGGTTCCCTTGAACAGGATTTGCCCGCCCGCATCAATCGCGAGCACATCGCCATTAAAGACGTAGGCATTTTTGTCCGCCGGCGAGCGCAGCGTGAACGCGCGGGTGAAATAGCCGTTGCCCGTCGAGGGCGGATTCCCACCCTGCCAATTGCCCGCCGCATTAAAACTGGATTTACCAAAGCCATCGTTGGCGAGCAGTGGAATCCAGTTCAGCGAGCTGGCTCCCGTAATCACGAGGTCAATCGAAGTATTGGCCACATTGTTGGACAAGGTGGCTGAAACCCCAATCGGCAAGGCGCCCAGACTAAAATTGTTTAAATCGGCCAAAGCGGTGCCGGAATAATCGATCAGCGTAAATTGCTGGCCCGCCGCGAACCCGTAGCCAAACACGTTGATGGTGGTCGATCCCGCTATGCCCAAGCTGCCATTGACCGCGATGGCCGTGACGGGCGGGCCGGCAAGCTGGCCGTAGTTCAGATTCAGCGCCGCAGCGCCGGCCAGGCTCAGGGCGGCGGGATAATAAGATGCCGTGCCATTGTTCAAAGCCAGACTCAGCGCGGCGTCATTGACCGTCACCGCGTTCAGGCTGGAGACCGAAGCCGGGGAAAGGCTTAACGTGCCCGCCGCCACCACGGTCGGCCCGGTGTAATAAGAACCCGCCTCGGCCAACGTCAAAGTGCCCGCGCCGCGTTTGGTAAGCCCGCCGTCAATGGCATTGTCACCCGCGATGGAGCTGTGCTGCAAACTTTGGGTGATGGTCACGTTGTAATTGGAACTGTCAATCACCGCCCCACCGTTGCGGATATTGGCCAGGGACAGGCTCTGCACAAACGTGGCGTTGTCGGCGGCGGCCAGCAACACGCCGCCGTTGAAATTGAAGGTGGCATTGGCACTGGTGCTGGAGGTGACGCGCGGAGCGCAGAGCACGCCGCCGTCCAAGTTGTAGGTGCCGACCGAGCCAGCCAGCCGCGCAATGTTCACATCCCCGTTGGCATAGACGATGCCACCGCTTTGATTAAACGTGCCCGTGCCGGCCGAGCCGACCCGGAAGCCAGCGGCGGCGGTCAGGCTGCCACCGCTCAGGTTGTAAACCCCCACTGCGCCAATGGAAGTGCTTTCCACCCGTCCGCCCACGGAGAACGTCCCGGCGGCGGAATTTAATTCCTTTACCGCGCCGCCGGTCTGATTGACCGTGCCGCTGGCGGTGGAACCGGCACTGTTGGCCGAAGCGATGTAGAAGGAATTCACAGTCAGGCGGGCGTTATCCTGAATGGTCAACGTGCCGGCGGACGCGCCCACGTCGCCCACGTTTAAGTCGTTGTTCGCAACGAATGCGCCCGCTCCCGTCAACGTCAGCGTGCCGTGGTCGGTGCCGCCAAGGCCGATGCTGCAATAATTATTGGCGCTGATGAAACCGGAATCGAGCGTCAGGCTGCCGTCCGTCACAAACACATTGCCGGTGAGGCTGTTGCTGCCGCCGAGACTTAGACTGCCGGGGCCGTTTTTGGTCAAACCCAACGATCCAGAAATATCGCCGGCATAGGTGGTGCTCAAACTGTTGTTCACCGTGACGGTCAGCGCGCCGCCGGCGGCGGTTATCGCGCTATCGCCGGACAAGTTGGCAAACGCCTGGCTCGCGCCGAGGTTGAGGTTGCCGTTGGACAGCACCGTGCTGCCCGCGAAGGCGCCGGGAAGATTCAAGTTCACCGCGCCGCCGCCGACTTTGGTCAATCCGCCCAGCGCATTGATTTGGCCGGAGCCTTGGAACGTGTAATCGACGGCGGCGTTGCTGATGATCATGCTGGCCGGACTGACGGTGTTGCTCACCAGCACCAAGCCCTTGCCCTGATCATTGAAGGTGACCGCATCGCCCGGCGGCACATTTTCGAGATAGACCGTGGGCAAACCGCCAATCAGCCAGTTGGTGGACGTGTTCAAATCCCAGAGATCGGGCGAAACGCCATCGGTGCCGGTCCAAACCACGCCGGTGCCAACCGCTGAAACCGTCACATAAAGGATGTGATTGGCCGTGTCATTCGACAGGGCGGCCACCACGCCGCGCGGTCCGTCCACCGTGCCGGCAAAAGTTCCCGACAAACTGGCATACTTGAGCACCGGGAAGGTGCCCACATCAAAGGTGCCGCCAATGCGGATGGCGCAGGTTCCATTGATGGTGATCGTGTTCGCCGTGAGGGCGGCGTTGGTGGGATTGCCCGTGAACGCATAAGAAAAATCCAGAGTGGTGCCGCCGCCATTGCCCAAGGTCAAATTGCCGATGGTGGCGCTGTTGCTCACCGAACTGGCTGAAACACCAAAGCTCGCGCCATCCGCCACCCGCACATCGCCACCGCCCTGCTGCGCCGGAGTAATGAACAATTCGCCGCGATTCACGGTGGTCGCGCCGGAATAGGTATTCGCGGCGTTCAGCGTGGTGGTGCCGGAACCCTGCTGAATCACCGAGCCAGCTCCGGTGATCGGCGCGCTGGCAAAGTGAACGCCTTGAATGAGCGCATCGCTGCGATTGAAAATCAAGGTGCCTTCGTCGCTAATCGCCCCGCTGGCGGAAAGCGAGCCATTCGTGCCGCCGGTGCCGAGTTGCAGGGTGGCTCCGGGATTGATGGTCGTGCCCTGGCTGTAAGTGTTCGCCCCGCTGAAAATGAGAATGCCTGTGCCCGCCACCGTGCGCGCCATGTTGCCGCTGAGCACGCCACTGAATTCAGTTTGCGGATTATTGATCGTCAGGGTCTTCGAAGTTCCATTTCCAGCCGAACCCGTGAATTTGAGATTGCCCGGGCCGGCGAAAATGTTGTTACCGCCGGCGGCGCTGCCAAAGTTGAGGTTGTTGGTGATGACGTGGGACGAACTGTCCGCCGATTGAAGCGTGACGCCATCCGCAATGTTCAACCGGCTGCTGCCAAACGCGAGATCGTTGCCGATGACCACCGTGCCGGCGTTGACGGCGGTGTCGAACGCGCCGTTGTTGCCGTAGGTGTTCGCCCCGGCAAGCACCAGTGTGCCCGCCCCCAGTTTTGTGAGCCCCGCCGCGCCGCTGATCACACCGCCAACAGTGAGGGTGTTGGCATTGACCGTGACCGCGCACGTGGCCGGCAAACTCACCGGACCGGCGCCGAGATTCAGCCCATTGGCCGTGCCGGCGTAGGTGAAGCCGCCGCCCCAGACTTGCGCGTTGTTCGGCGCCAATGTCACATCGCTTCCGCTGGTGTTGTCGATCACCGTATTCGCCCCAAGGGTCAGCGTTCCAACGCCAATCGCGGAATGGTCATTGGCAGACCCGCCGTTATCAATGTTCACCTGGCCCGCGCTCAAGGTGAGGCCGCCCGAAAAGGTGTTGGCTCCGGAAAGCGCCAGAGTGCCGTCGCCGGTTTTGGTCAGCGTGCCCGCGCCGGTGATGATCCCATTGTCGGCGAGCATGACCCCGCCGCTGGCAACTTCCACGGTGCCGCCGGCCGCGCCCAGCGTGGCGCCGCGATCAGTGCTCTCGCCCGCTCCGGTGTATTGCAAAGTGCCGCCATTCAAAATGAGATTGGCCGGATCTGCCGGGGCCGCCCCGATGTCGCCCGCCGCGCCCCCGTTGGCCAAAGCGCCAACACTCAGCGTGCCGGCGCTGATGGTCGTCACGCCCGTGTAAGTGTTGGCGCCGCCAGCCAGCGTGACCGTGCCAGTGTTGATTTTCGTCAAACCGCCGTTGCCACCGATATTGCCAGCCCCGCTGGACGTGAGATTGTAGGGATGGCCCGGGTCGTTATTGAACAGAATGTTCGCCGGCTGAACCGCCGCATTAACCGTCACATACGTGTTATAGGAGGTGTTGTCAAAGAGCACCGCATCGCCGTTGGCAAAAATGTTCGCGTGGCCGGTCCAGTTTGCGGTGGTCGTATTCCAGTTGCCATCTGTGGCCCCGGTCCAGATGTCGGAAACCGCGGAAACATTCAAATAAAGCGTGGAATTGTTCACGGTCAGGGTGGCCGTCAATCCGGGCGAAATGCCGAGCGCAAACGCGCTGGCATCGGCCGGCCCGCTCGCCGTCCAATGAATGAGCGGGTAGTTGTTGCCCGCGGCGAAAGCGCCCGAGGTGACATTGATCGTCACGGGGCCGCCGACCGAAACGGTTCCCGCATTGATGGGCGCA
Organism: bacterium; assembly: GCA_021813325.1. GTDB lineage: Bacteria > Verrucomicrobiota > Verrucomicrobiia > Limisphaerales > UBA11358 > UBA11358. Next base: position 1,939 of record JAKALA010000037.1, on the reverse strand, counting down.
ACCGAAGTGCTGGTCACGCCGTCAAATTCCAACGTCGTCGCCGCGCCCGCCCCCAAAGTCAAGACGCTGGGCGGCAATTGACTGGTTCCGGAAATCGCAATGCCCAATTTGGCGCCATCCGCGACCGTGATCGGACCAGTGCCGGTTTGGGTCGAGCTGACCACCAATTTGCCGGCGTTTACGGTGGTGGCGCCGCTGTAGGTGTTGGCCACATTCAAAGTCGTGGTGCCCGTGCCCGCCTGGGTAAATGAACCACTGCCGGTAATGGCGACAGCGCTGAAATCAACACCCTGAACCACGTCGTTGTTGCGATTGACGGTCAAATTGCCGTCGTCGGTCAGCGTGTTTCCGCTGTAGAGCGACCCGCTTGAGCCGCCGTTGCCCAATTGCAAGGAACCGCCGCTGATGGCGGTGGTTCCATAGTAGGCGTTCGTGCCCGTCAAAATGAGGGTCCCGGAACCAACTTTCACGAGATTGCCGTAATCGGTCAGGGTTCCGGAGAAAGTGGTGCTGGCATTATTCACGCCCACATTTAAAGTCACCGCCGCGCCGGTGGTGTCCGTCAACGTTTGGGCCGACCGACCGGCCAGCGCCCCTAGGTTAAAAGGCCCCGTGTTGACTTCAGAAGCGAATGATACCGGGCTGACTTGCGCTGAATCCAAATTCAAGGTGGCGTTGCTCAAGGCATCCAAATTGTTGAGCTGCAAAATCCTGTTCACCGTGCTGGCAATGGTGTTGTTGGCCACCGTGAGCGTGCCGCTGAATGGATTGGCCGCGCTTAATTTCACCAAGCCCGTGTCTCCGCCGGCATTGATCGCGGAACCGGACACTTGCAACCCGGCCGTCCCACTGACCGGCGCCAAAAACTCCAAGGTTTCAAACGAACTGCTGCCGCTGCCGCCGCCAAGCGCGCCAATAATGGAAGCGGCGTTCACCGCCACATTGCCGGCCACGATCAGTTGGGCATTGTCACTGGAGGAGCCGGCTTGATCGAACATGCCGCCGTTCAGCATCAGGTTGCTCACGGTGATGGTTCCAACCGTGGTATTACCGGAGGCGTTGTTGCCGATTTTCGCCAGAAAACGCCCACCGGGGTCGATCGAAAGCGAATCTCCGCCGAAGACGTAATTATTGCCCGAAGTGGTCGGATTGGGCGTGCGCAAAACAAAATTGGTGGTGAAATAAGCATTCCCGATGGCGGGTGCCGAGCCACTGTTCCAGTTGCCCGCGCTGTTATAACTCGTCGTGCCGGCGGCATCATTGGCGGTCATCGCCACGTCGGCGGCGGAAGCCGCCAGGCCAGCCATCAGGACAAGTCCACTGGCGGAAATCAAACGCATTTTTGAGGCCGTGCCAAAACACAAGCCGTCCGTATTTTTTAAGACCCGATAGCAGTTTAGAAGAGCGGTGCGCATGTTTATATTCGGATAAGAGTTGCCAGGGAACAACCCAACCAGGCGCAGCCGCCGCCTTCTTGAAGAAGATGAAAAACGCGCATGATCTTAGGTTTCGGGGTCATTCCAAGAAGCAATGCGCATTTGTCCTCCGAAACCGGAAAATTATTTTCCCCCGCAGTTAAAACCAGAAAATATTCCGAAATGCGCGATCCGCCAAAGACGGATGAACCCGTTGCGCCGCCCCCACCGGGGGAAGCGTTTGGGAAAGGTAAAATCTCGGTTGGGTCTTTTATTTTCGCGTGGTGCGTGGGGTTCGCAGTTCAGCCCGGCGGCGGAATTTAGTTGAAAGGCGCCTTTCAGTTGCCGCCACGCGGTCGTAACCGCTTTGGCCGGCCAGCGCAGCCGCCGTTTATGGCGCGGTGCAGGTTCAGAACAAGGGTAACGGGTTTGGATCAGGACATAGGTAACACTTAAAGCGGGCTGACCGGAGCGATAAGCTTTTGGATGCCTTGGAAAACGAGTGAACCTATGGAACAACGAAT
>JAKALA010000036.1 GCA_021813325.1 bacterium | reverse complement strand
AAATGCTGCCGCCAACTCCGCCTGAAACACGTTCCGGCGGGTGCTATTCGAACGAGGCTCGAAAATTGCCCAGATTTTTTCCCGCGCGTAGCGCAGTCGCAACGCCTTGAGCGTTTCGCGGATCGCGCCCTTCAAGCGGCCCACCTCCACCCTGGCTTTGTGGCTCTCACCCGGCTGGGGGGGGGACTGTAAAAAACTGCACGCCAGCGAGCCGTTGCGGCCCGACGAGGCGGAGCAAAGCCCGCAGCGTCTCCCTAGCCTTCAGCCTTTGGCTTTTCCATCCAGCATTTCCTGATAAAACATTTTCACCGGCGCCCCGCCCAAAGCGATCGCGCACCAAGCCGCCTCGTCCAGTTCCGCCGGCGTGATGCCCAGCTTGCGCGCCTTTTGATAATGCGCCTCGAAACACGGCTGGCAGCGCGTGCCCACGATCAGGCTGAAAAGAATCAACTCCTTTGTTTTCTCATTCAACACGCCGGGCGCCTGCACGGAACGGATCAAGGCGCCAAAGGCCTGCTGAGATTCGGCCACGGTGCTTTGCGCGGCGCTGCTTGTGAAAATATCCGCGCAACAACCTTCGCCGGGCGCGGCAGGGGAGGATTCTGGAGTGTGCATGGTTTCAACGGGTTTAAAACTTGTCTGCACGAAATCCACTTTGCCGTTTTGCAGCCGGAGGATGCCGGCCTCTTGGTTGATGCGCCCGATGACATGGCCCGCCGCGCCGCGTCCGGCCAAAGCCTGCTGAAGCGCCGCGAGCCGATCGGGCGCGATGGCAATAAGCAATCCGCCGGACGTCTGGGCGTCAAAGCCGAGATGTGCCGCCGCCTCGTCCACGCCGGCCGCCGCCAGCAAATCCTCGCCCACATATTCGCGATTGCGCTCAATGGCGCCCGGAATCACGCCTTGACGCAAAGCGTCCAAGGCTCCCGGAAACGCCGGCAGCGATTCAGCAAAAATCTCCGCGCCCAGCCCGCTGGCCCGCAGCATCCGGCGCAAATGGGCAAACAGCCCAAAGCCGGTGACATCCGTGCAGGCGGTAGCTTTAGCCTCACGCATCGCTTCGGCCGCCACGCGATTCAGCGTGGCCATGGACAATTCCGCCGCCGCCATGCCGTCCGGAAAGTCGCGCCCAATTTGCCGCGCGAAGGTCAGCACGCCCGTGCCCAGCGGCTTGGTCAACACCAGCACATCGCCCGCGCTTGGCGTTTCCAACGCGGCGGCCTCGGCGGCATCAATCAAGCCGGTGATCGCAAAGCCGAGTTTAATTTCCTCATCTTTGACGCTGTGCCCGCCCACCAAGGCGACATTCGCCTCGGCGAAAATTTCCATGGCGCCCGCCAGCATTTCATAAACGAGGTCGCCCGGAAGTTTTTCCGAAGGAAAGGCCAGCACGCTTAACGCCGTGCGCGGAGTGCCGCCCATGGCGTAGATGTCCGAAAGACAATTCGCCGCGCAAATCCGGCCGAACTGCCGCGCGTCATCGACGCAGGGCGTGAAGACATCCACCGTCTGCACGAGATTGAGCGTGTCCGTCAGCCGGTAAATCGCCGCGTCATCCGCCGCCGCCAGACCGGAGATGATGTTGGGATCATTGACCGCGGGCAGCCGCGCCAGCACGGCCTCCAATTGCGCCGGCGGAATCTTCGAGGCGCACCCGGCGTTGCGCACATGATCCATCAATTTCATCTGCTCGGCGGCCACGGGATCGGGACGTTCGCCCGCGCAGGGGCAGATGTCCTGTTCGCGCAGCACGTCGCAGGGACAGCTCCGGCGCGCGTCACAAATGCAATGGCCCAATTGCATCGAGCGCTCCATCACGCGCCGCCGTTTGGCAAAATCAATTTTCATATTTTATTTTCCTACCACGGATGCACCCGAATTTTTCAGATTTGTCCTTTCGCGCCGCGGGCTTTGGCGGGATGAGCATGCTCGCGGCCATCAAGATGGCAGTGGGTGCAGCCGGAACGGTGGCGGCACCGTCGGTGAAAGGCGCGGTTTTGGTTGGCTGGAGGCTTCGCATCCACGGCTGTTGCTGAAATTTAGTCGGAACTTCACGGCTGAGGTTCGTTCAACGGTTTGCAAAATTTTCCGCGGGTTATGCCTTTTGCCCGTTGACTCTCCGGGTTTAAGAGGGGTTAACCAGCGACTGAATAAAAATATGAGTTTAAAACTCCGTGGAAAAAATAGGTGAAATATGCCGATACACAAGCCAACGCTTTGTCCACCCACGAACCTCGCTCTGAATGCCTCGACACAGGCCACAACGCCGGCGAATACCAACGCAACGCAATGACGCGTGCAATTGGTGAAACTGGCCATCCAAACTGCCAATCACCCAGCGTGGAAGCTGTGCTAGACTTTTTTCAACCAGGGGCGGGAACCCGGTCAGGCGTTACACGCGATGGTCGTTGGAGGCCGTAGCCAATCCGATCCTCGGGCCTAAACTTGCAGCCTTACGCTAATTCGGACCGTGGAAGATTGATAACTTTTCGGCCGCCGCCGAATGGACTCATGTATCTCAGCATTCAAACCGCGGCAACAATGTGTTCCTGTCCCTGGCTCAAACAAGCGGCGGTGACGCAAACCCGGATAAAATGAAAAATTTCGGAACGCAGACACTCTGCTTGCTTGACAATTTCAAGCCATATCAACGACCAAAAGCGCGAACCACGCCGCCGGTGACTCCCGCCGACCCGAAACTCGCGGCGAAAACCGACCGGCGTAACCGGCTCCAGTGTTGGGTTAGGCAGCACGTCGTCTGTGACAAAAATAAAACACCGCATAAATCAAAACTCCTGCCGCCGACAATGCCAGATACCAGCTCGGAAAAGAAAACACAACTCTCGCCTCGCCGGTCGGAAAATCGCCAACCTTGAACAACATCCAGCGCCGTGCTCCCCACGCATGATGCTCGACATCAAACGGCGTGTAAGCTGTCACCTCTGGATACGCAAAAATCCGAAAACGATCATCCTCCCACGAATCTCGCAAAGGCCAGACTGATCTGGTGAAGCCGACGAGATAATACAAGCTCAACGCTGAAAGCAAGGCAACGATGATGGCGTTTAAAAATCGCATGATGCTCGTGTTGCCCAACGTTGCAATTAATTTAAAAAGCTCGCCTGATCACAGACATGGCGGATTCCCATTGTTCCTTTGTTGACATGACTTCAGGAGAGCAGACCGGCGAATGGCTGTCAAACCTGCTTCCACGGGAACGGCCTCGCCCCATTGCCGTGTCAAAGTTGAAACGCTTTCATGGCCAAGACCAACCCCGGCCCAGAGCCAAAACTGTTGGCGAGGCCAAGACATGGTTGCGGGTTGAGTCATTGCCGCAGTCGTTTCAGGTTGCGCGGATGATTGCCCCACCAACTTCGCAAAATTATAAACCTAAACTCCGCGGTGGGAATAAACCGCAACCCCGCCAACCCCGCGAAAACAACGGCCAAAGCGAGTTGGTGAGACCGCCAAATCCTTTCATCCATCCGGGAAATGGTTCCGAAACCCCGCCCGGTTCGCGTATGCCGCGTATTTCGCGGTTTCCATGGCGGAATCCAGGATAAATCCGACTTGCCCCCGACCTGGCCGTCCGCGATTTGCCGGATTACTGGCTGGGGGTGTGAATCAGTTCAATGTGGGTTTTCTCCTGCACCGGGCCTTTGGAGGTCGCATGCTCGCGAACGTAGTCCTTGGTGAAGATCGTCTCGCCGGAACCCTGATCAAAATTCCGCAGCCACAGCACCATGGAGCCGGTCTGGTCGGAGCCAGTCTCGTCCGCGTGGAACGTGAGGAAAGCCGGACCGAAAACCCGGTCCACTGTCTGAGGCGGCTCTTGCGGGCACTGGATCGTCAGGTTTTCCGAGGGCGTGCCGCTCAATTCGGCGCCTAGCGCGACCCACAGGGTCGGATCGTAGTCATAGACGACAAAGCTGCCCAACAGGGGCACGGTGACCGTGCGTTCCTTGAATAAATCCACCAGGACCGTCGGAATTCTGGCGGTCCCCGACGCCAGCCCCGGGGTCATGGAACAATTCGATTCCAGCGGCTCAAATTCCTCAATGAACCACCGGCCCGAACCGGTGAAGGATTCGCCATATTTTTCCCCGCTGTCATTCGCCAGGGTCAACTTCGGCTCGGTCCTGGTCTTGGTGCGATACGTGCCCGACGAGGTGGTGGCCGTAATTTCCGCCTCAATTTTCAGTTTGTAAACCAGGCATTTTTGCGCGCACTCCTTCCAAAGTCCCAGCGTGCCAAACCCGAGAAGTTCCCCCACATGGGCCAGGCGCAGCACCCGGCTCATCCGGGCAAGATCGTGATGGATACATTCCTGGCACGCGCGATCAATGCCGTTGATGACGCCGTCGGAAGCCATGGCTGTGGCGCGGCGCATGCGGTCGGGCAGATTCCCCGCGGCAGTGCCGCCGTCCATGTCGGATACCAGCCCCAGCAATGTGATCTGCCTGGCCCAGTCCAGCCATTTGTAAAGGGCTTGATCAAGGGCGTCATCCGAGGTGCCACTGCTGGCGGCCCTCAGGGCTGGCAGAATGACCTGGTCCGCCATCTGCACATAAATCTCCCTGAGTTTAGCCTTGGTCTCCTCCGAATTAATATCGCAGTTGGGATCCACCCGGCAGTTTTGTATCGCGGAGGCGGCATCCTGTTCGGCGGAATTATTCGGGTCGTCCGGGGGGAAATTCTGGGCCTGGGCCTGGGCCTCTCCCGCCGTGCCGTTGCCCACGCCGGCCGAGGAGAAATGCCGCAAAAACTGCGACGCGGTTCGATTCGTGACGAACGAAGGACGCAAGGCAAACTGGCTGCCATCGGCCAGCGCGCCGAAGGCAATCAAGGTTTTGGGATCGGGGGCCGCCGGCGCGGTGATGTCCAGCCGGACTGGTTTTCGGAACGTTAAGCCCTCCGGCTGCAAGTCCACCGCCGCCTGCAATCCGCCACTCAATGGCAGCCCCTGCACTTGCGCAACGTCGGTCATGGTGATCAACTCCGGCCGCCGGAGCGCGCCGGGCGGAACATTCAACGTGAACACATAGCCGGCGGTGTTGGTAAGACTCAGTGTCCCGCCCAGCCAGGGCAGCTCGGCGGAGGTGGTTGTGTTCGTGTTCAGGACGGGCACAACGGTGCGCGGATTAGGCGTATGGGGCAACGATTGATTGAGACCGCGCGCCCGGAAAAACATGACTTGGTCGGCGAGCGGCACTTGCAGGGTCAACCGGTTTAGCGGTGAATTCGTCGTCAGGTGTGTCGTCCAATTGGCGAGATTCGTGGACTGCTCGATCACACAATCGGCCCCCGCGCCACCAACCAACTCAAACTGAACCTTGGGACCGGCGGCGGCGCTGGCATTCTCCAGCCACGGCCTGGCGAACAAAGGCAACTGCGCGGTGACGACCCGCAAGTTCTGGGTCGTGCTCTGGCCGACCAGATCAGTCATTCGCACCGTGGCGTCAAAAGTGCCCGCACCCGTGGCCTGGCCCGTCAGGGAACCGTCCGCCTCCAGCGTCAAGCCCGGCGGCAACGCGCCGCCGGCGAGGGCGAACTGAATGGGACGCACCCCGTTCGTCGTGCGCAACATAAACCGATACGGTTCACCGAGCGCAAAACCGGCCAGATTGGTGGAACGCAGCGCCGGTGGCGGCGTTGCCGGGTCCGCCACGCGCAAGTCAAATTTCGTGGTTCGATGCCGGGCCGCGCGCAGCGTCAAGCCGGCCACCGAGTTCGTGTTCCATCCGGTGTAGCTGAAGGCGCTGAGGCTGACCTCGGCCAAGGCGGTGTTGGTGAACACGCCGGCGGGCACGATGACGCTGTTCGAGACGGCGTTCAGCGCTCCCGGAGTGTCGGGGAGCGGCGAGGCGAAAATGACCTGGCCGCTTTGCTCGATTTCCACCCGCACATAATTCACGGTGGCGCCGCCGGCGTCCCAGTTCCATTGCAGTGCGAGCGGTTGGGACAAGAGCGCGCGCGGGGGATATTCCCAGTTCAACAGCCGCGGTGCCGCCGGTAAGAGGCTGTCATTCAGGCTGACGCTGGCCATCGACAGGTTGCCCGCGCTGTTCAAAAGAAATGGATAACTGCCGGACGGATAATTCGTGGCCCAGGCGGGCGTCCCCGTTTCAACATCCGTAAACGCCACCGCGTCGGGCGTTCCCACCTCGGACAGAGCGTTGGTGTGTTGCGAAGGCGTGGCGACGGCAAAGCTGCGCGCAGCGACTTTGCCGGATAACGCCCTGAACTCCTGGCCTGAAAGTTGGAACAGGTCGGAGTCCAACTGCTCGAATACTTCGCCGCGCGACAGCAAAGCCGTGAAAGTCAGAGGACCCGAAGATCCGGCGGTGTTGAACGAGCCGTTCGCGCCGGCAAAAACCTCGCCCGTCGCCGCCTGGCCTTGGACGCTCCAGAGAATCGACTTGCCCGCCGGGAAGCCGGGAGTTGGTGTGCAACTCAGCATCGTTTGGTTTCCGGCCCAAGACGAAGTGACCGGCAGAAGCTGTGACGAATTGGCCGCATCGCGGAATTGTGCCACCGTCAAGTTGGTGTCCATGGCCACGCTGAAGACGAAAATTACAGGCAGGTTGGTTTGGACGCCCGTGGCGGTGTTGGTGGGCATCATGGAGAGCAGCGTGGGCGTGGTGCCGCCACCATTGCCCGTCATGAATCCGCCGCTGACCGCGCCGCTCAAGTCACGCCCCCAGGCATCCTGCCCCACGATCAACCAACTGATGGACGTGTTGGGAGTGAACGGCGGATTGGGAGTGTTGGTGAACTGCGTGCCCTCGGCATTCCACGCGCCTATGACCGACACCGGCGAGCCCAAAGCACCGTAGAACATCGCCCGGCAGGCCGTCTTAGCCATGTTGGTGTTGAAGGTGAAAATCACCGGGGCGGCCAGCGCGACATTGGTGCTGCCGGTTTGAGGAGTCACCGACAACAGGGTGGGTCCGCCACTGCCCGTGGTGAAACTGCCGGAGGTCGTGCCGCCCAGCATTTGCCCGGTGGCCGACTGGCCCATGACCATCCAATTAATGGCGGTATTTCCGGGGAACGCGGATGACGGCGTATTGGTCATGCGCCTGCCGTCGGCGCTCCAACTGGTGTCCGTGAGCACCAACCCGGCCCCGCTGAAAAAATAGGCCAAAGACATATTCGTATCCATGGGCACGTTAAAGCTGAAGACCACCGGCAATTCACCGGCGACGCCCGTGGCGCCATTTGTGGGACTCACCGAAACGATGACCGGCTGGGCTAGCGCCGTCGCCAGCATGGCCCAAGCGACCAACCAGCCGGAGGCCAACCGGCGGCCGGCGGAATAATGCCAGATCAGGGAGGACCGCAAGCGGAGAAGATCTCCACCTCGGGGTGCCGAAAAGGGGAATTCTTTACTCATGCATAGTTATTAATCGCGATTCGAATTTTATTATCAAGTGTTATTTGCAAATTTTCAAACGATGCCCGGCCGCACGCTTCGCCCAGCGTCATGACGGGATTGGTGATGGAGCCGGTGGCGAGGCCAAGACCTCACGGATTGCGGGTCGAATCATTGCGGAGTCATTTCAGGTAAAGGGCAACCACCGGTGTTGAACACAGTGGGAGCCATGGTCCAACGCCCCATCCATCCCCCAAGGCTGCACGGCTCAATGTCAGGCGTGATCATTCTTCGGCGCCAAAGAACTTCGCGGACGGTTGCTCCGGTGAACTCAAGTTAAAGATTGCCGGCGGAAATGAATTCTGCAAAAACATCCCATGCTCTCACGGGTCTGTTCAGCAGCGGTCAACGGCATTGACGCCTTCGCGGTCGAGGTCGAGGTCAACTGTGGTTATGGCGAAACCTTCATCGCCTTGGTTGGCTTGCCGGACACCGCGGTGAAGGAGTCCAAGGACCGCGTCTCCACCGCGCTCGCCAACTCCGGCTACAAATTTCCGATGGGCAAAACCACCATCAACCTCGCCCCGGCGGATGTGAAAAAAGAAGGCCCGAGCTTTGATTTGCCCATCGGCGTTGGGATGCTCGCGGCGAGCGAACAGATTGAAACCGACCAACTCGATAATTTTGCCATCGTGGGGGAACTGGCGCTCACCGGCGGCGTGCGGCCGGTCAAGGGCGTCTTGTCGATTGCGCTCAAAGCCCAAGCCGATGGCAAAACCGGCGTGCTCGTGCCGGCGGAAAATGCCGCCGAAGCGGCGGTGGTTCAGGGCCTGCAGGTCATCCCCGTGCAGAACCTTCGCGAAGCCGCGCAATTCCTCGAAGGCGCCATCCGCATCGCACCGACCAAGGTGGACATCGCCAAAATTTTTAATCACATCCACGATGACGACCACGATTTCGCCGAGGTCAAAGGCCAGGAAAATGTCAAACGCGCGTTGGAAATCGCGGCTGCCGGCGGCCATAACGCGCTGATGATCGGCCCGCCGGGCACGGGCAAATCCATGCTGGCCAAACGGCTGGCCACCATTCTGCCGCCGCTCACGCTCGCCGAGGCGCTGGAAACCACCAAGATTCACAGCATCGTGGGGCTGCTGAAACCCGCGCAGGCGCTGGTCACGCAACGTCCCTTTCGCGCGCCGCATCACACCGCCAGCGACGCCGGCCTGCTGGGCGGCAACATCAATCCAACGCCCGGGGAAATTTCGCTGGCGCACCACGGCGTGCTTTTTCTCGACGAGCTGCCCGAGTTCAAACGCAGCGTTTTGGAAACCATGCGCCAGCCGCTGGAGGAAGGCATCGTGACCATTTCGCGGGCGGCGGGCACGATGACTTTTCCGTCGCAATTCATGCTGGTCGCGGCAATGAATCCAACGCCGGATGGCAAAATGCCGGGCGAGTCGAAATCGTCGCCGCGCGAGATTCAAAATTACCTGGGCCGGATTTCCGGGCCGTTGCTGGATCGCATTGATCTGCACATCGAGGTGCCGCCGGTGAAGTTTCGCGAAATGAGCAACGCGCAGCCCGGCGAAACTTCGGCGCAAATCCGCGAACGCGTTGTGGCCGCCCGCAGACTTCAGCTCACCCGCTTTGCCGGCAAACCTAAAGTCACGTGCAACGCGCGCATGGGGGCCAAAGAGCTGAAGCTTCATTGCGAACTGGACGAGCCGACGCGGGATTTGCTGAAACACGCGATGAATGAATACAACTTGAGCGCCCGCGCTTACGACCGGATTTTAAAGGTCGCCCGAACCATTGCGGATCTGGCAGGCGCCGGCGACATTGCCTGCGAGCACATCAGCGAAGCCATCCAGTATCGTTCGCTCGATCGTCAGTTGTGGGGATGAGGCAGGGCAATCTGGCAGGCGTTTCGCTGCCGGTGCCTATTTCATCGTCAAATGCCGCAGGCGGTGGGAAAGCACCGCCAGGCCTTCCGCGAGATCTTCTTTTTGAATCAAAATCGTTTCCGGCAGCACCAGTTTGACCGGGGTGAAATTCCAAATCCCGCGAATGCCGGCCTGGACCATCAAATTGGCGGTTTCTTGCGCTGCCTCAACCGGCACCGTCAGCACGCCGAGAATGACGCCGCTCTTTTTGACGAAACGGGCTAATTGATCCATGGGCTGGACCTTTCGGCCGTGCATCCACTGACCGACCACTCGGGGATCCGAATCGAAAGCGCCCATGATGCGCAGTCCGTAATCCTGGAAGCCTTGATAGCCCAGCAGGGCGCGGCCAAGGTTCCCGGCTCCAATCAAAACCGCCTTGGTCTGCTGGTCCCAGCCCAGAAATTTTTCGATGGCTTGAATCAACTCAGTGATCCGAAACCCCACGCGCGGCATGCCCGCCGCGCCGGTCATGGCCAAATCCTTCCGCACAATGACCGGTTCCAAATGATGCACGCTGGCCAGCACGGTGCCGGACACCGTTTCGTGCCCCTGCATTTGCAGGACGCGCAACAACTGCAAATAAGCCGGCATCCGCTTCACGCAGGGCAGGCCCGCGCGGGACAAAACCGGGGATTGCCGCAGCACCTCCTCGGGAAAAGCCGTTTTGTCCCCGGCCGGCGGCGGGGCGGGTTCGTCGGCAACGATCCGGCGCGATTTGCGGGAACGCTGGTTGGCAGACCCGGAGATGTCGGGTTGATTTCGGCTCATGCGATAATTATTTAACGATATTGACCCGCCGCCGCCGATGCAATCGCCGTTTTCGGTGGCGCGAGCGATTGCGATCAAGCTTGCGCTTTAATTTATGTTAATATGATTGTGGTCAAGAATGTTGCGCCGATTTATGCAGCCTCGCTAATTTCAGTTAAACCCCCGGCTACTACTTGATTCAATCGCCACGCGCGCATTGACAACCATCCGAAACTTTGTTGAATAGAGAAAGTATTATCGATATTAAATTACCGATTGAAGCTTAAACTCCAGTTCAGCCCGGCCGGCGGAACCACCTGCAAAGTGGTTCCCGGGCCAACGCTCAAGCGGCTGCCGCCGTATCATCGGTTCCTGAAAGAATGGCAGGCGATGGGGCGCCGGACGGTTTCCTGCACGGACATCGGCGCGCGGCTGGCGCTGGATCCCACGCAGGTGCGCAAGGACCTCGAATCGGTCGGCGTCGCGGGCAAACCGCGCGTCGGCTATGTGCTCGAAAATCTGATCCGCGATTTGGAGCGCTTTCTCGGTTGGAACAATTTGAACCATGCGTTTTTGGCGGGGGCCGGCAGCATGGGCTCGGCGTTGCTGGGCAACCGCAAATTCGAGCAGTGCGGACTGAAGATCGTGGCGGGCTTCGACGTGGATCCCTTGAAAATAGGGACCAAAATCCACGGCACGCAAATCCTGCCCGCCGAAAAAATGAAAGAACTCGCGCAACGGATGCGCATTTTGATCGGCATTCTGACCGTGCCCGCCACCGAGGCGCAGGCGGTCGCCGATGGCATGGTCGCGGGCGGCATTCGTGCGATCTGGAATTTTGCACCTGTCCGGCTGCACGTGCCCGAACATGTGATTGTGCATGACGAAGACCTGTATTGTTCGATTGCGGCCTTGTCGCAAAAGCTTTTTGCGAACCTCCAAATGAGACCCCAGGCCACCCCGGCCATGGCCCGGAATATTTCCGCCGCCGTTCCGATGCGTTGACCAAGCTACATGCCTATGCGCATCACCCCCGATAACTTCGTCACAAGGCTTGTGAAAAATTTCACAAGCGCGAATCGATCCACCCGTTGGGTTGGGTTGCGGGTAAATCCTCCCGTCTGTTTTTTTATCGGCAATTTAAATCATCATGCAACAAATATCCGAACAACAACGCATCAAAATCACGGTAAACAACCGTGAAATGGAAGTGTATGGCAACATCACCATCTTGCAGGCATTGATCCAGGAGGGGGTGCATATTCCGCACCTTTGCTATGATCTGCGGCTCGAACGCTCCAACGGCAACTGCGGACTATGCGTGGTGGAATTGGGTCCGGAAGGGCGCGAAGTGAAGGCGTGTCAGACGCCGGTGCAAGCCGGCATGCAGATTACCACCAATAGCCCCAAACTGGAGAGCTACCGCAAAATCCGCCTGGAACAGTTGCTGTCCGACCACAACGCGGATTGCGTGGCGCCTTGTGTGATGACCTGTCCGGCGAACATTGACATCCAGAGCTATCTGCGCCAGGTGCGGAATGGTAATTACGAAGCGGCGCTGCGCGTCATCAAAGACCGCAATCCGTTTCCGTCGGCGTGCGGCCGCGTTTGCCCGCATCCGTGCGAGGCGCAATGCCGCCGCAAACTGGTGGATTCCGCCGTGGCCATCAATTACGTCAAACGTTTCGTGGCGGATTTGGACATGGCCAAGGAAACGCCGTGGCTTCCGCGTGTTGCCGAACCTTCCGGCAAACGCATTGCCATCATCGGCGCGGGGCCATCCGGACTTTCCGCCGCGTATTATTCCGCCATCAAAGGCCATGCGGTCACGGTGTTTGAGCGGCAGTCTTACGCCGGCGGCATGATGCGGTTTGGCATTCCTGAATATCGTCTGCCCAAAGCCACGTTGGACAAGGAAATCAACGTGATCAAAAGCCTGGGCGTCAAACTTCAGACCGGCAAGGCGCTGGGCGTGCATCTCCGGCTGGAAGATTTGCGGAAGGATTTTGACAGCGTTTATCTGGCCATCGGCTCCTGGCGCGCGACCGCCCTGCATATCGAGGGTGAAAATTCTCCCGGCGTGTGGCTTGGCATCAACTACCTCGAACAAGTGACGCTCGGGACCGCCATCAATCTGGGCGGAACCGTGGTCGTCATCGGTGGCGGCAACACCGCCATTGATTGCGCCCGCACCGCGCTGCGTAAAGGAGCCAAAAAAGTCAAACTCGTTTACCGCCGCACCCGCGAGGAAATGCCCGCCGAACCCTTCGAAGTAGAGGAAGCCCTGCACGAAGGCGTGGAAATGGTTTTCCTGACCGCGCCCACCAAAATCGCCACCCGCGCCGACGGCAAAAAGGCACTGCACTGCATCAAAATGCAGTTGGGTGAGCCGGACCGTTCCGGCCGCCGCCGGCCCGTGCCGGTGGACGGTTCCGAACACGTTGTGGAAGCCGACACCATCATCGGCGCCATCGGCCAGAGCACCAACACGCAATTCCTTTACAACGATCTGCCGGTAAAACTGAACAAGTGGGGCGATATTGAAATCAATCCCAAGACGCTTCAGACCTCGGTGGACAAGGTGTTTTCTGGCGGTGATTGTGTGACCGGGCCGGCGACGGTGATTCAAGCCATCGGCGCCGGACGGCGCGCGGCCGAAGCCATGGATTCCTTCCTCACCAAGGGTTATGTGCAGGAAGAAAACGCCAATTACAACTGCTCGCGCGGCACGCTGGAAGATTTGCCCCGCTGGGAATTCGAGGAAATGCCCCGCATTCCGCGCGCCACCATGCCCGCGCTGGCTCCGTCCGAACGCATCAAAAGTTTTGTGGAAGTGGAAAAAGGGTTGGGCGAAGCCACGGCCAGGGCCGAAGCCGATCGCTGCCTCAAATGCGGCTGCATGGAACGTTTTGATTGCACGCTCCGCAAGGAAGCGCGCCGCCACGGCGTCGTGTATTCCAAGCCCGTGCATAAACGGCCGAAATTTGCGATCGACGACCATCATCCCTTTATCATCCGCGACGCCAACAAGTGCATTTCCTGCGGTCGCTGCGTGGCCGTCTGCTCCCAGTTGGAAGGGCCGGACGTGCTCGCCTTCAACTTGGAACAAGGCCGGCAGCTCGTCGGCACCCGCACCGGCGAACCGTTGTGGGAGACCGATTGTGTCAGTTGTGGCCAGTGCGTGAACGCCTGCCCCTGCGGCGCGCTTGATTACCGGCGCGAAAAGGGCAAGGTCTTCCGCGCGCTGAACGACCCCGACAAAATCGTGGTTGGCTTTGTCGCGCCGGCGGTGCGCAGTGTGATTTCCGCCCAACTGGGAGTCGCCCCCACCGAAGCGGCCCCCTACATGGCTGGTTTGCTCAAAGCGCTCGGCTTCGACAAGGTGTTCGATTTCTGCTTCGCCGCCGACCTCACCATCATGGAAGAGACCACTGAATTCCTGAACCGCGTGCAGGGCAAAGGCGTCATGCCCCAATTCACCTCCTGCTGCCCGGGCTGGGTCAACTTCGTGGAACGCCGCTATCCCGGACTCATTCCGCATCTTTCATCCTGCAAATCGCCCCAGCAAATGATGGGGGCCACCGTGAAAAACCATTTCGCCCGGTGGGCCGGCATTCCGAAGGAAAAACTCTTCGTGGTTTCCGTCGTGCCTTGCCTCGCCAAGAAACAGGAAGCCGCGCGGCCGGAATTCGCCCCCGAAGGCATCCGCGATGTGGACGCCGTGCTCACCACCATGGAAATGCTGGAAATGCTCAAGCTCATCCGCTTTGACCTAACCTCCGTGAAGCCGACGGAATTCGATGATCCGTATCGCATGGTCAGCAGCGCCGGTGTTTTGTTCGGCGCTTCCGGCGGCGTGGCCGAAGCCGCGCTCCGCATGGCGGTGGAAAATGTCACCGGCCAACCCCTCCCCACCAACCCGGCGACCGGCCAGCAAGGCCTGGTGTTCGAAGCCGTGCGCGGTTTCGAGGGTATCAAGGAAGCCGAGGTGCAAATGCCGGGCGGCCCGTTGAAAGTTGCGGTCGTTTCCGGCCTGAAAAACGCCGAGCCGATCATCCAGAAAATTTTGAACGGCGAACCCTGCGGCTTCGACCTCATTGAAGTCATGGCCTGTCCCGGCGGTTGTATTTGCGGCGCCGGCCATCCGGTTCCGGAAAAGTTGAACACGTTGGAGAAGCGCCAGAACGTGCTGGTGGACATTGACAACAAAGCCCAGCTACGTCGGTCGCACGAGAATCCCGACATCCTGCGCCTGTATCAGGAATATTACGAGCGCCCCAATTCCCACAAGGCGCACACGCTGCTCCACACCCACTACCGGCCTTTTGTGCGCAAAATGTCGTTTAAAAATGCCAAAAGCTCCTGAGCTTTGAATGCGCCGCGCCGCCCTCCAACTACAGCTGTAGGGCGGCCGGCCAACCAAAATATTTATGAACATCACCGCTCCCAAACCATCCAGTAACTTCATCAACGAAACCGCCATTCGCTCCACGCTCGACACCGCCCGCCGGTCCAGTCCGGCACGCGTCCGCGAGGTGTTGTCCAAAGCGCGCCAGCTCGAAGGCCTGGATGCCGGCGAAGTGGCCGTCTTGATGGAAATCCAGGATGCGGCGCTGATGGAAGAGATGTTCGCGGCGGCGCGGTTTGTGAAGGATGAGATTTACGGCAACCGCCTCGTCCTGTTCGCGCCGCTCTACATTTCCAATCTTTGCAAAAACGAGTGCAGCTACTGCGCGTTCCGCGCCGCCAACACGGAATTGCAACGCCGCACCCTGACGCAGGCCGAAATCGCCAAGGAGGTGGAGGTGCTGATTAATCAGGGGCACAAGCGGGTGCTGCTCGTCGCTGGCGAATCGTATCCGCACGAGGGTTTTGATTACATCCTCAAAGCCCTGAATACGATCTACTCCACCAAGAATGGACGCGGCGAAATCCGCCGTGTGAATGTAAACATCGCCCCGCTCACCGTGGAGCAATTCCGTCAGCTTAAGGACGCCCACATCGGCACCTACCAGTTGTTTCAGGAAACCTATCACCGCGAAACTTATGCCAAGGTTCACACCCTGGGCGCGAAGAAAAACTTCGATTGGCGCGTGAACGTGATGGACCGCGCGATGACGGCGGGCATCGACGACGTCGGTATCGGTGTGTTGTTCGGGCTTTACGATTGGAAATTCGAGATGCTCGCCATGCAGCAGCACATTCATCATCTTGAAGAGCAATTCGGCGTCGGCCCGCACACCATTAGCGTGCCGCGCATCGAACCGGCCGTGGGATCGTCCCTTGCCGAACGCCCGCCGCATGTGGTCTCGGATGCGGACTTCAAAAAGATCGTCGCCATCCTGCGCCTTGCGGTGCCTTACACCGGCATCATCATGTCCACCCGCGAAAACGCCGACACCCGGCGGGCGACGTTCCAGCTGGGTGTTTCGCAGATTTCGGCGGGCAGCCGCTGCAATCCCGGCGGCTACGCCGAATGCGGCGACGGCCACAATGCCGAGCAATTCCAGCTTGGCGACCATCGTTCGCTCGACGAAGTGGTGCGCGACTTGGCATCGCTCGGTTACACGCCTTCGTTCTGCACGGCTTGTTATCGCCTCGGCCGCACCGGCGCGGATTTCATGGACTTGGCCAAGCCCGGATTAATCAAGGAACATTGCAGCCCCAACGCCTTGTCGAGCTGCCTGGAATATCTTATGGGCTATGCGGCGGCGGAGACCCGGCAGGTCGGCGAAAAACTCGTGAATCGCGAGCTGCAAACCATGCCCGGCGCCATCGGCAAAACGGCCAACGAACTCGTAGCCCGTGTCCGTCAGAACGAAAAGGACGTGTTTGTTTGAGGTGAGATGCAATGAGTATTCATCAGCCATTTTATCAGAATAACGCTGAAATTGATTGGGGTGTTGTTCTCCCTCACCCCGGCCCTCTCGCGCTGGGAGAGGGGGAATCGTTCACCGCCTTAAGAAATTATCACAGGCTCGGTTTGCTCAATACTTCCCGCCTTGAACCGCTAAACTACCAGGAGCTTTCCAACAGCGTAACGCGGCGAGCGCTTCTCCCTCTCCGCGTCGGCGGAGTTTTCGGAGCCGATGGGGAGAGGGCCGGGGTGAGGTGGGCAACTGACCATCTTGGGATTCAGAGGAAACAGCCGACCAATGTTCCCGTAAAAATATGACAGCCCCCTTTCGCATTGAACGGGATTGTCTGGGCGAATTGCCGGTTCCAGCGGATGCGTTGCATGGCATTCACACGCAACGGGCGCTGGAAAATTTTCCGCTCGCCGGCAAATCGGCGCATCCCGAACTGGCCCGCGCCTTTGGCGACGTGAAACTCGCCTGTGCCCGGACCAACCGGGCGCTCGGCGCCTGGGCCGACGACCGGCTCAAGGCCGATGCCATTGAGCGCGCCTGCTGCGAACTGGCCCATGGCGATCTGGGCGGCTGCATTATCGTGGACGCCTTGCAAGGCGGAGCCGGCACCAGCACCAACATGAATGTCAACGAAGTGCTGGCCAATCGCGCGGGGAAAATCATTTCGGAAATCCGTGGCGGCGACGTTCCTGTCGCGACCACGGTCAGCGACGAGGCGTCGCCGCCACAGATCTCGCCGCTCGACGACTTGAATCTCCATCAATCCACCAACGACACTTATCCAACAGCGTTGCGGCTGGCGGCCATCCGGCGGCTGCAAGCGCTGGAAAAACAGGTCGTCGCATTGCAGGAATCGTTTCAAACGGCGGAAAAGAAATTTGCGCACGTTGTCAAGGTGGGCCGCACGCAGTTTCAAGATGCCGTGCTGACTACGCTGGGCCGTGAATTTGGCGCGTATGCGGAAGCCATCAACCGCGACCGCTGGCGCATCTACAAATGTGAGGAGCGTCTGCGGGTCGTAAATCTGGGCGGCACCGCCATTGGCACCGGCTTGGCCGCTCCACGCCAATACATTTTCCAGGTGGTGGATCAACTGCGCGAAATCACCGGCATCGGTTTTGCGCGCGCGGAAAACCTGGTGGAAGCCACGCAGAACGCCGACGTATTCGTCGAAGTCTCGGGCATCCTCAAGGCGCATGCGGTTTCGTTGCTGAAAATCTGCGCCGACCTGCGCCTGCTCGCCTCGGGGCCCGAAGCTGGGCTGGGCGAAATCACGCTGCCGTCGCGTCAGGCCGGTTCCTCCATCATGCCGGGAAAAGTGAACCCGGTAATCCCCGAAGCGGTCAGCCAGGCTGCCATGCGCGTGATCGGCCACGATGCCACCATCACGATGGCCTGCGCTTCCGGCTCGCTGGAACTGAATCCATTTCTGCCGCTCGTTGCCGACAGTCTGCTGGACAGCTTGGATTTGCTGGCCCGCGCCAACGACATCCTGCGGCGTCATTGCATCGAAGGGGTTCAAGCCAATGAAACCCGTTGCCGCGAACAAGTGGAAAATTCCACCGCAACGGTGACGGCGCTGGTGCCTTTGCTGGGCTACGAACGTGCGGCGCAAGCGGCCACCTTGGCCCGCGAAAGCCGCCAAAGCCTTCGCGAAATTGTGATAAATCGAGCCTGGCTGACGGGCGAGCAATTTGACGGATTGATCAGCCCAGAGGCGGTTTGCCGGCTGGGTTCGCCCGAAATCTGTAGCGGCGACTCGGCAGAGCGCCGCCATTCAAACACTAATTTAGCGGCGCTCTCCCGAGCCGCCGCCACGCAGCAGCCATGATCACCGCGCCCAAAAGTCATCGCCTGCACATCGCGTTTTTCGGTCGGCGAAATGTTGGTAAATCGTCGCTGCTCAATGCGCTCACGCGCCAGCAAGTCTCGATTGTCTCACCAGTGGCCGGCACGACCACGGATCCCGTGGAGAAGCCGATGGAATTGCTGCCGCTGGGTCCGGTGCTGTTCATCGACACCGCCGGCATAGACGACGTTGGCGAATTGGGCACCATGCGCGTGGAAAAATCCCGTCAGGTTTTGGAGCGAACGGATGTGGCCGTGTTGGTCACTGAATCCGGCAAGTGGGGTAATTTCGAGGAGGAAATTCTCAGCGAGCTGGATTCGCGCAAGACGCCGACAGTCGTTGTGCTTAACAAAATCGATTGTGGCGTTCCCACTTCCCGCGAACCTGCCTTGGAGTGCGGCGACGTGTCGCAACTTTCTTCCGAGGCGACATGTCGCCTCGGTTCAAAGCGCGGACATGTCCGCGCACTCCAAACGATTCATCACCAAGGTTCAGGTCAAGGACAAGAAGGCACCGCTCCATTTAAAGTCGTCCGCACTTCCGCCATCACCGGCGACGGCATCTTGGAACTGCGCGAGGCGTTGCTGTCAGCGGCTCCGGCAGATTTCGTCGATAATCCGGCGATTCTTGGCGATCTGGTCGGCCCCGGTGAACTGGCGGTGCTCGTGGTGCCGATTGACAAAGAAGCACCGAAAGGACGTTTGATTTTGCCGCAAGTGCAGGCGATCCGCGATTTGCTCGACAGCGATTCAATGTGCCTGGTGGTCAAGGAACGCGAACTCCGCGCCGGACTGGACCGATTGAAAACGCCCCCGAAGCTGGTCGTCACCGATTCGCAGGCGTTCCTGAAAGTGGCCGCCGACACGCCGCGCGACGTGCCGATGACCAGTTTTTCGATTTTGATGTCGCGTTTCAAAGGCGATTTGCTGGCGCAAGTGCAAGGCGCGATGGCCATCGAAAATCTGCGCGGCGGCGACCGCGTGTTGATCGCCGAGGCCTGCTCGCATCATCCCATCGGTGAGGACATCGGGCGGGTAAAAATTCCGCGCTGGCTGACGCAATACGTCGGTGCCAAACTCCAGATCGAAAACAGTCAGGGCCGGGATTTTCCAAAAGATCTGGCAGATTACAAACTGGTGATCCATTGCGGCGCGTGCATGTGGAACCGCCGCGAGATGTTGAGCCGCATTCTCAAATGCCAGCAGGCGGGCGTGCCCATCACCAATTACGGCCTGACCATCGCTTATAGCCTCGGGATTTTTGAACGGGCGCTGGCTCCATTTCCAGCGGCATTGGAATTTTACCGAGACCAACAGAAGCAAGCGGTGTCGGCATGAATACGCCAATCACTAAGACCGAAATTCTCGCCTGGTTGCGCGAAACCGACCCGCAGCGGCTGGAGGAATTATGGCGGCGGGCGAACGAAACGCGGCGTGCGCACGTCGGCGACGCCGTGTTTCTGCGGGGGCTGGTGGAGGTTTCCAATTTCTGTGCCCGCCAGTGTTTTTACTGTGGCTTGCGGGCGGGTAATACCAGGCTGGTCCGTTACCGGATGCGGGCCGACGAAATTTCGGAGGCAGCCAACCAGGCGGTCGCATTGGGCTTCGGCACCGTGGTGCTTCAAGGCGGTGAAGATTATGGACTACAGACGCAGTGGATGGCAGACATCATTCGCCGCATCAAAACCGAAACCCCGCTCGCGGTGACCTTGAGTTTGGGGGAACGTCCGGACAGCGATTTAAAATCATGGCGGGAAGCCGGGGCCGACCGGTATCTTCTGCGTTTTGAAACATCGGATCGCAACCTGTTTGAGGAGATTCATCCGCCGTTGGGCAATCGTCCGTGCGATCGCATCGCTATGTTGCGGCGTTTGAAAGAACTTGGCTATGAAACTGGCAGCGGCGTGATGGTCGGTATTCCCGGTCAATCCTACGAAAGCCTGGCGAACGACATTCTTTTGTTCCGCGAGCTCGACTTGGACATGATTGGTATCGGACCGTTCATTCCGCATCCAGCAACACCGTTAGGCATGGGCTTGCCAATATTTTCCCCGTCAAAAAACCATCAAGTGCCCAATTCAGAATTGCTGGTTTACAAGGCGGTGGCTTTGACGCGACTGCTCCGGCCTGACGCCAACATTCCGGCTACGACGGCGTTGGCCACTCTCAACAAGACCAATGGCCGCGATCTCGGGCTGCGCCGCGGCGCCAACGTTTTCATGCCGAATCTTACGCCGCACAAATACCGCCGGTTCTACGAGATTTATCCGTCCAAGGCGTGCATTACCGAGCCGAAAAATCAGCGCGCCGATCTGGCCGGTCAAATGCAGGCCATTGGCCGACATATTGGCACGGGACCGGGCGGACGAAAAAAACAAGTCCGCCTGGCGCCTGACAGTTGGGAAACCGAATTGAATTTGGCTTGAGACCGTCGGCTTAAAGGTCAGGCCAAACTTCGGGCGGACGCTGGAGATAAACCCGGTCAACATTCGCCGTTCAGCGGCGAATGCTTCAAACCAGAATTGAACACCGTGGCGCCGTTATACCGATTTTCATTTTTGCGGCTGCGACGTCTAGTTGTTGTTCTTTTCCTTGGCGGCTCTTTGTTGGGCGAAAAATTGCTGCAGCAAGCCGCGACATTCTTGCATGCGCAAGCCGGCGGTAATTTCGCAACGATGGTTCAGCGTGGGAAATTGCAGGAGATTGAGCGCGCCGCCGGCGGCGCCGCCTTTGGGGTCGCCCGCGCCGAACACCACGCGTGCCAGCCGCGTATGCACAATGGCACCCGCGCACATGGGGCAGGGTTCCTTGGTGACGTAGAGCGTGCAATCCGTCAGCCGCCAGTCGCCCACGGCATTTTCCGCCTGGGTAAGAGCGAGCATTTCGGCATGAGCCGTGGCGTCTTTCAAGGTTTCCACCTGATTAAAAGCGCGGGCGATGATGCGTCCATTGCGCACGGCCACGGCGCCCACGGGAACTTCGCCGCATTCGTAGGCCTTCATGGCCTGGCGCAAAGCTTCCGCCATGAAGTAATCATCGCTGTGCAAATCAATGATGGGCTCGCTCATGTGGTTTCCTCCAAAGACCAGTCGTTGTGGCCATCCGCGTGACAATGACAATGCGCCGCAAAAAAACCGCCGCGATGACGCCAGAACCACGGCCAGATCTGCTCCCGATCCGTTTGCGGGATTTTGAGGGAAGGGATTTTCGCTTTCGGAAAAAACTCAAAGCGCCCTTCGGCGTGCGGCGGCGGCAGGGTTTGCAATTTTACTTTGATTTCAAACAGAAACATCAGCCAGTGGGTTTGACCTTGATACCCGTGTTCGCTGATCAGTCCGGCCAGATGCAAGTTAGAAGGTGTCAAAGCCAGTCCGATTTCTTCGTGGGCTTCGCGACAGGCGCAGGTGTAGGGCGACTCGCCGATCTCGGTTTTCAACTTGCCGCCAAAGGGACTCCAGAAGCCGCGGTTGGGCTCTTGCGCCCGTTCCAGCAGCAGCACTTCATCCTGCTCATTAAAACCGTAAAGGAGCGTGGCGATTTTGTAGGGCAATGACATCTAGTTAATGCGATTCCGGGCCTGGGCGATTTCATTCAGAAACAACCGGCGGATCACATCATAACCGCGCTCGTTGGGATCTTCCAGATTTGTATAAAACCAGTAATGCGGATCTTTCCAGTCAAAATGCTGCCGCCAGAATTGAGTGCGGTGAATTCCATGTCCCAAGAAAGCCGTGTGCATATCGACTAAGTGAATTTCGGGGTTTTCGGCGGCACATTCTTGGATTACCTGATTATACGCGTTGAGAATGACCGTTGAATCTTTCCAGGCAGGCAACCCCGCCAGCTCCGCGTCTCCAATCCCGTCCGTCGGATCAAAAATGTTGGCCAGGAAAATTTCACAGCCTCCGGGAAAGCGGCTTTTGATGAGATTTAAAGTTTCGTTTAAACGGTGTTTGAAATTTTCCACCCACGGCCTGGCCTGCTCCCATGTGGCGCCATACATGGCTCCTTCGCGTGGCGGCGTATGACCGTAATTGTGAATGAGGTCATTGCCGCCGGTGGTCATGACCACAATCCCCAGCACATTGCTGCCGTAGGCCGGAACGTGCGCCAACTGCCGGGCTGCAACCTCGTCGGACGTGCTGCCCGAGACCGAGAGATTGGTTGCCACTAAATTGGGAAAAACGGCTGACAAATTCAGGCCGCTCAAATCGGGGAATTCATCCGCTGGATTTTTAATGAGCCGGTCAAAATAGGAATACCCTTTTCGTGACCCAAAACCGGCGGTGACGCTGTCGCCCAAGCCAAGCAGCATGACCGGCCGTTGCGTCCATGTTTTTGAAAAGATTTCCCGCGGAACACTTGGACCCGCTGGACCGGCGCCAATTGGCCGGGCGAAACGGAAGAAGAGAAATGCCGCCAGTCCCACAACTGCGGCTATTCCGGCCAGCAAAATCCATATTGTCCGCTTGCGTCTCAAAGCCATGGTAATTTGTAAAATGTTGGCGCCAATTAGAGCAATTGGAGTTGTCTGATGCAATCTTCGTGTCATTTCAGGCATTTGAGAGAACGCACTTTGCAAGACTCGGGAAATTCCATAATAGTTTGCCATGTCGCGTCCGCGTCTTGTCGCCTTGCTGCTCGCCTTGGTCACCTTGGTGGTGTATCTGCCATGCACCCGCTGCGATTTTCTGAGCTATGACGACGACCGATATGTGACCAGCAATCCGGTCGTGCAAAAGGGTTTGAGCGCCGAGGGAATTCAGTGGGCTTTTGCCGGTTATCACGTGGGCAACTGGCATCCACTCACCTGGCTTTCGCACATGCTGGACTGCTCGCTGTTTGGTGTGAACCCGGCTCCGCATCATTTTGTAAACATTCTTTTCCATGTCTTCAATGTGGTGCTGCTGTTCGTATTGATCCTGCGAATGACGGGGAAGATGTGGCCCTCGGCCATGGTGGCAGCGTTGTTTGCGTGGCATCCGCTGCACGTGGAATCAGTCGCCTGGGTATCCGAGCGCAAAGATGTGTTAAGCACGTTCTTTGCGCTGCTCAGCCTGCTCAGTTACGCGCGTTATGTGCTGGAAGCCGGACCGAAAACGAGGCGTCAAACTGACGGCCCCAGCCGCAAACCCATGTCGTCGGCCTATTGGCTGGCGCTGTTATTTTTTGCTCTCGGACTGCTAGCCAAACCGATGCTGGTGACGCTGCCATTTGTGTTGTTGCTGCTGGATTACTGGCCGTTGCAGCGAATGTCGGTTTCAGCGCCGGATAAAGGAAAATCCCGGTTGGCGATTGTCTTGGAAAAATGGCCCTTCTTTGCGCTGGCCGGCGTTTCTTGTGCCGTCACCGTTTTGGCCCAACGTTCGATGAGCACGGTGGCTTCGCTGAACCAGCTTTCACTGGCCTACCGTCTCGAAAACGCCACGGTCGCCTATGCGAAATATCTATTGAAAATGATTTGGCCGGTGGATTTGGCGGTCCTTTATCCGCTGGCTGAAATCTCCAAAACCGCATTTTTGCTCGCGTTACTGGCGCTGGTGACGATTTCCCTTGTGGCTTGGAGATGGCGTCACCGCCAACCATGTGGCATCGTTGGCTGGTTGTGGTTTTTAGGCACGTTGGTGCCGGTGGTCGGTTTAGTGCAGGTTGGCAGCGCCGCCATGGCGGACCGATACGCCTATCTGCCATCCATCGGCATTTTTCTAGCGGCGGTCTTCCTGCTGGAGGCGTGGCTTCCAAAAAACTCCCCGCCGAAACCGGTGATTGTGGGAGTGGCGACAGTGAGCTTGAGCGCGTGCATCTGGCTGACCGAACGCCAAATCGGCTATTGGCAAGATAGTGAAACTCTCTTCCGCCACGCGCTGGCCGTAACGCACAACAACAAGATGGCGGCGGTCAATCTCGGCGTCGCCTTGAGTCTGCAAAATCAGAATGAGGAAGCGCTCCGCGAATACGAAACCGCACTCAAGCCCTGCGGCGATTTTTACGCGGACACCATGACGCAAAACAACGACATGGCACATCTCAACCTTGCCATCGCCTTGGATCGGGCGAATCGCCATGCAGAGGCCATTCACGAGTATCAGGAGGCGTTGCGGGTGAATCCCAGTCTCAATAAAATTCACTTTAATTTAGGCAGCCTCTATGAGCGCATGGGACGGCTGGCCGATGCCGTGGAGGAATTTCGCCGGTGCGTTCAGGCGGAACCCCAATACGCGGCTTTCCATGTTGCCTTGGCGCGAACTTTGGCAGAATTGGGAAACGAAGCCGAGTCGCGCACAGAATTCAATGAAGCGATGCGGCTGGATCCGCATTCCGCCCAACCGCACATCGAGCTGGCCAAAATCGAATTCGCGCAGGGTCGTGACACGGAGGCAGTGAATGAGCTCCGTGTCGCCGTGGCCACCGAACCCGAAAATTTTCAGGTGCTCGCCACGGCGGCCCATTATCTGGCCGCGAACGAAAATGCTGCGGCCCGGGATGGGCAACTGGCTTTGACGCTGGCTCAAAAAGCGGATGCGCTGGCGGCGCATTCGCAGCCTGTGGTTTTGGATATTCTTGGGATGGCGTATGCGAACAGCGGTGATTTTTCCAATGCCACCGTTTGCGCAAAACAGGCCGTTGATCTGGCCAATGCCGCCCAATTGCCGGCCGCCGGCGACATGCAAAAGCGATGGGCGCAATACAACTCCGGGCAGCCCTGGCGCGAATCATTTCGCTCCACGAATGCTCCGGGGAAAAGGGACCGATTCAAGTAGCTGGCTCGAATCGGCTTTCAACCACGGCGGACCTTCTGGTTTTGGATTGTCACCCTGCGCGAATAAAATAAACTGTCCGTTCCAACACATGAAAAATTTCAACATCGCTGCGCTCGCGGGCGACGGCATCGGCCCCGAAGTCATGCGCGAAGCCATCAAGGTGCTCCGCGCCACGGAAAAAAATTTCGGCTTTCAACTCAACATCACCGAGGCGCCGGTTGGCTGGGCGGGTATTGACGCCGCCGGCAAAGCACTGCCCGATACCACGCTGGCGCTTTGCCAGCAGAGCGATTCCATTTTGTTCGGTTCGGTCGGCCTGCCGGATCGTGATCCCACAATTCCCAAGGAAGAACGTCCCGAGCGCGCCGCGTTGCTGCGTTTGCGCAAGGAGTTCAGCCTGTTTGCCAATTTACGTCCCGTTTCGCTCCCGAAAGCGCTCGCGCATGCCTGTCCGCTGGCGAAGGAACGCCAGGGCGACGGCATTGATATTCTGGTCGTCCGCGAACTCACCGGCGGCATGTATTTCGGCCAGCCTAAGAAAACCGAAGAACTCGGCAACGGTCAGCAGCGTGCCATTGATACGATGGTTTACACCACGTCGGAAATCGAACGCATCGCGCATGTGGCCTTCAAGTCGGCCCAATTGCGCCGGAAGAAGCTCACCAGCATCGACAAGGCGAATGTTTTGGAAAACGGCATCCTCTGGCGCGAAACCGTCACCCGGATTGGCAAACAATATCCTGACGTGACGCTCGAACACATGTTCGTGGACAATGGCGCGATGCAACTCATGCTCAAGCCCACGCAGTTCGACGTGATGCTCTGCGAAAACATGTTCGGCGACATCTTGAGCGACGAAGCCGCCGCGCTTGGCGGTTCCCTGGGCATGTTGCCCAGCGCCAGCCTCGGTGCGACGACCGGCGGCCAAACATTCGGTTTTTATGAGCCGGCGGGAGGCACCGCTCCGGACATCGCTGGGAAAAACCTGGCTAATCCCATCGCGCAAATCCTTTCCTCCGCGCTGCTGCTGCGGCACAGCTTCGGTTTGCATGACGCGGCGGCAGCCATTGAAAAGGCTGTGACCCAAGCCATCCATGACGGCAATCGCACCGGCGACATCTTCAACCCGCTCGACCCGACGGCGAAGAAGATTGGCACTTCCCAGATGGGCGATGCCGTGGCGGCCGCCGTTTAGCGGCGGGCCAATTGCACTTTACTCCGCCAGTAAACCGGCGTAGCTTTAAACAACCTAGACATATTTATGAATATCAATTTTGCATGGGCCTTGGGTGGCACAGAAGTCGTTTTGATTCTGGCGGTCGTCCTGATTTTGTTCGGCGCCAAGAAGATTCCGGAATTGGCGCGCGGCATGGGCCAGGGCATCAAGGAATTTAAGAAGGCCACAAAAGAAGTCACCGACGAGATCCAAAATGCCCAGGACGATTCGCACAGTGCGCCGCCGGCACCGCGTCCGAGCAAGACCATCTCTCAATCTTCCGATTCGCCAAGCCCCAAGTCCTGACGATAAGATTGGTCCCGCATGGCTGACGAGCACGAACCCGAGGGCGCGGATGAATTGCCCGAAGGCGGTCCAGTAAAAGGCTTCCTTGAGCATCTTGAGGATTTCCGCTGGCTGCTGGTCAAATTGAGCGCCGCGCTGGGGCTGGCCATGATTGTGTGCCTCTTTGGCGCCAACTACGTCGTGGAAATTCTCAAGTGGCCGCTGATGCAGGCCCCCGCCAGTTACCCCGGCACCAATGCCGTGGTGAATGTCAGTTTCGGCACCAATTCCCTCGGCAATTTTATCCTGTCTTCCGAGGAACAGCGTTCATTGGATTTGGGTTCCAATCGCTTTTCGGCCATCCAAATCGTGCCAATCATCGATGGCACGAATCATATTCTTACCTGGCGCGTCTCCAACGATCCGCAGGTCATTTCAGCCATGCACCGGATGAAAGTGGATCTGGTGAACTTCAGCCCGGCGGGCGGCTTTTTTGTTGCGGTTCAGGTGGCATTCTATGGCGGCATGGTGCTGGCCGCGCCGTTTCTGCTTTATTTCATCGCGGCCTTCGTCTTTCCCGCGCTGAAACGCAATGAGCGTAAACACATTTACCGGGCGGTGTTCATCGGTGGCGGACTGTTCGCGGTCGGCGTGGCCTTTTGTTATTTCATCCTGATGCCCGTGGCCTTGATGGCGTCCCAGAAATATTCACAGTGGCTGGGATTGGGGGCGTTTCAATGGCAGGCGCAGGAATACATCAGCTTCGTATGCCGGTTCATGCTGGGCATGGGGTTGGGTTTTGAATTGCCGGTGGTGATTCTGACGCTGGTTAAAATCGGCGTGATCAGTTATTCCACGCTGGCCAAGGCGCGGCGTTACATGATCGTCATCAACCTCGTTTTGGGCGCGGTGCTGACCACGCCCGAGGTCATCACCCAAGTGGTTATGTTTGTGCCGCTGCAATTGCTTTATGAGGTGACCGTCTGGATTGCTTGGTATTGGGAACAACCGGATCGCAACAAGGCGAGGCGACGGTTGTTGTTGACCGTGGCTGGCGCGGTGCTGGTCGGGTGGCTGATCTGGCTGGGCGTGAAATATGCCCTGCCCCCATTGCTGCATTATTTGCGTCGCTAAGGATTTGAAATAAAAGGCGCTTTACTTGCCGTCAATTCGGGGTAAGCTCCCACCATCAACTGAGAAGCGTATGCGCAAACTGATTTTTCTTTTTACCATTGCCGCGACGGCGGTTGGCATTACCGGCTGCACTGGTCCGCAACAAAAGCTTTCCCGCGGCTTCAGCAATACCTGCGAAGTGATTCGTTGGGGCGACATGCGCCGCGAAGTGGAGCAAAACACCGTCTTTTCCGCCCCGGATGTCAATTATTCCTACGGCGTGGTGCATGGATTCTGCAAATCCATGTCCCGCATCGGCATTGGCATTTATGAAATGGTGACCTTCCCGATTCCCAGCTACGATCCGGTTTGCACCAACTGCGTCGCCATCAATCCCCAATATCCCGACAGCTACCAGCCCGGCCTCATCTCCGGTTCCACCTTTGACACCGATACCTACACGGGTTTTTCCGGTGGCGCCGTGGCGCCGTTTCTTCCGGGCTGCCGCTTCCAGATTTTCGATTACTAAGTGTGAAACCGATTTAGCTCCGCGCGCCAACACGCTTGTTGGCGCGTTTTTATTTTAAGCCGCCCATGCCCTTGGAAAAAAAATCGCCCTGCAAGGTCAATCTGATCCTGAACATCCTTGGCAAACGCGCTGATGGGTTTCACGAGTTGGAGACCGTCATGCAGCCCGTCAACATCTGTGACGAGATGCGATTTGAACGTGGCGGCAGCGGCGTTGAGCTGTCGTGCAGCCATCCCGAACTGCCAACGGATGCCAAGAATCTGGTCCATCGCGCGGCCACGGCCTTCCTGCAGGCGGCGGAAATCAGCGCCGGCGTGCGGATTCACTTGCAGAAAAATCTGCCCCTGGCCGGCGGCATCGGCGGCGGGAGCGCCAATGCGGCGGTGACGTTCACCGCGCTCAATGAACTGTTCGGATCACCTTTGCCGCCCGCCCAATTGCACGAGCTGGCGGCGGTTTTGGGTTCGGATGTGCCTTTCTTTCTGTATGCCCAGCCGGCTTTGGCCACCGGGCGCGGCGAGCGGGTGCAACCCCTCGAAGCCTTTCCCGCCTTGCGCGGCAAGGCCATTTTGCTGGTGCATCCCGGCTTCGGCATTTCCACGCCGTGGTCGTATCAAAATCTCGCCCGTTTTCCGAAAGCCTTGAACGGCCAACCGGGACGCGCAGAAAAACTCGTGACCGCTTTACAAGCGAAGTCCTGGCCCGCCGACGTTGGGGACTTTTACAATTCCTTGGAAGCGCCGGCGTTTGAAAAATTTCCCGCGCTGGAACTTTACCAGCGATTTTTCCGCGAACAGGGCGCGTTGATTTCGTTGATGTCCGGCAGCGGTTCAACCACCTTTGCCATCACCCGGGATTTAAGCGCCGCCGAAAATTTGGCCGGGAAATTTAAATCTGAATTCGGCGCTCAAGGCTGGGTGGCGGCGGTTCCTTTCTAACCGTTCACTGCTTGTCGTTATTCGCGGTCGCCGCGTTGGATTTCCTGACTGTTTTTGCGAGCACCAGATCGGTCATTTCCTTGGCTGCCGGAACTTGGCACATCAACGCCATCAGCCAGTAGATGATGCCGGCCAGGCTGGCGGGCACAAAAACGGCCCCCATCTTCAGGGCCAATGTGCCGTGCCCCAGCCAGTGTTCCCAGCGTTCCCAACTGCACCAGGCCACCACGCCCGCAAGCATCGCGGCCAGCAGCAATGGCCGCAGCGTGTCGCGCAGGGGTTGCATTTCCAGTTTGCCCAGTTTTTTTCGCAAGGCGAACAGGAGCAACACCACGTTGCAGACGGATGTGACCGTGTTGGCGATGCCCAGACCGCCTTGCTTCAGCGGCGCGATTAAAATGGCCGCCAGCATCAAATTCAGCGCCAGGCAGGCGATGCTGATTTTCATTGGCGTTTTGGTGTCGCCCAGGGCGAAGAAGGCGCGGGCCAGCACGTTCACCGTGGAAAAGGCCACCAATCCTGGCGCCAAACAAACCAAGGCAAAGGCGGCTCGGTTGGTGGCGGCGGCCGTGAACAACCCGCGTTCAAACAGCAGCCGCATGATGGGTTGGGCCAAGGCCACCAGCAGCGCGGCGGCCACCAGATTGACAAAAACCAGCGAACTGATCCCGTGACGCAGCGTGGCGCGAAATTCCGAATAATTCCTATCCAGCGCCAGCGCGCTTAAAGTTGTGAGCATATACGTCGCCAACGAAATGCCGAACATGCCCTGCGGCAACTCCATCAACCGCACCGCATATTCAAATGAGGCATTGATTTGCGGGTTGATCCAAAACGCCAGACTTTGCACCAGCAGCACATTCAACTGGAAGGCGGCCACGCCAATGGTGCCGGGGATCATGCGTGTGACCACCAGACGCACTGTTTCATTGCGCCACGGCGAAACCCAGCGGTAACGGTAGCCGTCGCGCCAGAGCGCGGGCACTTGAAACACCGCCTGGGCCACCCCGGCGACGAGCACGCCGTAAGCCAGCGCGAAAATTTGCACCGGCAGCCGGCCTTCTTTCGGCAGGGACAATCCTAAACGCGGCGCCCAAAAAAGCACCGATGAAATCATCACCAGATTCAACATCGTGGCGCCCATGGCCGGGATGAAAAAATAACCGCGGGCATTCAGCATGCCCATGAACGAGGCCGCGATGCAGACCAGCAACATGTAGGGAAACATCACGAACAACAATTGCAACATCAGGCTGGTGCTCGCCGGAAAAACCCCCACCGACAGCGCGATGGCCAGTCCGGCCATGACCAGCGCGATCAAAATGCTCGCGGTCACCACCAGTCCCGAAACCACGGCGTTGGCCGCCTGCCACATTTCCACTTCGCCGTGTTTTTTTTCCTTTTCCTTAAAGATGGGAATGAACGCGGCCGTCAAGGCGCCTTCGCCCAGCAGGCGGCGGAAGAGATTGGGGATTTGAAACGCAAACGTAAAGGCGCCGGCCACCCAGCCGTCGCCCATGAAGCGCGCATACACCATGACTCGCACCATGCCCAGCACGCGGCTGAACAAGGTGGCGCCGGCCATCGCGCCGGAAGCTTTCAACATTTTTGACACCGGCGGATTTTCCCGCAAAGCAATGAAATCGCAAAGTCAAAACGGGAAAGTTTTGCGGCTAAATTGCGGAAATTTTTGAACTCAATCGCAGGACACGGTTCGCCCATCCGCCCATTGTCGCAACGCCTGGACTTTTTCAGCCATGACCACGGAAAGCGGTTTGGTTTGGTTGATTTCTTCCAGCAGCTCGGTCTGGGCCATGGGAGCGCCTTGGGCGTGGGCCACATACATGGCGGAAACGATGGCCTGTTCGATTTCCGAACCCGAGAAACCGTCCGTGGCTGGCACCAGATCTTCGAGGCGGAAATCCTGCACCTCGAGTCCGCGCTTGCGCAGATGAATGTCGAGAATTTCCCGGCGATTTTCGGGCGACGGCAGATCAACAAAGAAAATTTCGTCGAACCGGCCTTTGCGCACCATTTCCGGCGGCAGACTGGTGATGTCATTGGCGGTGGCCACGATGAAAACTGATTTTCGCTTCTCGGACAGCCAGGTGAGCATGGTTCCCAATACGCGGCGCGAAAGGCCGTCGTCATCGTTGTCCACGCTCAGGCCCTTTTCGATTTCGTCGATCCAGAGCACGCAGGGCGACATGACTTCGGCGGTTTCCAGTGCGTTGCGGAGGTTTCGCTCGGTTTCGCCGTAATACTTGTTGTAAAGCATGCCGAAATCCAGGCGCAGCAACGGCACCCCAAAAATTCCGGCGGCGGCCTTGGCGGCCAGGCTCTTGCCGCAGCCTTGAATGCCGATCAGCAATACGCCACGGGGCGGATCCAGCGTGGGATTGGGATCGAGAAAAAAGTCCTTTCGCAGTGTCAGCCAATGACGGAGCCGTTTCATGCCGCCAACCTGGCCGAACTGCACGGTTTCATTTTCAAAGGACAGCAGGGATTCGCGCCCCAGCAATTGATATTTGGCCCGCATCAGTTCCGGCATGTCGGATTCGGATCGCGCCGTTGTCGTTGATGGCCTTGGCGGCGAGCCGGCGGGCGTCCGTGGCGGTCAGCCCGCCCAGATTGCGCACGAGCTGTTCCAGCACCTTGTTCGTGGTTTGCACATTTTGCTGGTTGTGTTCGCCGCCCCATTCCGCCGCGACTTCCAAAACGATGCCGCGCAATTGTTCGAGCGACGGCAGCGGCAGACGGAAATTCGCGGTGAACGGTTCCAGTTCGCGCGGAATTTTCAGCGTGTAACTGACAATCAACACCGTGGAAAAATGCGAATTATAGGTCAGGGCAATGTCCTTGAGCCGTCGCACCTGCACGGCATCCTCCAGATACGGATGAAAATCCAGCAGGACGAACAACGAATGTTTTGAGCTGGTTTTGATGTAATCCAGAATGTCCTGTGCTTTGACCACTGACTGGAGCGGCTGATCGCCCGGATCAAACGCTTTCAAACCTTCGGTCACCGTCCAGCGAAAGGCCTTGGCCTGCATGCGCTGCGCAATCTGGCGCACCATCCGCACAATTTGTGGCTCTTCATTGCTTTCCACCGCCACGAGCGGCGTGCGTGAGCGAATGATCGCCTCGAGGTCGTGTAACGGGCTTTCCACCGCCAAGGCACCCGCGGCGGTATTGGAAGTTTTTAAACGGCTGGACACAGCGCGATTTTTCACAAACGCACCGGCAACGCAACGGTTTTTTACGATCGCCGGATTATTCTTCGGAAAATCTGTTGACCGGAAGGATTACTTGTGTAATCAATAAATCAATTACATCTGTAATCATATAATTATGAGCGCCACACCCCGCATTTCCGAAGCCGAATGGGAAGTCATGAAAATCTGCTGGAACCGTTCGCCTGTCACCGCGCAGGAAATCATTGACCGCTTGGCCGCCTTGGATGACTGGCATCCCAAGACCGTCAAAACCCTGCTGAACCGCCTTGTCAAAAAGCGTGCGCTGGGTTTCAAGAAAGACGGACGCGCGTATCTCTACCATCCGCTGGTCACGGAAAAGGACTGTGTCTCCGCAGAAAGCCGGTCTTTTCTGGACCGGGTCTTTGGTGGCTCGTTGCGACCAATGCTCGCGCATTTTGTGGAGCATCAGAAACTCTCGTCCTCGGAAATCTCCGAACTCAAAACCTTGCTCAAACAACAGGAGAAAAAATGAAAATCCATCCGGGCTGGGAAAATCACCTCAACTGGCTGCTCACGCATTCCACGCAGGCCGGCCTGCTGGTGTTGCTGGTGCTGGCCGTGCAATGGATCTTTCGTCGCCACCTGACCCACCGCTGGCGGTTTGCGCTGTGGTGGATCGTGCTCGCGCGGCTGCTGCTGCCCTTCAGTCCTCAGAGCGCCATGAGCCTGTTCAATTTGGTCCGACCGGCCGTGCCGATTGAAGCTCCGCGCGATTCGCGGCCCGCAGAAAGTCGCCCCGCTTCCGCGCGTCCGACTTCCGTCCCGGCGATGGCCGCGGAACGAACTCAAACGGAAACACCGTCAGGCGCCGTCGCGGTCCCGCCAGTCCTGCCGCCGCCGGTTCAATCTGCCTCGGCCGCCGCCGTTCCGGCTGTCAACGCTGCCGCTGCGCCGAAGCGAGCTTTGAATGGGCGTGAACTTGTGATTCCCTGGCTCGCTGGTTTGTGGCTGACGGGGGGCGCGCTTTTGTCCGGCGTGGTGCTGGTGCAAACGCTCCGTTTCCGGCAGAAACTTGCGGGCGCAACCGTGCCGACGGATGCGCGCCTGCAAAGCCTGCTCGAAGATTGTCGTCGCGAATTTCGCGTCAACCGGCGGGTGGAATTGCTGGAAACCGATGCGGTGCAAAGTCCGGCATTGTTCGGCCTGCTGAAGCTGCGGTTGCTCGTTCCGCGCGGCTTTGGCGGGCAGTTCAACCACGGCGAGCTGCGGTATGTTTTTTTTCACGAACTGGCGCATGTGAAGCGCGGTGATTTATGGCTGAACTGGCTGGTGACGGCACTGCAAATTGCCCATTGGTTCAACCCGTTGCTGTGGTTCGGTTTTGCCCGGCTTCGCGCCGATCGCGAACTCGCCTGCGACGAACTTACGCTGTTGCGCGCGGGCGACACCGCCGGCACGGCCTACGGCGAGACGGTGGTGAAATTGCTGGAAAATTTGAGCCGTCCGCAGGCGATCCCGGGACTGGTCGGCATTCTGGAAGACAAACGCCAGATGCGGCGGCGCATCTCCATGATTGCCAATTTTCGCCGGCCCGGAAAATGGTCGGCGCTGGCCATCGTTTTGATCGCCGGTGTTGCCGTGGCGACCTTGACCGACGCGGAATCAAATCAGCCACCCAAACCGCGCATCAAGGTTGCAGCCGATGCCGCAGGCGGAGCAAACGCCACGAACACCGACATCAACCCGATCAAAATGACCGTTACCGTTCTGGATGCACAGACGGGACAGCCCGTGCCGGGAGCGAGAGTGAATACGCCGTATCTTACCGGGTCTTTTCAAACCAACCCGCCGGGCTGGATGACAGATTTGCGTGGTGTGGCGTCGATTCAATTCCCATTGCCGCCCGCTTTGCCGCTGGCAAACATGCAAAATTTCAGCCTTGGGGTGATGGCCAGCAACTATCCTGACCGCTCGGTGATGTGGGTTTCCGATGGCGGCAAGGTGATCGAGACATTGCCGGACAGTTACACGTTTCATTTGCAGAAAGGCATCACCATTGGTGGGTTCGTGCGGGACGATCATGGCCAGCCGGTGGCCGGTGCGGCGGTGATTCCGTGGGGTTTTGGCTATCGGGGATTTTCCATGGGCACCGGCGTGAAATTGCATCAGGAATATTCGGAAGTATCACGTTCCGGAACCGGAGTCACCACGGATGACCATGGTTTCTGGCACATGGATAATTTCCCCGGAGATCTGGTGGCCGTGCGCGTGGATGTGGTGCGGCCCGGCGGTGCGCGCAGCCAATTCACCACCGAGGCCGGCGAAGCCAGGTTGTCCGTGGAATCGGCCGAACGCATATCCCTGGCCGACTTGCAGGCCACCAATGCCGTTCTGACACTCAAGGACGGTTATACGATTCATGGACGAATCGTGAATTCAGCCGGACAGCCGGTTTCCGGCGTGATTCTGAAAGCCCGTGGCGGACAGGTCAGCCAGACACCCATTTTCACCTGCACCAACAAGGCGGATGGCACCTTTACATTCAGCCAATGGGTGGTGCCGCAATTTGTGGTGACGGCTGAGGCAGATGGTTTTGCCTCAAAGACCGTTGTCCTTTCCGCTGCCGACAGCGCCGCCGAAAAGCAAATAGTCCTGCCGCCAGCCCAACCATTGCGGGCGCGCGTGGTCGGCGAACACGGCGAACCGGTGGCGGGCGCGACGTTTCGCGTCATCGACTGGCGTTCGGGGAATCAGCTCGTGGATTGGAACGGGGTGACGGATGCCAGCGGCCTCGCCGTCTGGACCAATGCGCCGGATCAGCCCGTGAGTTTCTGGATCAGCAGCACCAATTATCCGGTGCGTGCCGCGAAATTGCTCGCCGATGGGACCGTGAAAACCGTGCAGCTGCGCAATGGCTCGGACAAAAGCATCACGGTCCACTTAAGCGTTCGCGATGCCGAAAGCGGCGAGCCGGTATCCCAATTTGAAGTCCAGCGCGACTTGCAGTGGAATCAGGATTTTAAATCGTGGGGCAATCCGAGTGCAAACGGTGAATTTCAATCGGCGATCAACTTTTCTGAATTTCGGCTCGGCACGGCGGATTACTACAAGCTGCGAATCTGCTCGGATGGCTATCGCCCGTGGAGCAGCGACGAATTGTATTTTGATGAAGGCGATCAAAACTTGATCATCAAACTAATCAAGGGTGTCGCGCCCGCGGGCATGGTCCGGCAACCCGACGGTCAGCCGGCGGCGGAGGCAAAAGTGGTGCTGTGCGGCGCCGATGGCTCGACCGTATTTTTCAACGCGCCGAATCGCTCGTATCCCGGCCGTGGCTGTGTCACGGAACGCACGGCGGACGACGGCACGTTTCATTTTACCGCCGCGGATGACAACCAATACCTTGTGGTGACGCATCGCAGCGGTTTCGCCTCTGTGACGGTCGGCGAATTGCGGCAATCCAAGGAAATTCAGTTGCAGGCCTGGGCGAGCGTCGAAGGTGTTTTGAAAACCGACGGCAAACCGGTGGCCAACGCCGCCGTTTCGGTCAAGGCGCCGATGAATTGGAACACTTTGGAAGGATTTGATTTGGTTTACAGCGCTCAAACCGACGAGCACGGGCACTTCTTGTTCACGAACTTGCCGCCATCCGACGGTGTTTTGTATCAGCAACCCCACATCATTTATGGCGTTTTCACCGTGGAAAGCCATCGCTGGCCGTTTGCATTGAAGGCGGGCGAGCACAAGCAGATTGATTATACCTTCGGCGGCCGGCAGATCATCGGCCATGTCGAAACGGAAACGCCCGTGGACTGGCAAAATGATGCGCAAGTTCTGGTGTTGAAAACCAAATTAGTGATGCCGCCCGCACCGACCTACTGGGCTTACGTCAACAAAACCGCTTACGAAAAGGCGCGCAAAGCCTACGCGCATTCACCGGAGGTGCAGGCGGCGGAGCGCGCCCAACAGCAATTTGAACTGGTGTTTGATCAGGGTGGAAATTTCCATGCCGACGATGTGCCGCCGGGCGATTATGAACTTCGCCTGCGCGTCACGCGCCCGCCGAAAAATGACCGTGAGCGCTTTGGCCTGCAGCGCGATGAACTGGGTTCGCTGACGCGCGACGTTTCGGTGCCGGGCGGCCAAGGCGCGTTTGATTTGGGAACCATCCGCATGAACGTCAAGCCCGCGACCGAGCTGCCGCTGGAGTCGTCCAAACCGGCGCAGTTGGCGGCGGAAGATTTCGACGGGAAAACCGTTTCCTTGCATCAATTCAAAGGCAAAACCGTGCTGCTGGCGTTTTGGGCGGACTGGTCCGACCGTTGCACGGAACAGCTTGCCGCCATCGAAAAAATGCAAACCGAGCTTGGTGCGAGCGGTCAATTCACTGCGCTGGGAGTGAATCTCGATGACGATTCGGCGCAAGCACTGGCCGCCATCAAGGCGCGCGGTTATTCGTGGCCGCAGGCCCGGCTGGATGCCGCCGGACGCGCGCGCGCCGCAACCGAATTCAACGTGACATCGCTGCCTTCTTTCGATTTGATCGGCCCCGATGGCCGCGTCATCGCGCATGATCTGGACGGCAAACTGGTTCGCGCCACCGTGGAGCGTGCGTTGAAAAAACAATAAGCCCGTTGAACTATGAATACTGTGTTTAAAATACTGGCCCGCTTCAGTCTGATGCTGGTGTGTGTCTGCGCGGCGGCGGCGGACGAGCGGCCCGACTTGACCGAACAAGTGGTCGGGACCGGCGATACGCCCATCGCGAAGGCTTCGGTGTTCATTTACACCGCCGGGCCGAAACAAGGCACGTCGGTTTTGTGCCCTTCATGCTACGCCGATTGCCAGAAAAACGCGCAAACGGATGCGGATGGGCATTTTAAAATCGCATCGTTGGATCCGACCCTGCGGTTCCGGTTGCTCATCGTGGCTGCGGGGTATGAAAGCCAGTTTGTTTCGGGCGTGGACCCAACCAATGCGCCGCAAAAAATCACGCTCTCACCCCTGACCGAAGCCGCGCTCAAATCGCCCTTGCGCATCAAAGGCATGGTCATTGACGAAAACGGCAAGCCGGTGCCTGGCGCGGCCATCAGTCCCGAAGGCGTCGCCATGGGGCAGATGACCCGCTGGGGCGGCAACGACGCGGTCGTCGAGCCGCTGGCTGTGGCGGACGATAACGGCCGTTTCGTGTTGTTTTGCAAATCGAACAATGTGGACACGGTTTACGCGACGGCGGAAGGTCGTGGCGTGGCTAAACAATGGGTCACTCTCAAACCTGGCGGCGATTATCTGGTAAAGCTGCCGGAGGGCGTGACGCTCACCGGACAAATTCTCCGCCATGGCCAGCCGGTCAAAGATATTTCGGTTTCCGCCACCACCACCGAGCGCCAGTGCGGAAAATATTTCAACTGCGATTCCGTGGCGACCGACACCAACGGGCACTTCACGTTGATGAATATTCCGCCGAATCGCGAATTCGTCGTCTTCACCTCGATGAAGTCGCTCCAGGGCGAGGGCGCGCTCCCGAATCAAATTGTCACCACGGGCGATTCCGGCCAGAGGCAGGATTTGGGCCGGCTGGAAATCCAGCCTGCGTTCACCATTTCCGGCCGCGTGGTGTTATCTGATGGCCAGCCGGTGCCGGCGGATACGCGAATGTTCCTTGCCCGCGAGAAAGCCATGGATAGTCTCGAAACCAAACTAAACGCCGACGGTGCCTTTGAATTCAGAGGCGTGCCGGCGGAATCTGTTACCATGAACGTGCGGATCAAGGACTACCGGCTTTCCAAGCGCAATCCGAGCCTCGACTGGCTCAACGGCGCGATCCTGGGCCGCGTGACTGGCGACATCCACGATTTCACGATTTTGATGAAACCGGGCGACTGGCAATACAATCAAACGGATGACCATCCGGGCGGCGACGACGATTATCCCGTCAACAAACCACTGCGCAGCGTGAAACTCTAACGGCTCCCGGGGACGTTCGCCCTGCCAGTCAATTGGCAATTGGCAATGGGCCATCAAAAATCTATCCTCCCGCTGTGACCATTCTGGACGAATTACAATGGCGCGGCTTGATTGCCGATTGCACCGACACGGCGGAATTGACGAAGAAGCTGGCTTCGCCCCTCACGCTTTACTGCGGCTTTGATCCCACAGCGGATTCGCTGCACGTCGGGCATCTGGTGCCATTGCTCGCGCTGCGCCGTTTCCAGAATTTCGGGCATCATCCCATCGCCGTAGCCGGTGGCGCGACCGGCAGCATTGGCGATCCCAGCGGCAAATCCGCCGAGCGCTCGTTGCTCACCAAGGAACAAATCAAGGCCAATGTCGAAGCGGTCCGTCCGCAGTTGGCGAAGCTGCTCGATTTTGACGCCAAGCAAAATCCCGCCAAGCTCGTGGACAACGCCGATTGGACGGCGAATTTGAGCTACCTCGATTTTCTGCGCGACATCGGCAAGCACTTTTCGGTGAATCAAATGGTGGCCAAGGAATCCGTGCGCGCCCGCATGGAAGATCGCGAAGTGGGCATCAGCTACACCGAATTCAGCTACATGCTGCTCCAGGCGTTTGATTTTTATGTGCTCGCCCGCGATCACGGCTGCGAATTGCAGATCGGCGGCAGTGACCAGTGGGGCAACATTACCGCCGGCATTGATCTGTTGCGCAAGAAGCTGAGCAAGCAAGGTTACGGCCTGACCATGCCGCTCATCACGAAGTCCGACGGCACCAAGTTCGGCAAGACCGAAGGCGGTTCCGTCTGGCTCGATCCGAAGAAAACGAGCGTCTATAAGTTTTACCAGTTCTGGATCAACACGGCCGATGCGGATGTCATCCGCTATCTCAAATTCTTCACGTTTTTGACGAAGGAAGCAGTTGCGTCGCTGGAAAATCAACACCATGCGAATCCCGGAGCGCGTGAGGCCCACAAGGCGCTGGCCAAAGCAGTAACGAGCTTAATTCATGGGAATAAGCTTACTGAAGCTGTAGAATCAGCTAGCGAGGCATTATTTGGAACTATTCACCAAAAGGTTGCTGCTACGATAGAATGGTCTGAGTTAGAGGCCAATATTTCGTTAGAGGAAATTCTTAAGAAATCTGTAGCACAAGACGAGGCTGTATCTTTGCTGGATACGATTGTTGCGGACCTTCCAAGCGTTCAAATTTCAAAACAGAAATTAGAAGGTTCCGGGACCATGCTCGTTGACGTGTTAGTTGAAGCGAAGCTTTGTCAGTCAAAAGGACAAGCGCGAAAGGATATCGAGAGCGGTGGTATTTATGTGAACAATGTTCGCGAAAGAAATTTTCAGCGCGTGATTACTTTAAACTATTTGCTCTTCGGCAAGCACATGCTGCTGCGTAAAGGCAAAAAAAATTACGTTGTGGTGACGGCGAAATGACTTTTATAGCCGTCAAGATCACGAGGCTCTGACTGAAATAAGGGAATAGTTTCCCGTTTGCTGTTTTTGGTTGAACCCGTCGAATAAAAAATGAGCCGAAAGCATTTCAGCGGCGGTATAAGCCGCACAATCGCCGAACTGGACATTGACGTTTCGCGCTTGTCCGGCAACGGCGGCGCGGATTATCCGCACCTGTTCTGGCAGTTGGAATTGGCGTTGCAATCGCCGAAAACTCCGCTCATCGACTACGCGTTGCGGTCGGTTGCCGCGCAGATTTATTTTGCCGCCGGCCAGAAAATCGCCGACGCCCGCCCCACGTCGCTAGTGTAGTGTTTACTAAATAGTTGGACAAAAGATGATTTAGGGCGGAAACTGGGGGGGGGCATGGCAAGACCTGTGCAGGGTTTGGATGTGGATGCGGATCAACGAAAAGCCTTGGCAGCCTTGATTCGGGCTTCCACCACCCCGCAACGAACGGAGCAGCGGCGCGGATTATTCTGGCCCGCGCCGAGGGCCTTTCCCAGGAGGAGACCGCCCGGCGGGTCGGCGTGCGCCGGCGGATTGTCAGCAAGTGGTGCGGGTGATTTCGCCAGCAGGGACTGGCCGGGCTGGCCGATGCGGGCGGACGCGGGCGAAAGCCCGCGGTGAAGGAGGCGAGCCGGGCGATGATCTTGACGCAAGCCACCCAACCACCCAAGGGGCGAAGCC
>JAKALA010000035.1 GCA_021813325.1 bacterium | reverse complement strand
CGATCTTGAAACGAAAAAAATCCAAAGCACCGGCTGGAAAACCACGCTGACCATCGAGCAAGGCATCGTCCGCACGCTGCAATGGCTCCAGCAAAACCAGTGGGTTTACGACTCGCGAAAATAAAGCGGAAAGCGGAAAATCGAGAAAGCGAAAACAAACGCATGAAAACCGAACTGGAAGGCAGAACCCAAAGGTTTGCGGTTGGCATTGTCAAACTGGTGCGGACATTTCCCAAAACGGTTGACGGCATCGAGGTCGGGCGGCAATTGTTGAGATCCGGAATTTCCATCGGCGCAAATTATCGCGAGGCAAACCGCGCTGAATCAAAAGGCGATTTTATTCACAAGGTTGGAATTGCGGAGAAGGAGGCTTCGGAAACCGTTTATTGGCTGGAAATTTGTGAGTCAACGGCACTTGGCAAAACTGCGGACGTGAAAACGTTTAGCGCGGAAGCCGGTGAATTGCTGGCCATCATCACCACCATTGGTCGCAAAGCCAAAGGCAAGTCACGGCAAATAAGTTCGGCAATAACCGCCGCCGGTGCGGTCCTTTGTTTTGCTTTTCCGCTTTTCCGCTTTCCCGCTTTCCGCTTTTGCCTATGAAGATCGTCGTTCAAGGCTTGTGGCATCTCGGCACCGTCACGGCGGCGTGTTGCGCGAGGCATTTTCAGGTCGTTGGATTGGATTTCGACGCCGCGAACGTGGCGAAATTAAATTCCGGCATGGCGCCGCTGTTTGAACCGGGCCTGGACAATTTGCTCGCAGCCGGCATTGCCGCCAAAAAACTTTCGTTCACGACCGACCCCAAAATTGCGTGCGCAAAAGCAAACGTCCTATGGGTCGCATACGACACACCTGTTAATGACAACGATGAATCCGACGTGAATTTCGTTCTGGGAAACTTGCGCCGCGCGCTGCCGAGTTTGCCAAACGACGCGCTGGTGTTGATTTCCGCGCAACTGCCGGTCGGCACCTGCGCCAAACTAGAAAGGGAACTTCCGCAATTTCATTTCGCGTGTTCGCCGGAAAACTTGCGGCTCGGCAAGGCGATTGACGCGTTTGAAAAAGCCGAGCGCGCCGTCGTCGGCATCCGCACCGACGCAAAAAAAACACTGCTCGAAGAATTGTTCAAGCCATTCGCCGCGCAGGTGATTTTCATGCGCACCGAATCGGCCGAAATGGTCAAGCACGCGCTGAATTCCTTTCTCGCGCTTTCGAT
Organism: bacterium; assembly: GCA_021813325.1. Taxonomy (GTDB): domain Bacteria; phylum Verrucomicrobiota; class Verrucomicrobiia; order Limisphaerales; family UBA11358; genus UBA11358. Next base: position 40,024 of record JAKALA010000035.1, on the reverse strand, counting down.
TACCTTCATCAACGAAGTCGCGCGCCTCTGCGAACACACCGGCGCGGATGCCAAGGAAGTTTCCATCGGCTTGAAAAGCGAGCCACGCATCGGACCGAAGGCGTATCTTGGACCGGGCGGACCGTTCGCCGGCGGCACGTTGGCGCGTGATGTCGTCACGCTGTCCAAACTGGCCGAGGCGAACGGCGAAAAAATTTCCGTCATTCCGGCCATCAAGCAGAGCAACGACCTGCATCGCGGCTGGGCGTTCCGCCGGTTGCTATCGCGGCTCGGCGCTTTGCGTGGCAAAAAAATTGCCGTGCTTGGCCTGACTTACACGACGAACACCGACACGCTGCGGCGCAGCGCGGCGGTGGAATTGTGCCAGCAGCTTTTGCAGGCGGGCGCACAAGTTTCCGCCTTTGATCCGGCGGTGAAAAGCTTGCCGGCGGAATTGAAATCCGTTTCGCTGGCGAATGAAATTTCCGCCGCGCTGGCCGGTGCGGATGCCGCCGCCGTTTGCACCGAATGGCCGCAGTTCCGGCAGGCCGACTGGCCGAACATCGTTCCGCAAATGCGCGGTAAAACATTCGTGGACGCAAACCGTTTTCTCGAAAAGGAATTGAAATCCATCGCCGGCGTCGAGCATCTTTCCGTCGGTCGCGCCTAAAATGAAACTCAAGAATCTTAACGCACTCATCACCGGCGGCAGCCAGGGACTCGGCAAGGTCATCGCCGAACACTTTTTGCGCGAAGGCGCGAATGTCGTGCTGTGCGCCCGCAGCGAAAAGGACTTGTCCGTCACGCGCGCCGAGCTGGCGCAGAAATTTCCGTCGCAAAAAATCGCCGCCAAAACTTGTGACGTCGCCGATGAAACACAGGTCGGTGCGCTTATCGCTTTTGCGCTCAAGGAGCTTGGTTCGCTCGACGCGCTGGTTTTGAACGCCGGCATTTACGGGCCGATGGGGCCGACTGAATCGGTTTCCATCACCGAATGGCGGCGGGCGATTGACATCAATTTGTTCGGTGTGTTGCTGCCGTGCCGCGCGGTGATTCCGCACTTCAAAAGCGGAAAGCGGAAAGCGGAAAGCGGAAAACAAAATGGCGCGAACAAAAAAATCATCGTCTTAAGCGGCGGCGGCGCGACGAATCCGCTGCCGAACATCAGTTCTTACGCGGCGTCAAAGGCGGCGGTGGTCCGGCTCGGCGAAACGCTGGCCGAGGAATTAAGGCCGTTTCACGTGGACGTGAACATGATTGCGCCCGGCGCGCTCGCGACGCGGCTGGTGGATGAAGTTTTGGCCGCCGGTCCGGAAAAAGTCGGCGCGGCGTTTTTTGAGAAAAACAAAGGCTGGAAAGCAAAGGGCGCGGTGCCGCTTGAACTCGGCGCGAACCTGGCCGTGTATCTCGCCAGTGCCGAGAGTGATGGTATTACCGGCAAGCTCATCAGCGCGCAATGGGATCCGTGGAAAGATTTGCAGCAGCACCGCGACGAACTCGCGAAGTCGGACGTTTATTGTCTGCGCCGCATCGTGCCGGAAGATCGCGGCAAAAAGTGGAGCTAAAATGATTTTCTCACGCAAAGACGCCAAGCCGCAAAACTGGGAAAGATATGCTTTGCACCTTTATGCCTTTGCGTGAGGTTTATTGAACATGAACTACGCCATCATCGGTTGCGGCCTCATCGGAAAAAAACGCGTCACGGGAATGCCCGCTGGCGCGAAGCTAGTCGTCGCCTGCGACACAAACCTGTCGCGCGCCGAGGAATTGGTGAAGCTTGCCAAGAGCGGCCGCGCCTGCGCGGATTTCAAAGACGCCGTTTCTGATCCGCAAGTGGAAGTGGTTTTCATCGCCACGCTCAATTCCACCTTGCAGCCGATTGCACTGGCGGCGGTGAAAAAGGGCAAGCACGTTCTCGTCGAAAAACCGGCGGCGATTTCCGTGAAGGAACTCGACGAACTCGAAGCCGCCGCGAAGAAAACCGGTGCGCTGGTCCGTGTCGGCTACAATCATCGTTTTCATCCAGCCGCGTTGAAGGCAGTCGAACTATTCAAAAGCGGTGTGCTCGGCCCGATGATGTTTGTGCGCGGACGCTACGGCCAAGGCGGACGCGTCGGTTACGAGAGGGAATGGCGCGCAGATCCGAAACTCTCCGGCGGCGGCGAATTGATTGATCAGGGCGTCCACCTGATTGACCTCGCGGGAATTTTTCTCGGCGACTTCACCACGGTGGAAGGCCACGCGACGACGTATTTCTGGAAAATGCCGGTGGACGACAACGCGTTTCTCTCGTTGCGCAATGCCGCCGGCCACACCGCGTGGCTGCACGTCAGTTGCAGCGAATGGAAAAATTTGTTCAGCCTCGAAATCTACGGGCGAGACGCCAAGCTCCACTGGGAAGGACTCGGCGGCAGCTACGGTGTCGAGCGGCTGACGTATTACAAAATGCTCCCGCAAATGGGACCGCCGGACACGACCATCTGGGAATTTCCGCGTGGTGACGAGTCGTGGAAAATCGAGATGTCGGAATTTTTTGAAGACATCCGCGTGAAACGTCGTCCGGTTCCAGGCTTGCGTGAGGCAAAAGCAGCTTTGAATGTCGTGGAGCAGATTTACCAAAGCGGAAAGCGGAAAGCGGAAAGCGGAAACTAAACTGCCCCGCCTCACCACAAATGAAAACGGAATTGGAGGAGCGGACGAAAAAATTTGCCGTGATGGTGGTGAAGACGGTTGCTGCTTTTCCGAAAAGCGCCGAAGGAGAGATCATCGGCCGGCAGTTGTTGCGCGCCGGAACTTCCATCGGCGCAAATTACCGCGAGGCCAACCGCGCCGAATCCAAAAGCGATTTCATCCACAAAACCGGCATCGCGGAAAAGGAAGCCGCCGAAACGATTTACTGGCTGGAGATTTGCAAGGACACAAAACTTGGCTCCGACAAGCAGATTGCCGAACTTTTGAACGAAGCTGGCCAGTTGCTGGCGATTCTGATTACCATTGGCCGCAAGGCAAAAACCGAACCATGAAATTTTCAACCAACCAGCGCGGGGAAAGTTTCCGCTTTCCGCTTTCCGCTTTCCGCTTTTGCTTATGATTATTGCCCGTTCTCCTCTTCGCATTTCTCTCGGCGGCGGCGGCACCGATTTGCCGTCGTATTACGAAAAGTTCGGCGGCTTCCTCATCGCCGGCGCGATTGACCGCTACGTTTATATCACGCTCCACGAAACCTTCGTGCCGGATTTGATTGTGAAGTATTCCGAGTTGGAGCGCGTGCCGGAGGCTTCGCAATTAAAACATCCGATCATCCGCGAAGCGATGGCGTTGGTGGGGGTCAACGGCCATTCGCTCGAACTGACTTCGATGGCGGACATTCCCGCCGGCACCGGGCTGGGTTCCTCCGGCAGTTTCACCACGGCGCTGCTCAAGGCGTTGCACGCCTACAAAAAAAATCTGGTTCATCCCGCCGAACTCGCCGAGCAGGCGTGCGACATCGAGTTGAACCGCCTGCACGAACCCATTGGCAAGCAGGATCAATATATCGCGGCCTACGGCGGTTTGACGTGTTTCAAGTTTTTGCCCGGCGGCAAAGTCGAGGCGTGGCCGTTGAAGACGTCTGAGGAAACGCGCGACAATCTTGAAGATAATCTCCTGCTCTTCTTCACTGGCTATTCGCGCAGCGCATCGGCGATTTTGAAGGAGCAGGACGTGAAATCGAAGTCCGACGACAAGTCCATGATCGAGAACCTGCACTTCGTCAAAGACCTCGGCCTGCAAAGCCAGGCGGCGCTGGAATCCGGAAACTTGCAAGAGTTCGCGCGGCTAATGGATGTGCATTGGCAGCGCAAGAAACAGCGCAGCGGCGGCATGAGCAACCCCAAGATCAACGAATGGTATGACCTGGCGATGGCCAGCGGCGCGCTCGGCGGCAAGCTCATCGGCGCGGGCGGCGGCGGCTTCCTGATGTTTTACGCGGAGGACAAGGCCAAGCTGCGCCACGCCATGCGCACGGCGGGCCTGAAGGAAGTGCGCTTCCGGTTCGATTTTGAGGGCACCAAGCTGGTTATCTCGTGAGTAACTTTGACCGGCTTTGAAATTGGAAAAATTCTTATCCACCATTCAAAAAAGGCCGCTTAGTTCGCGGACGGCAATCCGTGGATGAGACTTGGCGTGTCTGCCACCGGCTTCGGCCATGTTGACAGTTGAATTGGCGGTTCGCGGACGGCTACTTTCTCCTCCATGTCTGCCATTTTGAAAGTGCATAGGTTATAGCAATTCCATGTGCTTTTCTCTTTCCCCAATTCCCGTCGCCATTCTCGCGGGCAGTTGGCTTCGCCCTTGCGGACGAAAACCGCGGGTGTAAGCTTCCGGCATGAGTGCGCTTGAAATCCAGCAGTTGCCCCGGCGGGAAAAATTGAAGCTCATGGAAATGCTGTGGGCGGATTTGAGCCGGGACGAGGCAGAACTGGCATCGCCCGGGTGGCACGCGGACGCCCTGCGGGAAACCGCCGAACGCCGTGCGCGCGGCGAGGAACCCGTGCTGGACTGGGAACTGGCCAAGGCAAAATTGCGGGCGAACCAATGAAAATCAGGCGGCTTTCCTCCGCCTTCAATGATCTGGCGCGCACGCCGGGATTTTTACGAGCAGCAGAGCGAAGGTCTGGGCCGTTATTTTCTGGATTCGCTTTTCTCGGACATTGATTCACTGATGCTGTATGCGGGGATTCAGCGGAAAGTTTTTGGTTTTCACCGGCTATTGTCCAAACGGTTTCCCTACGCGATTTACTACCGGATGGAAGCCGGTAACGAGGTAATCGTCTATCGCGTGCTGGATTGCCGCCAGAATCCGAACAAAACCCACGAGTCATTAAAGAAAACATCCCAAAAATCATCAGAAGCTCCATGAGCCTTGCGCTTTCCCAAATCCACGTCGCCGTTCTCGCGGGCGGACTCGCCACGCGGCTGCGCGCGATTCTCCCCCTCCCAGCGGGGAGGGGCAGGGTGAGGGCGAAGGCACGCCGGGTTGTCATGCAAAATTATCCTTCGCGGTTTCCATCAGGCTGATGAACACATCTTCCAAACCCGATTCAATCTGCGTCCAGCGATGTTCGTGGTTCATAAACGGCGCCAGCGAAGAGCGCAGCGTTTCCGCGTCGCGTCCGCTGACATGCAGCGCCGTGCCGAACGCCACCACCTGTTCCACGCCCGGCCGCCCGCGGATTTGTTCAGCGAGCCTGGAGAGGCTGGCGCCCGTGACTTCCCAGGTCGTCAGTCCGCCGGCTTTCACAACTTCATCCACCGTGCCGCGCGCGAGCAGGTTGCCGTAAGCAATGTAGCCGAGCCGGTGACAGCGCTCCGCCTCATCCATGTAATGCGTGGTGATGAGAAAGGTCAGGCCGGTGGCGGCGAGTTGATGGATTTCCTCCCAGAAATCGCGGCGCGCCTTGGGGTCCACGCCGGCGGTCGGTTCGTCGAGCAGCAGCAGTTGCGGCTCGTGAATCAGGCAGGCGGCGAGCGCCAGGCGCTGTTTCCATCCGCCGGAAAGCGTGCCGGCCAGTTGGCGCCGGCGTTCGATCATGCCGAGACGGGTCAAACTTTTTTCGACCGCCGCCTGGCGCTGCGGCACCGCGTAAATGCGCGCGATGAAATCCAGATTTTCCTCAATGGTCAGATCCTCGTAGAACGAAAATTTTTGCGTCATGTAACCGACGCGCTTTTTGATTTCGGCGGATTCCGTCCGAAAATCCAGTCCGAGGCAGTGGCCGCTGCCGGCATCGGGCCGGAGCAGGCCGCACAGCATCCGCAGAAACGTGGTTTTGCCGCTGCCATTCGGGCCAAGGAAGCCGTAAATTTCGCCGGGCCGCACCTGCATGGCGATGTGATTGACGACCGCGCGCGTCCCGAATTTCTTCGTGACGTCACGCACGTCAATGGCGAAATCCGAATTCATGCTTTCAGCCAAGTTGACGCCTGCGTTGTTTGATCCATCGGGGATTACGACGCCCGGTGCTGGCGGTCAAAATCACGATTCCTTCGCGGCGCAAAATGTAAAAAACGGAGCAAGCCTCAAAAGTGTGTGCGCGCGCGCGGCGGGCGCGGCGAAACTGAATCGCCGGAATTTCGGGATTGCGAATGATGTAGGCCGCCGCTTCATTCGGCGCATCGGGAAATCGCGGCCCCCGACCGGCTTCCGGCTGTTCATACCCATCCGCGATTTCTGTGGCGTCCGGTTCAGCGGCGGCGGTTTTTCTGACAACATTTTTCATGAAGGTGCGCCCGAATCCGGGCCGTCGTGGCCGCCCACGGTTCAAGCAATTCGGGATGCGCCTCGATTTCCTTGAACCGGCGTTCTGATTCCGCGCGGACCTCGGGGTGAATTTCGCCGTCGTGAGGCTCCACGATTTGGTTTTCGTGTTGATAAAACCAGTCGGCGAACTGGCGGCGTTCCTCGCGCGGCAATGGCAACAAGGTTTTTCCAATTTGCTCGACGCTCATGGCTCCAATTTACGGTTTTACCTTTCGATTGCGAATAAAAAGTTAAACGCCCGGCGCGCGGCCTTCAGGCCGCTTCAACCCACGAGCGGCTGGAGTTCCCGACCTCCTCGCGACACGTGTGTTATCTCAATGTTACAGCGCACTAGCTCACGTAAAACCCCGCCAAGCCGTTTTGGCCGCGACGCCGAGGCCCGTCGCTTTGCCGCCGGCAAACCCATTGAGTTGATTGACCGCGACGGGTTTTTGCGCCTCGTTCACCAGTTCCAGCGCGACCGGCAACAGCCCTACGGTTACACCCCGGTTGAGCCGCCCGCCACAAATTTGCAATCCGCAATCGGAAATCCACAATCGGAAATCCCCGCCTGTCCGGTATGCAGCAGCCCGATGAAACTTCGCATCGCCAAGAAAGGCGCCAGTGCCGGCGCGCAATTTTGGGGCTGCTCGCGTTTTCCCAACTGCCGGGGAACTCGGAACGGCCAATCGGCCTGGAAAATTTTCTGTGCAGTTTTCCCGCCGGGGTGCATCATGCGTCCTTCACGATGCGGAATCCGGCAACCAGCTTCAGCACAAGGGGCCGCCACCGAGGTGGCGCCGTCATGGGTTTCTATGTCCTCTGACCTGACGTTCATCACCAACGAGGCCGGCCAAAGCCTGCGCGACCGCTTCGCCGTCCTGCTTGGACGCAACACTCGTTTTTTTGATTGTCTGGTCGGCTACTTTTTCATCAGCGGGTTTTACAAGCTGTATCCGGCGCTCGCGCCGACGGAAAAAATCCGGATTCTCATCGGCATCGAGACCGACGGCAAAACCTTCGAGCTTATCCAGGAGGCGCGGCAGCAGGAATTGGTTTTGGAATCCCACGCGCAGGCGCGGGCGGCGGCCACCGGCGCGTTGCGCGGTGAACTGGAAAAATCCGACGACACCGCCAGCGTCGAGGAAGGCGTCCGCAAATTCGTCGAGTGGATCGCGTCCGGCAAACTGGAAATCAAAGCTTACCCGTCCGAACGGATTCACGCCAAACTGTATGTCATGACGTTTGTGGACGGTCACATTGACCAGGGCCGCGTCATCACCGGTTCCAGTAATTTCACCGCCGCCGGCCTGGTGGACAATTTGGAATTCAACGTCGAGTTGAAAAATCGTTCTGACTACGAATTCGCCCTCGGCAAGTTCAATGCGTTGTGGGCGCAGGCCGTCGAGGTCTCCCAGGATTTCGTCCAGGTTATCGAAACCCAGTCGCCCTATTCCCAATTCACGCCACACGAGCTGTATCTGAAATTCCTTTACGAATATTTCCGCAGCGAACTCAACCAGCCCGATGAGTTGGATGATTCCTATCTGCCCACCGATTTCAAGAAATTGAAATATCAAGAGGATGCCGTGTTGAATGCCGCCCGCGTCCTCGATGAATTCAAGGGCGTGTTTCTGGCGGATGTCGTCGGCCTGGGCAAAACCTTCATGTCGGCGTTGCTGGCCCGGCACTTGGACGGACGCTCCATTGTCATCGCGCCGCCGCACCTGCTGGACAAGCACAATCCCGGCTCGTGGCCGAACGTCTTCCGCGATTTCGGCGTGCGCGGCGCGGAGTTTGAATCCATCGGCAAGCTGGCGTCGCTGTTGGAACGTGAAGACCTCGACAATTATCAATATGTCTTCATTGATGAATCGCACCGGTTTCGCACCGAGGACACGCAGAGCTATGAATTGCTCGCGCAGATTTGCAGCGGCAAGAAGGTCGTGCTCGTCTCGGCCACGCCGTTGAACAATTCGCCGCAGGACATCTTGAGCCAGATCAAGCTGTTTCAGCCGGCCAAGAATAGCACCATTCCCGGCGTCCGCAATCTGGAGGCGTTTTTCGCCGGCTTGCGCCGTAATATCAACGGCCTCGACCGGCAGGACGACCGCGACCAGTATTTTCAGGCCGTGCAGGACAACGCCCGCGCCACGCGGGAAAAAATTCTCAAGCACCTGATGATTCGGCGGACGCGGAATGAGATCAAAGAATTTTACGGGGAAGACCTCGCCCGGCAGGGGTTGAAATTCCCGGAGGTTGCCGATCCAGACCCTCTTTTTTACAAGCTGGACGAATCCGAGAATCGAATTTTCGACGAAACCGTCCGCCTGCTGACGCTGGAGTTCAAATACGCCCGCTATAAACCGCTTGAATATTTTCAGGGCGAGCGCGCCAAGCAGGAAGTCCAGAGCCAGGTGAACCTTGCCAAGTTCATGAAAATCCTCACGGTGAAACGCCTCGAAAGCAGTTTCACCGCCTTCCGCCAGACGTTGGGGCGCTTCATCGCCACCTACGAGCGCGTCATTGAGGAATTCGGCAAAGGCCAGGTTTTCATCAGCAAGAAGCATATCGCCAAGGTGTTTGAATTGTTGGAATCCGACGACACCGAGGCGCTGCAGCGGCTCATTGATGAGGACAAGGCGGAAAAATTGGGTGCTGGTGATTTTCGGCCGACGTTTATCGCCGACCTGAAAAGCGACCGGCAAATCCTTCACACCATTCGCGACCTTTGGAAAAAAATCACCCACGATCCCAAGTGGGAGGAATTTGCCGCCGTCCTGAAATCCAAGGCGCATCTCAAAAAGGGGAAAATCATCATCTTCACCGAGTCCAAGGAAACCGCCGACTATCTCGCCGGACAGATTGCCAAAGAGGTGGACCCGAAGGTGCTCGTCTTTACCGGCATGTCGCATGAAAGCGTGCGCGCCGAGGTCATTTCCAATTTCGACGCCAAAGTGCGTCACCCCAAGGACGATTACCGCATCCTCGTCGCCACCGAGGTTTTGGCCGAAGGCGTGAACTTGCACCGCTCGCACGTCGTTATCAATTACGACATCCCTTGGAATCCCACGCGGCTGATTCAGCGTGTCGGGCGCGTCAACCGCGTGGACACCAAGTTTGAAAAAATCTACACGTTCAATTTTTTCCCAACCACCAAGAGCAACGACATCATCAAGCTCCGCGAAGCCGCCGAGGCCAAGATTCACGCCTTCATCGAAATGCTGGGCGCGGATGCCAAACTGTTGACCGATGGCGAAGACATCAAATCGCAAAGCCTGTTCACGCGGTTGAATTCCAAGGAAACCATCACCGGTGAAAACGCCGATGAGGAAAGCGAGCTGAAATACCTCGCGGAAATTCGTGAAGTGCGGGACAAAACGCCCGAACTGTTCGACCGCATTAAACGCCTGCCCAAAAAAGCCCGCTCCACCCGCCTGCTTCCCGCCGCATACCCTTCGCCCACGGGAGTGGGAGAAGGTCCCCGCAGGGCGGATGAGGGGCGTCCGGGAGAAAACCAATTAAGCGCGGCGGCCCCAGTTCCCAAACTTCCCGCGTTGCTCACCTATTTCCGTCGCGGCAAACTCGACAAATTTTTTCTCACGCCGCCGCCCAGCGCCGATGCCGCCGAAGTGGATTTCTTCACCGCCGCCAAAATGTTGAAACCCGCCGACGCCACCGAACCGCGCCAGACCATCCCGCGCGGGTTCTATGATTTGTTGGAGCGGAACAAGGCGAACTTTTTGACGGCCACTACCGGCGACGGCGGGCCGGACGAAGCCGCGCCGCGCGGCGACCGCGTGACCGCCACGGTCTTGAAACGACTGCGCGCCAGGGAAGTTCGCCGTTGCCAGCAGTTCACGGACGATGACGAGGAATTTGTCGGCAAGGTGATCCGGTTGCTGGAGGAAGGCGCATTGCCCAAGCGCACCACGCAGAAAATCGCCGACGCCCTCAAAACCGAGTTGCAGCCGTTGAACATCCTGCGGATTTTGCGTCGATGCGTCGCGCGCGAATTCCTGCGGGCGCACATTTCGACCGCCGCCCATGACGGCGCGCCGCGTGAAGTCATCCTGTCGTCTTGGCTGACTGCGGATCGGTCAAATCCGTCTGATTCGCCAGATCAAAGTAAAAAGCATGAGTAAGATTCGACCTAGCGGAGGCTATCGCGCCACCTGTAGCTTTCAAACAGCCACCCTCATCTACGACGCCACCTATTGGTTCTGCGAAAAATTTCTTGATTCGCGCAGCCGCACGGTGGACCAGATGGTGCAAGCCGCGCGCTCCGGCCGCCAAAACATTGCCGAAGGCAGCCGCGCCGCCGCCACTTCTTCGCAAACCGAGCTGCGCCTGCTCAACGTCGCCCGCGCCAGCCTGGAGGAACTGCTGCTCGACTACGAAGACTTTCTGCGCCACCGCCGCCTCACGCAATGGCTGCCGGATTCCCCGGAAGCCCTGGCCGTCCGCCGCGTGCCCCAGCAGCGCAAAAACGATTCGTCCGATCTGACTGATTTGACCGATCAACAACGTTGGATGCTATACTCTCAATGGCTCGACCACGCGGATCCCGCCGTCCGCGCCAACGCCGCCATTTGCCTCATCCACCAGGCCAACTACCTGCTCGACCAGCAGATTGCCGCCCTCGAAAAGGCCTTCATCGAGCACGGCGGCTACAGCGAACAACTCGCCACCGCCCGCCTGGCCGAACGCCAGCGCAAACAGGATTCGCCCAATCCACCCGCTGATATTCCCGCTTGTCCGCAGTGCGGCAAACCCACCGTTCTTCGCACCGCCAAGACCGGCCAGAATGCCGGCCAGCAGTTCTGGGGCTGCTCTGCTTATCCGGCTTGCAAAGGAGTGCTAAACCTATGATCCGACTGCTGCGCTCAATCCGCCCGAGGCAAACGCCATGAACCCCGAACTCGCGCGTAAAACCATCGTCGAAACTTTTCGCCAGAAGTTCGACGACGCCCGTTTTCTCTATTTCATCCGCAACCTCGTCAACCACCTCGACGAATCAGAAGATCGAAAAAAGACTTGGACGAAACAGTTCATCAAGGCGGCATTTCAGGATTACGTCAATCACTTCACCCGCATCGGCACCTATGCTGATCCCGCCGGGGAACTGGTGGACATTCTGGTGATTTATCTCCGCAAGGAAACCACACTGGCGCGCGGGCGCGTGACGTTGCGCAATTTCGTCGCGGATTATCTCGCCACCGGTCACGGCCAGGGCAAGGCCGCCGTCATGGCCGCGTTCGTCTCGCCCACCGAAGATGACTGGCGTTTTTCCTTCGTCAAATTGGATTTCACCTTCGAGAAATCTGAACTTGGCTTCGTCAACGAGCGCATTCAGCTCACGCCCGCGCGGCGTTACAGCTACCTCGTCGGCAAGCATGAAAATTGCCACACCGCGCAAAAACAATTTCTGGCCCTGCTCCAGATGCGGGAGGTCAACCCCACGGTGGCGCAGTTGGAAGCCGCGTTCAGCGTCGAGAAAGTCACCAAGGAATTTTACGACCAGTATAAAGACCTGTATGAGCAGACGCGCGACGCGCTCGCCGCGTTCCTCAATGCCGCGCCCAAGATCAAGGCGCACTTTGCCGAGCGCGGCATTGAATGCGACGATTTCGCCAAGAAATTGCTCGGTCAAATCGTCTTCCTCTATTTTCTGCAAAAGAAAGGCTGGTTTGGCGTCGAGCGCGGGCATAAATGGGGTAGCGGCCGCAAGGATTTCATCCGCCACCTGTTCACCCATCGCGCCGACTACGCCCATGGTCCCGGCCAGCGCAAACGGCCGGTCAATTTCTTCAACGACATTTTGGAGCCGCTGTTTTACGAGGCCATCGCCGCGCCCCGCACGGACGAAGACCATTATTATTCCCGGTTCGATTGCAAAATCCCGTTCCTGAATGGCGGGCTGTTCGAGCCGCTTTACGGCTATAATTGGGTCGAGACGGAGATCCTGCTGCCCGATACGCTGTTTGCCAATGCCGAGCCGACCGGCGAAGGCGATGAAACCGGCACCGGCATCCTCGATATTTTCGACCGCTACAATTTCACCGTCAACGAAGCCGAGCCGCTGGAAAAGGAAGTGGCCGTTGACCCGGAAATGCTCGGTTTGGTGTTCGAGAATTTGCTGCCGGAAAACATCCGCCATTCCAGCGGCACCTACTACACGCCGCGCGTCATCGTCCACTACATGTGCCAGCAGGCGTTGCTGCATTATCTCACCGTCCGCACCGGCGCGGTGGACGACGAGGCAGTTCCTTCGCCCACGGGAGTGGGAGAAGGTGGCCGCAGGCCGGATGAGGGACATGGGGAAAAATCAAATCAACGCCTCGTCTCGTCAGCGACAATAACTAAAAAAGACCTCGCCTTGTTCCTGCGGTTGGCGGAACGGTTCACCGATTTTCAAGCCAAGGAAACCAAGAAGCACGCCGACAAACGCCTGCCCGACAGCATCAGTGCCAATGCCGCCCGGCTGGATGAATTGCTTGCCACCATCGCCGTCTGCGATCCCGCCATCGGCTCCGGCGCGTTTCCTGTCGGCATGATGCACGAGATCGTCCGCGCCCGCGTCGCCCTGACACCCTGCCTGAACGGTGGGAGCGTTTCTCCCTCTCCGCGTTTGGCCGGGGCGGAGGGGCCAAATGGGGAGAGGGCCGGGGTGAGGTGTGCTTCACTGGATGAACTCCGCAATCCGCAGTCGGCAAATTCCAACGACCGTTCCCCCTACCATCTCAAACGCCACGCCATTCAGCACTCGCTCTACGGCGTGGATCTCGACCCCGGCGCGGTGGAAATCGCCAAGCTCCGCCTCTGGCTTTCCATGGTCGTGGACGAGGACAACATCACCGAAATCCAGCCGTTGCCGAACCTCGATTACAAAATCATGCAGGGCAATTCCCTGCTGGAAGAATTCGACGGCGTGCGGCTGCTGGATGAAAAATTGTTGCAGCCGCCGGCGGTTTCCCGCGAGGAGGAGATCAGCGAGATCAAAGCCCGCATCGTGGCCAAGTCCCAGGAGCTGTTTGCGCTCGAAGCCGGCCAGGGCATCAGCACCCAGCGCAAGGCCCAGCGCCTCGCCATCACACAGGAAGTCCACCGTCTGAACAAACGTCTGAAAGATTTGTCCCATCCGTCGGATAAGTCCACTTCCGCCCAGGGCGAACTCACCCAGCAGACCAGTTGGGCCAGCCTCAAGCGCATTCAGGAATTGCACGCGCAATTTTTTGATGAAAACACCCGCGCGGAAAAGGATAAGCTGCGCCGTGAACTCGACCGGCTGGAATGGCATTTCATGGAAGCCACCTTGCGCGAGCAGGGCCGGCAGGAAGCTCTGGCAGAATTGAAGCGCGCCAGCGCCACGCACCGCAAACCGTTTTTCCTCTGGCGGCTACAGTTTGGCGAAGTGTTCCAGCAACGCGGCGGCTTCGATGTCGTCATTGCCAATCCGCCCTACGTCCGGCAGGAGGAAATCAAGGAATTCAAGCCGGCGTTGAAGCGGAGTTTTGAATGTTTCACCGGCACGGCGGATTTGTTCGTCTATTTTTACGAACGCTCCGTGAAGTTGTTGCGCGCTGGCGGCGCAATGGCGCTCATCACCTCCAATAAATACTACCGCGCCGGCTACGGCGAAAAACTGCGCGGCTTTTTGACGCGCGAACTCACGCTACAACAACTCATTGATTTTGGCGACGCGCCGGTGTTCGAGGCCATTGCTTATGCCTCAATAATTACCGGCACAAGGCAAACGCCCGTGAAAGATTCTGCCGCTCTTGGCTATACTTGGGACAAAGAAATTGATTTCGACCACATCGCACAAGTTATTCCAGAACGAGGCCAGAAAATCAGGCAGGATGAATTAAAGCCCGATTGTTGGCGGCTTGAATCTCCATCGGCGCTTCGCCTGCTCGACAAGTTGCGGAGGAATGCAAAATCGCTCGGCGAGTATGTCAATGGGCAATTCTACTATGGCTTGAAAACTGGATTGAACGAAGCGTTTGTGGTTGACCGCGCAACGCGGGATAGGCTGATTCAGGAGCACAAATCCTCCGAAGAAATTCTAAAACCATTTCTACGCGGAAGGGATGTCAAACGGTGGAGAGTTGAACCGGAAGACCTATGGTTGATTTTTGTGCCTTGGCATTTTCCATTGCATGATGATCCAAAGATCACGGGAGCTTCTGAGAAGTCGGAATTCGAATTTAAGAAGCGATTTCCTGCTGTTTATCGTCATCTTTTGGGATTCAAGAACAGTTTGTCAGCGCGGAATGCAGCGGAAACAGGAATTCGCTATGAATGGTATGCGCTTCAACGATGGGGTGCAGACTACCGAGGGGCGTTTGAACAGCCCAAAATTATCTATCCCAATATATGTGACCGAAATGATTTTGCATGGGATGATTCAAAATTTTACGCCAATCAGAAGACTTTCATAATCACTGGCGGCAATAAATTTCTTTTGGGGATTCTAAATTCGACCGTTGTAACGTGGCTATTTTGGCGGCTCATCCCACGTCTGCAAAATGATTTCTTTGAACCAGGTGCCAAGTTCCTTCGTGAGTTTCCAATCCCCGCCGCTACTTCGGAGCAGCAAAAGTCAGTGGAGCGATTGGTTGACCGCATCCTCGCCGCCAAAGCAAAAGATGCCAGCGCCGATGTCAGCCAGCTTGAAGCCGAAATCGACCAACTCGTCTATGCGCTTTACCACCTGACGCCGGAAGAAATTCAATTGGTGGAGGCCGCCAAATGAAATTGCCCAACGCAGACAAGCTGATCGTGGAGCGCGAGAAGATCGCGGATTATTTACTGAATCCGGCGCATCGTTACGGCGCGAGCAAAGCCCGGTTCTTTTTGAAATTCGGGTTCCGTGCGGAGCAATGGGAAATTTTGGCGGACGCATTGCTGGTGCATGGCCGGACGCAAGTGGTGAAGCGTGTGCATGAAACCGGCTTCGGCCCGCGTTTTGAGGTGACGGGAACATTGCGCGCGGCGAATGGCCGTTCGCCGCATGTGCGAACGGTCTGGCAGTGGGATCGCGGGGCGGTTGCGCCCCGGTTGATAACGGCGTATCCTCTGGAAGCTTTATGAAAATCAAAGAGCATGATTGCGTGGTGTTGACCGCCGGTTTGCCCGCCGAGGGCTTGGAAGCGGGCGATGTCGGCACGGTCGTTCACATCCACCCGGGCGGCGCGGCTTATGAGGTGGAATTTGTCACGCTGGCGGGTGAGACCATCGCCGTAGCCACGGTGGATGCGCGCAATGCCCGTCCCGTGGGCCGGCGTGACGTGAATCACATCCGCGAATTGCAGACGGCTTGACGGCGGACCGCCTCCTCGCGGCCAAAGCCCAAGCCGCCCGCGCCGATGGTAGCCCGCTGGAAGCCAAGATAGACCAACTCGTCTATGCGCTCTACCACCTCACGCCGGAAGAAATCCAATTGGTGGAGGCCGCCCCATGAAAACGCTTTCGCAAATTCAACGGCAACTGGCGGCGGGAGAATTCGAGTTCAGCCGCCACGCCTTCCGGCGCGTGGTTGAACGAAACACCGGCGAGCGTGAAATCCGCGAGGCCGGCGGCCAGGTGGAAATGATTGAGGATTACCCGCAGGACAAGTATTCGCCGAGCGCGTTGCTGCTGGGATTCACCGCCGCTGGACGGCCATTGCATTTTCAGGTATCTTTGGCGGAGTCGGACGTTGTAAAAATTATCACGATTTACGAACCGGATCCGAATGAGTGGATTGAAAATCGAAACCGGAGATGATTATGTTCAAATGCCATGTCTGCGGCCACACCGCCGCGAAAAATGAATTCGTGAGCGAGGTCTTCACGATTGCCGGACGTCGCGTATTGGTGGAGCATATTCCCGCGCAAGTGTGCGAGCATTGCGGCGAGGCGGTTTTTTCCCGTGAGACAACCGAGCGCGTCCGGCGGCTGGTTCACGACGCGCGCCCGGCCAAAACCGTGCCGCTGGATGTGTTTGCGATGGCGTGAGTTTTCCAAACCAATGAGAATCGAATACGACAAAGAAACGGATTCGCTCACGATCACGCTCCGCGACGCCGGACCAGCAAAAGTCCGGGGCGCGTTTGGTTGACCGCATCCTCGCCGCCAAAGCCCAAAGTGGCACAGGCATTCCTGCCTGTGAAGCTGATCCAATTGACGCCCAGACAGGAATGTCTGTGTCTCAGCTTGAAGCCGAGATAGACCAACTGGTCTATGCGCTCTACCACCTCACGCCGGAAGAAGTTCAACGGGTGGAGTCCGCCAAATGAAATCGGAATTGACCCGGCACGCGGCGGTGGAGCGGTATTTCCGGAAGATTCCCGAATTTGGCGGGCGGGTGCCGCGGGTGGCGGTGAACCCGGCAGTTGAACCGAACCGGGTGGTGAGTATATTCTTTGACCGGAAAATGAAAGGCCAGCTATGAGACGGCACGTGGACAAAGAAGCGGACGCGCTTTACCGGCGGCTCGATGATTCCAAAATTGTCGAATCGGAAGAGGTGTCGCCGGGCGTGGCGCTGGATTTCAACGAACGCAATCAGGTGGTGGGCGTGGAAATGCTGAAGCTCTCCCAACGCACGCCGAAACGGGATTTGCGGGAATTGCAATTTCAAGCCGCGTGAAGGTGGACCGCATCGGCATCCATTAAATCATTCACCGGGTTTTAAAAGTTGTTTCATTCCATGAAACGCGGTTTGACCGGCCATTACGTTCCGCTCCCGTCCGCCGCCGGCGAGCCGGCCCGGGCTTTTTGACGGCCGGTAAAAGTGGTTTGTGAGTAAGGTTTTGTTACCCCTAGTTACCGCAATTTGTTCGCAGAAACCTTCGGAAAGCCGCATGAAATCATGCGATAATCAGCCCGTAGGCAAAAGAAAAGAGGCCGGACACTACTCCGGCCTCCATAAGAACACAACACACTCTAAAATCTTTCAGTTGGCTCACAACTTCCAACTGAGGACAGCATAACCCAGCCCTATTTTTCTGCATGTCACCAGTTGTGGTGACATGGGGGACAACCCGCGGATTTATCCCCAAAACCGAAGGCGCGCGTGGAGGCGGCGTCCGCGTTGCCGCCATTTCGGTTTTCGGGAACGGGTCCGTGAAGCGCAAGTTTTCGTGGCCGTTTCCCGGCGCTTTAGAATCGACTGAAACACTTCTAAATCAAGTAATAAGGCGGAATCACCTGGTTGGCTTTGGCTTTGGTCAATTGAACCAAATCAGCATTGCGCCCGTCCACGGCATCATAATGGCGCAGGGCGTCTTCAACAGTGCGTCCGCCGGTCATGTGGCGTTTGACCACCGCCTCCCGGGTGCGTTCCTTGTCGGAATCGATGAAAAAGGAAAAATCCAGCAGCGGCCGCACATTTTGCCAGCCGGCCTGGTCATAGAGCAGCCAGAGACCTTCGACGATCAGCAAGGATTTCTTGGCATTAACTGAGATGCGGTGGGGCACCGGGTCATGCAACTTGCGGGAGTAAATGGGAAACGTCACGGGTTCACCCGCCTGGTAGGATTCCAAATCGCGCACCAAACCGGCGACGTCATAGGTGTCGAAGCGGCCTTTGACTTGTTTGAGCGGAAGGCCGTCGGCGAAGTGCGTGTAGAGATAACTATTGGGAAAATGGTAGGCGTCAATCGTGATGGATTCAAAGGCAAACGGAAGCCCCGCCTGTCGGGCGAGTTCCTTGAACAGCACGGCGACGACGGATTTGCCCGCGCCCGTGGGGCCGGCAAATCCAATCGTCACCCGCGGTTTTGGGCGGGAATTGTAGATCTCCACGGTTTTCCAAAAGAGATTCAGGTAAAACTGCTTGTGCGCGGCCGTGAAACCCGAGATGTCGATGGTCTGCTCGGTAACCTGCAAGGTGCTGGGAAAAAATATTTCAGAAATCATCCGGCGGGAGTAAACCGCAAACGCCGGCGGGATTCAATCGGGGAAAATCGCCACAACAAGCTTGGACCACCCACCAAGTCCGATCGGATCGCGGCGCCATAACCGGCAGACGGAATTGAGTTTATATTCGGACGGAACTTGCGAATGGAATGGAAAATTCGGTAAGTTCCAGCCATGTTTTCCCCCAAACGTTGCATTTCCAAAACCGAGTTCGCCCTTCTGGCGGTCGTGGCGTGGACGGCTTTCACTGCCAGCGCCGCTGAAACCATCAAAGTTAAAAGCCCGGATGGCCGGGTGGTAATTCAAATCCAGCCGGGCGATCATCTGACTTATTCCGTGCAATTCAATCACGCCGCTGTGGTGAATCCCTCGCGGATGGGCATTATCATCGATGGGGTAGATCTGGGTGACCATACGGCCGTCAATGGCAAACTGGAACGGACCAAGGTCAACGAGCATTACCTGACCATCGGTGTTCACACGAATGCGATCAATCATTATGCGGCGGCCGTCATACCCTTGACCGGGGGGGCGGCGGCGGCCCCGTGGCAGTTGGAGGTGCGCGCTTACAACGACGGCGTGGCGTATCGGTATCATGTGGCTGAGAGTGGCCCGCATCACATCAATGGCGAGAGCACGGAATGGCAGCTCCCGATTGGCACGACGATCTGGCATCAAAGCGCCGACAACCGTTCCTACGAAGCCCGCTATGAAATAGACATCGTCGGTCAGATGGGCGCCAGCCATCGTTTGATGGCCCCCGCGGCCTTGAAGTTCACCGGGAACACCGGCTACGGGCTGATGACCGAGGCCAATTTGATTCATTACAGCGACATGGCGCTGTATGCGCGCGGGCCTGTGGGTTTCAAAGCCGTGTTTCATGACGATCCCAAGGGATGGGATCAGGATGGCGACGTGGTTTCGCCGTGGCGCGTGACCCTGCTGGCGAAAGATTTGAACACGCTGGTGAACAGCGACCTGATTAAAAATCTGTGTCCGCCGCCTTCACCTGATCTGGCCAATGCCGCTTGGATCAAACCGGGTCGTTCCATCTGGCATTGGTTGACCGGCGGCGGCCCGAAACTGGAGGAACAGAAAACGTGGATCGATGGCACCAAAGCCATGGGCTATGAATATTATCTTGTCGATGACGGTTGGCGCGACTGGAACGGCGGCGGCTACAACGCCTGGGCCGCTTTGGCTGAACTGTCGAAATACGCCCGGAGCCAGGGCGTCACGCTCTGGGCATGGGTCAATGCGAAATACGTTTATTCGCCGGCGGAACGCGAAGCGTATTTTACCAAAGCCAAACAGATTGGCCTGGCGGGGTTGAAGGTGGATTTTCCGCAGCCGGCCAATGCCGAGTGGGTCCAGTGGTATGACGATGTGTTGCGCGACGCGGCGGCGCATCAGTTGATGATTGATTTTCATGGGGCGGTGAAACCGACCGGGCGCGAGCGCACCTGGCCCAATGAACTCACGCGGGAAGCGGTGGCCGGCCGCGAACAGGGCAAGAATCCGTCGTTGCATGACACCACCCTGCCGTTCCTGCGCTATGTGCAGGGCCACGCGGATTACACCCCGACCCTGCTGATTCCCAGCCGGCTTGATGGTTCGTCGTTTGCGCATGAACTGGCGATGGCGGTGGTATTCACTTCGCCGTTTCTCTGCATGGGCGATAATCCCACAAATTATCTGCAAAGTGCCGCGGCGGATGTTTTGAAGGCCCTGCCGTCCGTCTGGGATGAAACCCGGGTGCTGCCCGGGAGTGAAATCGGCGAAGTGGCGGGTTTTGCCCGGCGCCAGGGCGATGCGTGGTTCATCGGCGTGATCAACGATACCACGCCGCGCCGCCTGGAGGTGGCGCTGAATTTTCTCGGACGGGGCCAATACAAATTGGTGGAACTGGCGGACAGCGGGGAGCGCAACGACGCCTTCGTCCGCTCCGAGCGTTTGGTGACTTCCAAGGACACGCTGACCTTGCCGTTGCGCAAGGACGGTGGCTACGTGGCCTGGTTGCGTCCGGCCAAAAACTAACCGGCATCTTCATCATGCAAACTTCATTGAAAGTCTCGTTGGGGCGCACCCTGCAAACTGGTTTCGTGGCGACAAAAAAATTGCTCTTTGGCTTGTTGCTGTTCGCCGGCGTCACGGTTGGATCGGCCCAGTCAACTTTGTTGCCGGACTGGGCGCTGGGACCGTTCGTGCGTCCGAAAAATGCCAATCCGGTCATGCGGCCGGACCCCAACGCCGTTTTCTTTTGTCCCATGCGGCAAAGGCCGGTTCACTGGGCTGCATTGCATACGTTCAACCCGTCGGCGGTGATCAAGGACGGCCAGGTCTGGATGTTGTATCGTTCCGAGGATGATTCCGGCGAGATGAACATTGGCCAGCACACTTCGCGGCTGGGCTTGGGAATCAGCGATGACGGCATCCATTTTCAATCCCAACCCGCGCCGGTGTTTTATCCGGCCAATGATTCCCAAAAGGAAAATGAATGGGTGGGCGGTTGTGAGGACCCGCGTTTGGTGGAAGCCGAGGATGGCACGTTCGTGATTCTTTACACGCAATGGAATCAGAAGGTGGCCCGGCTGGCCGTGGCCACTTCCAGAAATTTGCTGCAATGGGAAAAGCAGGGTCCGATTTTCCCGAATCTCAAATGGAGCAAGTCGGCGAGCATTGTGTGTCGCGTGGTGGATGGCCGGCTGAAAGCGGCCAAAATCAACGGCAAATACTGGATGTATTGGGGGGAAGGCGCCATTGCCTGCGCCTCGTCCGACGATCTGATTCACTGGACGCAGGGCGCACCGGTATTGAAGACGCGCCCGGGCAAGTTTGACAGCAATTTAGCCGAGGCCGGCCCGCCCGCAGTGCTGACCGCCAAGGGCATTGTGCTGCTTTACAACGGCAAAAACAGCCAGCACGGCGGCGATCCCAAGATCGGCGCCGGCGCTTATGCCGTGGGACAGGCCTTGTTTGATGCGCAAGATCCGGCCCGGTTGCTGGCCCGTTTGGATGAGCCGTTTTACAAGCCGGAAGCGCCGTTTGAACGCACCGGTCAATACGCCAGCGGCACGACCTTTGCCGAAGGCTTGGTGTTGTATCAAGGCAACTGGTTTCTCTACTACGGCTGCGCGGATTCGCTGGTGGGCGTGGCCGAATGGCAGCCGACTCCAGATCAGGCGGCAGAATTCAAAGCCAACTGATGCCAGCCGATTGCCCTCGCCAGTTTATGCTGTTACTTGTCTTGAAATAGCAGGGGGGCGAATTCGCCCAGGTAACGGCGCCAGACCAGGAACGTATGCCAGCCGGGTGATTCCACCCAGGTGTAGCGAATGTCTTTGGAGGTCAACCAGTCGCAGAACTGGAGGTTATTTTTGAGCAAGCCGTCATCCTTGCCGCAAGCGATCCAGAGCAAGCGCAGCTTGGCGTTGGCTTGCTTCTCCAACTGTGGAAATTGCGCAACGTAGTTGGTGTTCAATCCACCCGAGCTGAACGCGCCCACCCAGGCGAAGCGATCCAGATGGTTCAAGCCCGTCACCAGCGATTCGGTTCCGCCCATGGAAAGTCCGGCAATCGCCCGCGAACTGCGGTTTTTCAAAACGCGATAGGATTTCTCCACTTGCGGCAGCACCTCCGTCAGCAAGGCCTCACTGAATTTGTCCACGTTTTGCTGCCACAGATCCGGGCTGCGCACCCGCGCCCAGCCGCCCCGGACAACGTCCATGGTGCCATAGCCGAGCGGCATGACGATGATCATGGGCTTGGCCTGACCGCGCGCGATCAAATTATCCAGAATAATGTTGGCGCAGCCAACCGTGGACCACGCGGTGGCGTCGTCGCTGTAGCCATGCAGCAGGTAAAGCACGGGATACCGCTTGCGGGCTGAAGGATCGTATCCCGGCGGCGTGTAAACCACGAAGTCCCGGTCATCCCCCGCGACCGCCGAGTGATAGAAATGATGATGCAACACGCCGTGCGGCACGTCGTTGAGTTCCCAAAGCAACGATTTCGGCCCGGGCACATGCACCTGATTTTCGGTGTTGAGTAGGTTGTATTTCAACAGCGGGTTGCGCGGATCGAGCACGTGAAGTCCATCGACATTGAACGAATACACATAGAGGTCCGGCGCCAAGGAATCGGTGGTGGCGCTCCACACCCCGTGGTCATCTTTTTGCATGGCGGTGTTCTTCACACCTTCGCAATGCAATTGAACTTCCTTGGCGTTTGGCGCCCACAGGCGAAAAGTGACCTGGCCGTTGGTGTGAACTTCCGGGGAGGTGAATTGCTGGGCAAACGCGGGTGCGGCCGCCAGCAATACAGCGAGCAGTATGGTTTTCATGGGAGAGCGGCCAGCATCCCGCTTTGACGGCGGAAATTCAATGTCAAAAACGTGCCGCCACAAAGTCAGCTTGCAATTGGCTCTTGCCGACGCACAATCGCAATTATGCACCGCATTCAAGTCGTCTTGATTTTCTGTTGGTTGGGCTGCCTCTCAGTTTTTGCGGAAATCATTCCCGTGCCGGAATCCGAGCAGGCGGCCCGCGCTCTGGCCATTGTCGACGCCTGGCAAAATCCGCGCCCGGCCATGCCGCCGAAAAAACTCCACGTCGTTTATTTCACGCCGGCTGACCGCGATCCGGCGGCAGGCTACGAACAGCGGCTGACGGCCATCATGAACGACATCCAAAGCTTTTATCGCGACGGCATGATGCGAAATGGTTTTGGCCCCAGAACGTTTCCCCTGGTGAAAGATGCGCAAGGCAATCTGGTCATTCATCTCGTGAAAGGCCGCGAGCCGGCGCAAGATTATCGCAAGCCGGACGGCGATAAAGTCGTTGATGAATGCCGTCCGGTTTTGCAGGCCGCTGGCATTTCCTTCGACGACGAGACGATTCTCATATTTTGCAACCTCGCGGACTGGGACGAAAAAGCCCATGTCTTCTCGCATCATTCACCGTATTACGGCATGTGGAACCAGACCGGCGGTCTCTGTTTTGTAGTGGATGCCGTCATTCAGAATATTGACGATCTCACCAAAAACGAGCCGCAGTTGAATGATGACGAATATGGCAACATGACGCTCGGCAAGTTCAATACGATCTTTATCGGCGGCATCGCGCACGAATTGGGCCATGCCCTGGCTTTGCCGCACTGTGGCGAGCGATGGGATGAAAAAGCGCTGGGCACATCGCTGATGGGCGTTGGCAACCACACTTACCGCGAAGAGCGGCGTGGCCAGGGGAAAGGCACGTTCCTGACCATGGGCAGTGCCATGCGGCTGGCGGGGCGGCCGCTGTTTTGCGGGGCGGACAAGGGTTTTAAAACCGAACCGGTTTTGCAGGAATGTGATTTGTTGCTTACCACCAATCTTACCCGGCCGGACTTGAAAAATCGGCGGGCCGCCTTGCGCGTCGAGGGGGTGGTGCGCGGGACCCCGCCGGTGTATGGCGTGATTGCCTATTTCAATTCGCGTGGAGATGACGGCTATTTTTCGCCCAGCGCCACGAGCGTGCCGGATGCGTCGGGCCATTTCGCCATAGAAGTGAGCGATCTTGAGCCTTGCGAGCATGGTGAACTGCGGGTGCAATTTTGTCATGCCAATGGCGCGGCGTCAGAACGGCAATTGACGTTTCGGGTTGATGATGCCGGTCGGGTGGATCTTTCAGAATGGCAAATGCGTCGCGATTTGGCGCCGGTGGCGGAGGCAGTCGCGGCAAATGAGAAAGCCACTGCGGATAAAGCATTGCAATCCCTTGAAGCCAGCGACGCGACGGAATTTACAAAAACCGTCGGGCGCAACCTGGTGGCAACCTTGGACCAAACCCGCAAGCCAAGTCCCGCCGAGGTCGAAGACAGCGTTACCCATTTGTCATTGGGCGATGCGCGTCCGGAGAGCGCCAAAGTGGGCTGGTTGCAACCGATGGCCAACCGGGTTCCGCTGGATCCCGGTGTGCGCTCGCCGATATTGGAGTCGGGGCGGATTTATGCCACGGGCCTTTTTGCGCACGCGCCGTCGAGCTACGTGTTTGATTTGGGCGGGAAATGGAAGGAATTCGCGGGTCAGGCCGGGCTGCATACGCTCCAACAGCCCTATGGTTCCGTGGTGTTTGTCATCAAGGCCGATGACAAAGAAGTTTTTCGATCCAACGAAATCCGCCAGCGCACGCACGCAAACTTTCAGGTCAATGTCCAAGGCGTGCGGAAACTGGAATTGATCGTGGAGCCCACGGCCGACGGAAATCACAACGACTGGGGCTTGTGGCTTGATCCGATTATCAGTCGCTGAAACCAGATCAATTCCGCGCGCGTCTGAAAGGTTTTCCGGTTGTGTCCTTCGTGTGTGAACAAGGGCTGCAATGCGGAATCAACCTGGATTTAAGTTCATGCAAACGTATCGACAGATTTTTAAATGTCTTCTGTTGGCAGGCATGATCGGTGGGGGCGCGGTCCTCAATGGGCTGGGGGTGGAATTGCATGTGGCGCCCAATGGCAACGACGCCTGGAGCGGCACGCTGGCCCGACCGAATGCAGCCCGCAACGACGGTCCGCTGGCCACGCTGACGGGAGCGCGCAACGCGATTCGCCGGTTGAAAGCACGCGGCCAGCTCACCGGGCCTGTGAATGTGCTGGTGGCGGATGGCACTTACCCAATGGAAGCTCCGTTGGAACTGGGGCCGGAAGATTCGGGCACGGCGCAGGCCCCGATTTCTTACCGGGCGGCCAAACGCGCTCATCCCATTTTCACCGGCGGAATTGCGATCAAAGGCTGGCAGCCGGGTTCCAACGGCCTCTGGCATGCGGAGATTCCCGACGTGGCTGCCGGGCGTTGGTATTTTGAACAGCTTTGGGTCAATGGACACCGGGCCATTCGCGCCCGCACACCGAACAAGTTTTGTTACTACCTGCTGGATGTTGATCAGGAAATGCTCGGGAAAGATGCCGGGCATGCGGCGCGTCAGACGGTGCGGCTGCGCCCCGATGATTTTAAAGTCATCGCAAACTTGAGCGCGGCGGATTTGAAGGATTTGAATCTGGTGGTCTATCAACACTGGGACGTCACGCGGCGTTTGATTGACCGGATTGATCCGGAAGAGCAATCCATCATTACCAGCGGTGCCGCCCTTCCACCCTGGAATCCGTGGGTGAAGAATTCCCGGTTCATGCTCGAAAACGCCTTGAGCTTTTTGGACAGTCCGGGCGAATGGTTTTTGAGCCGCACGGGCACGCTTTACTACCAGCCCTTGCCGGGAGAATCCATGGCGAACGCAACGGTGGTGGCGCCGAAGACCGATAAATTCATTGTCATCAGAGGCGATTTGGCCGCCGGGAAGTTTGTTCAGCACATTCAGTTTCAAGGATTGTCATTTCAACATGCCCAATGGCTGACGCCGCCGGGTGGCTTTGAGCCGTCGCAGGCCGCGGCCACGATTGATGCGGTGGTCATGGCTGACGGCGCGCGGCACGTGGTGTTCGACCATTGCCAAATTCAGCACATCGGAACTTACGGCATCTGGTTGCGCGACGCTTGTCAGGATAACGCGATCCGTCATTGTCAGATTGAAGATCTCGGTGCCGGCGGTGTGCGCCTTGGGCCGATGGCCATGCCAAATGCTGCCGCAACGGAGACGGCGCGCAACACGGTGGATAATTGCATCCTGCGCCACGGCGGAAGGATTTTTGCCTGCGCGGTGGGGGTCTGGATTGGGTTCAGCCCGGAGAATCACATTACGCACAATGAAATTGCGGATTTCTTCTACACCGGAATCAGCGCCGGCTGGTCGTGGGGCTATGGCCAAAGCAACTGCAAACGCAATGAGATCGCTTATAACGACGTGCATCATCTGGGCTGGGGATTGTTGAGCGACATGGGCGGTATTTATACGCTGGGGCTTTCCGAGGGAACCGTGGTGCGCGGCAACGTGTTTCACGACATTTACTCCCATTCTTATGGCGGCTGGGGGCTTTACACCGACGAGGGGAGCAGTGGCATTTTGTTTGAGGACAATTTGGTTTACCACACCAAGACCGGCAGTTTCCATCAGCACTACGGCGAGGGAAATATTTTGCGAAACAATATTTTGGCCGACAGCTTGGAGCAACAACTGCAAGCGACGCGCGCGGAAGATCACCTTTCATTTACCTTCGAACGCAACATTATCTATTGGACGAACAATAGTCCGACTTTGGCGGGCGCCTGGCTCGACGGACGGCAATTGACGCGGAGTAATTGCTATTGGAATGCCGGCGGATTTCCCATCACGTTTCTGGGCAAATCGCTGGCGGAATGGCAGCGCACCGCCGTAAAACCGCCGACGAATTCAGCGGTGGCAAAGCCGGCGTGGGCGGGGTCGGGCCGCGAACTGGGCAGTATCATCGCCGATCCGCAGTTCGTGAATCCCGCCCAAAATAATTTTCAATTAAAACCTGGTTCGCCCGCCCTGGCGCTGGGTTTTAAGCCGTTTGATTATTCCCAGGCGGGTGTGTATGGCGATGCGGCGTGGCGGGCGCTGGCCCGCCGTGTCACGTATCCGCCACTGGAAGTTAGCCCGCCGGCTCCGTTTGCGCCGATTCATGCCGGCTTCGAACACGAGGCCGTGGGCAAGGCGCCAAAGGATTTTGAAGTGTATGTGGACGGGCACGGCGATTCGCTGGCGGTCACGGATGAAACGGCGGCGACCGGCCGCCACAGCGTCAAATTTACGGATGCGCCGGGACTTCGGGAGGTTTGGCTGCCGCACCTGTGTGCGCGCACCGATTGCCGGGAAGGGTTGGTGCATAATTCTTTCGCGCTGCGTTTGGGGCCGGGCGCTAATGTGAACTTTGAATGGCGTGATTGGAGCCAATCCGAATATCGCACTGGCCCGCAATTCCGGCTCAATGCGGGCAAATTGTGGGTGAACGGCAAGAGTTTAATGGAGGTGCCACTGGACCAGTGGATTCGCTTTGAGGTCGCGGCAGGGATTGGTTCTGCCAACACGGGCAAATGGACGCTGAAGGTGTTTTTGCCTGGGCAGCCGGCGAAAGAGTTTTCGGACCTCCCGTTTGCGAACTCGAAATTCCAACTGCTCACTTGGATTGGCTTTACGAGCGACGCCAACGCCAAGACCGTGTTCTATTTGGACGACTTTGATTTAACAGACGCCTTGTCCCGCGAGCCTTAGCGTTTTCCTGACCGGGCGATGCGGGGTTCAGGTCAATTGGTGGGCGGCGGCGGGACTGAATTCCTGGCGATTCATGGGCGGAACCATGGTGGCATCGCCCCGTTCCAGCAGGGAGACCAAGTGCCGGTGGAGCGCGGACAACTGAAACGGTTTGCCGAGAAAATGCAAACTCAGATTGGGATGACAGCTTTTTAAAAAATCCACGCCTTGATGGTCGCCGCTGATGACCAGAATGGGGTAGCTAACCTTTTCAGCGGCCAGCAATTCCAACAACTCCCACCCGTCCAGGCCCGGATGCAACATATCTGTGATCAGAATGTCAGGATCCGCCTTTGACAATTCTTCCCACGCCGAATCGCCGTCGCGAAACGCGCAAATTTGAAAACGATCCGACAAGGTGGCGAGCAACGAATGATAAAGTTCAATGTTCAGCAGTTCATCTTCCACGATGAACACTTTAAGTTTGCGTTGCAGCGTTAACATTGGATCGGTCGCAACGGATGCGTTCCCATGATCTAGTTCCCTTTGCATGCCTAAAAAGATGACACGGCTTTGGCGCAAGTCAAACTGCTTTTATCAGTTTCAGTGAAGGCCGGTTGAGGAGCCGCAAAAAACGTTGATGGCACAGTCAAGTTTTCTGGGTTAAGCGGAGTAGTTTAAGTCGTTATTTTTAAAGTGAATGCAACATAAATCCCAGGCATCGCTCCGCCCTGGCGTCGGATGCGGACGCGCCGGTGATTCGGACACTTGAGTCGTCAACGATAGCGGTGATACGCTTGGGGACTTTTCAATCGCAGAAGGTGTTTTGATGTGGGATTCTGGACTGTCGCCAGCAAGCCGCAATGCGATGGTCCCAACCGGCCGCCGACATCGTTAAACCGAACTTAATGAGGCGGCAAACGCAAACCGGCATTGACAACCAATGAAAATTGCCCTGCCCTGTTTCCTAAAATGATGCATCGCCAACCTGCAACCCTGATTTGGCTGAACGCGCTGGCGCTGTGGTTGATTTTGTCCGTCCCGTCCGCCCGTGCGTTTGAGCATCCCGGCGGCCTGCACACCCTCGCTGATTTGGAGCGGATGCGCACCAACGTGCTGGCCGGAAACCATCCGTGGATTGATGACTGGCAAAAATTACTGAAAAATCCCCAGGCGCAGGCGAACTGGCGGCCCGATCCCCGGACGGGCAGCCGGCAACGTGCCGACTTGGATGCGCATGCGGCTTATTTGAACGCCTTGCGCTGGTATATTTCGGGCGACACAAATCATGCGGAGTGCGCCGCGCGGATCTGCAACGCGTGGTCCGCCGACATGCAAGGTCCGCCGACATGGAATGACACGCCCGGTTTGAGCGGTATTCCCATTTTTGATTTCGCCCTGGCCGGTGAGTTGCTGCGTTTGTATCCGGGATGGAAGACCGGTGGTTTTGATCGCTACACCAACATGCTGGTGCGCTATTGCTATCCCGTGTGCCACCGCTTTCTGGCGCATCATAATGGCGCGTGCATCAGCGCCTATTGGGCCAATTGGGATGCCGGCAACATCGGAGCCTTGATCGCCATGGGCGTGTTGTGCGACCACACGAACATTTTCAACGAAGGCGTGGAATATTTCGAACACGGCGCGGGGATGGGCAGCATTTCCAACGCGGTTCCGTTCTTGTATTCGGGGGGCCTCGGCCAGTGGCAGGAGAGCGGGCGTGATCAGGAGCACGCGCAGCTCGGCATCGGGTTGCTGGGGAGTGCCTGTCAGGTGGCGTGGAACCAGGGCGTCGATTTGTTTGGCTACGCTGACAATCGTTTGCTGGCCGGCGCGGAATACGTTGCCAAATGCAACTTGTCGTATCCGCCAGCCACCATTCCCTACACGTTTTACGACAATTGTGCCAACGCCCGCCAATGTTACCTGTCCTTGAATCAAATTGGCCGGACGGACGATCGCCCGGTCTGGGAGTTGATTTACAATCACTATGCGGTTTTGCGCGGCCTGCCGGCTCCGTATTCCCAGGCGATGGCCCAGCTCATTCGTCCCGAGGGCGGCAGTGCCGATCACTTTGGTTATGGCACGCTGGCTTTTACGCTGGCTGCGAAAACGTCGCCGTTTCCGCCCAATCCCATTCCCTCGGTGCCGACGGGATTGACGGCCGAAGCGGGCGTGGGGCAGGTTTTATTGCACTGGGAAAAAGCCGCGAATGATTATGCCCAAGGTTATATTGTGCGCCGTGCCACCGACATCGGCGGTCCGTTCGCGCCGGTGGCCGCATGGAACAACCGCACCGCGACGGAGTTCATCGATCATTCCGTCGCCAATGGCGTGACTTATTATTACGTCATCGCGGCGACCAACCAAGCCGGGACCAGTGCGGATTCCCCGGAAGCTCACGCGCAACCGGTCGCCGCGGGGCCGTTGCCTGCCGGTTGGGCGAACGCTGAAATTGGCGGCGCGGGGGTAACGGGCGGTGCGACATTTGCCCGCGTTGGAGAAAATACGTTTATCGCCCAAGCCGGCGGCGGCAACATTGGAGCCAAAACGGATGCGCTGAGTTTCATCCACTGTGGTGTGGCGGGCGATTTTATTTTTACCGCACGATTGCTGGATGCGCATTGGAGCGGTCGCGATAAGATTGGAATCATGATTCGCGAGTCGCTTGATCCGGGCGCCAAGACGGTGGCCTTGACTTTGGGGGAACTCGGGAATCGCCAGTGCCGTTTCGGAACCCGCCCGGAAAGTTCGGCGCCGATGACGTGGCAGGCCGGCAATGATTACACGCTGGCGCCGGTGTGGTTTAAGCTGGAGCGGAACGCCAACCGGGTGGCCGGGTATCAATCCGTGGACGGCACCCATTGGTTTCTGGCCGGTTCCAGTCTAGTGTCCTTGAAGAACCCTTGCCTGGTCGGCTTCGCCCTCACGGCAGGGAGAACCAGGATTCTCAACACCAGCGTGTTCGATCATGTGACCGTGCAAACCACGTCGAAATGAGATCGCCCTTGCCATCAGGCGTTGGTCGCATCGGGGTGCCTGAGATTTGGTGCCTCGCCTGTCCGTTTTATTCACTCAGGCTCCATGCAGCGCATTTACAGAATGTTTTACGACGGCACTGTGGCATGTAACAAGTTCCTGCTTATGAAGAGTGGCTTCCGATTCAAGATGGTTGATCCGCAAACTCCCTCGGGCTTTTCACCGTCGTTCCCGCTGACAGGATTTCCTTCGCGGCCTGCACGCCGGCTTCGATGTTTTCCGCCGTCACCGGGCACGCATGTTTGCGCCAGCCCAGCTGGTGCAGTTCGAGATGCTTGAAATTCTGGAACCCCGCGAGTTCCAGCGTGTGGCGCGCGCAGTTGAGCGGGCAACCGTCAATGGCAAGGATGCGTTCCGCGCCCGCCGCCTGGTTCATCAGGGGTTTGACGCGTCCCCCGATGCCGGCCAGGCAAGACATTTCGGCCACCCCTGCGCGGGCCAGTCCCCGGGCGATGCGGTCGCTCAACTCGCCGGCATCCGAGCAGCCGGAGCAGGCGTAAACGACTGTTTTTTTCACGGCTTGAGTGTTTTGAACGATGCTTTCCATACCCGCCGACTTTATCCGCATCCGGGTGGAAAGGATTTGACCTAAATCAACTTCCCGGTCTTTTCCACCGGCTTGGGCGGTTCGGAAAATCCGGCGCCAGGGGAAAAGCTTTACACGCACCCGGCCGGTGGGAAACTTCCAAGTCATTGATCAACCACCCTGCGTATGAGCTTTTGTCGCCTGCTCGCATTTGGCCTGTGGTGCTCGTTGCCCGGGCTGTGGCTGCGGGCGTCAGCCGCCACGATTTTGGTCACCACCAACGACACCTTCGCGAAAATTGAAATGGCGCGGGCCGGGGATACGGTGCTCATCGCGCCCGGCAATTATTCGTATCGCGTTTTTCTCACCCAACCCGGGACGGCTGCCGCTCCGATCACCATTCGTGCCCTCGATCTGGTCCATCGCCCGGTTTGGGATTTTGGGGATGGCCTGGTGGAGGACGCGCCCGGCAGCCACACGGCGGGCGATCGCGGGCGGGGAGGCTGGCAGTTCAGCGGCGCGCAACATTATCGCGTCAGCGGCATCGTTTTTCGCCACTGCCACAATGCCGAGGGCAATGCCGGCGGCGTCCGGTATTATAACGGCACGAAAAATCTTTACCTCGCGCATTGCCGGTTTGAGGAGAACGACAACGGTTTGACCGGCGGCTCGGAGGATAGCGAAGCGGTGGTGGCAGCTTGCGAGTTTAATGCCAACGGCAACCCCCATGCCGTCGCGCCGACGCACAATCTTTACATTTATGGCGGCGAATTGACCCTGCGTTCCTGTTATGTCCATGACAGCGTGCAGGGGGAAAACTTCCATCTGCGTTGCCGCCGGGCGGTGCTGGAATACAACTGCTTCGCCCGGGCGCGCAATTACGAGGGCGATTTGATGACGGACATTGATTTTACCGGCGCCGGACCGTTCACGCAGAGCCTGACGCTACGGGGCAACGTCTTTGTGCAAAATCCGGCGCCCGTCAACCATGCGCAACTCTGCGCGGTGGCCAATGACAGCGGACGAAGCCACCTGACCTTCACGGTGCGCATCAGGCACAACCTCTTCATCGGCGCCAATGTTCATTCGAGCTTGCTGCATCTGGTCAATCGCGACGGTTCCCGCATGCGCGCGGAAATTTCCGGCAACCTCATTGGCGGCGTGAGCCGGATGGTGGTCTCCGATGACCGCGCGGCGGCCTTTATCAGCGGCGGCCATAACTGGCTGCCCGCCGGGGTGGACGATGTGGCTAGGTGATGCCCGCCGGGCCGCCGCTGACGTTGCGGAACGCGGGGCTGACATTTTTTGCCAAAGGTTAAAAGTTATTTGGTATTCCTTGTTTTCCTTTTGACTCGCGCCTTGGCGCGCAGCCAAAATCCGGCACTCAGCAGCGACGGGCGATTCATAGGCTGGCCTGTTGATCAATGCGTTTTATGTTCCAGGAACACAATGGGATTATCGGGTTAATCCGCCGTGGGCAAACCTGTCTTTGGTTTGCGGGCTTCACCTTGTTGGCGGTGGAATTGCAGGCCCAAAGCAACCTGCCGGTGAGGATTTCCACTCCGTCCGCCGCGTCCGTGGCTTCGCAGCCGGATTTTTTTCAACGTTGGTTTCTGGTTGCGATTGCGGGATTGATACTCGGCAGAGCGGTCTGGCGTTATTTCCATGAAGTCGCCGACGATGATGATTTTGCCAATCGCCTGGTCACCCTGGCGCCCCGTCATCACTGGGCTTTTGCGGCATATCTTGGGCTGCTGCTGGCCACGGTGACCTGCGAGTTGCTGCAAATCGGCAATATGCTGGGACTCTTGGCCTTGGCGCTTTCCCTGCGCCGCTACTTTTGCGAAGGAGATTTTGCGAGCCATCCCAAGGCCAAAAAGGTGCATTGGCTGTTGCGATGTCTGTTGATCGGTTGGGGATGGGTGCTGGGTCCGGGCAGCTATCTGGCTAATCCCCACGTTTGGGCTCGTCCGCAGGTGGCAGGCTGGGTGGGCCTGGCGCTGACAGCGATCATCTTCAGTCAATTTTACAACAGCGAGGAACTGGCCCAACATCGCAAGGAATTGTATTTTTTGTCTGGGGCTTTGGAGCCTGTGGCGCGCTTGGCGCGGTTGTCGGTTACCTGTTCTGGTCGCATTACAACGGGAAGGGCAGTCCTTGGCATCCCATGATCACTTGCGCAACGGCGTTGAATGTGCCGCTGTTTTATTATTTTTACCGGTGGAACAAGCGGGTTTCCGGTCAATATTTCGGGAGCTTGATCTTTGATTTTATTTTTTTTGAAGGTCACTTTGCCATGACGCCGGGACGGCGACGGCATCTGCCGGAAATCTCCCTGCTGCAGCACTGGCGGGATACGGGGCGGGTGCGCAAGGCTTGGCGCACCGCCAAAAGCCACCTGTTTAATGAGCCGCGCGCGTTGCCGGTCTGGAGTTTCGCCATCGAGACGGCGGTGCTTTATTTGCGCAAGCCTTCCGTGGGACTAAAACTCCTGAAGCGGCTCTGCCATAACCAGGCATTTTCCTATGATCATCGCCTGACGCTAGTCAACCGGACGCATGGGTGGATGGAAGCGGCGGGCTTCGCTTTCGATCCCGCCACCTTCACCGTCAAGCGACCGGAGTTTGTGCCCGCCGGCTGGAGTGTGGCGGTGGAACAAAAGTGCCGCGAAGGACGGTTCAGCCAGGCCGAAGAGATTTTGCGCGGCGTGCTGGCGGAAGATTCGCTCAATGAGCAAGCCTTCACCCAGCTCGTGCGCTTGTATTGCCAGGACATGAAAAAAAGGGACCTGGCGGTCAGCTTGATCGCCAAGGCCCAGGACACGTTCAGTTCAAATTTGTTGAATTTTCTTAGCCAGTCGCTGGATGAATGGATGCGGTTGCCGCTGCGAAGTCATGGGCAAACGGGCGGCTGGCTGGATCGGATGCGGAGAAAGCCCGCCGTGCCCGATTCACCTCAGAAGCTGGTCATCACCTTTGGCAAAGCACCCGAGCCGGCCAAGGAGGCTGTGGATCCGCTGGATGAATATTTGCAGCTCGTTCGTGAAGCCAAACCCAAGGAGCCGGATCTTTCCACAGTGCAAGATCCGGTGGAGCGGTTGTTGTTGGCGCGCCGATTGGGCACGGCGGTGGAGCGTTTGCAGCAACTGGCAGAGGCCCAGCCGCGGAATTTTGAGCTTTGGCTGCGTTACGCGGAGGTCCATGGCCTGCATGTTGGCAATCTTTCCAAGGCTGAGAAGATCATTGATCGCATGGAGCATTCCGGTTTCTTTCAACCGGAGCAACTGCAGGAAGCCAAAGCCCGGCTGGCTGCTTGGCGGAACCGCCATTCCCCTCCGCAATCCCGCTGGTGACATGGCGGGCACGCCTGGGCAGGGTTGGCGATCCGGGATGATATTGCGGGTTCAAAATCCCCCCCCAGGAAGCATCAAGGGTTGAAGCCGCGTCGCCTTTTGAGACGGGAAAAATCCAGCCATGGGACAGCTTTAACTGACATTGGGCGAAAACTGCCAGTTTTACGAAGTCAGATCCGAGTCTGCATAATGGTCTGATGATTGCTTCTTAACCTCCGGGTGTTGCGGGAAACCGGGCGGCGAATCTGGCGGCAATCCCCCAAATTTTATGCGCGAAAATCTCATGAAACTTCACTCGAAATTCCTGATCACTATGGGCCTGGTTTTTGCCTGGGCACTCACCGTGCAAGCTCAGACCAATCAGCCTCCAACCTTTCAAGGTTTTCCGGTTGGGGCGGTCGTGCAGGTGCATGTGGATCGCCCATTGATTCTCCTCAACCGCGCCATTTTGCGCGAAATCAATGTCAGCAACCTCGTCGTGGAATCCAAAGGCGAACGCTTGGTGATCAACAAAGCCGGGGCCGAACTTACCGCAGTTGCTCCCACTGCGCTGGAAGTTTCCGCCCAACGCGCGGTGGGCCCGCCGTCCCAGCCGGAAATAAAACCGGCTGCCGGGTCTGATCTCGATAACCTGCAGGCGGAGGTCCAGCAACTGGTCCTGGGGAAATATTCGAGCGATCCAGGCTATGGCAAGGCCACGGCCCGCTACCAATCGATGATGGCTGATTATAAAAACGGAAAACTTTCCCTGGCAGACATCACTGCCCAGGCCGAGCAGGTATTGAAGGAAGTGGACCGGTATCAACCGGAGCGCCAGAAAGATCCCCAATTTGAAAGCCAGATTGCCACCTTGCGGGATTTTGTAAAAAGAGCCAAAGCCGGCGAGAAGGTGGAAACTGCGCCCGTAGAATAAGTGGCTTGGAAAATTAATCCTAAACTCCGCAGTTGAGATGAACCGCGAACCACACGAAATTTGCAAACTGAAAAAGTTTTCACACGGTTCACCCGGCTCAACCAGGTTCACCGATTAGGTGAAATGCGCGCACCTTGATGAATTGTGATTGTAATTTGCCAGTGGTTATCAATAGTTTACCGCTGACTCTGATCACGAAAACCGTTTAAACTTTATTTCAGCCGCCGATCGGAATGCGTGCCCCCACAATCAATTCATCTGTGTCCGCCCAATCGCCAGCGGGCGAGCCAGACGCCCCAAGTGCAATGCGCGGCCGCCGGCTGGCAGTTTGCAGTTGGTCGCTGCAACCGGACAATCTCACGGATCTGCTCGCCAAACTGAAACCCACCGGGCTGAATCATGTTCAACTGGCGCTTGATCCCTTGCGCGAAGCTCCCGAAGCCTGGCACCAGGTTTCCCATGCTTTGAATGCCAGTGAGCTTACGCTGGTATCCGGAATGTTTGGCTGCATCGGCGAAGATTATTCGACCCTGGAATCCATCCGCCTCACCGGCGGTGTGGCACCCGATTCCACTTGGGGCCGGAATCTGCAAAACATCCGATTGAACGCCCAACTCGCCGCCGATTTCGGATTAAAATTGGTCACGTTTCACGCGGGCTTTTTGCCGGAAGATCCAGCCGATCCCAACCATCGGAAAATGTTGGATCGGCTCACGCAGGTGGCGGAATTGTTCGCCGAAAAAAACATTAATCTGGCTTTGGAAACCGGTCAGGAATCCGCGCCGGTGCTGGCGGATCTCCTGCAACAACTCCGCTTGCCCAACCTCGGCGTGAATTTTGATCCGGCCAACATGATTTTGTATGACAAGGGCGATCCCGTTGAAGCCCTGCGGATCTTGGGACCATGGATTCGCCAGGTTCACCTCAAAGATGCCAAGCGCACGTTGCAGCCGGGAACCTGGGGCGAGGAGGTTGCGGTGGGCGATGGCCAGGTCAATTGGAACGCCTTTTTTGCCACCCTGAAGCAACTGGGTTACACCGGCCATTTCGTGATCGAACGTGAAGCCGGCGCTCAACGCATCGCCGATATTTGCCGGGCGCGTGAGATCGTGCTGAACTTGATTTAACACGCATGGCCCATTCATCAAATACACTCACGGTCCGGCCGGTCAATGTGGCGGTGGTGGGCTTGGGTTTCATGGGCGTGACACATTTGCGTGCCTATTTGAAAAATCCCCTGGCCCGGGTCGCCGCCGTGTGCGATGCCAGCCGTCTGCCGGTCAATGGGGTTTTATCCGGCGTGGCCGGCAACATCCAAAAAACCGACGACA
Source organism: bacterium (assembly GCA_021813325.1). Taxonomy (GTDB): domain Bacteria; phylum Verrucomicrobiota; class Verrucomicrobiia; order Limisphaerales; family UBA11358; genus UBA11358. Next base: position 3,556 of record JAKALA010000035.1, on the reverse strand, counting down.
TCGATCTGGGGCCGGACGTAAAAGTCTATCGTGCCATCGCGGAAGTGCTGGCGGATGCCTCGGTGGACCTCGTGGACATTTGCACGCCCACGGCACTGCATCCGGCCCAAGTCATGGCGGCGCTGCGGGCGGGCAAACACGTGCTTTGCGAAAAGCCATTGGCCCGCACATCGTCCGCCGCCCGCGAAGTGGTGGCGTTGGCGGAAAATTCCCCCGGTTTTCTGATGCCGGCCATGTGTATGCGGTTCTGGCCCGGCTGGGCCTGGCTCAAACAGGTTGTCACCGGGCAAACTTACGGCAAAGTGCAGGCGGCGCGCTTTCGGCGCGTTTCCGAGATGCCGGCGTGGAGCCGGCAAGGCACTTATGCCGGCAGCGAGATGGGCGGGGCGTTGTTTGATCTCCACATCCACGACGTTGATTTCGTGAACTACCTTTTCGGCCGGCCTGCGGGGGTGTCTTCCGCTGGAGTTGTTGGGTCGGCTGACAGCATTGATCATGTGGTGACGCAATACGATTACGGCGCCGGGCTAGTGGTCCACGCCGAAGGCAGTTGGTTGCAGGCTCGCGGTTTCAACATGTCCTACACACTGCACTGCGAACGCGCCACTGTGGATTTTGATTTGGCGCGCGGGGCCGATGCGTTGGTGGTCAGCCAGTCGGGCCAGCCTCCCCAAGTGATCAAATGCGACGGCACCGACGGTTACGCCGGAGAAATCAACTATCTGCTCCAATGTATCGCCGGGCAAACGCCGCCAACCACCGTCACCGCACGCGATGGCATGACCGCCTTGGAGATTTGCGAGGCGGAAGAAAGATCCATCCGCAACCGAACGCCGATTCAACTCTAAACTTTTCCCCCAAACCTCAATCCCCCAAAACTCCCATAACTTCAATGAGTCAATCACATCGCTTCAAACTGTTCGTCATGATGGTGCTGGAATTTTTCATCTGGGGAGCCTGGCTCCCGCTCATCTTTGGCTATCTGCCAAGCCTGGGCTTCTCGCCGGCCGAACAGTCCTGGATTTTAAACGCCTTTCCCATCGCCGCCATCGTCGGCATGTTTTTCAGCAATCAATACGCGGACCGCCATTTCGCCGCGGAAAAATTTCTGGCTTTCAGCCATCTCATCGGCGGACTGGCCATGATCGGCCTCGCGTTCACCAAAAGTTTCTGGCCGTTTTTTGGGTTGATGCTGGTGCATTGCCTGCTTTATGTGCCCACGCTTTCCATCACCAATTCCGTGGCGTTTGCGAACATGAAGGATCCGCAAAAGGAATTTGGCCTGGTGCGCATGGGTGGCACGCTCGGCTGGATTCTGGCGGCGTGGCCGTTCACATTCATTTTGGTGGATTGGGACAAGGTTCACGCGGCTAATCCGCAAGGCTTGATCCAATGGCTCGAAACCGTTTTGAGTTCCGGCCTCACCGGCGCCGCGCTGCAACAGGGCACGCGCTGGACGTATGTCGTGGCGGGAGTGGCCGCCCTGGCCTTGGCGTTGTTCAGCTTGTTTTTGCCGCATACACCGCCCAAGAAAGTGGTCGCCGGTGAAGACCGTTTCGCCTGGTTGGAAGCTGTCAAGCTGCTCAAGTTGCCCTTCGTTTTGGTGCTCTGGCTGGTGACGTGCGTCGATGCCACCGTGCACAACGCCTATTTCAACTGGGCCGGCACATTCCTGGGAACGGCCACCGCCGATGGCGGCGTGGGCATTCCCGGCAACTGGATCATGCCGGTGATGAGCGTGGGCCAGATCGCGGAAATCCTGACGATGCTGATTCTGGGCCTGACGCTGAAACGCCTGGGCTGGCGGGCAACCATGATCATCGGCATTCTGGCATATCCCGTCCGCTTTGCGGTGTGGGCATTTCTGCCGCAGCATCAGTGGCTGATCATCATCGTGCAGGCGCTGCACGGCATGTGCTACGCGTTCTTCTTTGCCACCGTTTATATTTTTGCGGATGAATATTTCCCGAAGGATGTGCGAGCCAGCGCGCAGGGCTTGTTCAACGTGATGATCCTGGGCGTGGGCACCATGCTGGCCAATTCCAGCTGTCCCTGGCTGCTGCAAAAAGTGTTCACCCACGATGGTCACACCGATTTCCACGGACTCTTCCTGGTGCCGATGTTCTCCGCGCTGGCGTCCGCGGTGGTGCTGGCATTATTCTTCCATCCGCCGAAGCTGGCATCAGTAAAAGCAAATCCTTAACCCCCAAACAGCATGAAATTATCGCGTCGCGATTTTCTCAACACCACCGGAATTCTGGGCGCCACGGCGCTTGCGACCGGCGGCGTTTCCACGTCGGTCCTAGCGGAGGCGCCCAAGAAGCCGGCCCCGCGCATTCAGTTGGGTGTCTGCACCTATTCCTATTGGCATTTGGAAGGACCGAAAGTTCCCATCGCCACGGTCATGGACAAGGCGGCGGCGCTGGGCGTGGCGGGCGTGGACATTTTGCACCGGCAAATGGAATTGCCCGAGCGGGAACCGCTCACGGCGGAGCATCGGGTTTATTTGCGCCAGCTCAAGCGGCACGGTTTTCATTGCGGCGTGGCGCCGGTTTGTCTTTCCACGCACCAGACGTTTTTGAATCCAGACCCGGCAGTGGTGACCGCGAATGTGGAGCACACCGAGAAATGCATCGAAATCTGCTACGAAATGGGCATTCCATCCATGCGCATCAACACCGGTCGCTGGGGCACCACGGAGGATTTTGACCAGCTCATGAAAGATCGCGGCATCGAGCCGATTCTTCCCGGGCACACCGAGGAGGAGGGATTCAAGTGGGTGATCGACGGCATTTCGCGTTGTCTGGCCAAGGCGGAACAATGTGGTGTGGTCCTGGCGCTGGAAAATCACTGGGGCTTGGCGCGCACACCAGAAGGACAATTACGAATCCTCAACAGCATTCCGTCGCCGTGGCTCGGAGCCTTGATGGACACCGGCAATTTCCTGGAAAATCCGTATGACCAGCTCAAACTCATCGCGCCGAAGACCGTTTACGTGCAGGCCAAGACCTATCCCGGCGGCGGTGTCTGGTATACCCTCGACCTCGATTACGACCGCATCGCCCGGATTCTAGCCGACGCCAATTATACCGGCTGGATTTCCCTGGAAATGGAAGGCAAAGAGGATGCCGATAAAGCGGTCGCCCAAAGCATTGAAATGTTGCGCAGGAAGTTCGGCATTTAAATTTTAGGTTCGATTTTAAGCTTTGCTGAACTAAATTCAGCAAGGCTTTTTTACTAATTTCGGTTTCGAACAAAGAGCTTGGAAGCGCTTCATCGGTTTGGACGATATACAGGGCAAAACGCATTTGATACAACACGCCCAAATTCCACCATCGCCAATGCCAGTAATGTTTGACCATGCCTGGGTCTATTTGAACGCAAACATAAAAAATGACGAAGCCACCAGAGGTTCCGGAGTTGCGCTGACGTCGCTAACCGTAAGAGAGCGCCCCAAACCGGAAATGAATTTCAGCGGCTGTGTTGGTGGCAAACCGGACGCCGGAGCCGCGCCTGTCGGCATCAACCCATCGTGAAACCGATATGATGAATTACT
>JAKALA010000034.1 GCA_021813325.1 bacterium | reverse complement strand
AGGACGGCACGTCGGCTTGTTCCTGTTTCATCCAGTTCCTTTCGTTGAGGGTTGCTGTCGTTCTCGGATGAGGAACCAATGCCACTCCCTTTCTCAAATCCCGGGGGCAGTGTCAAGATGCGCCCAGGGGCGGCTGGCCGCCCCTTGGAAGCTGGTCAACCCCAAAGCCAACCGGTAAGATGAAACCATCATTGCGTTACCCATGTATTGAACCACATGTGTTACCTATGTTCTGACTGCGCCCGCTCTGAAACAACCCCGGCGTCCCACACCCCTGCGCCGAGGCCGCAACTGATTGATGAAAACAGCGGGCGCGGGCGCCGAGAGGCGTTCCAACAACTCCGCTGTTCCAACCGCAGGCAGCTCTTTGCGCATGACCAAAGAAGCACCCCTTCGGACGCTACCGGTCGCCTCCAATCCCCAAAACTACATTCTACAAACGCTACCCGCTCCAGCCACGATACCTCCCCACCATTTCGTAACACCCTCCGGAGGGTCAGCCGAAGCCGGTCAGATAGGCTTGTTGTGGCGTGCCGAGAAAGCGGCCACCACCGCCGGCTGTCCCATAGACTTCGAGCAGACTGCGGAGTTCCCAGTGTTGCCAGAGGGCCGAGCGGATCAACGCAAAGAGCTGGGTCCCCAACTGACCCAGGTGAGCGCAGAAGCGCAGGAGGACATAGGCCGGCAGCGCCGTCCAGACCTGCCATTTGACGGCCCGTTCACTGTGGCCCAGGAAGTCGGCCAGTTGGAGGGTTTGTTTGAGTTCCTTGAAGAAGGTTTCTATGCTCCAGCGGCAGCGATACAAGTCGGCGATGGTCTGGGCGCTCCATTCGAGGTGGTTGGTCAGGAAAACCATTTCGCGGAGTTCGTCATCCACCTCGACAAGCACGGTGACGCGGCGCAGTTCGCCGGGATAATGTTCAGCCGCCGGACCGGTTAGGGCGATGAGGTCGTCGCGGAGAATGTTTCCGTCGACTCCGTCCTGAAATTTGCGAACGACCCGGCATTGCAAGTTATCCTTGGCACGGGCGCCCCAGAAGACGCCGCGCATCGCCAGGTCGGCCAGATGGGCGAAGTCCGCATAGGCCTTGGCGAAGATGACGATTTACCCGCTTGAACAAGCTCTCTGGCCCGGGTCGAGTCATGCTCGGCGGCGGTGTCCACGATGGCGCAGCGGGGCAGGAAGGACTGGAGATTGAGCCGGACATGGCATTGGACGGCGGCCTTGCGGCGGCGATGTTTGGCCCAGTTCAGGGAACGAGCCATCAACGGAATGGTGGTCGAATCCACGACCTGAATGAGCCGCTTGAAACGAAAGGCGAACTTTGGACGTCGGTTGCCGCCGAAGGCGGGTTGCAAGGTTTGCAGATGTGCCAACACCGAACAGAAGAGTTGCACGGCCATTTGCGGACGCGGGTGCGATTGGCATGGGAAAGCGTGTTTTTGGGCGGCGGCGTGGCTCCCCGCACCGCCGACAGCGGGCCGGAGTGAAGACGCAGCGCGTCACACCCGTCGTTGAGGCCGAGGCTGTGGGTGATTTGGGCGTAGAGCAGGCTGACGACATGGCTCCAGGGACTGAAGCTGCGGGCTTGTTTATCCACGCCAGTTTCGCGGGCCAGACGCGGCACCAGATGTGGCGGAAGTTGCAAATTTGGCGCAACAAAGAGAACTTGCTGGCGGTTGGCTTACGTTGAGATTTGTTTTTCACCCCTTCCTTGTGGCAGGGTTCAAATCGGTAAGCCAACCTTTTTTATTCCCCAAAACCCTCAACCCGATGAGTCGGCAATGATAATTTTTTAAAACAAAAACCCAAGGTAGCGACCCTGTCGCCCCCCTGGGTTGAATGTGGAATTCCGTCAGAATTCTCAACGGGTTTGATGGAATAATCCCCCAAGTCTTTTCAAGCGGTCATTCCGGAACAATGCTGATGGTATGAGTCACCGGCACAAAAGCCGCCGGAATGGCATCCGCCAGCGGCGTGCGGACTTCTTCGGTCAAATGCACGGTGGCATTGATGTCGGTTTTGCCTTCCGGGCCATGGAACAAATCCTTGATCTGGCGAGTTTCGTAATTTTGCTTGGCAGCCACGGCGGCGTCCACTTTGCCAAACGCATCGGAAAAGGGATTTTCCGCAAAATCCGCCGCGAGGTTGATGCCCGCCGCCAGCTCGGCGGCGGAATAACTGCGGGCCTGTTTGCCCCAGGTCACTTTGTAACGTGCCGCAGTGCCGTTTTTCACGATGAGCGTCAGACGGTTTAATTCCTGATTGAAGGGCACCAGCGCCATGCCGGAGCGGATGGAATTATCGCTGTTGGCCTCGCCCGTGGCACAAAAGGGATACCGGCTGCTCGTAATGGTCAACGTGCCATTGGCAAAGGTGTCAAGCTTGTGACCTTCGGAAACAGAAGCCTGATTGGCGCCCAAGTCCACGGTGAACGTGCCGATGTCGCCGTCCAAACCCATCGACTTCAAAAACGCGTAGGCCATGATCAGATGGCCGGCCCAATGCGGATGCACGCCGTCGGGACCGGACAGCATGTAATTCTCGCCATATTCCTGCTTGGCGGCGAACCCTTCCGTGAGGAGCGGCCAGAAGACATCCGCAAACCGCACGTCATATTTCTGCGCCATGGCCACGTCAATGTTGCGCAGATGGCAGAGGCTTAAATTCATGTCGTCCATGGTTGCGTGGTTGTTGGCAGCCCACGGCGGGACTTTGCCCACCGCGCCGGCGCAGCCGAGCACCACCCGGGCGCCGGCATCTTTCAAAGACAGCACCACGGCGGAGTAGTTGTTGCTATACCAGTTGCCAATGTCATCCGTGTAACCACGGTAGCGAAAATCGTTCATACCGTAACACAGCGTGGCGACCGTCGGCTGAAACCGCAGGCAGTCATTGGTCATGCGATGCAGGAAACCTTCCGCCGTCTCGCCGCTCCAGCCAAACTGGCGGGCGGTAATTTTCAATTGCGGCACGCAGACGGTGAGATATGTCTCGATGATGCGCGAATACATTTTTTGCTCGGTGATGGAATCGCCAATGATGGCCAGCCGGTCGCCGGGCTTTAAATATAGGCCGCTGATCGCCGGGGCCTTGAGCGCATCAAACTTCGCGAAATAGAGATCCGCCGGCTTGGTTTCATAATCCTGCGCCAGGAGGGAAATCGCAAAAAACGCGGTGAAAACAACGGCTCCAAGCCGTAACAAGAGGGCGTGACGAATTTTCATATTAGAATGTGGCGGCAAGAACCTTACGAAGAATCGTGGCTCAAGGCAACCACGCGGCACGCCAAAAAATTTGCGGCGCGGCGAGGTCGTTGGTGAAATTCCACGTATTGCCGGTGAACTGGTTGGTGGCGATGGAACTCCACGTTTGCAGATCGGTTGAGCGCTGCAACACATACGATGCGCCAGGCTGTCCGCTCACCTGCAACACGCATTTCCCCGAGACGGGGATTTGCACTTCAAGCGCCGGACTCGCCGGTGGAATGGTCAACAACGTCACCGAATAAGGTGGAAAGGCGGCGCTGAAAACATTCCCTGCAATCAGCACGTTGTTCGTGGCAAGGTCTTGCGCGCCGGCGACAACGGACTGGGTGCGGGTGGCTTCATCCTGAGCGATGCCAAACGAACGCATCAGGGCATTGGTGCCTGGCTGAAAGCTGCCCAGATTCAGTTGCGCAGTGAACGTCGTGGCATTGTCTTTGTTGATCACCAGCACCGCCAGCGCACCGTCGGCTTTTCGCGAAGCAAACGCGGATAGCAATGAATAATCGCTGCCGGCTGCCAGGATCGTGTCGCCGGGCTGCGCAAAAAATTGCATGAGTTTGAACGTGTAAAATGTTGGGTAACAGGTGTTAGAGCCGCCGATGATTCCCAGATCGCCGTTGGTGCGCCAGCCATAGAGTGCAGCGTTGAAATCGCCGCCGGTATCGGAGCCGTTGCGCAGATCCCACCAGATGAAACTGTTGAATTCCGTTTTCATGAGTTGCGCCAGGCTGTCAGCGAGATAAAGGCCATTCACCAAGCTGGTGGATTGGCGTCCCTGACTGCCGGCATCGGCATTGTTTTCAGTGCAAAGCAATTCCACGTTGGTGCCGGCCTTCCCAAGGTAGTCGGAAATTTGCTGGCGCAGATCGGCGGCGTCATTGGCCCAATTGGCCGATGCCTGAAGCAAGTTCTGATCGTTATCCGACTGATATTCGGGATAAAAATGATAGACGAGAAAATCCGGAGTCACGCCCAGCGATTTCAGCGTGGTCAACAGCACGGGAGTCCAGCCGTAATTAGTTTCGCCAGTGCGGGCATTGTAGGCGGGATGATTGGTGTAGCCATTGATCGAGCTATTTTCGCCGGTCGTCACGGGCACGCCAATCTTGATGCTGGCATCGGCCGCCTTCATTTGGGCGATGTAATTCGCGGCCCGCACGGCATAGGTGTAGGCATCATGCGCCAGCGCGTTCGTATCGGTTTCCCAAGTGCCATAATTTTCATTGCCCACCTCCCAATATTTGAAGGCCAGGTGGTTGGTCAGGTTGGCGTGACGCACCCAGGCGGCGGCTTCGGCCGCGGAACCGGACCCGTAATTGACCGTGATGATCGCCTGGGAACTGGCATTGGTCGCAATGTGAATGAAATTGGCAAACGACGTGCCCCACGCCCAGGTATTGTTCAAACTTTTGCCCGTCGCCCAATGATATTCATCCGAGAGCGATCCGCCGGGAAAGCGCAGAATGCGGGTGCCGAGCTCCGCCACGGCGGTGGCGGTGGCAGGCGTATCAAAATAACTGTCCCACACCGCCGTGTTCAGCCCGAACCAGCGGGCATCCGCCAGGCGCAATCGCTGATTGACGTCCACCGTCAAATGCACCGGCGACGGCGGGATGGCCGTGTAGTTCAAGTCATCCAAGTAAAACGGCCCCGTGGCTCCGCCGGAAGTGAGTTGAAACGTCAGGCGATTCAAGTTGGTGACTCCTGACAAACCAAGCTGAACGAAAGGTATGAAATAATGTTGCCAGGTGTTGGCGGCCAAGGGCGGCAACTGGTAGGCCGGCGTCGAATTTGTGCCGTATTCAAAATAGATTTGGACGATTTGACCGCCGGCGGAACCGCCGTTGATCCAGAAATTGAGATTGGTAAACGAACCGGGATTCAGGTCCGCGTGCCAAATGGAGATGGCCTGCCACGCGGAACCGTTGAAGCTGATGGCCGCGTTGCCGCTGTGCACCGGCGCGGCGCTGGAAAAATTATGTGTGCCCCAGCTCCAATCCTGGAAGCCGTTGTCAAGCTGATCGGAATAAATCGAGAAATTGGTCTGTGCCCACACCTTGGGCATGGTTCCAAAAATGAGACCGCCCAGCAGCAGTCGCCCCAGGGGCCGGGTGATTTGTCTAATTGAAAAGTGCATCATTCAGTTCCAACCCAGCTCAACAGGAACTGAACATTCAAAGTAGCAATTCAAAAGCCAGTTGTTTCTCATCTCAGCGCGGAAGTGAGCGGAGCGAGGAACATGCAGTCCTGATTGTCCGGAGATTGACGGGTGTTGCCGCTGCCGCCGTTGCCGTGGAGGCTGACGGGTGGGTTGTAGGTGCGCGGGTCCTGCCATTTATGCACAATCGCGTGTCCATCCGCGAACGACAATGCCCCCGCTCCGCCATGGTTTCCGGTCGGATAATCGATTAAATACGTTTTGCCCGCATCCGCCATGGCGGACACCGCAAACGAGCCGTCGTTGATCGTAATCGGATTTTCGTCCATGATCACCCACGTGTTGGCCGGGCCAGGGCGCGTAAACGATCCCTGTTTTCCATACGTCATCCACGCTGTCTGACCACCATTGTAACTGCTGCCCGGCAGCCATCCGCCTTGCACCGCCGATCCGATCGCCGGCGAACCGCTGGAGTAATACGTGGACCAGACCGTTCCCACTGCCGAGTTCATCGAATAACTCCGAACATGCACCTGGTTCCCGGCGTAAGTGTCCACATAGTTGTCCGCCGGACAATGGTAAACCTTGATGCTGCGCAGATAGGGGGAAAGCAGGCTATTGGGATCCAACAATTCACTGCCCTTGCCGGTCTTGGTGCCCAAGTCACCCGCATCGGCGGGCTGGGCCATGGTGCCCACCACCCAGTTCTTCATCTTGGCCTGATTGGCCCCGGCGCCAAAGTAGGCGGTCAGGTAGGGATAATCGTTGGGCGGCAGAAAGTCGTTGTTGTCGGAAGCATACAGGTTCCAAGCGATCATGATTTGCTTGGTGTCGTTCATGCAGGCAATGCTTTGGGCGCGTTGCTTGGCCTTGGTCAGGGCGGGCAACAGCATGGCCGCCAAAATGGCGATGATGGCGATGACCACCAGCAGTTCAATCAAGGTAAACCCGGTGGCGAACCGGCGCCCCCTGAACGGAGAATCGGGTGAGGGGATTTTCATTGGGTGAAGCAGGATGAACGGTTTTAAAAAGCGGGCGCCAGAGGGGGACTGGCGCCCGCAGTGAGAGCGCACGCGGGCACCGCCGCGTCACTGAATGGTGATGGGTGAACTGGTGCCGGAAGTGAGGTTGGTGCTGGTGGTGTCCGCGGCGCCGACCGTCCAACTGCCCGGGGTGCCGAAATAGATTTCGACCGTGGCGGTGCCGTTGACCAGCGAGGGCGTGGCCGGGGTGGTGAAGTAGGCCCCGGGATCACCGGTGGTCACATTAAGGGCATCAGTGCTGCTGACAATATGGAAGGTGGCATCCACCGCGTTAATGGTGGCCACCACCGGCGTAAAGGCGGCCACGGGCGCGGGCACGCCCACCTTGCCGGTCACCGTGTTCGGCGCATTCGTCTCGCCGGGCAGCAACACCTGCAACTGGGTCGCCGACCGCTTGATGAGTTCAAAGAACGCCGTGTCACCGGCAGGCACTTCATTGGTGGCCAGCAATTGGGCGCGAATTCCGTTCATGCCCACGATCGGTCCCTGACTGGGGGAAGACCAGCCGAGCGGATCGGACAAGGTCTTTGCCGCTTGCAGGCTGAAGCCGGTATCGGGCAGCGTCCAGGTGATCCATTTTGAACCGCTCGCCGGGACGATGAACACGCCTTTGGGACCGGTGGCAGCGGCGGTTGTCCAAATGTTGGTGGTATCCAGGGCGTCTTCGCCGAGGAAGTTTTCACTGTAGGGAGCGGTGGTGCCCGTCACGGAGAAATCCGAGAAGACCACGGATTGATTCAAGGCATCGGCGTTGTTTGCCTGCATGCCCAGGTAAAGGTAGAAACCGGGGCTGGCGGTTTCGGCAAAATACCCGGCATTATAGGGTGGCATCACCAAATTCGTGCTGTTGCCATTGGGCGCAATCAGAGTGATGTTGGTGTCCGAAGTAAACTTGATCTGCCATTTGCCCAAAATTGAATTGTTGGTTACGGATCCGAGATAGCCACTTTCCAGATAATTGGCCGAGACGCCGTCCCAGCTTCCCGGCGCGTTGGTGTAGTATTTGGCCCCGTCGTTTCCGCCGCCATACATCGCCTGCTGGTTAGGCTCGTTGACCTTGTATTGGAATTGCATGGTCGCGCTGCCCGGATTGCCCTGCAGGCGGATTTTCACCGCATTGGTTTCATTCCAGTCGGGCGCGCCGTCCAGGTAGTTCGGGTTCGGAATCAGGAACATCCAGGCTTCGCAATTCACCGAGTTCGGATAACCGGCGATGGTGAAAGAATAGGTCACCGGATTGGCCGGCGTAGCGGCTCCGACCCAGGATAAACCTGAATTCTGACGCAACACCGCCGACTGGCGATCATACACGCCCGCCGTGCTCGTGAAGACATTCAATCCCTTGGTGGCTTTGGCGGGCACATGGACCGTGGGCGGCGGCGGCGGACCGGCGGTGCCTTGCAGCGTCACGTTATCAATCCAGAACCGGCCTTGAAAATCATTGGCGATCTGCCCGCTGTATTGGCTCACCCATTTATGGAAGACAAACCCGCTGCATCCGTCCAGATTCGCCGTGGTCGAATCGATCGGCACGACCATGTGGACCCAGCCATTGGCGGCGGCGGCCGGAATGTTCGTGTTCCAGATGAACGGCGCCATCTGGCCGCCCGGGCCGCCGCAGAGATCGATTTCAATCCCGCCGATGGCGCCGGCGTCCAAAGCGTGATTCAAAATGGTGGCTCCGTAGCTGTTGGTGGCCGTGAGCGGAATGGTCGCCACATTATTGAACTCATCCAGCGTGATGTCCGAGGTGTTATCCCACTTGAGGTCAAATTCGATGGCCTTGTATTGTGAAAAATTGATGGCGGTGCCCACATACCACGGATTTCCGTTCAGGCAAATATACGTCGTGCAGGGCGTGTCGGATGAGTTGCTAAAAATGGCGGAGACGAGCGCGGCCCCCGGCGGGTTGCCGTTGCCGGCATCAAAGGCCTGCGTTCCCGGCCCCCACTCGTGACCAAGGTTGCCGCCCGGATCGGCGTCAAAGGTCTGGATCGTCATGTCGGCGGTTTGCGCCAGAACCGTGCCCGCGCCTCCCAGCGCGAACGCCGCCAGGCCAATGCTGGCATATTTGAGTAGTGATTTTTGTTTCATAAGGGTTTGATGACTGCGTGACTCGTTTTGGTTGGGGTTGATCGGGGTTTTGTTTGCCGCGGGACGGAAAAACCCATGGGGCTGACGTGGCCGCCGTTTTGATAAATCAAATCGTCATGCATAAATGCTCTGCGGGGATTACAACTCCACCTTAGCAGCCCCCCATTCTTTGCGCCTGTCCTCAAAAGTGATGACATAATCCAGTTCATTAGGTGATGAGCGTCAGTCTCCCGGCAGCACCGTCCACATGCCTTTGGGCGCCGTCAGCGTTCCTGTTCCGATCGTGTCCTCGACTTTCAACGATTCGACGTGCGCGTCGCAGAAAACGTAGTTGAACCGGTGCTTGTGCGCGCGATACAGCAGGTCGCCCTGATTCACCGCCGTGCTCGTGTTGGGATTCTGCGGCATGATCGAATTGGGATTCAACTGGTAGAGATTGTTCTGGCCGGTGTTGTATTGCGGCCCGAGGCAAACACAGGTCCAGATGTTGCCGGCGGCCTGTTGCCCGTGCGTGTTTTCCACCAGCAAAAGGGTTCCCGCGTTGTCGCGCACCACGGAGGTTTTATAGCCATGCGCGTCCCAATCCGGCGTGCTCCCGGTGTCGGTCCAGTAAATGCCCACGCCGTGCCGGTTGTTCTTCATCAGGTCAGGCAATGGATAGGCCCGGTTTTGGTCCGGCACTTGATAGTCGCTTTGCCAGTTTGGCCCCACCGCGTTCATCGCGTAAGAACGCATGGCCAGATACGGCGAAGTGCCGCCCATCCAGTCCACTTTCGGAAAGCGATCCGCCGGACAAAGCTCGATCTTGGGGGCGGCATCGGCAAACATCACGCCCACCTGCAAATCCGCCTGTGCCGCCTGCCCGCCGATGTATTTGTTGATCCACGAATCCCACGCGAGCTGGTAAGTCCCGTTGGCCCAGCCGGCGGGCGGATACGAATCGTTGTTATCCGTGGTGAAAATATTCATGCCCACCCCGAGTTGCCGCATGCCGTTCATGCACTGGATGCGCTGCGCCCGCGCCTTGGCGCTGGCCAGCGCCGGCAGCAGCATCGCCGCCAGAATGGCAATGATGGCGATCACCACCAGCAGCTCGATCAAGGTAAACCCGCGCCGCATTCCATCGGGCGGCCCGTCTGTTTTTGCCCCGTCCTGAATCTGACAGTTGCGCTCAAAATTCATGAAAAACTTTGAAAAATGCGGCTATGGTTGAACCAAAACGATGCGCATGGTGCTTTTATCCAGCCCGTATTTTTTGCCGGCCGGAGCCGGCGGAATCGTGATGTTGGCCGAAGCGGCAAACTCCTCAAAACTGGCCGGCTTGCGTCGATGCCCCATCACCCATCGCAGCAAGGACCGGTTTAATTCCCCCAAATCCGGTTCGCCCGTGGCCGTCACCAGCGGTTGCGTGGCCACCGCCTGCTGGGGATATACGGGCGGCGGCGGCTGATCTGCGGTTGCCACCGTGTTGCTCGGAACCTGCGGGGCATTTGCCGGCGGTGGACTCGCCTTGCGACAACCAATCGCGCAAAGCGCCACCGCCAGCATGATGCCCAACCCAAATAGCGACTTCTGAAAAAGTGTGGAAGCGACGCCCCGTCGCTTGGGCAACCGGGTGAAAACATGGAGCAGGCAACCATGCTTACGGCGGCGAGGCGCCGCCGCCACGAGTTTTTCAGAGGTCTCAAATAGCACTGGCCTGCGACGGCGGACCCGATTGCAAACCATAGCGGGTTGGCTGGCCGGGTTCGCGAGCGCGCGCGGGATCATACGGGTGGTTTCAGACAGTTGGGGTTTATTACGAATAGCATAAATCATCATTTCCCTTTGTAATGTCCTCAAAAGTGACGACAGGCGGCGGCGCACATTTCCCTCCATTATTTGCCGATCAAACCCAACCCGATGGAAACCTCGCGCCGCAACTTTGCCCGCCGGCCATTCCCCGTATGGGCCACGGCCCCGCAGGCGACGTTACAATTTATCCGCACGCCAGCTTGGTTGCTTGCGTCGGCCCCGGATTTTCTCCACAGTCCGTAAATCACTTTTAACCACCACCTTTTCCCGAATGAAAACGTCCTCCACCAAATTGGTTGCCACCGGCATTCTGCTTCATCTGGTCCTGGCCATGAGCTATGGCGCGCCGCTGTTTTCCGAACATGAGCAGCAGGTCGAAGCGCTGCTGGGCCGGATGACGCTGGATGAAAAAATCGGCCAGATGGTCCAGGCCGATTCCGGCGCGCTCAAGGACAAGGCCGATGTGCAAAAATACTTTCTCGGCTCGGTCCTCAGCGGCGGCAACTCTGATCCCGCCGCTGGCAATACCGCCCGCGACTGGCTGGAATTTTCCACAAGCTTTCAAAGTTACGCGTTGAAAACACGCCTCAAAATCCCCTTGCTCTACGGCATCGACGCCGTTCACGGGCACAACAACATCGATGGCGCCACCATCTTTCCGCATCACATTGCGCTGGGCGCCACGCACGATGCCAGGCTCGTGGAACAGGCCGAACACGTCACGGCCCAGGAAGTCGCCGGCACGGGCATCCGCTGGGCCTTTGCTCCGTGCGTCGCCGTCGTGCAGGACGAACGTTGGGGCCGCACTTACGAAGGTTACAGCGACAACACGGCGTTGGTGACCAAACTTGGCGTGGCCGCCGTCAAAGGCTTGCAGGGCGACACGCTTTCGCCGGCGCCGGATTCCGTGCTCGCCTGCGCCAAGCATTACATCGGCGATGGCGGCACCACCAACGGCGTGGATCAGGGCAACACCCTTTGCGACGAGGCCACCTTGCGCCGGATTTATCTGCCGCCATACGCGGCCGCCGTCCGGGCCGGCGTCGGCTCCATCATGGTTTCCTACAGCAGTTGGAACGGCGTGAAAATGCACGCGAACAAATTTTTGCTGACCGATGTGCTGAAAAACGAGCTCGGCTTTCGCGGATTCCTCGTATCCGACTGGGCCGCGATTGATCAGCTTTCGCCTGATTACAAACGCGACATCGAACAGTCCATCAACGCCGGCTTGGACATGATCATGATCCCCAACGGTCCCGGCCAGCCCAACAACTACGTGGATTTCATCACCCAATTGAAAAAACTCGTGGCCGAAGGCAAAGTGCCCATGGCGCGCATCGACGACGCGGTGCGCCGCATTCTCCGCATCAAATTTCAAATGGGGCTTTTTGAAAGCACCGCCACCGATCCGGCATTGACCGCCGCCATCGGGGCGCCGGAGCACCGCTCGATCGCGCGTCAATGCGTGCGGGAATCGCTGGTGTTGCTGCAAAACAAAAAACGCGCGTTGCCGCTGGCCAAAACCATCAAACATCTCGCCGTGGTCGGCACGGCGGATGATCTGGGCGCGCAATGCGGCGGCTGGACGATTAACTGGCAGGGTGCGCACGGCAACGTGACGCATGGCGGCACGACCTTGCTGGCCGCCATCCGCCAGACGGTTTCGCCGGGAACCAAAATTACGTTTTCCGCGGACGGAAGTGATTTGCCCAAGGCCGACGCCGTCATTGTCGTCGTCAGCGAAGCGCCCTACGCGGAAATGAAAGGCGACCGCGAGGATTTGGATTTGTCCGGCGAAGATCTGGATTTGATTGCCAAGGCCCACGCCACGGGTGCTCCGGTGATCACCATTATATTGTCCGGTCGGCCGATGATTCTCCGTTCGGCGCTGGCGGACAGCGATGCGATCGTGGCCGGGTGGCTGCCCGGCACGGAAGGTTTGGGCCTGACCGACGTGCTGTTTGGCGACTACCCGTTCACCGGCAAACTGCCGCGCGTCTGGCCGGCCAGCAACACCCATCTGCGCTCCGGCGACACTTCTGAAAAACCCTTGTTCCCGTTTGGCTACGGTCTGACCCGCTAGATTCACCATTGACTGACAAAACTATGAAACCCGCCTTTAACATCAACCGCCGGTCATTTCTCCAGCGCTGCTCTTTGGCGGCCGCCGCCACCGGCTTGCCACTCTGGTTTGTCGAACGTGAATTGTCCGCCGCTGAAACCGCGCCGGCAGTCACCAGTCCGAATGATCGTCCGGGCGTTGCGCTCATCGGCTGCGGCGGCATGGGCCAGGGCGATGCCGAGAATGCCACCCGTTTTGGTGACATTGTTGCCGTGTGCGACGTGGATCAAAGTCATGCCGAAGCCGCCGCCAAACGGTTTACCAAGAACGGCAAAACGCCCGATAAATACGGCGATTTTCGAAAATTACTGGAGCGCGACGACATTCATGTCGTTGTTCAGGGAACGCCCGACCACTGGCACACGCTCGTCAACATCGCCGCCGCCAAGGCCAAGAAAGACATCTACGGTGAAAAACCATTAACCTTGACCATTGATGAAGGCCGCCATGTCATCAAGGCCGTTCGCGATCACAACGTGGTTTTTCAAACGGGCACCCAACAGCGGAGCAGCAAACGTTTCCGCCTTGCCTGTGAACTGGTTCGCAACGGCCGCATCGGAACGCTCAAGGAAGTAAACGTCTTTGTCCCCGCCGGATTGCGCGCCGGCCCATTCAAACCCGCGGTTGTGCCGGATGGATTCAATTATGATTTCTGGCTCGGCCAGGCGCCGTTGGAAGAATACTTCACCGAACGCTGCCACAGCACCTTTCGCTGGTGGTTTACTTACGCCGGCGGACCGGTCACGGACTGGGGCGCGCATCACAACGACATTGCGCGCTGGGGCATTGGTTTGAACGGCCCCACGCAGATTGAGGCCCGCGTCATCACGCCGCCACTGCTAAACGGTTATACCACGCCCAGCGAATTTGAAGCCACCCTGACCTGGGCCAATGGCGTGAAGCAAACGGTCAAAACCACCACCGCCGACAGTCCGTTCGGCGCGATCCTTGATCCGAACGGCCAGCGCAATGGCGTGAAATTCACCGGCACCGAAGGTTGGATTTGGGTGAATCGCGATGAAATTAATGCCAGCGACCGGCAACTGCTCGTCACGCCGCTGCCCGACAACGCCATTAAACTGGAAGTCAGCAATGACCACATGGGCAATTTCTTTGACTGCGTGCGGTCCCGGAAAGATCCCATCGCCAACGTGGAAACCGGCCATTTTTCGGCCTGCATCGGCCACCTCATCATCATCTCGCTTCGCACCGGACTAAAATTGCAGTGGGATCCGGACAAGGAAATTTTCACCGGCGACGGCGCAGATGTAGCCAATTCGCATCGCGCCCGCGAAATGCGGAAGCCGTTTAATTACGACTTTGTGGGTTAAGCCAACGGTCAGGCCAATTTCAAATTAGCCGCCGCCTGATCGGCGAGCACGTAAGCCGCGCGCGGATCGATGCGTCCGGCGGGAATCGTGGGATCTCCGGCGCGCAAACGCGCCAGCATTTCGCCTTTCTCACCACCTGTCGCCACCCAGAGAATTTTCCGGGCGCGATTAATCAACGGATAGGTCAGCGTCATGCGCAGACGCTTTTGATAAATTCCAGTCATCGCTACGTCACGGTCAGTCACATCAAGAACCGGATCGCCCGGCACCAGCGACGCCGTATGCCCATCCGCGCCGAGGCCGAGATGAATCAAATCCAGCACGGGTGGCGTGCCGGCAAATTGCTGAAGCGTTTTGACGTAATCGGCCGAGGCAACCGCCAAATCCGCATCGTTCACCGGCATCGCATGAATCTGTTCTTCGCACAACGGCGCGTGAGAGAGCAGGCTTTCGCGCAAATGCGTCAAATTGCGGTCAGCGTCGCCAGCAGGAGCCACCCGTTCGTCCACTTGGAAAACTTGCAGGCCCGCCCACGGCACTGCTTCATTTGCCAGCGCCCGCAGCATTTGCCACGGTGTTTTGCCGCCGCTGACAGCCAAGGTGAATTGCCCGCGAGCGCTGACCGCATCACGAGCCTCGGCGGCAATAAATCGGGCCGCAGCCTGGGCAACGGCGCCAGCATTGGGAAAGATTTCAATTTTCATGAGGCACGGAGGCATCCGCACAATTCAATAAAATGCAACTTGATTATGAAAACCGGTGCAAACGAAGTTTTGCCGGCATAAAAATGGTGCGTCCGGCGCGATTCGAACGCGCGACCACCTGCTTAGAAGGCAGATGCTCTATCCAACTGAGCTACGGACGCACACCAATAAAATCAATACGATTATGATGACTTAATTCTTCGGATTTCGATTGGCATACTGGTTTTGCATACTGGCTGCGTGAAAACCAATGGAAAACAGCCAACGGCTGCCAAGTCTGGGAAAAACCGGCTGAAAACACAGTGTTCAAACTTAATCCGTTATGTTTCATCCGGCGTTTACTATGCACGTTTACGGGTTCAGGGCAAGCTCATCCGCCAAGTCTAAAAACCGGTGTTATCAGTGTTGCAAGCTCAGACTGGCGGATTTTGAGAAACATGAACGCCAAGGCCAGACCACCAGTCTTGGTTGCCCTTAAAAGATTTCCGGCCCAGCCGGATGAAAAGTCGGAATTTTTCGTTGCGCGTGCCAAACCTGCGCGCAATTGGTCTTTCTAAGCATCCCGGAACTGATACAGCGCAAAACGGAATTATTCACCGCTCATTTATGGATTTGCTCTCCGGTGGAATTCAAACCCGGAATTTCAGGCGCAGTTCCGAAAGCAGCATGCCTTCCCAAACGGTCACGTGCCCATCACTCGCCATCATCCTTTCCACTGCCGCATAAACCTTCCGCTGCTGTTGGCGGGTTGTGAAGCCATCCGCCAAGGAAAGCGCCAGTTCTTTGGCCTTGGCCAGCGATTGAATGCACGGTCTGATTTGGGTGACAGCGGCATCCAGTTCGCGCTGCCGCTCAAAGGGCTCTTTGTATCCCATCGATTCGAGTAATTTTTGCAAAAACTCGTCCTCCACGGTCGCCAAGTGGCCGTCCGCATACATGGCTAGAATCAACAACTCAAAGAATGCCTGCTGTTGCGGTGCGGAAAATTCCGAGAGATCAATATCCATGGGCACAGCTTGCCGGATGCCGCCGTTTTTTTCAACCGGCTTGCCAGTCAAACCCGATAAAAAACCTCTGCCCGATATTTCGAGCAGAGGTCGCGCGACGGCAAAATTCAGACCACCTTGATCAGTTCCGAAGCCTCGTAACGAACCTTGGCCAGACTGGCATATTTGTCGCCCTCGGCGCGATATCCCAACGCCAGCGCCACTACGGTGCGATAATCGGTGCCATCCAAGTTTAGAATCTTGTCATACTCCGAAGGCACCAAGCCTTCCATGGGACAGGCGTCCACGCCGAGCAACGCCGCCGCCGTCATCAAATCGCCCAGGGCAATGTAACACTGGCGGGCGGCCCATTCATGCGCCACTTTGCCGCGCGGACCGTTCACCACATCCTTCAGCATCATCTCCCGATAAAAATTCAGCGATTCAGCCGGAATGCCGCGCACCGCGCAGATGCGTGAGATCCACCGCGTCACGTCCGCCTCCTTGATTTCCGTTCGCGCGGTGAAGACGACATAGTGCGAGCAATCCACGACTTGTTTTTGCCCCCAGGAATGCGGCAGCAGCGCCGCCCGTTTGGCCGGGTCTTGCACCACCAGAAATTGGTAGGGTTGCATGCCGTAGCTCGTGGGCGTCAGCACGAGCGTCTTTTCCAGGGCGGACCAGACGTCCGCCGGAATTTTTTTTCCGGCGTCAAAAATTTTGGTGGCATAGCGCCATTGCATGGCGTCGAGAAGCTGGGTGATGGAGTTGCTCATATTTTAAAGTCTGTTGAAAATTGCACAGCCCGCCAGAAATGCAAATTTTTCCTCGAATTTTACCGCGTCGCGGAGTTGCCATCCGGCCCTCCGCTTCGGTATAAGTCGGCATGTGAACCACCCATCGCTCCACGTTCGCCGGGCCACCGTTGAGGATCTGCCCGCACTCAAAAACCTCTGGACCAACGCGCATTTTCCGGCGGATGAACTGGAAAGCCGTCTGACTGAATTCCAGGTGGTGGAGTCCCACGGAGAATTTTCCGGAGCTTTGGGCGTCCAGGTCATCGCCCAACACGCCCTGCTCCACTCCGAAGATTACGTGGATTTTTCCATCGCCGATCCGGCCCGGGAACTGTTTTGGGAACGCATACAAAAACTCGTTTCAAATCTGGGAGTTTTTCGGATTTGGACGCAGGAAACCTCGCCCTTCTGGACCCACTGGGGATTCCACCCAGCCAGCACCGAGGTCATGGAAGCTTTGCCAGAGGCGTGGAAAACGCGCCCGGGCAACTGGCTGACTTTGGAATTGAAGAACGAGGAAGCCATCAACCAAGCCATCGGCGGCCAGTTCGCCGGGTTTATGAATGCGGAGAAGCAACAAACCGCCCGCATCGCCGAGCAAGGGCGCAAACTTCGAATGTTTTTGACGGTGCTGTTTTTTGGCCTCGCCCTGGTCGGATTTGCCATATTCTTCTACCTGCTGTTTCACCGACACCCGCTTCCCCATCCATAGCCGACGTGCTTAAACCGGTTTTACCGCCGGCAACTGAAATTCATCCGCATGGTAGGAACTGCGCACCAGCGGCCCGCTGGCCACGTGGACAAATCCCATTTGCTGCGCCCGGCGCGCATACTCCACGAATTGTTTGGGCGTGATGTATTCCACCAGCGGCAGGTGGCTCAACGTGGGCTGCAAATACTGGCCGAGCGTCAGAATATCGCACCCCGCCCGGCGCAAATCTTCCATGGCCGTGACCACTTCCGCCTCGGTTTCGCCCAGCCCCAGCATCATGCCGGATTTCGTGTAGATGCCGCCACCGCGGCGGACTTTCACCTTGGATAAAACACTCAGAGACCGGTCGTAGGCCGCTCGGTGACGCACGCTGGGAGTCAACCGGCGGACGGTCTCAAGATTGTGGTTGAAAATGTGCGGACTAGCCGCCAGCACGGATTCAATGGCTTCGTCACTGTCATTGAAATCCGGCACCAAAACTTCGATGACAATGCCCGGATTCAGTTCGCGGACCATTTCGATGGTCCGGCGAAAATGATTCGCGCCGCCATCTTTCAAATCGTCGCGCGCCACCGCCGTGATGACCACGTGCTTCAACTTCATGCGCCGCGTGGCCTCGGCGACGCGCAACGGCTCGTCCGCCTCCAACGGCAGCGGTTTGGACGTATCCACCGCGCAAAAACCACAGGCGCGCGTGCAGCGGTCGCCGGCGATCATGAACGTGGCCGTGCCTTTGCTCCAGCATTCCCAATGATTGGGACACTTGGCGCTTTCGCAAACCGTGTGCAACTTCAGTTCGCCCAGCAAACCGCGGGTCTGCCCAAACGTGTCGGCGGTGGGCAGCGGCATGCGTAACCACTCCGGCAGGCGCGGACGGGTTTTTACGTTTGTTTCAGCAGTTTCCATTAAATTTAACAGTTCAGTTTTGCCGGAACCCCAACGCCTTCCAGCGAGCAAGCCAACGGCGCCGGGCTATTGGCGAGCCAGTTTATCCCAGAACACGGCCAGTTCCTCCGGACCGAAATCCGCGAGCACCCGGCCATCCACGTCAATCACCGGTGCAAACGTTTGCCCGGAAAGCCGGACCATTTCGGTCATCGCTTCTTTGTCCGTGATGACATCAAGCGTCTCATATTTGATCCCGCGCTCGTCCAACCAAGCCATGGCCTTGTGGCACCAAGGACAATAAGGCTTGATGAAAAGTCGTATGTTCACGCGCCGATCTGCTTTTGGTAATCTTCCGGCGAAAGTAGTGCCTTCACTTCGGTCGCGTCGCTCAATTTGAGCTTGTAAAACCAGCCAGCCGCGTGCGGATCGGTGTTAACCAAGGCCGGATTATCCACCACAGCCGGGTTGATTTCGAGAATTTCGCCACTCACCGGGGAATAAATGTCACTCGCGGTTTTGACGGATTCCACCACGGCGCAAGCTTCGCCCGCCCTCACCTTGCGACCCACCGCCGGCAGTTCCACAAAGACAATGTCCGTCAACTCATGTTGGGCATGGTCCGTGATGCCAATGGTGCCAATGTCGTCGCTGACGCGCACCCATTCGTGCGATTTGGCGTATCTGAGGTCGGAAGGAATATTGCTCATAAATGATGCCGAAAGGTTACGCGGACGGGGCAAATTCTCAAACTCAATTTTGCCCCAATCCCATCGCCCCCCGGTTCATTCGCGGAGAATTCCGAAGCGGAAAATTCAGACCCTTTTACAAGTGGCTGATCAACAGGCTGGGCGCGCAACCCAGCACAATCACCAAGGCCGCCAGCAAGGCCAAAGCAAGCATGGTCATTGGCGGAACTATGATGGCCGGAGCTTCCGCCGCCGCATCTTGCACATAGACCTGTTTCAACACACGCAGGTAGTAGTAGAAGGAGACCGCGCTCATGGCGACCGCCAGAATGACCAGCCAGAGCAAACCCAAATTTTGCGCATCCATATTGACCACGGCACTGAACAGAAAGAATTTTCCGATAAAGCCCGCCAGCGGCGGAATGCCACCCAGCGACAGCAGAAAAACCAGCATACACAACGAAAGCCCCGGAGCGCGGCGGCTCAATCCGGCGAAATTGTCCAGACGATCGCTGCCCGTGGCGCTCTCCACCACCGCCACCACACCAAACGCGCCGATCGTGGTCAACGCGTAGGTAATGACATAAAACATCAACGCGCTGTTGCTGGCAGAGGTATGGGCCAGCACGCCGAGCAACATGTAACCCGCGTGCGCAATCGCCGAGTAGGCCAGCAGGCGTTTGACGCTGGACTGGACAATGGCCGTGAGATTTCCCAGCACCATCGACAGCGCCGCCACCACCGCGATGGTGGGGGTCCAGCCGGCCACATAGCCGTGCCAGACCGCACTGCCCTCCGCTCCGGCAAAGGCGAGCGTGAAAATTTTGGCCACGATGTAAAAACTCGCCACCTTGGAACCGGCGCCAATAAATGCCGCACTCGGTGTCGGCGCCCCTTCATAGGCATCCGGCGCCCAAAGATGGAACGGCACCGCCGCCACTTTGAAACCAAAACCAATGACCGTGGTGACAATGGCCACCAGCAATAGCGGATCCATTCCCCGGCCCTGCAAACTGCGCGCAATCTCCGTCAAATTCGTTGAACCCGACATGCCATAGAGCAGACTGAAGCCAAACAGCAGGAACGCCGCGGACATGCCACCAAACAGAAAATATTTCAAGGCCGCCTCCGCTGCACGGGCGTTGTGTTTGTTGAACGCGGTGAGGATGTAGAGCGAAAGGCTCGCCAGTTCCAGCGCAATGAAAATAATCAACAAATCCTCGGCACTGACCAGAAACATCAAACCGATCGTCGCCAGCAGCACAATGGAGAGATATTCGCCCGCGTGCTCGGTGTATTTGCCCGTCACCGAAATCATCACGGTGAAAATGGTGAGGATCAAAAGGGCGCACTTCACAAAATCCGTGACCGGATTGACGACGAGAATGCCGTTCAGCAAATTAAATTCTTCATGGCGCGCCAGCGCAAACCAACCGGCCATCGCGCACCCCAGAATCGAAACAACCGCACCGACATGAAACCGCGTTGACACGGATTTGCCCCGCAGCAAAGTCAAATCCACACCCAGAACTGCCAGCACCGTGATGGTTACAATGGTTTCCGGCGCGGCCAGTTGAAGCATCTGGAGATAGTTCACAGCGAACCTCCTTTCAACAGGCGTTCAAACAGCGGCGATTGGAAACAAGGTTCAATCCAGTTCATCAGCAGAGTTGGAAAAAGCCCGATCACAAGTGACGCACCAATGAGGATCACGGCACCAACCCGTTCCGGAACCGAAATCGGCTCCAGCGGATGATCGTGCTGTCCGCCATGGCCGTCCGGTTTTGCATCAGAATAAAAAGCTTTTTGCACCGCGCGCAACGTGTAGGCGACGCCCACCACGATGCCGACGCCGGCCAGCATGGTTATTTTCGGGAAGACGGCCCACGCGCCCATCAACACTTGCAATTCCGCCACAAATCCGCTGAACCCCGGCAATCCCATCGAAGCCACGCCGGCGATAACAAACGTGATTCCGGCAAACGGCAGCAACTTGCCAACGTCCATCCGTTCAAGATCGTTGAAATCCCGTGTGTGCGTCCGGTCATAAACCATCCGGCCCACCACACCGAACAGCAGTCCGGCGATGATGCCGTGCGAGAACATCTGCAACACCGCGCCATCCAGGCCGATGGTGTTGAGCGTCGCCAGCCCCAGCAGCACAAAACCCATGTGGCTGACGCTGGAATAGCCGATGACAAATTTAAAGTCGCGTTGCACCAGCGCCACGCCAGCCCCATAAACGATGCCGACCACCGCCAGCGCGGCAACCGCCCATTGCCATTCCCGCATGCCTTCCGGGAACAGCCCCATGGCCACCCGCAAGCAGCCATAGGCGCCAAGCTTCATCACCACGCCGGCGAGCAACATGGAACCGGCGGTTGGCGCCGCCACGTGACCGGTGGGCGCCCACGTGTGAAACGGCCACATGCCGGCCAGAATGGCGAACCCGATAAATACCAGCGGAAACATCCAATGCTGGAAGCTCGCCGAGAAAGTGACTTTCGAAAGCTCCATCAAATCCAACGAAGCATGGCCGAGTTGATGTTTTGCCACCACCCACGCGGCGATCATGCCGATCAGCACCAAGTGGCTGCCGACAAACGAATACAGCGCCAGTTTCATCGCGCCATATTCCTTGCGGGTGCTGCCCCAGCGGGCGATGAGGAAGTATTTTGGAATGATCGTCAGCTCGTAAAACACGAACAGCAGCAGCAAATCAAAGCTCAGAAAAACGCCATACACGCCGCCAATCAACGCCAGGTAAAACGCGAAAAATTCCTTGGTTCGCTTTTCAATGTTCCAGGAAAATAAAATTCCCGTCACCGCCGCAAGGCCGGTGAGCACCACCAGCACCAGACTGATGCCATCCGCCGCGAGATAATACGTTGCCCCGATTTGCGGAATCCAATCAGTTTTGACGATCGTGGTCACCTCGCCCGGATGCGGCTGCTGCATCGCGCCAATAATCGCCACCACGCATCCCGCCAAAGCCGTGAGCAACGCCACCGCGCGCGCCGCCTTCGCGTTGTCACGCGGCAGGAGCATCAGCACCAGCACGCCGATAAATGAAATATAAATGGTCCAGGCCAGCATTTTAGAAATTGAGTTGTTGCAACAGCTTCATGACGGTCGCATCCGTGACACCCAGGATGAATTGAGGCCAGATGCCGAGCGCAAACATCAGGGCAATGCTGGGCACCACGAGAAAACGTTCCGCTGTGGTCAGATCGGGCATTTGCGCCCAGCGCTCGTTGAGCGGGCCGCAGAAAACACGTTGAATCACTGTCAAAATGAAAATGGCCGTGACCAGAATACCCAGGGTGGAAATCGCCGCCGCCCAGGGCGCCAACGGGAACACCCCTTTGAAAACCAGGAATTCCCCCACGAACCCGTTCAAACCTGGCAGGCCCAGCGAAGAGAACAGCGCGATGCCCATTAATCCGGTAAAGACGGGAACAATCTTGCGGATGCCGCCAAAATCATCGAGACCGCGCAGACCACCGCTGCGGCGTTCGATCAGGGCCACAAACAGGAACAAGGTCGAGGCGGTAAGTCCGTGGTTGAACATTTGCAGCAAGACGCCGTTCAGCGCGGCGGCTCTTTGAATTTCCGGTTGATTCACACCGGCACCGACGCTCATCGCCGCGAACATCGCCAGCAGGCAGTAGCCCAGATGGTTGATCGAGGAATACGCCAGAATGCGTTTCAGATCGCGCTGGGCAAACGCCGCGCAAGCCGAAAGAACGATGGTGGCCACCGAGAGAATCAACATCAACGGCAGCGCTTGCCGGATTTGTTCCGGGAAAATCGGCAGCAAAATGCGCAGGAATCCGTAAACGCCCATTTTGGACATGACCCCCGTGAGCAACATGGTTACCGGACTGGGAGCTTCCGAATACGCGGCGGGCAACCACGTGTGAAACGGAATTACCGGCACCTTCACCGCGAACCCGAGGAACGCGCCAAAGAACACAATCATCCCGATATTTTTCCAGCCGAAGTGCGCCGCCAGCGAACTTTGGAGCGTGCCGTCCTTGGCCATGTCGGCGAGTTTAATAAAATCAAAACTGCCCGTGGCATAGCGGATCGCCAAAAAGCTCAACAGCAAGGCCACGCTGCCCACCATGGTGTAGATGAAGAACTGTGTCGCTGCCGGGCCGCGCTTGGGTCCGCCCCACAGTTTGACGAGGAAGAACGCCGGGATCAGGCCGAGTTCCCAGAACAGGAACCAATGGAAAAAGTTCAGCGCCGTGAACGTGCCAAACAACCCGGCCTGCAACCACAGCACCAGCGCGTGAAAAACCTGTGGCCGGTCATTGACATTCCATGAGGCCAGAATCGCCAGGGGCGTGACCAGGGCAGTCAAGGTCACCATCAGCAGGCCAAGGCCGTCCACACCGAGAAAATATTCGATGCCGAGTGATTTCACCCAAGCGACTCGCTCGACAAATTGGAGTTCGCCCGAGGCCGAATTAAAATGCATCCACAGGCACACCGCGCCGCCCAGCGAGATCAGGCTGGCCACCAGCGCCAGGCCGCGCGCCAAAGCTTGGCGTCCGGAACCCAGCCCGGCAATAATGACACCGCCGAGAAACGGAATGAGAGTGAGTATGGTCAACCAATGATTCATGCTTTGTGCCCCCAGATCAGGAACAGGATCAACAACACCAAGGCCACGCCGATGATGCGCAAATACGCCTGCACGCGGCCGCCATGCAATTTGGAAAGTCCGCCGCCGCCCTTGCGCAACGTGTCGCAACCAGCGTCGAAACCGAGATTCACGAAATATTCGTCCGTCAGGCGATACAGCCAAGCCAGCCCCAGGGTGACATATTTCACCCCCAGAACCACACCGCCAAAAATCCATTCATCGCAAAAATTACAGAACCACGCGGCAAACGCGTTGAAACGGATGACGGTGGCCTCGTATAGTTCATCAACGTAGTATTTATTCTGGAGCACTTTGAAAACCAGCGGCTGCGCCGCTTCCAGCACGTCCTTTTCTCCGGCGGTTTTGCGCTGGCGTTTGCCATAGAGGAACCAACCCAGGCCAAGGCCGAAGAACACCACGACAGCCGAGGAAACCATCAGTGTGAGGGTGCCGCTCTCGGTGAGTTTGCTGAGATCGAATTTAAATGCTTCACCGGTCAGGTAGCCATCAAACCACGGCCAGGCAGGCGTTCCCACCAGGCCCAATAAAACGGCAAGCCCCGCGAGGATGATCAAAGGAGCGGTCATGACTACGGGGCTTTCGTGCGGATCATGGCCGTGAGCCGGGGAATGGGAATGGGAGGAATGCGCGGAATGGCCATGGGCGGATTCCTCCTGATGGCCACGGTATTCACCAAAGAAAACCAACCCCATCTGCCGCGTCATGTAAAACGCCGTGAACAGCGCGCCGATGACGCCGAAGTAAAACGGCAGGTGCGAAACCGGCCAATTTTTGGCCTGATGCAAAATTTCATCCTTGCTCCAAAAGCCGGAGAACAACAGCGGAAAGCCGGAAAGCGCCAGCATGCCGATGGCATAAACCACGAACGTCACGGGCATGAATTTTTTCAGTCCGCCCATTTTACGCACGTCCTGCTCCTCGTGACAGCCATGAATGACCGAGCCGGAACCGAGGAACAACAGCGCCTTGAAACAGGCATGGGTGATCAAATGAAACATCCCCACCGCCACACCACCAACGCCCAGGCCCAGCATCATGTAACCGAGCTGCGAAACCGTGGAATAAGCGAGAATGCGTTTAATGTCGTTTTGCGCCACGGCAATGGTCGCGGCAAACAGCGCGGTGATGGCGCCAATCCAAGTCACCACGGTCAACGCGGTTGTCACCGGGGTGCCATGTTCCATCGGGTGAGCGCCGGCGGCCATCAACGGATAAACGCGCGCCACCAGAAACACCCCCGCGGCCACCATCGTGGCGGCGTGAATCAAAGCTGAAACCGGCGTCGGACCTTCCATCGCGTCCGGCAACCACACATGCAGCGGCAACTGGCCGGATTTGCCAACCGCGCCAAGGAAAATCAGCAGGCCGATGGCGGTCGTCACACACATTCCACCAATCGTAAGGTGCGTCAGCATCTGCGAGAGGGCCGTCGCTTCGAGACAGCCATGACCGTGATCGTAAAAATTCAAGGTTCCCGTTTCAGCATAGAGCCAAACCATGCCAATCAATAATCCCAAGTCGCCAATGCGCGTGGTGATAAAGGCTTTCTTCGCCGCCGCCGCCGCGCTGGGTTTATGATACCAGAACCCGATGAGCAGATAGCTGGTCAGACCGACGATTTCCCAAGAAATGAACAGCAATAACAAATTGTTGGCGATGACCACGCCCAACATGCCCGATGCAAACAGCGCCAGAAAACAGAAGAACCGCATGAAATTCTGGTCGTGCGCCATGTAGCCGATACTGAAGATGAAGATCAGCATGCCGACAAACGTCACCATCATCAGCATGACCGCCGTCAGCGGATCCAGCACCCAGCCCAAACTCATCCATTGGCCGCCGAACTGAATCCAGTTGAAACTGAACGTTTCGCGGAACGCACCTTCGCCATGATGACCGAGCGTGGCCGCAAACGCACAAAGCGAGAGCAGAAAACCCATGGCCATGGAGCCGATGGCCAGCGACGCCGCGAGTTTGCGCTTGGGCTGTTTGTTCACCGCAATGATACCGGCTGCCACCAACGGCAGCACCGGGATCAGCCAGAGATATTTGACAATCCAGATCATCCTTTCAATTCCTTCACTTCATCCAAGTTGGATGTTTTGTAATGACGATAGATGGCAATGATGAGCGCAAGTCCTACCGCCGCTTCCGCCGCCGCAATGGCAATCGAAAAAATCACGAACAGAACTCCGGTCAATGCCTCCGGGTGAGCGCCGTAGCGCCAGAAGGCGATGAAGTTCAGATTTGCCGCATTCAGCATCAGTTCCACGCCCACCAAAGCGAGGATGGCATTGCGCCGCGTCACGGCACCGGCAAGTCCGATGGCGAATAAAAGGGCAGAGATGATCAGGCAAATTTGCAGTGGCGTCATGATTTCCTCCCGGCCTCGTTCGTTTTGGGGCTTTCTTTCATGGCAATGACCACCGCGCCGATCATGGCGGCCGTCAGCAACAATCCGATCAGTTCCAGCGGCAAAACGTATTTGTTCATCAACACATCACCAATCCCTTTGACCGTGGCGACCGGCGCTTCGGATTGATCCGAAGGCAGCGCCTTGCTGTTCAAAACCGACCAGCCCAGCATGGTGAAAACGGTCGCGGCAACAATGATTCCATAGAACCAGCCCGGCGCGAGGACTGCCTGGTTGGGAGTTTCTCCAGCGCGGGTCAGCAAAATCGCGAATACAATCAGAATGGCCACCGCCCCGACATAAACCAGGATCTGCGCGAAGCCAACGAATTGGGCGTCCAGTTGCAAATACATGGCCGCCAGTCCGGCAAAAACGATGATAAACGACAACGCGCAGTGGACGAGATTACGCAGGCTCATCGCAGCGGCAGCGGCAAACAGCGTAACGACGGCAGTTATGAGAAATGGCAGTGACATGGTTTATTCCGCGTAGCGATAGGTGCGTTTGCCGAGTTTTTTGTTGTGCATCAGGCCGCGTCCCAGCCCGACATAGGCGGCGGCGAGAATCGCACCGCAGACGAGCCAGCGTTGCCAGCCGGCATTGGTGCCCATGAAATGCCAGATGCCCGCAGCCAGGATGTTGATCAGCGCCAGCGGCAGCATGAACTTCCAGGCGAAATTCATCAGTTGATCCATGCGCAGACGGGGCAGCGTGCCGCGAATCCAAATAAACAGAAATACCAGGCTGATCATCTTGACGAAGAACCAGGCCCACGAAGGAATCCACGTCAGGAATGAAACCGGTGCCGTCCAGCCGCCGAGGAACAACGTGACGCCCAGCGTGCAGATCGCAAACATGCCGAGATATTCCGCGAGGAAAAAGAGCGCAAACTTGAAGCCGGAATATTCTGTAAAATAGCCCGCAATGATTTCGGATTCCGCTTCCGGCAAATCAAACGGCGAGCGATTGGATTCCGCCAGCGCCGAAATCAGGAAGAGAATAAAGCCTACAAATCCCCACGGCGTGAGCACATACCAATGCGCGATGCCAAACGTGTAAACATTCTGCCGGGCGACAATTTCATTCATGTTCAACGACCCGGCAATCATGATCACTGTCACCGCCGACAGGATCAGCGGAATTTCGTAGCTGATCATTTGGGCGATGGCGCGCATGGCGCCGAGGAGCGAATATTTGTTGCGGCTGGACCAGCCGGCCATAAAAACGGAAACTTCCACCGCGCCGCCAACGGCGAAGAAAAACAGCACGCCCGCGTCGTAGTTGGCCACGCTCATGTTGCGCCCGAACGGCAGCACCGCGTAGGCCAGCAGCACGGGAATGAGCATCACCACCGGCGCAAGGAAATGAACCACCTTATCGGCCGCGTAAGGCACCACGTCTTCCTTGATGATCGCCTTGATGCCGTCTGGAATGAACTGGCCGAAACCGCACAAGCGGATATTGGTGAAAGGAATACCAACGCGGTTAGGTCCCAAACGATTTTGGATGCGACCCAGCGCCTTGCGTTCGACAACCGTGATAATGGCGAAAACGCCTGGAAAAACCATCATGATGAGCGCGATGGACAAAACCACCGACACCAAGGAATGCAGGCTGTCCGGCACGCAGGCCATGATCAACTGCTTCAGCGTAACGAAGATTTGATCCACTTTCTCCGCCAGCGACAGCCGCTGGAAGTGCTCTAAAACTTGATGGATTTTATCAACCATTTAAAAACCTATGATCATTTGGCTGGCGGAGGAGGTGTGTTCGGCGCCGGTGCTGGTGCGGCAGGTGTCGCAGCCGCTTTGGCTTTTGCCTCGGCGTCGGCTTTGGCTTCCGCAGCGGCTTTTGCCTTGGCTTCAGCCTTGGCCTTTTCCGCGGTGAGCACGGCGTCGGAATCCTGGGCGTCCTGCGGATGAACCTTGTGATAATGCGCGTTCGGCTTGGCCAGTTCCTTCTTGGTCAGCAGCAGTCCTTCAAACCGGTTGTCGTTGCTCAACTCAAATTCGGTGTCCATCTTGATGGACTCAAACGGGCACACCTCGACACAAATCGAACAGCTCATGCAGACGGAAATATCAATGTCGAAGGTGACCGGATACACCTGCGGCTGGCCCTTGTAATCAACCCGCTTGTCCTTGCTCTTGACGATGTAAATGCATTTGGGCGGACATTCCTTCTCGCAGATCTGGCAGGCCACACAGCGCAGGCCTTTCTCCGCGTCGTCACCATCATAAACGAGGAACGGAAATTGCCGGGTGTTTTCTTTCGGCGTGAGGCGTTCCTCGGGATATTGCACGGTGGTGAGGCGTTCCTTCGAGACGTAACTCCCGAAGAAATTCTTGGCGGTCACCGCCATGCCTTTGATGATTTGCTCGCCGAGCATGAGATTAGGAAATCAGGTTTTTATAAGGAAACCAGGAGGCCAAGAAAACTGGAAACTGGGCATGGCGAAAGGCCCGCCACGCCGAATTGTTTTTTTCGGCTGACTTCCATTCACTTCATGGCTTCTTGGTTTCATTGTTAAAATTTTAATTATTCAGCTATCACGCGCCTAGCTTCGAGTTTCACTTTCGCAAAATTCAACAACAGCCCGTGTTTCTTTTTCACCGCGCGCAATTGTGATTTCACAATCGCAAAATGCACGTCATGCAATTCGCTGATGGCCTTGAGATCAATCACGATCTCATTTTCTACCAGCAAATCCAGCCGATGCTTGCCGACTTCCACTGCCCCGGCATAAAACACCGACACTTCGAGCTGCTGTTCGACCTTCAGCCCGTGCTTGCGCAACTCATAAACCAGCGCGTGCTCGTAAATTGACTCAATAAACCCCGGCCCCAACTGGCGATGCACTTCGATCGCCGCGCCGATGATCTTTCCCGTCAATTCTTCAAATTCCAGCGCCATAGAAATTCATGGTTTCCTGGCTTCCTAATAAAATTATCGATCAACTTCTCCTAACACGATGTCCACGCTGCCGAGAATCACGATGACGTCGGCAATTTTCTGTCCCAGACACATATCTTCCAACACGGTCAGGTTGATATAACTGGGCGGACGAATGCGATACCGATACGGATTCGGACTGCCATCGCTGATGACATAAAAACCGAGCTCGCCTTTGGGCGCTTCAATGCGGCCATAGACTTCGCCGGCTTTCGGCCGGAAACCACGCAGCTTCGCCTTTGGATCCATGATGGGGCCGGCAGGAATGCCAACCAGAGACTGGTTCAAAATCTTGATGCTTTCGCGCATTTCCAGCACGCGCACCATGTAACGATCGTAAACGTCGTTGTGCTCGCCCAGCGGCACCTTGAACTCAAACCGGCTGTAAATGCCGTATTTATCCACCTTGCGGATGTCGTAATTGACACCAGCGGCGCGCAACAGGGGTCCTGAAATCGAGGCGTTTACGGTGAGTTCTTTTGAAATCACCCCCACGCCCTGGGTGCGGCCCAGGAGGATTTCATTCTCGTTCAGGAACGTCTCAAATTCGTCGAGGAATCGGCCGTAATCGGCGACGATCTTTTTGGTGCGGGCAATCCAGTCGTCGCTCACATCCACGCGCACGCCACCAAAGCGCATGTAATTGCACATGAGCCGGGCGCCGCTGACTTCCTCGAATAGATCAAGGATTTTTTCACGTTCGCGGAAGGCATACATCAACGGCGTGCCCAGCGCGCCCATGTCCTGCACAAAAAAACCAATGAGCGAAGTGTGATTCTGCAGGCGGGTCAATTCCGCCATGATGACGCGGATGTATTCGGCGCGTTCAGGCACCTGCAACCCGGCCAATTTTTCGATGGTGAGCGCGTAGGCCCAGTTGTTGGTCATCGAACAGAAATAATCGAGCCGATCCGTATAAGGCATCGTGGCGAGATAGGAAATATTTTCGCCAATCTTCTCGTGATTTCGGTGCAGATAACCAAACACCGGCTTGAGTTTGACCACCGTTTCGCCATCCAGCGTCACGTCCATGCGGAACACGCCGTGGGTGGACGGGTGATGCGGTCCCATCGAGACTTCAAGCAATTCGCCCAAGGGCGCACCATCGGCATCCAGTTTGGACGTGACCTCAAAACTTTTTGGCGGCATGGCAAAGGTGTTCACGGTTTTACCTCCGCCTTCACTTCATCGGGTTTGGCTTCCACCGGATAATGCTTCTTGGCCGCTTCCAGCACTTCGTCGTGCGGCGTCGGCTCATATTCATAGTCATCGGGCGCCACGTAATCCTTGCGCATGGGAAAGCCTTCAAAACCATCCCACATCAAGATGCGGCGCAGGTCGGGATGGCCAGTGAAAATCACACCGTAAAGATCGTAAATTTCGCGTTCCTGAAATTCCGCGCCGCGCCAGACCGGCGTGAACGACGGCAATTGCGTCTTGTCCAAGCGGTTTTCGGTGCGCAGCCGCAAAACCACCGGGCCGTGCTTCAACTCCAGCGAATACAGGTGATAAACGACTTCGAGATAACCGGAACGAATCGTCTCAACAACCTCCTCAACTTCCTTCTCCACCCCTTCAACCAAAACCTTCTTTTTAACCTTGGTTTTGATTTTGGCTTCCGGCCAGTCAACTCCCGTGACATTGGAACAATAATCCAGTTTCAACTGGGCATCATCCCGGAGAAACCGGGCCACTTCCAACGCGCGGGCTGTTTCCACCAACAAAGACGCTTCACCGGCCGGACATTCATTCGGCACGATGTCAATTTTTGTCAGTGGCAACACCTTTTCGAGGCGGGCCTTGATTTGTTCGAGGGTTTCCACAGTTTAACGCTTGATCACCGGCGGCTGCCAGATTTGAGGATTGTTCGGCGGTTCGAGATCATGTTTGCCGTATTCCGGCACCGGAAATTCACTGGGCGCATCCGGCTGCAAATGGCGCGGCCGATCCGGCCCCGTGAGTTTCTGGTTCAATATCTTTTCCTGCAACGTAATCAGCGCATGCAACAGTGCTTCCGGTCGCGGCGGACATCCTGGAATCACGACATCCACCGGAATATAGCGATCCACACCTTTGAGCACGTTATACCCCTGCTTGAACGGCCCGCCGGAAATCGCGCAGGCACCCATGGCAATCACGTATTTCGGCTCGGGCATTTGGTTATACAGCCGCACCACCATGGGAGCCATTTTCTTGGTCACCGTGCCGGCCACAATCATCAAATCTGCCTGCCGGGGCGAAGGACGAAATACTTCAGCGCCAAAGCGGGAAATATCAAAGCGAGACATTGAAGCCGCAATCATTTCAATGGCACAGCAGGCCAGACCAAACGTCAGCGGCCACACGGAATTCGCCCGGCCCCAATTATACAGTTCCTGCAGCGACGTGACATACACGCCTTGCTTCTGCATTTCGTTTTTGAGGCCTTCTTCGATCATGACCAAATCAGTTCGGCGTTATTTCCAGGTTAAAATTCCTTTGCGCCAGGCCCAGACCAGACCTTCGACGAGCAACCCCAAAAATACCACCATCGCCACAAACGCGCCCACGGACAAACCGCCAAATGACACGGCGAAGGGCAGGAGAAAGATCGTTTCCACATCAAACACCAAAAAGATGATCGCGTAGAGGTAATATTCCGAACGAAAGTGAATCCACGCGTCGCCTTTGGATTCCAAACCGCATTCGTAGATGGCGTTTTTGTCCTTGCCCGGCTTGTTGGGAGAGAAGAATTTCGCCCACAACCACGCCGCTCCCAGCGGGGCCAGGGCGAATCCGACCGCCACGAGCGCCAGCAAAAACAACGCCAGATACGAATTGTGATTGGTTTCCATTTTCAGCGGTCACATGTTGGGATTACAGCCCGGCTTCCCGCTTCACAAAAATTGCTAATTTCTCAACAAATGATAGCGCGCACCGCCGGCACGATCTCCTGCCGCCATCGGATGTAAAATGTTGAAAATCAAGCATATGGGAAGTCATGTCAGCTTGAGAATCGGCTTGGGCACGACCACGGCGCCATAGCGTTTGCCGCGTATCTCGATTTCGATGGCGGTGTCCGGCTGGGCGAATGCGGGCGGCACAAATCCCATGCCAACCCCTTGATTTAACGAAGGACTCTGCGTCCCGCTGGTCACAATGCCAATGTTCGCTCCATTCCCGAAAATCGCATAATGCGGACGCGGCGGGGCCGATTTATCCGTCATTTTGAAAGCAACGAGCTTCTTTTTTACTCCATTGGCTTTTTGCCCGGCCATCACAGCACGACCGTTGAATTCTCCCTTGTCCAATTTTACGAAAAATCCCACGCCCGCCTCAATCGGTGTGGTTTGCTCATCCAGCTCATGGCCGTAAAGGGGATAACAAACTTCCGTTCGCAACGTGTCGCGCGCCCCCAGGCCGGCTGGTTTGATTCCAAATGGCTGGCCAGCCTGGAGAATTTTATCCCAAAGATGCTGAATGGCTGAATCGATGCCAAGAACTTCAAAACCGTCTTCGCCGGTGTAGCCCGTGCGCGAGACCAAAATATTGCTGGTTTCAAAATGAAAACCGGCAATTTCATTTTTCTTGAGCGTCGTCACTTTATCGACGGAAAACACGGAAGTCGAGGGGCCGGGAATACACGCATCAATAAACTCCTTCACTCGCGGCCCTTGAACCGCAATCGCCGCGTAATGATGCGACGCGTCCGTCAAATTGACTTCGCCACCGGCAAATTTCGACACTTGCGCCTGCAACCAAGCGACATCCGCCTCAATCCGTGAAGCGTTAATGACTAGGAAATAAACATCCACCGAGAGGCGATAAGCATAAAGGTCGTCAATCACACCGCCATGCTCATGGCACATCAGCGTGTATTGTCCCTGACCCGAGATCAGCTTGCTAATGTCATTGGTCAAAACCGAGTTCAGAAAAGCCACTGCCCCCGGCCCGCTGACGGTGACTTCGCCCATGTGGGAAATGTCAAAAATGCCGGCGGCGTTGCGAACCGCCAAGTGCTCGTCGGTAATGCTGGTATATTGGACCGGCATTTCCCAACCGCCAAAATCAATCAGCTTGCCGCCAAGTTTTTGGTGGGCAGAAAAAAGTGGAGTGCGCTTCAACATGTCAGGCATCATGGAACAAGCCCCAGCAAAACAAAAGCACCTTTCTCAACGGCCGGAAAAATCGCACAAAACGAGAAAATACATTCCGCCTTTTTCCCGATTTTCACAGAGTTTCTCCCCAAGCCTTTTGCCAAGTCAAAATATGCCAAGCATTGGGCAATTCCCGAACAGCCGTAAGCCGCTGATGGGTTATTTTCTGTCACCAATGCATCGTATCCTGGCCAAACAAACTTTGAGTCCGAACGTCACACGGTTGGACGTTCAAGCGCCGCGCATCGCCCAGATCCGGCAGGCAGGGCAATTTGCCATCGTCCACCTCGCGGAGAATTCCGAGCGCATCCCGCTCACGGTCGCTGATTCCAACCCCGAAACCGGCACCATCACGCTGGTCATCCAAGCCGTCGGCAAAAGCACCAATGAGCTGGTGGCTTTGAACGTCGGCGATGCGATTCGCGACGTCGCCGGGCCGCTGGGGCATCCGACCGAGATGATCGAGTCCGGGCACGCCCTGTGCATTGGCGGCGGCGTTGGCACGGCGGTAGTGCATCCCATCGCGCAAAGCCTGCAGCAACGCGGCGTGCGAGTGACGAGCGTGATCGGCGGACGCTCCAAAGAATGGGTGATTTTTGAACCGGAACTGAAGCGTTACGGCCAGGTGGTCGTTTGCACGGATGACGGCAGCTATGGCCGCAAAGGATTCGTGACCGACGCGGCCAAGGAAATTTTGGCCAACGACAAGGTGGACATCGTTTACGCCGTCGGCCCGGTGCCGATGATGCGCGCGGTGGCCAACCTCACGAAAACCTTCGGCGTGCATACGATCGTTTCCCTGAATCCAGTGATGATTGACGGCACGGGCATGTGCGGCGGCTGCCGGGTTTCGTTGGGCAACGAAATCAAGTTTGCCTGCGTGGACGGTCCGGAATTCGACGGTCATCTGGTCAATTTCGACGAATTGCAGGACCGGCTCGCGACTTATCGCGAATTCGAACAAAAATCCCTCGCCTGCGCCTCCGAAAACTGCCGCATCGAGAAACAGTTATCCGCTCAAGCCAAAGCCTGATATGCCACCCAGAATTACCGCCAAAGAACGGATGCAGATCACCCGGCAAGCCATGCCGGAGCAAAATGCCACCGAGCGCTCGCACAATTTCCTCGAAGTCAACCTCGGTTTCCCCGAACGGCTGGCGCTGCTGGAAGCCGACCGCTGTCTGCAATGCAAAGATCCGCGTTGCGCCAAGGGGTGTCCGGTCGGCGTGAACATTCCCCAATTTCTCGACCTGTTGAGCAATGGAAAAATCGCGGAAGCCGCGCAAAGCCTGCTCTGCGACAATGCGCTACCCGCCGTCACCGGGCGCGTCTGTCCGCAAGAAACCCAGTGCGAAGCCGAATGTGTGCGCGCGGCCAAAGGCTTGCCCGTCGGCGTGGGTTATTTGGAACGTTACGTGGCGGATTGGGCGCGGGAACACCGCGATCAATTGCCACAAAACAAGCCCCAGCCGAGCGGCAAAAAAGTGGCCATCGTTGGTTCCGGTCCCGCTGGTCTTACTGCCGCCGGCGAACTGGCCAAGCACGGCCACGCCGTCACGATTTACGAAGCGTTGCATAAACCCGGCGGCGTGTTGGTCTATGGCATCCCGGAATTCCGCCTGCCCAAGAAAATCGTGGCGCAGGAAGTCGAACGCCTCGAAGAAGCCGGCGTAAAAATTGAGTGCAACGTCGTCATTGGCCGCACCTACACCATTCCTGAATTGCAGCAGAATTTTGACGCCATCTTCATTGCCAATGGCGCCGGCTTGCCGGTGTTCATGAACGTGCCCGGCGAAAACTTCAAGGGTGTTTACTCGGCCAATGAATACCTCACCCGCATCAATTTGATGGCGGCGTATGAGTTCCCCCGTTCCGACACGCCCGTGCTGCAGGGCAAACGCGTGGCCGTCGTGGGCGGCGGCAATGTGGCCATGGATGCCGTCCGCACCGCCAAACGCCTGGGCGCGGAGGAGGCCATGATTGTTTATCGCCGCACTCATGATGAACTGCCGGCCCGCGCCGAGGAAGTGCATCACGCCGAGCAGGAAGGTGTGCGTTTTGAATTCCTCACCGCTCCGCTGGAAGTCGTGGGGAATGACAAGCGCTGGGTGACCGGCATGAAATGCCAGAAAATGAAACTCGGCGAACCCGACAGCTCCGGTCGCCGTCGCCCCGAACCGATTCCGGGTTCCGAATTCATTTTGGATTGCGACACCGTCGTGGTTGCGATCGGCACCAAGGCAAATCCGCTGCTGACCGCCACCTGCCCGGACCTGAAACTGAACAAATGGGGCAACATTGTCGCCGACGAAAACGGGGCCACCAGCATTCCTGGCGTGTTCGCGGGCGGCGACATTGTGCGCGGCGCCGCAACCGTCATCCTCGCCATGGGCGACGGCAAGAAAGCGGCGCAAGCCATGCACAGTTATCTTTCCAAGACCGCGGCTGTCACGGCGTAACCGATATTTTGCAATTCACCCAAGCCGCGAAGCGCAACTTCGCGGCTTTTTTTTCTTTGGGTGACGAGCAGATAACAATGCCAAATTTTGTTGCCGATTCACACCGTGAGTCACGCTTACTCCAACCTTGCTGGCGGGATCGTTCATTTTCTTTTTGCCGAAACGCCGGCGAACCGCCAAATTCAGCGCGCACGAATCCGACCATGTTGACGACGTTGCGCATCAAAAACCTTGCTCTCGTAAGCGACCTGACGCTGGAGTTGCAGCCGGGCTGCAACGTGATCACGGGCGAAACCGGCGCCGGCAAATCCATCATTATCGGCGCGCTAAATCTCGTGCTCGGCGAACGCGCTGATCGCACGCTGATCCGTAGCGGCGAGGAAAGCTGCTCGGTGGAAGCCGCCTTTGACGTCCGAAAACTACGCGCCCCGATAAAAATTTTTCTCGAAGAAAACGGCGTGGAACCGTGCGAAGACCATCAGCTCGTGCTCAAACGCACGTTCACCAGCGCCGGCACCAATCGCCAGTTTATCAACGGCTCGCCGACCACGCTGGCCACGCTGGGCACCATGGGAGAATGGCTGGTGGATATGCACGGCCCGCACGATCACCAATCGTTGCTTCATGCCGGGAAGCAACTGGCTATTTTGGACGCCTTTGGCGGCCTGGAAAATGAGCGTAATGCCTTCGGCGAATTGGTTCGCCGTCGCGCCCGGCTGGCCGAGGAAAAATCCGCGTTGATCGTGGATGAAAAAACTTACGCCCAGCAGTTGGATTTGCTGCGTTTTCAAGTTCAGGAAATTACCGCCGCCCGATTGCGCGCGGACGAGGAGCAATCGGTGGAAGAGGAATATCATCGTGCCAGCAACGCCGCCAAACTGCTGCAATTGAGCCGGACCGCATTGGACGCCTTGAGTGAAAACGAAAATTCGCTCCTTTCGCAGGCGGGCGCCATCGGACGAGTTTTGACCGAGCTACAGCGGGTGGATGGCAGCGCCACCAAACTGGTCGAATTGCACGCGCAAGCCGGCGAAACGCTGCGTGATTTGCAGATGGAACTTTCGCGCTATGCCGACAAGGTGGACGTGAACCCGGAACGACTGGCGGAATTGGAAGAACGGCTCAATTTGATCCATTCGCTCAAACGCAAATATGGCGCGACGCTGGCAGAAGTGCTGGCATTCGGCGAAGAAGCCAAGGCGAAACTGCAATCATTGGAAAGTCGCGATGCGGAACTTGCCCGCTTGAATGCCGCGCTCGACAAACTGGACGCCGACATTTCTGCCGCCGGAAAAAAATTATCCGCCGCCCGGAAAAAAGTCATCCCTCAGCTCGCCAAATCCGTGAGCAAACAACTTGAAGATTTAGGTTTCAAACAAAGCAAATTCGATGTGACGGTTTCAGCAGTTCACGAAGTTGGTGCGACCGGTTTGGACGAAATTGAATTCCAGTTTGCACCCAATCCGGGTGAGCCAGCCAAAGCGCTTCGCGCGATTGCTTCATCCGGCGAAATGGCACGCGTCATGTTGGCTTTGAAAACTGTGCTGGCGGCGGCAGACGAAATCCCGGTTCTGGTGTTCGATGAAGTGGACGCCAATGTCGGCGGCGAAACGGCCAATGCCGTCGGCGAGAAGATGAAACAAATCGCCGCCAAGCGGCAGG
Organism: bacterium; assembly: GCA_021813325.1. Lineage (GTDB taxonomy): Bacteria > Verrucomicrobiota > Verrucomicrobiia > Limisphaerales > UBA11358 > UBA11358. The sequence continues at coordinate 4,577 of JAKALA010000034.1, read as the reverse complement.
TGTTTTGCATCACCCATTTACCGCAAGTGGCGGCGGCGGCAGACGCGCATTACCTCGTCAGCAAGCAGGTCAAAAATGGCCGGACGATTTCCGATATCACATTGCTGGATAAAAAGTCGCGTGTCAGCGAACTGGCCCGGATGTTGGGGGGGCAATCTGATGCCGCCCGCAAACACGCCGAAGCACTGTTGAAGTGATTTTTGGCTTTTCCCAGGCGGACGTTGGTGCGACTGTGAGGCATATCTTTGACGTTTATGACAAAACTGACCTTTCCGTTTTCCGAGGAACAAATTCGCGCGCTCAAAGTTGGCGATGAAGTTTTGATTTCCGGCGTGGTGTTCACCGGGCGGGACGCCGTCCACAAATATCTGCATGACGGTGGCAAATTGCCGCCGGGAGTGAGTTTCAAAGATGGCATCATTTATCATTGCGGCCCGGTGATGATGCCCCAAGCGGACGGCACTTACACCTGCAATGCCGCCGGCCCCACGACTTCCATTCGCGAAGAGCCCTATCAATGGCAGATCATTCGCGATTTCGGTCTGCGCGGGGTCATCGGCAAAGGCGGCATGGGCGCCAAAACCCAGGCCGCCTGCAAGGAATACGGATGCGTCTATCTGCACGCGATCGGCGGGGCCGCGCAGGTTCTGGCGGAGAGCATCAAAAAAGTTCGCAACGTCTATTTTAAAGATGAGTTCGGTTCGCCCGAAGCCATCTGGGAACTGGATGTGGTTAATTTTCCGGCGGTCGTTACCATTGACGCCCACGGCAATTCACTGCACGAAAAGGTTCTTGCTGAAAGTCAGGCGGCACTGGCGGAAAGGTTGTGAACACGCCAAAACGTCGCTGTTTCGTCAAAATTTAAAATTCCACTCGCGCGTTGAATATTTTTCCCGCGCGAGTTTTTTTACATCTTCGAGCGGGGCATGATCAGGTGAAACCTGAGCTCTCCATTCTTTGATCAACGCATCCCGCACCGCTTCAAATGGCAACTTCAAATTGGTTACAAATTCGGCGTGCGCGCGGTCTTCCCGATAATCCGGCTGCATCGACGGCATCTGCAGCAGTTCGGTAATGAGCGCCAGATCGCAATTCAGCAAAAGCGTGCCGTGAAACAACAGGAAATTCTTCCGGCGCCGTTGCGAATTCCCGGCGAACTTGAGGTTGCCCAGACATAGATCAGTGTGGCCGCGAACGGAAATTTGAGCGTGGGGCAACAAATTTGAAATGGCCTGCCGGTTGCGCTCCATGATGAACTGGTTTGCGGCTGAAATATTACGCGTCGGACCAGTTTCCGAAATTGGCAGAATCAGGCTGTAGTTTAATCCACCCGGCATTTGCACCACCGTGCCACCGCCGGAGCAGCGGCGGAAAATGGGAACATCACGAACCGCACAAGCTGCGACGTTTACTTCCTTGGCCACCTGGTTGGCATAGCCCACCACCACGAAAGTTTCACACGGCTCCCAGAACAGCAGGGTTTCGCCCGCCAAGCCCGCCTCACAGTGATCCAAAATCAGCTCATCGGCAGCGAGATTTTCTGCGGCGGAAAGCGGCGGCAGTTGGAGACTATGCATTTCTTGTGGTTTGGATTTAACTGGCGAAACGGAGACAAATTCGGTTTAATGTGCCAGAGTTGTTTTGTGTCACAAAACGAGATTAACCAAGTGAAAGCACTCAAAAAAGAAATTTACGGTTCAACCACGGCCTCAACTGACGCCAAAAGCGATAAATTGACCGATTCCTTCCGGTCGATTCTGGAATTGTCCATGGAAACCAAGGGCATTGAAGGCACAGCACAATTGCTTGAAAGGCTGGCCGTGCAGCTTCGCACCGCGCCGCGCCCGGCTGCGGGGATGACCACGCCCTACGTCAACACGATTCCACCCGACCAGCAGCCCGAATATCCGGGTGATCGCACGTTGGAGCGCCGGATTAAAAGCATCATGCGTTGGAACGCCATGGCCATGGTGGTCAAGGCCAACTCCACCACGAATGTCGGTGGCCACATCGCGTCGTTTGCATCATCCGCCACGCTTTACGAAGTGGCCCAGAACCACTTTTTCCGCGGCCGCACTGACGAGTTTCCCGGCGATCAGGTCTATTTTCAAGGCCACGCCGCGCCCGGCATGTATGCCCGCGCCTACATGGAAGGACGCTTGGATGAAAAACATCTGCAAAACTTTCGGCAGGAACTGGCCGAAGGCGGCGGGCTTTCGTCGTATCCGCATCCTTACTTGATGCCGGATTTCTGGCAATTTCCCACCGTCTCAATGGGGCTTGGACCGATCATGTCGCTTTATCAGGCGCGGTTCAACCGCTACCTGCAAGCGCGCAATTTGGTGACTTGGAAAGACGAACCCAAAGTGTGGGCGTTCCTCGGCGACGGCGAATCCGATGAACCCGAATCGCTCGGCGCCATCACGCTGGCGGCGCGGGAAAATCTCGACAACATCATTTGGGTGATCAACTGCAACCTGCAACGGCTCGACGGTCCGGTGCGCGGCAACGGCAAGATCATTCAGGAATTGGAAGGCCTTTTCCGGGGCGCGGGCTGGAACGTCATCAAAGTGATTTGGGGCGGCGATTGGGACGATCTCCTCAAGCGTGACAAATCCGGCTTGTTGCTCAAACGCATGGAAGAATGCGTTGACGGCGATTACCAAAAATACGTTGTTGAACCAGGCAGTTACACCCGCAAGCATTTCTTCGGCAAATACCCGGAACTGCTGGAACTGGTGAGTCATCTCACCGATGAGCAGATCAGCAAACTTTTGCGCGGCGGCCATGACGTGCGCAAAATGTATGCGGCCTACAGCGCCGCCATGGAATGCAAAGGCCAGCCGACGGTGATCCTGGCCAAAACCGTCAAAGGCTACGGTCTGGGTGAAGCCGGCGAAGGCAAAAATATTTCGCACCAGCAAAAGAAGATGAACGAAAAGGAACTCCGCGAGTTCCGCAAACGTTTCAACATTCCGATCAGCGATGACGTGATTGCCGAGACGCCGTTCTTCCGCCCGGCCCCGGACAGCGAGGAAACGAAGTATCTGTTGAAGTGCCGCGCAGCGCTGGGCGGATTTGTGCCATCGCGCCTGGTCAAGCCGCCGAGTCTGGACATTCCCAAGCTGGATTATTTGGCGGATTTCTTGAAAGGCTCCGTTACGGAAATATCCACCACCACCGCTTTCGTGAAGCAAATCACGGCCCTGCTGCGTCACAAAGGTGTCGGCAAACACATCGTGCCCATCATTCCCGATGAAGCGCGGACGTTTGGCATGGACGGTTTGTTCAAGGACTACGGCATTTATTCGCTGAAAGGGCAGTTATATGAGCCGGTGGATAAAAAGTCCCTGCTCTATTATCGCGAGACCAAGGATGGACAAATCCTTGAAGAAGGGATCAGTGAAGCGGGCGCCATGTCATCGTTCATTGCCGCCGGCACCAGCTATGCCTCGCACGGCGTGCCGATGATTCCGTTCTACACGTATTACTCCATGTTCGGCCCGCAACGGGTGGGCGATCTATTTTGGTTGTCAGGCGACATCAAGGCCAGAGGCTTTTTGCTGGGAGCCACATCCGGCCGCACGACTTTGAATGGCGAAGGCTTGCAACATCAAGACGGACACAGTCTGCTGCACGCCAGCACCATTCCAACGTGCCTGCCTTACGATCCGGCTTTCGGATTCGAGCTGGCAGTGATCATCTCGGATGGCCTGCGCCGCATGTATGTTGAAAACGAAGATATTTTTTACTACATCGCGCTTTACAACGAAACCCACGCCATGCCGGCCATGCCGGAAGGTGCGGAAGAAGGCATCGTGAAGGGGTTGTATAAATTTAAGCCCGGCGTTGGTGGAAAAAAGGTCAAAGCCCAAATCTTTGGCAGCGGCTCGATCATGCAATCCGCCTTGAAGGCCCAAACCATTCTGGCCGAAAAACACGGCGTCAGCGCCGATGTCTGGAGCGCCACCAGCTACAAATTGTTGCGCACCGATGCCATCCGCACCCAGCGCTGGAACATGCTGCACCCGACGCAACCCGCGAAGAAGAATTACATGGAAACCCTGCTCGAAAAAGAACAGGGGGTGTTCATCGCCGTATCCGACAATATCCGCACGGTGCCGGATCAAGTCGCGCCATGGGTTCCTGGCGGACTGTTTACACTCGGCACGGACGGTTTTGGCCGGAGCGACACGCGGGCACGGCTGCGCCGTTTTTTTGGTGTGGATGCGGAATCGACGGTCATCGGGACACTTTACGCCTTGGCTGAAAAGAAGTTAATCGACCGGCAAGTCGTGGCCCAGGCCATCAAAGATCTGGGCGTTGATCCCGAAATGGTCCAGCCGCAGTTGGTTTAACCTGATTTGACGCTTGTCATGGGGGCGAAAGTTTGGTTTTATTCGCCTCCCACTGGTTCGGCGGGATAGCTCAGTTGGTAGAGCAGAGGACTGAAAATCCTTGTGTCCCCGGTTCAATTCCGGGTCCCGCCACCACTCAATTTAAAGGGTTTTTCGAGGATTTTTAAGCCACTGTCAGGAAAATGTCAGACCGACAGTGGTTTTTCTTTTTTTGATTGG
>JAKALA010000033.1 GCA_021813325.1 bacterium | reverse complement strand
ACGTTGCGCTCCGGCTGCGTTTCGCTATGCGCTCCTCTTCGCCCTCCGCTCCACTTTCCCCGCTCGCCGACCGCAGACCGAAGCCATTCAGGAAAGATTTGACCATGCTTTTGTATTGAGTAAATTAACTCAACGTATTGAGTAAATTGTATGACGCGCCAAACGCTCCATGACGAACTGCTGAAACGGCTCAGGGAAAAACGCCGTTTTTTACAGGTGTTGGCCGGCCCGCGTCAGGTCGGTAAAACCACTTTGGTCAGACAGGTCATCAAGGCGTCGAAGCTGCCCGCGCATTACGCTTCCGCTGATGAACCGTCCATGCGTGACCGCACCTGGATTGAGCAGCAATGGGATGCCGCCCGCTTGATGGCGCGCGATAACAATACCGGCGCATTGCTGGTGCTGGACGAAGTGCAGAAAGTTTCTGACTGGTCAACCGTGGTAAAATTGCTGTGGGACGCGGACACACACGCCGGTTTGCCGCTGAAAGTCGTTCTGCTCGGTTCTGCGCCGCTGCTCATCCAGCGCGGTCTCACCGAGAGCCTGGCCGGGCGATTTGAGATGATTGCCGTGCCGCACTGGTCGTTCGCGGAAATGCGGGAAGCCTTTGGTTGGAACTTGGAGCAATATATTTTCTACGGCGCGTATCCCGGCGCTGCCGAATTGATCACGGAGCCGGAACGCTGGCGGCGTTACATCGTGGATTCGCTCATTGAAACCACGATCTCGCGCGACATTCTTTTGTTGAACCGCGTGGACAAACCCGCACTGTTAAGACAACTGTTCCATCTTGGCTGTGCCTACTCCGGCCAGATTCTTTCCTACCAGAAAATGCTCGGCCAGCTTACGGACGCGGGTAACACGGTTACGCTCGCGCACTACTTGGAATTGCTCCAAGGAGCGGGCATGGTCGCGGGACTTTCCAAGTATGCCCACGGACTCGTTCGCCAACGCGGTTCCAGCCCCAAATTGCAGGTGCTCAACACGGCCTTGATGACCGCGCAGGACAACCGGACGGCGGCGGAAGCCCGGCAGGATGGCAACTATTGGGGGCGGTTGGTTGAATCCTGTGTTGGCGCGCATCTGCTCAACACCAGCTTCGGCACGAACATCGAACTGACGTATTGGCGGGAACGAAATCAGGAAGTGGATTTCATCCTGCGCCAAGGGAAGACCACGGTTGCCATCGAAGTGAAAAGCGGACGCCGGGCTGAATCGCTGCCGGGAATGGAAGCTTTTGCCAAGCACTTCAAACCGAAGCGCAAATTGCTTGTGGGCGGACAGGGAATTGAACTGGCGGAATTTCTCACGAAGCCGGCCAATTATTGGGTGCAATAACCTTTTAATCGGTAAGGATGGAAAAATTGTCTCCCGTGATGAACGCATTTGCTTCATACCGATAGCCATGAGTTTTTCAATTTGTGGAATCTCAACATGGCGGGGATCAATTTAGTTCAACCAGCTTTTCAACCGTTCGCGCAAAATCTGTCGGGCGCGATAAAGCCTGGATTCCACCGCTTTTGGCGTCGTTTCCAAAATCTTCGCGGCCTCGGCAACGCTGTGTTCCTCCCATTCGCACAACACAATCGCCTCGCGCAAATCTGCCGGCAGATTATTCACGGCCACGCGCACCGCTTTGGCGCGTTCACTCGCGAGAGCTTCTTCATTTGGTGCCGGTGAATTTGCCGGCAAGGTGCTGCCGAGGGATTGCTCGGTTTCTGCATCTTCAGTTTCCAAAGAAACATTTGGATGGCGGCTGCGCCAGCGGAATTGGTTCCGCGCCAGATTCGCGGCAATGGTGAACAGCCAGGTCGAGAATCTGTGTTCGGTGCGATAGGTGTCGCGTGCTTTGAAAATGCGAACGAAGGTTTCCTGTGCGAGATCATTCGCGTCCTCCACATCGCCGGTCATCCGACAGAAAAAGTGAAAGATCGGTTCCGCATGGCGCTCCATCAAATCATTGAGGGCGGCGTCATGGCCGGCTTGCAGTTTTTCCATGTCCGCCCGGTCGCGGGCGTCGGCCTCAATGCTGCTGCTCATGGCCAATGTCGCCCGACATGGTCTGCTCGGTCTGTTCGTGAAAGCCGAGCGTGATGCGTTTCATTTCGTCAAGGTAGCGCTGCCCTTGTTCCGGGGGCATCGCCTGGCTGACGGTAACGAAGTGTTGAAGCATCTGCGCCTGGCATTGGGCGCGCAACTCGCCAAGTTCAACCAATTTGGTTTTGGCATCGGCCGTGATGTTTGTGTTGTTTTCCAGCGCGACTTCAAGTTCAGATTTCTTTTGGGCGATTTTTGCACACATTTCAGCGCATTGCGGCATGTAGCCTTCGTGCAATCGGCGAATATGCGCCATGTCCGCGTCGCTCAGGTGAAATTCATTGCGCAACCAGCTCAAGTCATCCGTCGGATTTGAACAGCACATGACAGCAGTGCGCTGGCTGATAAAATACGCCCCGGCAAAAACCGCTGTGCCAAGAACCAGGGTGCTTAACAGAATGACAAGCGAACGGTTCATGGTCAGCGGAGCGTATTTGGGGCGACTGCCGCCACATAGCGCATCTGTGCATCGTGCCGCGCGATTTGGGATCCTTCGTGCGTGCCCAGCAAGCCGCCGGCAAACAGCAATATGGCGGCGGCGGCGAATGCAAATTTTGGACGCAGAATCAAAGCCGCCAGCGAATCGAGCCACGATTCAGATTTAACCGGGGCTTCGGCATCTTCGATCCGCCGCCAGACATTTTCCTGAAAGCGTGGCGGCAACGATGGCGACACCCGCGATTGGCGCAGGAGCTTACTCAATTTGGCATCATTGGAGTTCATGTTTTCGATTGGTTGAGAGGAGGCGGGTTAAATCCGCCGCTCGTTACTTAATTATCAGGATTCTCAATTCAGGACAACCTGGTTGAGCATTTAGTGGTTACTTTAGCGGTGCGACCGTCACCGGCTTGGTCTGGTTGTCTTTGGCACGCGGCGAGAGCAGTGCGGATGAGGCCGGGGTTAAATATGTGACCGTGCCACCCTGGGTATTGATCGAACTGCTGACAAACTTGATTTGGTTCTCTTTGGCGCGCGGCGAGAGCAGCACCGGAGAGGTTGACGGAGCGGTCGAGGCAATGAACGTCACGGTGCCGCCTTGTGTGTCAACGGAACTGGTGACGACCTTGATCTGGTTGTCCTTGGCACGCGGCGAAAGCAGCGGTTCGGCGGCAAACGACGTGAAGGCAAACGCGGTAACGACTGCACCGAGGACGAGGATTTTAGTTTTCATTTTAAGTTTCTTTCTTTGTTAAGGCATCGCTTCATTGCGCTGCCGATACTTGTAATACCCCGGCAAAGTAGAAAACCCTCAAAGATTTCCAAACCATACGAAGGCAGGTTAATACGCTGGCTATGTGCGGAAGCAAACGAACGGCGGCGGATGTTATCCGCCGCCCGTTTTTCTGCCGTAATCCGTTTGATTATTCGCTGGTTACTTCAGCGGTGCTACCGTCACGCAGCCTGGCATGGTGGTGTGAGAGGTGCATTCAGCCACGGCTTTCGGGCTGCCGGTCATGGTTTTTTGGCATACCAACGCCGGATTGACGTCGTTGTTCATGCCCTTGACAACCCTGATTTGGTTGTCTTTGGCACGCGGCGAAAGCAGCGCAGAGCCGGAATCAACGTTGGCAACCGTGATCGTCGGGGTCTCCGTCGAACTTTTCACGATTTTGACTTGGTTGTCTTTGGCGCGCGGCGAGAGCAACGGCTCGGCGGCAAACGACGTGAAGGCAAACGCGGTGACAACCGCACCGAGGACGAGGATTTTAGTTTTCATATTGAACTTTTTTGTTGAGGCACCGCTTCATTGCGTTGCCGATACATGTAATACCCCGACAAATTAGAAAACCCTCAAATAACAGTAAGGCACATGAAGTCAGGCTGATAGAACGCTAAATTAACCAAAAAATAACAGGCTGCGTAATAAATGCAGAAACTACATCGGTCTCATAACGACGCGATTTGATTTCGTGTCAATCGTCACCGTCTTGAACCGGCTTAATAAATCATTGCCCATCAATCCGGCTTCACCGGAGAAAATGGCGCGGCTGTGAACACCGGTTGGAATTTGGTCAAATTGTTTTGCGCCGAGGGAAATCGTGGTTTGGGTTTGGGGAATGGAAAGTCCCGCCAGCCCAATGGCCGGTTTTTCCGATTTGGTGCAAACGCCTGGGTCTGATGTCACCCATTGCAACGCCGTGGCGCAACCGGTATCCAATCTCACCCACTGTTGTTGCTTGCCGTTAATGCGGACGGGCACACAAAAACATTTGCCTGAAATTTTCAATGGCAAATCAATGTCTGATTTGGCGGGGGAAATCTGTTCGTGGAAACGGATCAGGTGAGACGCAAAATCAATTTCTACAATCTTGCCTTGAATGAAATCGGCCCCGAGCAATCCATCCAGTGGGCGACTGCATGAATCCGCCAGCCGGCTCAAGTCCAGCGACAAGTATTTCTTCGGCAATACAACACGGCCCGCCTGCGCCGCCAATCTGACGGGCCAGTGGCCGGTCGTGATCGCCTGCACTCCCTGAACCTGGATTTTTCTCCCGCCGGAAATACCCAGTGCAGCCGCCGTGTCGGCATTGATGACGCTGATTTCCGCTCCGGTATCGAAAAGAAAATTCAACGGACGATCTGACTGCGAAACCTGGATTTTCACCCACAAAAGACCTTCGGCATATTCAAAGGGGATGGCGTCAGCCGGAGACGGAGACGCGGCTTCTGCCCCGCTGATAAACGCGAAACATAGCAAAACAATACTCCAAAAACGCCGCATGATTCGCTCATTACGCAACTGACATGCCAAGCCAGATTCCGCTGTGTTTTCAATCAAATACGAGCGTTTCCTTTCACTACACTTGTTCTTGGTGGTGATTTTTTCGCTACGCGGGCAAAAGCGATCACTGATAATCATCGGTGAACTTTGAGGGTTTTTACGCCAGCCGGGGTATTTATTAAAAGAAACGACAGGCGAAAATCGCCCGTCTAAAAACAATCAACAACGATGAAAGTCTAAATATGAAAACTACAAAAATCCTTCTCTTGAGCGCGACCGCCGCAGTCACTTTGTCCGCAACTCAAAATTTACTGGCGGCTGACGGCTCCAGCCAACTGGCTAAGATAATGCAAAACAGCGCGTTGGTTCACAGTCCACGGATGATTGAACAATATCCTGAACTGGCGCGTATGAGTGTGGCGTCAACCGCCGATTCTTCCAAACCGGATGCCAAGGCAACGCAATTGGCTGAAATTGTCAAAAATCCTGCATTTGCCAACAGTCCTCGCGTGCGCGAGCTGTATCCAGAATTGGCTTTCTACGGCCAGACACCATCCGCCAGTGCTTCAAAGTCGGATGCGTCCACGACCGAGTTGGCGCGAGTGATGCAAAACCAGGCACTCGCCAACAGTCCCCGCATGAAAGAGCAATTCCCGGAACTGAGAGGAAGAAACAACGGTTTCGAGAAATCCGTTGAAATCGCCCCGCTGAAATAATGCTATCCTGGCAGCATTATTTGCTGCGCGTGACTGAAACATAATCAACAAATAGTCGTGTCGAAATTTTAAAAATAATTTGAGGGGTTTCCGTTCCGTCGGGGTATTAACCTTGTGCGGTCAACCGAAGACCATCAACAAAAGAATCAACTTAACTATGAAAAAATCAAATTTATACATGATCGTTTTGGCCGGAACAGTGGCTGTCATCGGCGTTGCAACGCTGGCCACAAAAGTCGAGGCGGCTGATTGCGCGATGCCATCATGCTGTGGTGGCTCGGCTCAACCAATGGCAATGGCGAGCAATTCCGCTCTGATGGAGCCGGTGAAATCCGTTTATGACCATTACCTGACAGTTCAAGCCGATCTGGCAAACGATACGCTTAAAGGTGTGGCAGAAAACGCCGGTGCGATTGCAAAAGCCGTTCAAGGCGACGACATGAAAATGCTGCCCGCAGAGGTGGCGACCCAGGCTGAAACGCTGGCCAAGGCATCGGACTTGAAAGCCGCACGGGCCGCTTTCAAGCCATTGAGTGATTCTCTCATCAAATACCTCGCCGATCATAATGCCAAAGACGCCTTCACAAAGGTGTATTGCCCGATGGCACGCGCCAGTTGGCTGCAAAAGGACGGAAATGTGAACAATCCTTATTTTGGAAAAGCCATGTCCAAGTGCGGGGAAATTCAAAAATAAATCGTCGAATGGGATTTGACCTGATTATGCGCGACCTCAGAGTTGTGCTGTCGCTGGCGGGCAGTCGGCAATTCAACAATTGACATGCTAAAAGTAAGAGTAAAAGAGGTTTAGCTGAAAAGCTGCTACGTTAACAAAAATCAATCACATGAAACTGGCGTTGGCCATCATTTGCAGCTTTGTGCTGGCGGGAACACCGTTCCTGTTCGCGCAATCGCCAGCGCCGAATTGTTCCAATCAGCCGGTTCCAGCGTGTTGCCAGCATGGTGTTAAAATGGCGTGTTGTTCGGCTAAACCTCCGTCTGACTCGCAACCCATGCCGGCGATTCCGGCTCAAAATGCCGGTCAAACACAGCTTTCGCTTCCCCCTATCAATGTTGCTGTCTGGGTTGCGCCTGCCAATGAAGTGGATGCCGTTTTTGCCTCCATTGAGCATCCGCCGACAGCAACCAAGGCTTCGCTTTACATGCGAAATTGCGCCTGGCTCATCTGATTTTCCCGCTTCCACGCCCGTGGTGTCTCCAGGGTGGGTGTTGTCCTACCGCCCGTTTTGTTTCCGTGAATTTTTGTAATCGTATTTGTAAGGTGTGTGTGTATTTGAATTTATGAAGCCAGTTATCATTATTTTTACAAGTGCCGTCGGCGTGCTGTTGCTCGCTGGTTGCACGGGCATTCCCGCACCGGGCGAGAAACAGGCTCGCCGCGACCTCGGCGCGGTCACAAAAGTGTATCGTCCGGACAATCAGCCGCCGGTCTTGCCGGAGCTGACGCCGGATACGGGATTAAGCAACTACATGGCATTCGCTCTGCTCAACCAGCCACAGGTGGCGGCGACTTATTTCGACTGGTCGGGATCAGTGGAAAACATAACCGTTGCGCGTTCACTGCCCGATCCGCAACTGACCTTTCAATCGGACATCGCCGACGTAGTCAAAACTGTCATGCCGGGATTCATGCAGATATTCCCCGGCCCCGGCAAGCTGCGTGCCAGCGCCGCCGTGGCCAGCGCTGAAAGCCGGACCAAATACTTCGCCTTTGAAACTGCCGCGCTGCAAACCGCGTTCGATCTGAAAAAGTCCTACTACGAACTCTATTTTCTCGACGACCGGCTGCGGATCAACCGCGAGACGCTTTCGCTGCTCAACGACCTGGAACGCATTGCGCGGGCGCAAAATGAAGTCGGCAAGGGAACTTTGCAGGACGTCCTGCGCGCCCAGATCGAGCGCGAACGCGTCAGCACTGACATCGCCAACCTGGAAGACTCGCGCCAGCCGATGCTGGCGTCGTTCAAAGCCGCTCTCGGAATTAAACCGGACCAGTCAGACCCGCCCGTGCCGGCGCGATTGGAGACGACCGCTATCAATCCTGATTCCGACGAACTGCTGCGCATCGCCTTCGCCCGCAATCCGCAGTTGAAAACGATGGAAGCCGACGTGCGCGCGGCGGAAGCCGGCATTGCGCTGGCTTACAAATCGCGCGTGCCGGATTTCAGCCTGGGGTTGATGGCGGACGTAAAAGCATATCCGATCGTATATCGCCCGCTCGGGGGCATGACCCTGCCGATCTGGCGCGACAAGACCGCTGCGGAAATCGCGCAGGCCAAGGCGCAGGAACTCGCCGCCAAGGCGCGTCTGACTTCGGCGCAAATTGCGCTGGCGGTGGATTTTTCCGAGCAATCTTTCGCCTACCGCGAAATTGGACGAAACCTCCAACTTCTCGAAAACCGGCTCATTCCGAAAGCGCGACAATCGCTGGAAATCGCCCGCGCCGGTTATCTTTCTGGCACGATTGATTTCTTCAACCTGATGGACACGGAACGGACGCTGTTGAATTTCGAACTTTCGGAAGTCGAAGCGCGAACCCAGCGCGAGATTGTGCTTTCCAGACTGTCCCTGTTGATCGCGGGGGAACCGCCGGCGGGAACTTCGTTGTTCACCGACAACGATAAGGACAAAGCCACTTCCACTAAAACTTTCAAATGATAAATGCCATGAAACTAAAATTAAAAATTGCAGCACTGTTACTTTTACTGACGGCCATCGTCGGCGCGGGAGTTTTCGTCGCGGGCTGTTCCAAGGCACCCGATAAAACCGCCGACCCCGCCGCCTCGGGTAGCAAGACGCTTTATACCTGCGGCATGCACCCGTGGATCATTCAGGATCATCCCGGCAACTGCCCGATCTGCGGCATGAAACTGGAGGCGGTCCACAAAAATGCGACCACCGACTCGGCGTCGGGCGGTCACAAAATTCTTTATTACAAATCCACGATGAAGGCGGGCGAAACCAGCCCGGTGCCGGCCAAGGACAGCATGGGGATGGACATGGTGCCGGTCTATGCGGGAGGGGACACCGAATCTACCGCCATCGCAGTTGATCCCCAGACCATCCAGACGATGAACATTCAGACAACGGAAATCGCGCGTGGCCCACTGCGCCGGACCATCCGCACAGTCGGCACGATTGATTACAATGAAACGACGCTCGCGGACGTGACCACCAAGTTCAAGGGCTGGATCGAGAAGCTGGACGTGGACGCCACCGGCCAGTTGGTGCATCGCGGCGAGCCGCTGTTCGCCATTTATTCGCCGGATCTTTATAGTGCGGAAGTTGAATACCTGCTCACGCTGAATCAAAGTTCCACCAACGACCCCGGCGCGGCGGTGCTTCGCGAATCGGCGGCGAACAAGTTGAAATTCTACGACATTTCCGAAGCGCAGGTCGCGGATCTGGACAAAACCGGCAAGCCTCGCAAGACGTTGCAAATTCTCGCGCCGATTGACGGCTTTGTGATTCAGAAAAATGTCGTGGAAGGCCAGATGGTGGATGCCGGCATGAAACTCTATCAACTTGCCGACTTGGGCATTGTCTGGGTTTATGCGCAGGTTTATGAACAGGATTTACCCTACATCCGGCTTGGGCAGGAGGCGGTGGTCAAAATATCGTCGCTGCCGGACCGCGAATTTCGCGGACGTGTGACCTATGTTTATCCGAACGTGGACGAAAAAACGCGCACGGCGCGCGTGCGGCTGGAATTTGAAAACCCCGGTTATTTTCTCAAGCCCGGCATGTTTGTTTCGGTGAAAATCATTTCTGAACTGGCACCGTCCGCGTTGCTGGTGCCGGATTCGGCCATTCTCCGCAGCGGCGAAAAGAACACGGTCTTCGTCGCGCTGCCTGGCGGCAAATTTGATCCGCGCACAGTCGTGCTCGGTCCCCAGGCGGAAAATGACATGTATCAAGTCATCAGTGGTTTGCGGGATGGCGAGCGCGTGGTCACTTCCGGCCAGTTTATGCTCGATTCAGAAAGCCAGTTGCGCGAGGCGATACAAAAAATGCGCGGGCCAACGGGTGCCGACGTGAACGTGCCGGCAGTTACGAGCATGACCAACATGGAACCGGCCACGTCCACCAACGTGGTGAAGGAAGGCATGGTCTATGTCTGTCCGATGCCGGCGCACGTTTCCATCACCTATGACCATCCGGGGAACTGTCCGATTTGCGGCATGGCGCTGGTGCCGGTGACTCCCGGCGAACTCAAGCAATTACAGCCCGGCGGCAAGGTGCTTTACTACACGTGCCCGATGCCGGAACACAACAGCGTTCACGAAGACAAGCCGGGCAAATGCCCCATTTGCGGCATGACACTCATTCCGGTAATGGCTGCGCCGGATGCAGGCACCAATCCAGCGCCACCCGCAACCAATTCTTCGTCCGCCACAAACTCGGCGGCCAAACAACTCTACACCTGCCCAATGCACCCTGAAGTGATTTCCGACAAACCGGGCAAGTGTCCGATTTGTGAAATGAACTTGGTGCCGGTGAAAACCCCCGTGAGATAACAAGGAATTCCCATGCTTACGCGCATCATAGATTTTTCGCTCAAGAACAAGTTCGTCGTCATGCTGGCGACGGTGGCGCTGGTGCTCAGCGGCGTTTATGCCGTCCGCCACATCCCGCTCGACGCCATTCCCGATCTGTCCGACACGCAGGTGATCATATACACGCCGTGGGAAGGCCAGGCACCGAACATCGTCGAAGATCAGGTCACTTATCCCATCACCACCAAGATGCTTTCCGTGCCCAAGGCGAAGGTGGTGCGCGGCTACTCCTTCTACGGCTATTCGTTTGTTTATGTTATTTTTCAGGACGGCACCGATCCGTATTGGGCGCGCAGCCGGGTGCTCGAATATCTGAGCAGCATCAGCGGCGAACTGCCCAAAAGCGTCACCCCGTCACTCGGCCCGGACGCCACAGGTGTCGGCTGGGCGTTCATGTATTCCATCAATTCCACCAACCGCAACCTCGCCGACCTCCGATCCATCCAGGACTGGTATCTGAAATATCAACTCGCCGCCGTGCCGGGCGTTTCGGAAGTGGCCTCCATCGGCGGGTTTGTAAAACAATATCAGGTAACGGTGGACCCGACCAAGTTGCGTGCCTACAACCTTTCGTTGTCGGACGTGAGCATGGCCATCAAGCGCAGCAACGGTGAAGTTGGCGGGCGATCAATTGAACTATCCGAGCGGGAATTCATCCTGCGCGTCAAGGGTTACATTGAGAATTTGGACGATCTAAAGAAGGTCGCCGTCGGTGTCGGCAAGGACGGGGTGCCGATTTTGCTGCGCGATGTGGCAAACATCCAGTTCGGACCCGATATGCGTCGCGGCATCGCGGACTTGAACGGCGACGGCGAAACTGTCGGCGGCATCGTCGTGGTGCGCTACGGCGCGAATGCCTACCAGGTGATTCAAGACGTGAAAGCCAGGCTGGACCAGTCGATGAAGGCTTTGCCGCCGGATGTGAAGGTCACTGTCACCTATGACCGCACGGCGTTGATTGACCGGGCGGTCAAAACGCTGGAGGAAAAGCTGCTGGAAGAAAGCATCGTGGTCGCGCTTGTCTGTCTCGCATTCCTGCTGCACCTGCGCAGCGCATTGGTGGCGATCATCATTCTGCCGGTCGCGGTGCTGATTTCATTCCTCATCATGTTCGGGCAGGGACTCAGCTCCAATATCATGTCGCTGGGCGGCATTGCCATCGCCATCGGCGCGATGGTGGACGCGGTCATTATCATGATTGAAAACGCGCACCAGCATCTGGAGCGTGACCAGGGCAAAAAACCACATTGGGAAATCATTCGCGACGCAGCCGTGGAAGTCGGCCCGGCGTTGTTTTATTCGCTGCTGGTCATTACGGTTTCCTTCCTGCCCGTGTTCACCTTGCAGGAGCAGGAAGGCCGGCTGTTCAAGCCACTGGCATTCACGAAAACCTATTCGATGGCCGCTGCCGCGTTGCTGTCCATAACCCTCGCACCAGTGCTGATGGGCTGGTTTATTCGCGGCAAAATTCCCAAGGAGGAAAAAAATCCCATCAACCGCTTTCTGATCTGGCTCTACAAACCGGTGGTGGATCTGGCCATCAGGTTCCGCTGGCTGGTGCTGGTGTGTGGCATCATTCTGGTGGCGTGGGTGTTTTTTCCGTGGAACTCGCTGGTGGCACGATGGCTGCCACCGGGTCGGGCGCAGGAAATGGCCTTTTCGGTTGGCAAGCTTTTCCCGTATCAAAACATCGGCTCGGAATTCATGCCGCCGCTTTACGAGGGCGATCTGCTTTACATGCCCACGACCTTTCCGGGCATCTCACCAACCAAGGCACGCGAGTTGATTCAAGTCACCGACCGGATCATCAAGTCGTTTCCCGAAGTTAAATCTGTTTTTGGCAAGGCCGGCCGCGCCGAAACGGCCACCGATCCCGCGCCACTGGACATGATCGAATCCACCATCCGCCTCAACCCGGAATCGGAATGGCCAGCCGTGGACATCAAGGACGACAACGGCAACGTCATCGCCCACCGCCGTCGCACGCCGGATGAACTGGTGACCGCGTTGAACGACGCCGTGCAAATACCGGGGCTTAACAACGCGTGGACGATGCCGATCAAGACCCGCATTGACATGCTTTCCACCGGAATCAAAACACCCGTGGGCATCAAGATAGCCGGGCCGGACTTGAAGGAATTGGAACGCATCGGCACCGAGGTCGAAGCCGTCGTCCGCCAGGTGCCCGGCACCGCCAGCGCCTTTGCTGAGCGCGTGATGGGCGGGCGCTATGTGGAATTTGAAATCAATCGGGACGCCATTGCGCGTTACGGCCTGACCGTTGGCGATGTGCAGGATGTGTTGTCCGTGGCGCTTGGCGGAATGCCGTTGACGACCACCGTGGAAGGTTTGGAACGCTACACGGTGAATCTCCGTTACGACCGTGATTTCCGCTCCGATCTGGATTCGCTCAAGCGCGACATCGTGGTGCCCACACCGACCGGTGCTCAAATTCCTCTTGGCGAACTGGCCAGCATCAAAGTCGTGGACGGCCCGATGTCAATCAAGACCGAGGGCGCCGTGCCCAACGACTGGGTGTATGTGGACATTCATGGCGTGGACGTGGGCACCTACGTCCAGGCCGCCATGCACGCGGTGAACGAAGCCGTCGCCACCGGCCAGATCAAACTGCCGCCCGGCTATAACATCTTCTGGAGCGGCCAATACGAATACATGCTGCACGCCAAACAACGCCTGCTGATGGTGGTGCCGCTCACGTTGCTCCTCATTTCGCTGATCATTTATATGAATACGCGCTCGCTGCTCAAGACCGCCATCGTGCTGCTGGCTGTGCCGTTCTCACTGGTGGGCGCGTTCTGGACGCTATACCTGCTGGACTACAATTTGAGCGTGGCTGTCTGGGTCGGCATCATCGCCCTCGCGGGACTCGACGCCGAGACCGGCGTCATCATGCTGCTCTATCTCGACCTCGCTTATGACGAATGGAAACAGAAGGGCTTGATGCGCACCGTGGGTGACTTGCGCGACGCGATCTATCACGGTGCAGTGAAACGGCTGCGCCCGAAAGTCATGACCGCGTGTGTCATCATCGCCGGCCTCGCGCCAATCTTGTGGAGCCACGGTGCCGGCGCGGACGTGATGAAACGCATCGCCGCACCGATGATTGGCGGCATCATTACCTCCACCATCTGCGTGTTGGTGGTCTATCCAGCCATCTTTTACCTGTGGCGCTCGCGGCGTCTCACAGCGGTTGAACCCAAGAAAATCGAACAGCCGACCAGTTGAAAACCGGATATGCAATTTATCCCCGGACGCAAAACTGGACGATCAAACATGACTGGCATGGAATGTGAGCATGACGACTAATTCGGCATCCTTACATTGGGTTGACAATTTAAGCCCGTTTTTAGTGCGGTTTTCCGATTCGTTTGGCATTCGCTACTATGGCCTGGCTTATGTGCTGGCGTTCCTGATTGCGGCACTGTTGTTACATCTGTATTGGCGGGACGGACGTTCCTCGCTTAATCCCAAAGCTCAATCGGATTTAATGCTGGCGGTGGTCATTGGGGTCTTGGTGGGCGGGCGGCTGGGCTACTTTTTGCTTTATTCTCCGCAGACATTGTTCCGCGAGCCACTGGATTTGTTCCGCGTTTGGGATGGTGGAATGTCGAGCCACGGCGGGTTCATTGGCGTCTGCCTTGCACTGCTCTGGTTGGTCAGAAAGCATAAACTGGCATGGCGACCAGTTGCCGATGTTTTGGTGACACTTGCGCCACCGGGTTTGTTTCTGGGGCGCATTGCCAACTTCATCAACGGTGAACTGTGGGGCAAGGTGAGTTATGTGTCGTGGGCGGTTATCTTTCCCAAGAGTGCGTCCGCCGGCACGCCCTTGATGGACATTCCACCACGTCATCCATCACAACTTTACGAGGCATTGCTCGAAGGATTGTTCCTTACCATCTACACCCAATGGCGTTTCTGGCGCAGTCCGGTGACCCGCGAGCGACCCGGCCATTTGGCCGGTGAATTTCTCATCCTCTATGCCGTGGTTCGAGCCATCGGAGAGGTTTTTCGTGAACCGGATGCTTCGCTGTTGTTCGGCTTGAGCCGGGGCACGTTTTATTCACTATTCCTGGTTGTTGGCGGGCTAATTCTGGTTCTCACAAGCCGACGCAAGGTTGATTGACTCATCCTGAAAGGGATTGTTTTGCGTCGTTAAAATAGGGTGGAAGCTTTTGAAAATCAGTCGTTATTGAACTTTATTGACGAACTAACGATTATTTTTGAGGGATTTTTCAAATTGAGGTGTATTAGTAATTGGGAAATGTCACTTTGGCCGGGTTTGCAAGGCGGCAATTGACAACGCATATTGAATTTTGCAGTGTGCCGTAAGGCGACAACCTGGACATGATCGGTTTGCGACAACATAAACTGAAGCCATCGCTTCGCATCTGTGCGGCGGCGTTGATCGTGGTTTGGCTGGCGGCGGTCGGCTTTTGCTCCACCGAATGTTTGGGGGAAGATTCTCACGCTGAAACGGCTCACATGGATAAATCTGCGACGACGAACAGCCCGTCGCATGATTCCGACCGTCACGATGATTCGCTTTGCGTTTCGCTTCATTCCGTTTGCCCGGCCACCGCAAGTTCAACTTTCATCAAGCCGGATTTTGGTTCGGCTATCACGCTGGACTTTATTTCAACCCGGCAAATAGTTGCCATTACCCCACCGACAACCTTCATTTCCCGCCAACCGCCGGACCGGGATTGGGTGTTCACGCCCGAAGTGTGTTTTGGCGCGGCGTTCCGCAGTCTGGCTCCGCCTGCTATCGCCTAAATTGAATCAGCGGCGCATCTGCGCTTTTCGATTCATCCTTCAAGCCCGTTCCGTGCCTTCGCCTGACACGGAGGAATTTTATCCATTAACCCAAAACTAAACTAAATGAAGAATCCATCGCCAATTTTAACCGCAGAGCTGCCGTTGGCAATTGCCGGCTGGCGTTGCGCGGATGAAATGCCGCCATTGCCCGCCATTAAAGCATCGCTGACTGACTATGAATTTTTGGTTCTGTAAACCTTTGACCTGAAAAAATTATGAAACTGCCCATGAACCCCCAACTTCTCCAATTCACCCGCCGCCGCTTTGTTCAAGGTCTGGCGGCCGGCGCGGTCGTCGCCGCGTTCGCCCCCTGGCTGGCCGGGGCGGAGGAAACCACCGCGCGACGCGGTCGCTACGGCGTGCCGGAGCTGTCCGGCACCGAGTTCGATCTGGCGATTGAACCGACGGCGGTCAACATTACCGGCACACCAACCATCGCCACGCTGGTCAACGGATTGCTGCCAGGACCGCTGCTGCGCTGGCGCGAGGGCGATACGGTCACGATGCGCGTCACCAACCGGCTCAACACTTCCACCTCGATCCACTGGCACGGCATTCTGGTGCCGAACCAGATGGACGGCGTGCCCGGCATCACTTTTCCCGGCATCGCCCCCGGCGAGACGTTTGTTTACCGGTTCCCGGTTCGTCAGAGCGGCACCTTTTGGTATCACAGCCATACCCGGTTCCAGGAGCAGACGGGATTGGCTGGCCCGCTGGTGATCGAGCCGCGCCAGCCCGACCCGGTTCACGCCGACCGCGATTATGTGGTGATGTTGAACGACTGGACCGACGAGGACCCGGAGGCGGTTTACTACCACCTGAAAGCCACCGACGGTTATTACAACTATCACAAGCGGACGATTGGCGATTTCTTCCACGACACTTCGGCCAAGGGGCTGGCGGCCACGCTCAAAAACCGCTGGGCCTGGGGCATGATGCGGATGAGTCCGCGCGACATCAGCGACGTGAGCGGCCGGCAAACGGGCGGCACCTACACCTACCTGATTAACGGCCAGCCGCCCGCCGCCAATTGGACTGGTTTGTTCAAACGCGGCGAGCGCCTGCGCCTGCGGTTTATCAACGGCTCGGCGATGACGTATTTCGACGTGCGGATTCCGGGTTTGAAAATGACGGTGGTCGCCGCCGACGGCAGTAACGTCGAACCCGTGTCGGTGGATGAGTTCCGCATTGGCGTGGCGGAAACGTATGACGTGATCGTCGAGCCGAAGGATGACGCCTGCACAATTTTCGCCCAAGCGATGGATCGCAGCGGTTACACGCGCGCCACGCTGGCCGTTCGGGAAGGCTTGACCGCGCCGGTGCCACCAATGGACCCGATCTACAGCCGCACAATGATCGACATGGGCATGGCCATGTCCAGCATGAGCGGAATGAAAGACATGAAGGGCATGGACATGGCCGGGATGCCGGGAATGAAGATGTCCGGTGCGCCCTCCGAGATGAGCGGCATGGGTGGCATGGGCAACATGAAACACATGCGGCCAAAGATTCCGCAGCCCGCAACGGCCAACGCCAGCGGCCAGATTGCCTATCCGCAACCGCAAGACGTGCATCTGCGGCTCGGACCCGCGGTGGTCAACCTTGCCCAGCATCCCACCGAGCGGCTCGACCGTCCCGGTGACGGGCTGAACGACAACGGTCGCCGGGTGCTGTGCTACGCGGACTTGGTTCGTTTGGCGGAAGGGCCGCAGAACATTCCTTTCAACGAAAGCGATCCCGATGCCGGGGTGTTGCTGCATCTGACCGGCAACATGGACCGCTACATTTTCGGATTCAACGGGCAGACCTACGACCAAAGCCAGCCGGTGCGGTATCCTTATGGCCAGCGCATCTGGGTGACGCTGATCAACGACACGATGATGGAACATCCCATCCACCTGCACGGGCTGTTCACCGAACTGGACAGCCGCCCGGATCGCCTGCGTCCGTTGAAACACACGGTCAGCGTCAAACCGGGCGAGAAGGTGCATTACTACGTCACCGCCAACGAACGCGGGCGCTGGGCTTATCATTGTCATCTGCTGTATCACATGGAAGCGGGCATGTTCACCTCGGCGGTGGTGGCTTAAACGGAGGAACCATATATGAAAATAATTACCTTGGAATTGATGCTGGGAATACTGCTGCCCGTAGCGGCCATCGCCGGTCAGCAGCCCACCGAACCGGACTGGCCGCAGCCGATGAACAACAACCGCCTGTTTGGTTACGGAATTCTCGACCAGAACGAGCTGCGCACCGGCAATGGTGAAAACATCTACCGATGGGATGGGGAAGGCTGGTATGGCGGCAATCTGAATCGCGCCTGGTTCAAGGCCGAAGGCAATCTGAACCTTGGCAGCGGTGCGTTTGACGAAGCCGAAGCCCAGGGCCTGTATTCAAGGGCGATCTCGCGATACTTCAATCTCCAGAGCGGCGTGCGTTATGACTTCAATCCCGCGCCGTCGCGCATCTATGGCACAATCGGCGTGGAAGGACTGGCCCCGTTGTTTTTTGAAACGGGTGCCTACGTTTTCATCAGCGACGGCGGTCATTACTCCGCGCGACTGGAAGGTCAATACGACCTTTATTTAACACAGCGACTGGTCCTGCAACCCCAGGCCGAAGTTAACTTTTACACCGCCAGTGAACGGGACCGTGGAATCGGCAGCGGGGTGAGCGACCTCGATACCGGGTTAAGACTGCGCTATGAGGTCCGCCGGGAAATCGCCCCCTACATCGGCGTCGTCTATCAGGAAAAATTTGGCCAGACCGCTGATTTTGCCCGCGCAGAAGGCGAATCCATCGGCGGGTTCCGGTTCATTGTCGGCTTGCGCGTCTGGTTTTAGGCCAAACCGAAGCCGCCACGGGCAGAAGCACCTGGCTCGTAAAACTGGAAAGAACAACCTGAAAATTGAAACGGGGACGGGGAAAATAATTTTGGGCAAACACATCTGTCTGCCCTGATGCAACAACAAACAACAAGCAAACTGAAAGGATCTATATGACAACGATTGAACCGATTTTGGCCGCCGGAATTATTTCCGCGCTCCAGCAATTTGTCACGGTGACGAAACTGCATCCGATTCTGGTCAACTTTACGGCGGCGCTCGTGCCGGTGTCGGTGGCCAGTGATTTCATTGGCCGGCTTTGTAAGATTGAATCCCTCCGCAACACCGGCTGGTGGACTTTGTTCTACGCCACGGTGGTCACGCCCTTCACCGCCATCACCGGCTGGCTGTTCTGGATGGGTGATGACAATGGCGTAACCGGCATGACCATCCACAAATGGCTGGGAACCGGGCTGGCCGTGCTTTTATTCGGGCTGTTCGCGTGGCGGTTCAACCTGCACCGCAAAAACCAGTGGCCGACGACGGCATATTTTATCGTGGCCGCAATCTTTGTCGCTGCGCTGGCCTATCAAGGGCATCTTGGCGGCGAACAGGTGTTCAGCGGTATGTGATTTGAAACCACAAACAGTTTGCCGTCACGCTGACGGCGATAAACCAACCAACAAAAGACAAATAACATGAAACTAAAAAGACACATAATCACAGTGGTCGTGCTGGCCGGGTTGACGGTCGGGGCATTGAGCGTCCGAGCCGAAGACCACGACATGGGCAAAATGCCCGGCATGAACATGGGCGACCAAGCTGGACAAACCAATGCCCCGGCTGGGAAGGCCGACGCCAAGGCAAAACCGTATCCGCTCAAAACCTGCGTCGTCTCCGGCGAGGAACTTGGCGAGATGGGCAAGCCCGTCACGCTTATCTACCAGGGGCAGGAGATGAAATTCTGCTGCAAGGACTGCGTGAAGAAGTTCAAAAAAGACCCGGAGAAATACCTCAAGAAACTGGCGGAGGAAGTCAAAAAACAAAAGGAGACAAAAAAGGAGGCCAAGTAACCACAATTCACCTCATGCCCGTCTGCCAGCTTCACTCACTGAAAGCCGCTGGCGGACGGGGACCTAAACCATGCGCAACCACATTTCTGAACCGCCGCGCCTGACTGTAATAATCCCGCAGCTCGTGCGTCAGCCTGGGTGATGAAAGACATTTCAGAACAATTGTTGGGCAGCTTGAACGAGTTTCTGGCGTTCGCCCGTGGCCGGTTGAACGACCCTGAACTCGCGGCGGACGCAGTGCAGGAAAGTCTGCTCAAGGCGCTCCGCAGTTCCGGTCAAATCCGCAACGAGGAGAATGTAAAGGCGTGGTTCTATCGCATCCTGCGGCGGACGATTGTTGACCTCTACCGCCGCAATGACGCTCACCGGCGGGCGTTCGAGCGGTTGCGTCAGGAACTGGAAGGTCAACCAACGCAGGAAGAAGAACGTGTCCTGTGCGCCTGCATGGACCGGCTGATCCCGGCCATGAAGCCCGAATACGCCGCGCTCTTGCGCCGCGTGGACCTGAACGGCGAGGATGCTGAACCGGTCGCCACAAGCCTCGGCATCACTAGGAATAATCTGACCGTCCGACTGCATCGTGCCCGACAGCAGTTGCGCCAGCAACTGGAACAGACCTGCCGCCTATGCGCCAAGCATGGCTGCCTCGATTGTCACTGCGACGAAACCTCCAAGGAAAGGAATTAGTTTATGACTAAAGACCCCATTTGCGGAATGACGGTGGATGAAGCCACGGCTCTTCACGCCGAAAGAGACGGCCAGTCGCATTACTTTTGCAGTGAACATTGCCGGGCGAAGTTTCTGGCACAGGCCGCGCCCACCAAAGCCGACAGCGATTGTTGCGGCGGCAAAAGCGACCAGCATAACCACGCCGAACATGAACACCATCACGGTGCGAATGATCATTCCTGCTGTGGTGGCAAGACGAAGACCGATGCTCACAGCCATGCACACCATGACCATTCCCAGCACGACCACGGCGACGCCGACGTGAAGCCGTCATCCGCCGCGAAGTATTATTGTCCGATGTGTCCGGGGGTGGGGTCTGATAAACCGGGCGACTGCCCGAAATGTGGGATGGCTTTGGAACGCAATCCGGCATGGGTCGCACCCAAGTCAGACAAGCCCATCTACACCTGCCCGATGCACCCGGAAGTGCAACAGGATCATCCGGGCAACTGCCCCAAGTGTGGCATGACCCTGGAACTTAAAACAGTGACGGCATCTCCCAGCGAGGACGAGAACACCGAACTTACGGATATGACCCGTCGGTTCTGGATTGGTGGCGCGCTCGCTCTACCCGTTTTCCTGCTCGCGATGGCGCACCTGATTCCCTCGTTACGCCAAGAGGGTTGGGTCATGGGTGATGCGTCGCGCTGGATTCAATTCGGCCTTTCTACACCAGTCGTCTTGTGGGCGGGTTGGCCGTTTTTCAAGCGCGGCTGGCGTTCCCTCATCAACCGCAGTCTGAACATGTTCACGCTCATCGCCATTGGCGTGGGCGCGTCTTATGTGTTCAGCGCGGCGGTGATGCTGATGCCGGGCGCATTTCCGGCTTCCTTCGCGGCGGACGGCAGGGTTGGAATTTATTTTGAGTCGGCGGCGGTGATCGTTGTGCTCGTGCTGTTCGGCCAGGTGCTTGAACTCCGCGCACGGAGCAAAACCGGCAGCGCCATTCGCGCATTACTGAACCTCGCCCCGAAGACGGCGCGGGTCGTGGAAGACGGTGAGGAACGCGACGTGCCGCTCGAATCGGTTCAAACCGGAACTCAATTGCGCGTGCGGCCCGGCGAAAAAATCCCGGTGGATGGCGTGCTGCTCGGCGGCAAAACCTCCGTGGACGAATCCATGATCACCGGCGAGCCGTTGCCGGTGGAGAAAACGACCGGCGACAAAGTAACCGGTGGCACGCTCAACACCACCGGCAGTTTCCTGATGCAGGCTGAACACGTCGGTAGTGAGACAGTGCTGGCACGCATCGTCCAGATGGTTGCCGATGCGCAACGCAGCCGCGCACCGATTCAGGCATTGGCCGACAAAGTGTCCACCTGGTTCGTGCCGACAGTCCTTGCCGTGGCGGTGTTGACCTTCATCGGATGGGCCTGGCTTGGGCCGGAGCCGCGCTTCGCTCACGCCATCATCAACGCGGTCGCCGTGCTCATCATTGCATGTCCATGCGCGCTCGGACTTGCCACTCCAATGTCCGTCATGGTGGGCATCGGGCGCGGCGCGCAGGAAGGCGTGCTCATCCGAAACGCCGAAGCCATCGAAACGATGGAGAAGATCAACACGGTGGTCGTGGACAAAACCGGCACGCTCACCGAAGGCAAACCCCGCCTGACGCAAGTTCTTCCGACCAACGGCACGAGCGAAAACGATTTGCTGGTCGCCGCCGCGTCAGTGGAACAGAACAGCGAACATCCGCTTGCGGCTGCGATTGTTCACGGGTCAAAAGAACGCGGCGTGAAACTGCAAGCCGTGCAGGACTTCAATTCGGTTACTGGCGGCGGGGTTGTCGGCAAGGTGGACGGGCGCGAAATTGCCGTGGGCAAACTCAAGTTTCTCCAGGAGCGCGGCATCACGGGCTTGGACGCGGTTGAACCCAAGGCGACCGCGTTGCAGGCGGAAGGCCAGACGGCGATGTTCGTCGCCATCAATGGCAAGGCTGCCGGAATTCTCACGGTATCCGATCCCATCAAGGCATCCACACCCGAAGCCATCAAGCAACTGCACCAGCTCGGTTTGAAAATCATCATGCTGACCGGCGACAACGAGCGCACCGCGAACGCCGTCGCAAAGAACCTTGCTCTGGATCAGGTGGAAGCGGGCGTTGAGCCGCAGCACAAACACGAGCGCGTGCAACAACTCCGCGAGCAGGGGCATATCGTGGCGATGGCTGGCGACGGCATCAACGACGCTCCCGCGCTGGCTGCCGCCCACGTCGGCATCGCGATGGGCACAGGCACGGACGTGGCGATGGAGAGTTCGGGCATTACGCTCGTCAAAGGCGACCTGCGCGGCATCGCCAAGGCCATCACTTTGAGCCGTTCGATGATGCGGAACATCCGGCAGAATCTTTTCTTCGCGTTTGTCTATAACGCGCTCGGCATCCCCGTCGCGGCGGGCTTGCTCTATCCTTTCTTTGGCTTGCTGTTGAGTCCGATCATCGCCGGTGCGGCGATGAGTTTAAGTTCCGTATCCGTCATTAGCAACGCACTCCGCCTGCGCAATACGAAACTGTGAGCCAAGAATTTGACGGCCAGAGATTAGCGGCCAAATAATGGCCGCGCCGGTGTTATTATCGAAAGAAATGAAACTGACCCACCAACAACTTCACCTCCTTTTCAAAATTGGAGTTTGGAGCAAGGGAATTGATGGCGCGTTGGAGGCTATTGCGGGTTTTGCGCTTTTGTTCACTAGCCCGGCATCGCTGCGTCACCTGATTGACTGGTTGACTCAGGGAGAATTGCAGGAAGACCCGACTGATTTTATTGGCAATCATCTGGTTGATTTTTTCCATCAACTTTCTTTCAGCACCAAGCATTTCGTTTCCGCCTACCTCTTGGTATATGGAATTACTAAAATAGGACTGGCCGCCGGTTTGTTGCGCGGAAAATTGTGGGCTTATCCCTTGGCATTGGGCGTCCTCGGTCTCTTTTTGTGCTATCAGGTGTATCGGTTCAGCCACAATCATTCGATGGGGCTGGGCTTTGTAAGCGTTCTTGATCTGATCGTGATAGTTCTCATCTGGCGTGATTACCAATATATAAAAGCAAAACGGCTGGAAAATGATCAATCTCAGCCAATCAAAAAATAAATTATTAAATCTATGAATTGGTTTGTTTGGGCTTTATTGTCCGCTTTTTTTGCCGGGGCAACGGCGATTTTGGCGAAGGTTGGCGTGGCCGATGTGAATCCAAACCTGGCCACCGCCATTCGCACGACGGTGGTGCTTGTTTTTACCTGGGGCATCGCATTGGCGACGACCAGCACGGCGTCGCTCCATACCTTATCAAGGCGCACCTGGACTTTTCTGATTCTGTCCGGCCTGGCGACCGGATTGTCGTGGCTTTGCTACTTCCGTGCGCTGCAACTTGGCCAAGCCTCACGGGTTGCGCCGGTGGACAAATTGAGCGTCGTATTCGTGATTCTCTTTGCTGCCATTTTTTACACGAACAACTAACCTGGCATCACTGGGTTGGCGGCCTGTTAATTGCCACTGGCGCAGTGATTTTGGCACTTAAATGAACGTGCTTTTGCAAGATGGCAATTCACCGTCAATTTTCCGCAAGCAATCACAAGCCGGCGCTTTTCATTTCCGTTAGCATCCCGTCTTGTCGTGAACCAACAAACAGCAACACACCGATCAATCGTGTCTGAACAATCCGGCATGAATGACAAGCCTGCGACCCGTCACGGACGGCTTACGTTTCGCATTTTGCTCCTGCTGGCGGCGCTCATTGTGGCCGGGGTATTGGTTTGGCAGGGCATCACGTCGGGAGGCAATCCCGATCCCACCGCGCCGAACACCAGCCCGACCGCCGCGCTGCTCAACATCGCCGTGCTTGTGTTCCGCGAAGGTTTGGAATGTATTCTCGTGCTTTCGGCCATCACCGCAAGCATGACCGGCAACAAGCAGGCGCATCGGCGGCCAGTGATGGCGGGCGCGGGCATCGGATTCATTGCCACAATCATCACCTGGTTCATCGCCGTTGGCATCGTGAGCAATCTGACCGGAAGTGTTTCCGCGCTCAATTTGCAAGCGGCGACAGGATTGCTCGCCGTCGTCGTTCTGCTTGTGATTATGAACTGGTTCTTCCACAAGATTTATTGGGGCGGCTGGATGACGATGCACAATCGCCGCAAGAAGAATTTGATCGAAAGTGCATCCGACCCGGAAATTTCAAAGGCAAGCCTCCTGTGGGGATTGGGGCTGCTCGGTTTTACTTCGCTCTATCGGGAAGGCTTCGAGGTCGTGCTTTTTCTCCAAAGTTATTATTTGCGAATGGGCGGTATGGCCGTCTTGCTCGGCGCATTGCTCGGACTTTTCTTCACCGGCATTGTGGCCGTGTTGACGTTTGTGGCGCATCGCAAACTGCCTTACCGGAAAATGCTGGTGTTCACTGGCATCATGCTCGGCGTGGTGCTGCTCGTCATGGTCGGCGAACAGGCGCAGGAAATGCAACTGGCGCATTGGATTCCCACGACATCAATCCACGCGCTGACGAACTTGATTCCGCCGTGGATGGGATTATGGTTCTCAATTTTCCCCACGGTGGAGACGCTGACCGCTCAAGCGCTCGCGGCCATAATCGTCGTCGGCTCATACTTTCTTGCACGGGGCAAGACGGCTCCGCCGTGTCAGGATGTGACAGAAGTTATTTTAGGTCACGCTGCGGATTGCCCAATGGCGGCAACGAACGCGGGATCGCCCAAAACAAACCAGTGTCCGCAATGCGGCATGAAGCTGGTCAAGCCTGGAAGGTCACCCGCAAAATTAGATTGAACATTTTTTGCGTTTAACCCATCAATAATGGTTGTGCGGTATTTCAGGAACATCATTTTTGCTCTGGCAGCTTTTCTCTGGCTGCCGGCGTCCGCACATTGCCAGCTTGAAACTGTTCCCAGCCTGGCCTTCCTTCGTTGCTCGTCAGACAACCAATCTTCGCACAGCCCATGCACGGACAATGGCTGTTGTTCGGTGGAAAAGTCTCAATACCAGACCACTCAACTACGCGTGGTGATTCCAGTGCTGGATTCACTATCAATCCACTTCGAGCCGTTATTGAATGCGGCCCACAGTCTGCCTGCCGAAGTCAGCCTGGGAATTCTCACGGCGGCACCGCCGCCGTTGCTCAAGACCTGGCATTTTGCTTCCCGCGCGGCGCTTCCTGCCCGCGCTCCTTCCCTCGTTTCGTAATCAGTCCCGTCCGGGACTCCCTCTAGTCGCGGTGTGATTTCGCGCCGTGCTGTTTTTGTTTTCCCAATTTTAGCCTGTCCGTTTGATTGATTATGAACCGATTGTATTTTTGCAGTTTGCCACTCCTCCTGGCGGTGGCGCTCGGAAGCGCAAATGCGTTTCCGGCGAAAAGCCAGGACACAAATGCCATTCCCGACACGGGTGCGCTGACGCTGGACGCAGCGATTCGCCTCGCGCTCGAAGACAATCCCGACCTCCGCGTGCTGGCGGCGGACATTGCGGCGGCGCGTGGCGGGGTGACGACCGCGAAGACGTGGCAGAATCCCGATCTCTCGGTCGCGCCGGGTTTCAAAACATTCCGGGATGCTTCGGATACGCAATTCCACGGTAATTTTGGACTGGATCAAACCTTTGAGTGGCCGGGCAAACGCGCGTTGCGCCGTGCCGTCGCCGAAAAGAATGTCGCCGTGCGTGAACTGGCGCTGGACGGATTTCGCTCCCAGCTTGCCATCCAGGTGCGTCGCGCCTACTTCACCTTGCTCGCCACGCGCGAAGTCGTGGGGCTGCGCGAACAACGGTTGAATCTCGTCCGGTCATTCGTGGACGCGGCGAAGAAAAGAGTTGAAGGCGGCTACGCTCCGGAATTCGAGGCGACCAAGGCGGAGGTTGAAGTTGTGACCGCGCAAAAATCCTTGCGCGAAGCGCAGGCGCAAAAGGACGCGGCGAGCGTGGCATTAAATGCCTTGATGGGGCAGAAACCGAATGCGCCGCTGATCATCGCCGGAAGGCTTGGCGACAATGTGGCATTGCCCAGCCAATCCCTGCTGCTGGAACGGGCATTGATTCAAAATCCGGCAATCAAAGTTCAAGAAGCGGAAGCGGAGCGCACCGGGTTAAGTCTGCAATCGGTCCGCAAATCGCGCCTGCCGGATTTCAAGGCGGGGCCGAACTTGGAATACACCCGCGACGAACAGATTTTCGGGTTTGGCATCACGCTGCCGCTGCCGTTGTGGGACAACAAAAAGGGCGAGATTGCCAGCGCCACCGCCGATCAGGCAAAAGCCCTGGCCGAATTGGAAAAGCTGCGCCGCGAAATCCTGCGCGACGTGACGACCGCCTCGCAGAATTTCACGTCGGCTGAGGAATCGCTTGCGTTCTACACACCCGAATTGCGCAACAAGCTCAAGGCATCGCTTGAGGCCGCCGCGCAAAGTTATTCGGAAGGCCGCACGCCCTTGCTGCTCTATCTCGAATCCCAGCGCACCTGGTTTGACACCCAGGCTGATTACTTTGACACCCTGCAAAAAACTTTTGAAGCGCAGGCGGAACTGGAATCCGCCATTGGCGTTCCGCTCGGCCAGCTTTTCCAACCCCAAACCGAATCCAAATGAATTCTCGCATGAAACACATTTTTATTGTCCCGCTGCTGGCCGTCGCCCTGGCGGGTTGCGGCAAAAATGAAGCCGCCGTTGAAGCCACGCCCGAAGTCGCACATGAGCAAAACATGGTCACCTTGACCAAGGCGAACTTGGAGCACATGACGCTGAAGGTTGACTCGGTCGTGCTGGGTAGTCTGGGCATGACGTTGAAGGCCGCTGGCCGGGTCAGTGCCAATTTGAACAAGACCGCCAAAGTCACGCCCACGCTCGAAGGCCGGCTCGTG
Organism: bacterium; assembly: GCA_021813325.1. Taxonomy (GTDB): domain Bacteria; phylum Verrucomicrobiota; class Verrucomicrobiia; order Limisphaerales; family UBA11358; genus UBA11358. The sequence goes on along the minus strand of JAKALA010000033.1, from coordinate 15,829 downwards.
AAACTGAATTTCGACTTGAACGACCGCGTGAAGGCGGGGGAGGTCCTGGCCCTCATCGAGTCGCCGGAGTTGCTCGGCAAACAGCTTGAACTCAAAGCGCCGATTGATGGGGTCATCATTGAGCGCAATGCGACCGTGGGCGAACTCGTGGACAAAGGCAGGGAAGTCTTCACCATCAGCGACCCGACCCGGCTTTGGGCGATTGCGGAAATCAAGGAGCGCGACATTGCCGCCGTTAAAGTCGGACAGGAAGCGACGTTCACGGTGTTGCCCTATCCGCAGGAATTATTTCGCGGCAAAGTCATTCTCGTTGGCAATCAGGTGGAAGCGGCGTCGCGCACGCTGGAGGTCCGCATCGCCGTGGACAACGCGGATGGACGCCTGAAGCCGGGCATGTTCGCCGACGTGGGGATAGTCACCACGATTCTCGACAACGTGCTGCTCATTCCCGACAGCGCCTTGCAGACGGATGGTGACAGCCAAATCGTCTTCGTGGCGCTCGACGGGAATAAGTTTGAAAAACGTGTCGTGAAACTCGGCGAAGAACAACAAGGCCGCGTGCAAGTGCTGGCGGGCTTGAAAGCGGGCGAACAAATCGCGACGGAAGGCAGTTTCATTTTGAAATCGGAAATGCTCAAAGGCGAACTCGGAGAGGAATAACATGATCAATTCCATTCTCAATTTCTCCGTCCGGCAGCGCTTGCTCGTCATCCTGGCCACGCTGATGTTGGCCGGGTTCGGCGGGCTCGCCGTCAAACAAATCCCGATAGATGCCTTTCCCGACGTGACCAACGTGCAGGTGCAGGTGCTCGCGACGGCGGGCGGTATGTCTCCGCCCGAAGTGGAAAAGCTGGTGACGCGGCCCATCGAAATCGAACTCGCCGGTCTGCCGCGATTGGAACAAGTGCGTTCCGTTTCCAAAATTGGATTGTGCGCCATCACGGTTGTCTTCGAGGACGGAGTGAATGACTACTTCGCCCGGCAACTTGTCTTTGAGCGATTGCAAGGAGCACGCGACAAGCTCCCCGCTGGAGTGGAAGCGCAGCTAGGCCCGATTACCACGGGTTTGGGCGAGGTTTTTCAATACACCCTCGTCAGCAAGGACAAGAAATACGACGCGACGGAACTTCGCACCATCCAGCAATACATCGTGCGACCGATTCTCCGCACTGTGCCGGGAGTGACGGACGTGAATTCTTTCGGCGGTCTGGTGAAGCAATATCAGGTCATTGTCCAGCCCGACCGGCTGACCTCATACGGCATCACGCTGCAACAAGTCTTTGCGGCGTTGGAGAAGAACAACGCCAACGCCAGCGGCAATTTCATCGAGCACAAGTCCGAGCAATACGTCGTGCGCGGCCTCGGTCTGGTTAAGGACACGAAGGATATTGGCAACATCATCGTCGCCACGCACGAACACTCGCCGGTCTATGTCCGCGACGTGGCCGACGTGCAAATCGGCGCGGAACTGCGGCAGGGCGCGGTGACAGCCAACGGTGAAGGCGAAGTCGTCGCCGGCATTGTGCTGATGCTCAAAGGCGCCAGCGGCCGTGATGTTGTCAACGCCGTGAAGGAAAAGCTGCCTGCGATTCAAAAGTCTTTGCCGCCGGGAGTTGAATTGGTGCCATTTTATGACCGCACCGACCTCGTGAAGAAAGCGATTCACACGGTCACGAAAGCCCTGCAAGAGGGGGCGATCTTCGTTCTCATCATTCTCATCATACTGCTGGCGGACGTTCGCAGTGCCATCATCGTCACATTGGTTCTGCCACTGGCCGCATTGTTCGCCTTCATCATGATGAAATGGTTCGGTCTGAGCGCGAATCTAATGTCGCTTGGCGGTCTGGCCATTGGCCTTGGCATGATGGTGGATGGCGCGGTGGTGATGGTGGAAAACATTCATCGCCATCTGACCAAAACCCCCGAACAGGAAAAGCACGTCCACGCGGGCAAAGTTGAGACTGTGCTTTACGCCGCCAAAGAAGTGGGCCGGCCGATTGTCTTCGGCATCTTCATCATCATCGTGGTTTTCCTGCCGTTGTTCACGCTGCAAGGGTTCGAGGGCAAGATGTTCAGCCCGCTCGCCTTCACCATTTCGTTCGGCCTGCTCGGCTCGCTGATTCTCTCGCTCACGTTCGTGCCGATGCTCTGCACCTACTTTTTGAAGCAAGTGCCGCAGGAGCATGATCCCTTTCACATCCGCTGGCTGAAGAACACCTACCTCAAGTTCCTCAAGCCGTGCGTGCGCCGGCCGTGGCTCGTGGTTCTCCCGGCGGTTCTCGCTTTGGCCGGTGCGTTCGCGCTCGTGCCGCGCATCGGCACGGAGTTCCTGCCTTCACTCGACGAAGGCTCGATTGCGGTGCAGACGTTTCGCATCCCCAGCATCTCCCTGCCGCAATCGCTGGAGTTGCAGCAGAAGGCGGAAAGGATTCTGAAACAATTCCCCGAAGTCATTGACGTGGTTTCCAAGACGGGCCGGGCGGACATCGCTTCCGACCCGATGGGCGTGGAAATCAGCGACGTGATCGTCACGCTCAAGCCGCACGAAGAATGGACGACCGCCAAAACCAAGGACGAGCTGGTGGAAAAAATGCGCGAGGCCATGGCGGAGTTGCCGGGTGTGGTTTCCAGTTTCTCGCAGCCCATTGCGCTGCGGGTGGATGAACTCGTCAGCGGCGTGAAGTCCGCCATCGGCATCAAAATTTTCGGCGACGATCTGGACGTGTTGAAAAGCAAGGCCGAGGCGGTCGCGCGTGTTCTCGGCAAAGTGCGCGGCGCAGCCGACGTGAACGTGGAGAAAGTCAGCGGCCTGGCTTATCTGCAAATCGAAATAGACCGCGACAAGCTGGCCCGCTACGGCATTAACGTCGCCGACGTGCAGGAAGTCGTGGAAACGGCCATCGGCGGCAAGGAAGCCAGCAAGGTTTATGAAGGACAGAAAGTGTTTGGCCTCGCCGTGCGCTTTCCCGAATCCGCCCGCAACGATGTCGAGCCGATCCGCAACATCCTGATTGCGTCCCCGCAAGGCGCGCTCATCCCGCTCGGTCAGCTCGCGCACGTTTATGTGACGGAAGGCCCGGCGCAAATCAGCCGCGAAATGGCGCAACGCCGCATCGTCATTGAATGCAACGTGACCGACCGCGATATTGGAGGTTTTGTGAAAGAAGCGCAGGCGAAGATTGATGCCGCTGTGAAACTGCCGCCCGGCTACCTGATGACCTGGGGCGGGCAATTTGAAAACCAACAACGGGCAATGAAGCGGTTCAGCATCGTTGTGCCCATCACCATCGCCGCGATCTTCCTGCTCCTGTTCAGTTCGTTTAACTCGGTCAAGCAGGCGTTGCTCATCATCATGAACATTCCGTTTGCGCTCATCGGCGGGATTCTCGCGCTCGTCATCGGCGATTTTAATTTGAGCGTGAGCGCCAGCGTCGGTTTCATTGCGCTCTTTGGCGTGGCTGTGCTTAACGGCATCGTGATGGTGAGCTATTTCAACGAGTTGCGGCGCGAGGGCATCACCATCGAAATGGCCGTCATCAAAGGCGCGGGGCTGCGGCTGCGCCCGGTCCTGATCACCGCGAGCGTGGCGGCGCTGGGTCTGGTGCCGATGCTGTTCGCCACCGGGCCGGGGAGCGAGATTCAAAAGCCGCTCGCCGCCGTGGTTATCGGCGGGCTGATCAGTTCCACGCTGCTGACGTTGTTCATGCTGCCAACACTTTACAAAGTGTTTGAACGCGAGAAGGCAAAGGACACGATGATTCATTTACCCGAACCACCATCCACGCAGGAGTTGTGACATGGTTGTCGTCAAAGTCTGTGCAAACAATTAACTTAAATTCAAATGGCCTCACATGAACAGGAGCATACCGACGAGCAAAACGAACCGCACTCGTGTTGCTGCGGCGATTCTTGCAGCACAAGTGCGCCGCCAGAAACCATTGCGTTGAATCCCCGCGCCGCTGGCGATGAGCTAACCACGCTCCGTGTGGCCGGCATGGATTGTCCGGATGAAATTGCCGCGATTGAACGCGTGCTTAAACCGCTTGGCGGTGTCAGCGAAATCAAAGCCAATCTGGTAGCGGGCACGGTGACGATTGCTCACGAAAGCAACGTCACGCCCGAACAACTCATCAAAGCCATCGGCACGGCGGGGTTGAAGGCTTCGGCGGCTGCGCCCGGAAACGAAGTTGAACATGACCATGATACAGGCCGCCTCCGCCTCGTTTCCGTGATTCTCTCCGGCGGCTTCACCGGCATTTCACTCTTGCTCGAATGGCAGGATATTTTTGCGCCTTATGGCAAAGTGGCCACCGCCGTCCTTGCCATTCTAGCGAGCGGCTGGCTCATTCTGCCGAAGGCGATCCGCGCCCTGCGCCAACGCTCACTCGACATGAATGTGCTGATGAGCGTTGCGGTAATCGGTGCGGCGGCCATCGGTCAATGGACGGAAGCCGCAGCCGTTGTGTTTCTATTCGCCTTGTCGGAACTGCTCGAAGGCTTCAGCGTCGGTCGCGCTCGCAGGGCGATCCAAGCATTGCTTGAACTCACGCCGGAAACGGCACTGGTCAAGCGGGGCGATCAAATTCAGGAAGTCCCTGTAGAAGAAGTCAATTTGGACGAAACCCTTGTCGTCAAATCGGCCGCGCGGGTGCCGTTGGATGGCGTGGTTCTTTCCGGTGAATCGGCGATCAACCAAGCGCCAATCACCGGCGAGTCCATGCCGGTGGAAAAAAAGTCCGGTGATGTCGTGTTCGCGGGAACCATCAACGGCGAAGGTTCGCTTGAAGTTAAAGTAACAAGGGCTTTCACCGACACCACGCTGGCCAGAATCATCCGGCTGGTCGGCGAGGCGCAGGGACAGAAAGCGCCGTCGCAACGGTTTGTTGACCAGTTCGCCAAAATTTATACGCCGGCGGTCTTCGTCGTGGCGATTCTGGTTTTGTTGTCCGGCCCGCTGTTATTTCATGGCGCATGGCTGGAGTGGATTTATCGCGCATTGGTTTTGCTCGTCATCGCCTGCCCGTGTGCGCTGGTGATTTCCACGCCGGTTTCAATCGTTTCCGGCCTGACGGCAATGGCGCGGCGCGGCGTGCTGATTAAAGGCGGAGTGTTTCTTGAACAAATCGGAAAACTGAAAGCACTTGCGGTGGACAAGACCGGCACGATCACCGAAGGGAAACCCCGAATCCAGCAAGTCATTCCGTGGAATCACAAATCCGAGGAGGAGATTCTGCGCGTTGCCGCCGCCATTGACACGCACTCCCAGCATCCACTGGCGCAAGCCGTCGTGAAGTATGCGGAGGAAAAGAAAATTCAATTCCCGCGCGGGGAGAATTACCAGTCGAAAACCGGACGCGGAGCGGAGGCGCGCATTGACGGACATTTGTATTTTGTTGGCAATCACCGCTACGTCCACGAACTTGGCCTTTGCACGCCGGAATTGGAAAGGCAACTTTCGGAAATCGAAGCCCAGGCGCAATCAGTCGTGGTCGTTGGACACCAGCCGCACGACGGGGAAACCGGGGATGTGTTTGGAATTCTCGCGATTGGCGACACCGTGCGCGCCAATGCCAGGGCGGCGATTGCGTTGCTTCACCAAGCCGGAGTGAAGAAAATAGTCATGTTGAGCGGCGATAACCAGCGCACGGCGGATGCCATCGCAAAGCAGGTTGGCATTGATGAATCAAACGGAAATCTGCTGCCGGACGACAAAATCGCGCGCGTCCGGGAATTGACCGCGAAATACAAGCACGTTGGCATGATTGGCGACGGCGTGAACGACGCCCCCGCGATGGCCGCAGCCAGCGTGGGCATCGCTATGGGCAAAGCCGGAACGGACACGGCGATTGAAACGGCGGACATCGCCTTGATGCAGGACGATTTGAGCAAAGTGGCCGAAGCCGTTCAGCTTGGCCGGCGCACCGTCCGCATGATTCAGACCAACATCGCCTTTGCCCTTGGCGTGAAGGCTGTGTTTCTCGCGCTGGCAATTACCGGACACGCCACACTTTGGATGGCGATTCTCGCGGATACCGGCGCAACGCTCGTTGTGATTGCCAACGCCCTCCGACTGCTACGAGCGTAAATTCCGTCGGAATCTTGATTGCAACTATTGTGCGCTGTCAAATTTGCCAGGACGTCATTCGACATAGCGTTCCAGCACGACCAAAAGCTCCTGCAAATGCTTCCTGCCTTCCGCCGGCGAGTGGGCGTGCTCAATGCAGTGTTGCATGTGGGAATGGATCAAATTTTCCGACAGCGACTTGATCGCCTTGCGCGCTGAAACCAGTTGCATCAAAATCTCCGAACAGTCGCGATCCTCCTCCAGCATCCGCTCGATGGCGTTCAACTGGCCGACAATGCGGCGCACTCGAAGCTTTTGGGCATCGCGCTCGCTGCGGGAATGACTGTGCTTCTTCATTCAACGTCACGATACCCGCCCGGCTGGAAACATTCAACCCTTGCTTTGATATAGGGGGAGGGGGTATAGTCCACAAGCATGACTTCATTCAACGAGTATTTGGCGCACGGCAACGCCTGGTTGTTCATTCCCGGCGCAATTCTACTTGGCGCGCTGCATGGCTTGGAACCGGGACATAGCAAGACGATGATGGCTGCATTCATTGTCGCCATTCGCGGCACGATCAAACAGGCGGTGTTGCTGGGCGTGTCGGCCACCATTTCACATACGGCCATCATCTGGGTTCTGGCCTTGATCGGATTGCACTATGCCGGAAGATTCAATGTCGAAACCACCGAACCCTATTTTCAAATTGCAACCGGTGTCCTTGTGATTGGGATGGCGATTTGGATGTTCACGCGCACGCGCCGGGAAGGTCACGCCGCCGGGCATCATCATCACGACCACAGCCATAACCACGGCGCACACGGAGGAATCTTGCTCGACACCGGGCATGGCTTCGTGGAGGTCAGCATGTTTGAGACAAACGTGCCGCCGCATTTCCGGCTCCACTTCTTTGACCGGAACAAACGACCATTGCCATGCCCAAATAAAGAAACAGTTTCCATCGAGACTGTCCGTCCCGATGGCGCGCGGCAAATTTTCGCGTTCCGCCGCGTGGAAGATATTCTTCAATCCACGACCGACATCCCCGAGCCGCATGAGTTTCGTCTGTGTTTGCAACTGGCGCATGGCGACCACGCCCACACTTTTGAAACCGAGTTTGCGGAAAGTCATCACCACCATCACGAGCACGATTCGACGAGTGAGGATTTTGAGGACGCGCACCAGAAGGAGCACGCCGAAGAAATCGAGAAGCGCTTCGCCAACCGGCAGGTGACGACCGGCCAGCTCATCCTGTTTGGACTGACGGGTGGATTGCTTCCTTGTCCCTCGGCGTTCGCGGTGCTGGTGATTTGTCTCCAACTCAAGCAATTCACTCTGGGATTTGCGATAGTGCTGGCGTTCAGCTTGGGACTGGCAATTACCCTCGTCACCGTCGGTTCGGTAGCGGCCTTTTCGGTGCGGCACGCCAGCAAACATTTCAAAGGATTTGGCGAAATTGCCCGCAAAGCGCCCTATGTCAGTTCGACCGTCCTGGTATTGATTGGGCTGTATGTCGCGGCGATAGGCTTTCGAGGACTGTTGGGCTAAAAATCGTCACCACTAACGGGCATTTGACAAAATCGCTTCCATCGGCGGTCGAGCGGTGAAACTTCATCCTATCTGGAAAGCTCGACGATCAAAACCCCAGATTCGATTTCATCCTCGGCTCTGCGGGATTCACTGTTTGGGCTGGCATATCACCACGCCTTTGACGCAACCAGCCTGCGGGCTGACGCGGACTGGTCACAAAATAATGTCCATTGCTGGCAACTAACGAAAACCGCTGGCGCGAACCGCTCCAAATGTTTTGCTGAATGACTTCCAACGAACTATCCGAAACTGTGGTGACGATGGCGACATGGCCGAATTTGGTGTCGGTAAATACGATCAGGTCATCGGGACGGGGTTGGTTAGTTGAACCATTACAAAATTGGACCAGTCCGCGTCTGGAATTCAGAGCGCCATCGGTCAGGGCTTCATCAAAGAAACTTTTGGCGTGACCCATCACATCCGGCATTTTATGGTTCTTGGCCTGAAAGTAGAAACGCTTGATGAATTCCACGCACTGCCATTTCTGGCCAAAACAGTAACCGTCCGCGCTGTAATTTTTCCCATAACTTTGGAAGAATATCAGCCCATTGTCATAAACAGGAACGCCTTTATAGCTGTCCAGCACGCGACCAACTTTTCGGGAGTTCCAGAAAATTAAAATCGCCAATGCAAACATCAGAGAAAGCGCAATGCCAACAAAACATTTGCCACTCAGTTTTTTCATGGCGATTCCAATATAGGAAAATAGATTCCCGCATCTTCTGTTTGCCCGCTCTTGGATTTGAATGTCGCCAGAATCGCTGCGATGGGATAAATGTCCGTTTTGAGGGGTGTCATTCCGTGAAAACCAGCAGGCTGGCGGTTGTAGTATTGGATTTCTATGTCTTTTAGCGTGATTCGAGTCACGTCTTGGCCTGGGATGTCAGTGGCATCGGTCAAGGCGTCGTTCTGCTCAATTTTGCCAATCATATTGGCAACCGTTAGCAGGCGATTGGTGCGGACTGCTTCGATTTCCGGCCAGTGAATTGAGAATTTTATCAAGCGGTTATCCACTCGGTAGTTCAATGCAATTTTATCCTCGAAAAGCCAACTGGAATAACCTTTAACTCCGCGTGGAATAGTCGCCCATCGTTCGTTCACAAAATGAATGCGTTCCATCCCGTGGCCGCTCCACGCAGAGGTCTTGGCGTCGCCGCAGGTGACTTTGACGACGCCGTTCGACAATTCCATTTCATTCGCTTTCACGCCGAGCATTTCGGTCAGCTTCAACAAGCGTCTCTGGATCTCATCAAAAGTTGGGACGGTGTCCGATTGCGGAATTGTGGTTTTGCGCTCGATATTCTCGACAAGTATCTCGCCTCTCAATGGATTGAATGAAAACGTATCCGGCGGACGTTTCTTGTTCTTGAGGGAGAAGCCACTCTCAATCGAATCCCAATTTGTGCTATGCAACAAGTCTGTGAGATTCGTCCCGGCAAATGCCGATTGCTCCAGCAATATTTGCAAGCCGTTTGTCAGAAACATTCGCGGTTTTCCTGAGTAGCGGAAAACCGGAAGCGATTCAGGCAGCCGCTTCAGGTGCGACTTTGGAATTTTGTTGATGATTTCAACATTGGTCGAAAGGTTCAAACGGGAGGCAAATTCCATTTGAGGGTTGTCCACCTGCCCCCGGCAAACCAACGCCAGAAGCAGAATGGACAATCCGATGGTCGTCTTGAAATGTCTGCGGCTATGGATAAACCTGCCGGGTTTGATAATTGATGTCATACCAGTCGTGGCTAATGTCGCTGCCCCAGTTCCAAATTGAATCTGAGATTGTCCGCCAGCTTCCTTCTTGCGTGTCTTCCCGATAGGCGTAAGACATGTGGCGCGTCCCCATGATAAATCTGTATTTCAAAGACTTTGCAGTTTGTGTGTCGGCGTATCCCGCCGCCTCGCACCAAGCGTCAACAATGGTCATTGAATTGTTCAGATCGTCGGCAACCCCAACAGTTTTTGCAAGCCACGCTTCTTGGCATTTGCGTGACAAATCTGGGCGGGACGCCCGTGTGCATTCACACTTTCGCGTATAGCTCGCTACCCTTCGGCGACCAAGAAAGTATAGTCAAGTTGCTTAGGGCGTCGGCAGACTGCGGTTTTCCGCACCGGGCTGCGCCGCTGGTTTCTCCGAAACCTGCTGAAAACCGCAGACTGCCGCCGCCATTCAGCGCCTGAGTCCGTCCGGTTCGGGATCGCTTCACTTCACTGCGCTTCGCAACCGCGTCCGACCCTGCCCGGCCACTGGTTGCTTACGCTTCGTTCCGTTCCGCGACGCCGAATCCGGCGGACACAGGCAGTAGATGAAACAATGACAAAATCCAGACCCAAACTCGCCCGGCAATTACCCCTGCGGTTTGCACCAGTAAAAAATTCTTAAACTATTTCTCGCATTGAAAACACTGAATAGAAATGGAGTCAAATTTGAAAATCAGACTGGTTGCCCCGCATAAAATCAGCGTCCTTTTGTGTCAAGCATCGGCAGTTACGATGGTTTTGCTCAATGTTTACAAGGAGACAGTTGCCACATTTACGGTTTAGTAGAAGTGCGACTGATAAAATAGTGGTGTCGTTGAATGAATCAACGCCGCAACCAAGAGAAAAATTATGGAAACAATTGAAATGACAGGCACACTCAAAAGCATCAATACCACTCCGCATCTTTGCCGCAGCAAGGTAAAACAAACCGCGCTGGAAATAGCCGCTGCGATCCGGCCAGCCAACAAATTCAGCCGGGTTGGCATGACCTTCGTTGAACGCATCGAAGCGAAAGTCCGTGCCGTCATCCGGGAAGAGGTCAGGATTCACCCCAGCAAAGGCAAGACGCTTTTGTGAAGCTTTCTTCACATTTCAAACCAAGACTCCACCATGCGTGACAAACAGGCGGCATGATCATTTGCTTTTGACGCGATTGCGGGACAACCGCATCCGAAAATCGGGACCCAATTTTTTGATGTTCACGTTATCAGGAAATAGATCGTCCGTCCTCGTTCCAAAAATCTTCGCCAGAATGAAAAGCTCCCCATCAGGAACACGCCGTTGCTGCGTTTCCAGCTTGGCAAGTGATTCCCGGCTGACATCCCAACCAAATACTTGCAATTTTGCGGATAAATCTTCCTGCGTCCATCCCTTGCGGTCGCGCAAGTCACGGACTTGTTTTCCAATCAGGTTTAGCGGTGGAGAGACTTTTTTGATACTCGCCACGTTAGCAATGTCTAATGAAGAAAATGTTCGATTCAGGTCACATCAAAAGGCTTGCAGGCGTCCCGGCGTTCTGATTAGAGTGGTCAAGCAATCTCCAGCAATTGTGATTTACCACCCAAATTTGCCCGCTGTGAGAGATTTGCCGTGCCTTTCGAGGGTATTTGCGAAAGGGACGGCCAAGGATTGTGTGTTTTCTTTATTCAGTCAGTTCAACGGCAGAAAGAAAACCTCCATCCAATCAAGGTATGAAAATTAAAAACACAAATTGTTCTTTCGCGCACTATGCTGTTTCTTTGCCGTCCAAATGGCCCTGCCGTCAACGCTGCTGGCGCAACTCATTAACACAGTTAATTTGAAAACATGCCGAAATGTCTCATACAACGGTTTTATTACCGTAACGGACAAATCCGCTTGGAAAATCGGGAAGTGGAAGGACTGTTTCACGGCTTTTGCCGCACTTGGCATTACACCGGCAATCTGGCCGAGGAATTGCGCTACCGCCACGGTCGTTTGCATGGCATCAGCCGCCAATGGAATGAAAAGGGGCGGTTGCTCGGTTCCTTCACCATGAACCACGGCACCGGCACGCAGCGTTACTGGCATCAAAACGGAAAATTGCGGCTGGAGATCAATTCGTTCAACGGCAAGTTTTTCGGACGGATGCGGCTTTGGCTGCGGGACGGCACGCTGGTTCAAGAAACCTATTACATCAGCAACGTGGATGTTTCCCGCGCCGACTATTTGAAAGCCGCCCGGAAGCATCCTGACTGGCCGCAACACGATGGACAACCGGCTGGCCGCGTTGCCCGTGAAGGGCAGGCTTTGAAACGCAAAGAGCATGAATTATTTATCGAATCCCTTTTGGAAAAAAACCACGCCGAAGCCCGGCAATGGTTGAGCGCGACCAAAAATCCCGACCTTCGCTCGCTTGCAAGATTTCGCACAGCAAAGGCGGCGCTTCAATTTGTGGAAAAGCTATATGCTGCCGGTGCGGAAACCGTCATTGCTGCCGTCATTTATGCGGGCAGACGTGGGAAACAATTTGCCGACCGGCTGTTGATCAAACTGCCGAAGTCGTCGGCAAAACGGAAAGCATTGCGAAAAATCTGTCAGGGTTTATGCACCAAACGAGGCGGGGCATTTTTGCCGGATGAAAAGGACATCGGCGAAAGCCACCTATTTATCAATCTGGAGTAAGCCGCCGGGACCAACGGGCGGGAACTGACACGGCGGCCGCGCTAATGTCGCTGCGGCCCGCCTTCGTCATTTCCCGCCCGCTCGTCCCTTGGGCGGAAGATTGGAAACGCAGCCGCGTCCGCTTCCGTCGGCGGTTGGCAGCGGCGTTGCGTTCCGGCTCCGTTCCTAAAATCGTCGCTGCGCCTGCACTTCACTTCCTCCGCCCGCCAACCGCCGACCGAAGCGGGCTTCAAATTCAATTCCTCATCGTTGTGCAATTGCTCAAGCAGCCATGTGCGATGGCGGCTTATGCAGCCAGATAAACGTCGCATCCGCAGCGCGATGAAACCGGCGGGCAATTATATGGCGACGGCGAGAATGTCAACGATACTACGGGTCGGCTCAAACAAGACTCGCCGCTTTCCGTTCCTCGATTGACATTCCCGCCGCCGCCAAGGCCCACCTTTAGGTTTCCATCGCGCACACCTGTCGCTGCGTGAGTTGAAAACGAAACGAATATATTCAGCCGACAACAAGACAGTCGCGCGATTCGTCCACTTGCAACCTGCCGCCGCGATCTTGCCCGGCCAGCAATTTCACCGCCAGCGCGTCGCCCACCAGTTTTTCCACCGCATCGCGCATCGGACGCGCTCCGAGTTTGGGGTGAAATCCCTTTCGCACGAGGAACGGCAAAACCGCCTTGTCCAATTCCAGCTTGTGACCGCGCGCGGCAAAAAACTCTATTTCCCGCGCCAAAAACTTTTCGGCTATCTCCAACTGGTGTTCGTAGCTCAGGCGGTTGAACACGAGTTTTTCCGTGATGCGGGCGAAAATTTCCGGGCGCAACGCCTGCTGTGCGCGGGAAAGGACATGGCGTTCCAATGTCGCGTCATTGGAATGTTGCAGCGTCATCAGTTCCGCCGAGCCGATGTTTGATGTCAGCCAGACATAGAACCCGCTGAAATCCAATGTCTGTCCCGTCGCCACCGTGATGCGGGCGGCATCGAGCAGTTGTAACAAAATGTCCAGCACGCGAGGATGCGCCTTCTCCGCCTCGTCGAACAATAGCGATCCTTCCGCCGCGCGTTCGCGCACCGCCCCCAGATAGCCCTTTTCACCGAGCCGCGCGCCTAATAGCAAGCCGAGTGATTCCTGCGTTTGAAACTCCGACATGTCGAAACGAAAAAGTTTTTCCGCGCCGAATATTTGATTCGTCAGCACGACCACCGTTTCCGTTTTTCCCACGCCCGTGGGGCCGAGCAGGAGGAAGCTTCCGCGCGGGCGGGCGGGCTTGGTGAGGCTCAATTCGCCGCGTTGCACCACCGAGACCACGCGCGGCAGGATTTGATTCTGTCCGCGAATTTCCGTGCGCAATACGGCGTCCACTGTGCGGAGGCGTTCGAGTTTTGGAACATCAAAAGTTGTTGCATTCATGGCCTTCAATCCTGCCAAAAACATTTTTTTACTTTGTTTCAAAATGAAACAAACCGCCTTGGGAAAAATGAAATGATGGGCGCGTCAATCGGCGGAAGTCTCCGCCGCGAAACAAAAATAACTGAAACTATGAAAAAACTATTCGTTCAAAAGAAGGTCCGCGCGCGTATGCGCTCCGTGTTCACCGTCGCGGCCTTGCTCGCGCTCAACGTCCTGCCCGCCTTCGCCCAAGGCACCGGGTTCAACTCCACCGATCTCAAGACCGGCATCAGCAACAGTCTCGCCGTAATTATGATGTTCGGCTTTGTGCTCGGTATCTCCGCCGTCATCTACGGTGGCTTCGCCATCCGGCGCGGCGATGTTGACCAAGGCAAGATGTCCATCATCGGCGGCGCAATTATTGCGGCGGCACCGGCGGCGGTGTTTGCCTTCTATAAAATCTTCGGCCTCGACTCGAACAGCGCCGTCGGCGTTGGCAGCTTCTAAGCAGGCGGTGCCTGCACCCAATTGTCTTCGGCCAAAACCACCATGAGCACGAAAAGTGAACTTCGCTTGACCGACACCAATGCGGCCTCCGACTCCCAGGGACGCACCTGGGGTTTGGAAGGCGGTTTGTTTTGGTGGCTCATTGGCGGCATCGGTGCGGGCATCACCCTGTTCTTTGTGTTGCTCGTCGTCGTGGGTTCGTCGCTGGGTGTGTCCTTCTTTGTGGCGCTCGTGCCGGTGCTGGTTTGCCTCGCTTACATCTTCGGATTGCGGCAGGGCAAGCCGCCCGGTTACGACCGCGACATTTTGGAATACGCCGTGAAAGGGCGCGGCTTTAGTCCCGAAGCTCATCGTTCCTGCGCTCATCCGCTGCTATGAATTCCGAGGATCTCAAAGCCATTGAAAATCAGCGGCAGGCGTTGCTGGGCCAACTCAACGCCGCCGAAGCCGCATTGCGAACCGGCCTGCATACGCACGGCTTTGGTAACACCGCACCGGCGCACATGGAACGGGCGCTGGCGCACATTCGGGAAGCCTGCATCGCCATCAACGAAATCAACCGCGCCCGCACCGTCGAGCAATTGGTGAACGATTTAATCCGTGTCCAGCAGGTGATGGACGCGGCCAAGCAGGGCAAATCCCTACGCATTTGATTTATGTTTGAACGCGCACCCAATGGATTCTTTGTGAACGATTTGATTCTGTTCAATTCGCTACGGCGCGGCGGTTACGTCGCCAAAGGCTTTGTCTTTGAAGCGCCCGACCTCACCAACAGTCCGATTGCCGACTTGAACGAATTTCAAGACCAATTGAGCCATCTGCTGGCATCGCTCCACGAAGACCAACGGTTGCAAATCCAATACTTTTCCGATTCGGATTACAAAGCCGAGCTGCTTCGGTTTCAGCAGGAGACGGAGCGGTTTGAAAATATCTGGACGAAACGGTCGCGCAATGAACGCTTCGTGCGTTACTGGCAGGCAATGGTGGAACGCAAGCTGCGCCGGCAGCGCGTCATCATTTACATTTCGCGGTCTTTGGAAAACACCCCCAAGCTGACGAGCGGCAACGCGGCGTTGCGTGAGTATTACCGGACGATTCTCGACCAGTTGCGAGGCGAGTTTGAACACGTTCACGGCCAAATCACGGATATTTTTGCCAGCACCGGCACGCGCATCCTGCCTATGACGGACGTTGACCATTTCAAGCATTACAAACAGTTCTTGAATCCGTCACTGGCCGACCGGTTTGACTTTGATCCCGCCCAGGATTTTTCGCCCGAACTTTCGATTCAGGAAAATTGCTGGCACAGCGAAGGTAATGGCCAGAGCGATTTCGGGTTTTATCTGGATGGCCATTATCATTCTGTCATCACACTGACGCGCTGGCCGCGCACGACCTATCCGGGCATCATCCAACGCCTCACCAATCTGCGGCTGCTTGACTTCACCATCACCGTCAACATTGACCCGCTGCCTATCACCCGGGAAATCAGCAAGGAGGAGAAAGCACACGACCGCATCGCGGGCGACTATGCCAGCGAAAAGAAAGTCTCGCTGCTGACCGTGATGCAGAAAAAGCAGAAGAAGATTCACGCGCTCATGCAGGGGCAGACCATTCCGTTCAATGCGCTCTTTGTGATCCGGGCTTGGGATAAATCGAAAGACGGGCTGAACGCCAAAACGGGTGCTATCAAAAATGCCATCAACGCGATGAACTCGGCGCAGTATTTTGAAAGCAACCTGCCCAGCACATCAAAAAATTTATTCTACCAAACGTGGCCGGGCTGGACGTGGGGGCGTTATGAGCATCGTAAACTGTATTCCGAACACCGTTATCTGGCCGATATGCTCCCCGTTACCAGCACATTTACCGGCC
>JAKALA010000101.1 GCA_021813325.1 bacterium | reverse complement strand
GATGGCGTGACGCGGCCCAGCCATACATACGATGGTTGGGATTTGGCATCGGGCAGTCGGGATTGCAGCGGCGACCCTGGCTATTTCCGCATCTGCATCTGCGATGACAACGGCGTGGATGTGCCGCCTTATTCGAACGCGGCCTATTCCGACGGCCAATAAAATTTATGGCGCTCAGACCAAGCGCGAAATCCGGGAGACGGGGCAAGTGGCCGTCGTCACCAAAATGCAATCCGACATGAAAATCATCCCTCCGTTTGAGAGCGCATCGCGCGTCATCTGTCCGCAAGGGCAACCGTTGCATTGGCTGGAATATGATGCCCTGGCGGGCCGGCATGGTTTCGGGGTGCGGGACCCCACGCCGCTTTGTGGACAGTGCTGGGAAGCCAGTGATTGCCTGCGGGAGTTTGAATATGCTCCGGCGCATCACGGGACGCTGCCGGGTTTGATTCCGTTAAGCACGCGGCCCGCGCAACCGTTGCTCCAGCAAGCCCGCTCCTGGATCGAACCCTGCCAGTCCTTTGAGAAGAATGTGCTGGGCCTCAACGCCCAGTTTCTCAACAGCCTGCGCCGGACCTGGAGCCTGGGCCTGCTGGCCGATGCCGTGGCGTTGTTGCGCCATCGGACCCTGCTGGAAATGACTCCAACCACTGAAAGGCTGGAGAATCTGCCGCCCAAACAAGGCGTTTTTGACCTGGAAACTTAGCCAGCAGGCAAAATCAGAAACGACAACTTTCCCCACTAAAATCAACGATTGACCATTCCAATTTCGTAACCCCCTCCAACGGGACAGCCACTGCGCCCCAACCATAAATTCTTAAACCGACTTTTCATTTTACCGGTCGCTTTTCAATGGTATCCGCCACGAATTAACGCGGATTCATTCCTTATTGGCCGACAGTGGAACTGGTTTTCAAATTCCACAGCGCCTTGGGTTATCAATCTCCCGGGAAATTTGAAAACCAGTTCAGTTAAACATTAACCCAGCACTCCGCTTTACCTCTCCACATTTTCGAAGGAAGATCACAGCGTTGACTTCGCCCATACGTTTTGATGAACTTTCCGGCCATGAATCCAGTTCATTCGCGGTTTAAAAGTTTGTTTTCCCGTCCATGTCTAATAGTCTGCCTTGTATTTTTAAGCTTTCCGCTCCTGGCCGGAAATCTGCCCGGCAGCACGCCGCAAATCCAGCCGCCGACGGCAAACACCATGCCCATCAACACCGGCGACAACGCCTGGCTGCTGGCCAGCGCGGCGCTGGTGCTGATGATGACCGCTCCGGGACTGATCCTGTTTTACGGCGGTTTGGTGCGGACCAAGAACGTGCTTTCCACCATGATGCACAGCTTGGTTTTGATGGCGTTGATGTCCGCGCTCTGGATGGTGTTCGGCTACAGCATGTGCTTCGCGCCGGGCAACGCCTTTGTGGGCAATCCGCTGACGCATCTGTTCTTGAAAGGCGTCGGCGCCGCGCCCGATGCCAATTATGGCGCCACGATTCCTTCCGAAACCTTCATGTTATTTCAAATGATGTTCGCCATCATCACGCCGGCCTTGATCAGCGGTGCCGTGGCCGAACGCGTGAAATTCAAGGGTTACGTGGCGTTCATGCTCTTGTGGGCGACCATTGTTTATTTTCCGCTCTGCCACATGGTTTGGGGCAAGGGCGGTTTCTTCAACTGGGCGCTCGGCGGCAAAATTCCCGTCATGGACTTTGCGGGCGGCACGGTGGTGCACATCAGTTCCGGCATTTCGGCCTTGGTGTTCGCCTTGATGCTGGGCAAGCGCGACGGTTTTCCGCATGAACCGATGCTGCCCCACAACGTCGTGCTGTCGCTGATCGGCACGGGCTTGCTTTGGGTGGGCTGGTTTGGGTTCAATGCCGGCAGCGCGTTGAATGCCGGTTCGCTGGCCACGAGCGCGTTTGCGGCCACGCATTTTTCAGCCGCCGCCGCCGCATTGAGCTGGGCGTTTTTGGAATGGAAATTAAAAGGCAAACCCAGTGTGCTTGGCGCGGCCTCGGGCATGGTCGCCGGGCTGGCCACCATCACGCCGGCTTCGGGTTTCGTGACGATTCCCGCCGCGTTCTGCATCGGGCTGGTGGCGGGCGTGGTTTGTTATCTGGCGGTGACCAAGATCAAATCCGTCTGCGGCTATGACGATTCTTTGGACGTTTTTGGCGTCCATGGCGTGGGCAGCATTACAGGCATGTTGATGCTCGGATTTCTGGCCAGCGCGGACGTCAATCCGGCCATTGCCAACACTTTTAAAGCCAATGGCGTGGCGGTTTCGCTGGCCGGCAGTTCGCATCAATTTTTTAATCAACTGATCGGCGTGGCGTTTACCGCGACGCTGGCGGCCGTGGCCACCTTCCTGATCGTGAAAGTGGTGGATGCCGTGATCGGATTGCGGGTGGATCAGGAAGATGAAAGCGTTGGCCTTGACTTGTCACAACACGGCGAGCGTGCCTACAATGAGTAAAATCTATGAAAAAAATTGAAGCCATCATCAAGCCGTTCAAGCTGACGGAAGTCAAGGACGCGCTGAACGAACTGGGAATTCAGGGCATGACCGTGAGCGAAGTCAAAGGCTTTGGCCGCCAAAAGGGGCACACGGAAATCTATCGCGGCAGCGAATACACCGTTGATTTCCTGCCCAAGATCAAGATTGAAACCGTGGTGGCCGACAGCCAGAAGGATGCCGCCGTTTCCGCCATCATCAAGGCCGCGAAAACCGGCAAGATCGGCGACGGCAAGGTCTTCATCACCTCCATCGATGAAGCCATCCGCATTCGCACCGACGAGCGCGGCGAAAGCGCCGTTTAAAGCTGCGAGAAACATTTCTGCGTTGAGGCGGATCATTCCGCTTCAACGCTTTTTTATTTGGATTGATGGTTGCTTGCGAGCGAAGGCGCGTTTTCCGTAGCCATCGATCATGTCAAAGCGCGGCATTTGCCGCCAGAGCTTGTGCGACGGCGGCAGCATAACCCGCCCGGTAATCAGGGAATTGAAATTCGTATTTTAACTGCGTCCGCAATTTGGCGTTGCTCACCCGCTTGTTGGTCACACCGCGCTTGCGCCATGACGCTGCATCCGCTGGAACGCTCGCCGGCAAGGGGTGCTTCAATTGCCCGGCCAGCCAGCCGTAAAATTCATGTTGCGACACCGGCGCGTCATCCGCTGCATTGTAAATGTTGCCAGGCTCGCCGTGCTGCAACGCCGCCATGATCGCGCCGATCAAGTCATCGCGATGAATCATGTTCAGGAAGCGCGAACCGTCGCCTTCCAAACGAGCCTCGCCGCGCAGGAATTGTTTTAACGCATAACCCCGGCCCGGCCCGTAGATCCCAGCCACGCGGAGAATAATTGCCGGAAATTCATGGCGCGCAGAAGATCGTTGCTGGTTGTATTCCCCTTCAACCGGCCTTCGGCCACCTTCTCTCCCATTGGGGGAGAAGGACGGGATGAGGGGGCAAGCAACCGCCAGTAATAGATTTTCCGTTTCCACCAGCACTTTTGCCGTGGGCGAATCGGGTTGCGCGGGGGAATCTTCGGCGACCACCGAGCCGTCATTTTGCGCATAGACGCTGGTGCTGCTGGTGTAAACGAATTTTTGCACCGGCGTGGCGCGCAGCCAGGACACCAGGTTGCGGTTGCCTTCAAGATAAATCTTTCGGTAATCGTCCGCGCCGCCACCACCGGACGCAGTGCAGTTCACCACCCAGTCAAAGTTGCGCGGGAGCGACGCCAGTGTTTCCGGCTGGGTCACATCCGCGTGCAGCGGAATGATGCCGGCGGCTTGCATTTCGGCTTCCGCCAGCCGGCTGCGACGCAACCCTAATACTTGATGGCCCAGCCTCGCCAGTTCGGCACCCAGCGGCAGACCGACATAACCACAGCCAACAATCAACACACGCATAGGATTTTAGACCGGGCAATCAGGTCGTTGGCGGCTGCCGGGAAAAGCCAGCTTGGGAGTCAGGCTGGCGGCGCTGTCCATCACGGCGGCATAACGCAGCCCGCGCGAGCTGACGCGCAAATCGTCGAAGCCAAATTCCGCCATGACGATTTCAAAAATGAGCGCTCCCGTGAGAATGACGTCGGCGCGTTGCTTCGGCAAACCGGGGATTTCTTTGCGCTCCGCCAACGGCAGGCGCCACAGTTTTTCGCGGTGCGCGGCCACTGCTTGGCGGGTTAAAATCGTGCGGTCGATTTTTTCCCGGTCAAAACGGTCCAGTTTCCGTTCGAGGCGAGCCAGAATGCTCGTGGTTCCTCCCGTGCCGACCAGCCACACCGCGCCGCACTTTTTTTCCTGGAGCAACGCCGGCTCCAGCAGCGGCATGACCTCGCTATGAATCAGATTCCGCACCCATTCACGGCTGGCGTCAAGTTCGGCCAGCGTGGGCGGGTCGCTCACGGGAAATTTTTCCAGCAGCCGCACCGTGCCTAGCGGAAAGCTGTGGGCAAAACTTTTCCTGGCGCCATGGCCCAGGATAAATTCCGTGCTGCCGCCGCCAACATCCAGCAGGAGCAGCGGGTGCTGGGATAATTCGGGGTGGGTGGCCACGCCTTGAAACGCCCAATCCGCTTCGCGGGCGCCGGTGATGATTTCCGTTTTCAAGCCGGCCGCGCGCTCGATGGAGACGGTCAAATCTTTTGGGTTGATGGCGTCGCGGGCGGCGCTGGTGGCAATGACGCGGATGGAATCCGCGCCGCGTTCACGGGCGATTTCGGCAAATTCCCACACCGCCTCGGCCGTGCGGGCAATGGGCTCGGCCTGCAACCGGTGGGTTTCGTAAAATCCCTTCCCCAAGCGGGTCTGACGACTTTCTTCATGCACGGGGCGCACGTCGGAGCCCGTCACATCGGCGACGAGCAGCTTGATGGAATTAGTGCCGACATCAATGACGGCGCGGCGGGCAGTGGCCATGCGCTGGCAGCATAAATAATTTTCACGACCAAACCAAAAATTAAATTATGACATTTCGCGGACCGGCCCGATGCGTTCACTCCTGCTGCTGCGGTTAATAACTTGAAATTAAACGACATGGATCTTTGGTTCGGAGGAATTTGTTGGTTGTCCCGTTAACCGTGCGTTTTTATTAAGCGACGGAAATCTGCCCGCATTGGCGCATTGGAAATGCCGGCGTGAAGTCATTGTCGCACCGTTGACTTGTCCGTCGGCTTTGTTAGCGTTTCCGCATCATGGCCAGTAATCGGATTTCCCGGCTCATCAAAATCCTGACCGGCGCCGTCTCGGAGGCGGAAGATGAAATCTACCAACTGGAAGGCCGGTTGGAGCGCTTCCTCCATTTCTGGGTGTTGGTCTATCGTTATTTCATCCGCAATCGCTGCCTGATCCGGGCTTCGGCTTTGTCGTATGCCTCGCTGCTGGCGCTCATTCCGCTGCTGGCGGTGGCCATCAGTGTGACCAGCAGTTTGCTTAAACAGGAGGGGGAAGATCGAATCTATCAGGCGATCGACCGTTTTGTGGGCACGGTGGTGCCGCCGAGTGGGGCCGCCAATGCCCAAGACGACGCCTTGGCCAACTTCGATTTTGATGCGCTCGAGGACATGACCAATTCCGTCGCCGATACCAATGCGCCGGTTTTGGCGGCGGCCACCGATGGCGGCGAACGCGCCGTGAGCGTCAGCGCGCAAAAGACCGCGGCCAGAAGCATTCACGATTTTGTGCAGAAGACGCAAAGCGGCACGCTCGGCGCCGTGGGCATGCTGGCGCTGGTGCTGGTGGCCATTCGCATGCTGGCCAATATTGAAGCCACTTTTAACGACATCTGGGGCATTACACGCGGCCGCAGCTGGCCCTGGCGCATCGTGCTTTACTGGACGACCATCACGCTGGGGCCGCTGGCCATCGCGGGCGCGGTGGGTTTGGCGGGCAGCGCGCATTTGCATGCCGTGAAAGAACTGTTCCAGCGGATGCCTTTCTTCGGGCGTCTGTTGTTCGATTTTTTGCCGCTCATCCTTTTGTGGGTGATTTTTGCGCTGGTGTATTTGCTGGTGCCGAATACGCGGGTGAAGTTTTCCGCCGCGCTGGTGGGCGGGATTATCGCCGGTTCGGCGTGGCACATCAACAACCTGTTCGGTTTTCTCTATGCCTCACGAGTGGTGACCAACAGCAAGATATACGGCGGTTTGGGCCTGGTGCCGGTGTTCATGGTGGGGTTGTATTTTTCCTGGGTGATTTTGCTGTTTGGGGCGCAGGTGGCCTATGTTTTCCAGAACCGGAAATCCTATTTGCAACAGAAGCTGGTGGAAAATTTGAATCATCGCGGACGTGAATTCGTGGCGTTGCGATTGATGTCTTGTCTGGCCCATCGATTCCAAAATGCGCTGCCGCCGGCGACGGTTTTGCAACTGTCCCACGAACTGGCCATTCCCAGTCCATTGACCCAGTCGGTTTTGCGCACGCTGACCCACAAACGCCTGGTGATGGAAGTGGCCGGATCGGAACTCGCCTACGTTCCGGCGCGTCCGCTCGACACCATCAACGCCTACGACATTCTGAATGCCATTCGCACGGGAAACGGCCAGGAACTCCCGTTGCTTCAGGAGTCCGCGTTGTCGGGCATTTACGGGGAATTTGCCCGCATCGAAAAAGCGGAACGCGAGACGGCGGCGGGCATTTCGTTGCTGGCCCTGGCCAATCGCCTGCCACTGTCGCCCGCGCCGGAGGTGGTTCAAGCCGAGCTGCCACCACCTGCCATCAAAAATATTTCCGAGCTTTCTAAAGCGTCCAATGATGCGCCCGCATCCGGCACGTCGCAGACAAAACCGCCCGGAGAAAAAATGGCGGAGATTCCGCGTCGTGAGGTGGTGCGGCCGGAGGATACGACCGATTTCCCGCTTTGATGGCCGCGCGCGTTTCGCCAAGATTTGCTTAGTATTTGCCAGAACAGGATTGGTTTCTTGGGGCGGCTCCGGGAAATATTAAGGCGAAATTCCTTATCAACATGAGTTTGAAAACCCGCTTCGATCTGGAGCAGGCCGATATTCCGTCCGCCTGGTATAACCTCAATTCTGATTTTCCCGAGCCGCTGCCGCCACCGCTGCATCCCGGCACCAAAGAACCCATGCCGCCCGAGGCGCTGGAAGCCATCTTTCCCAAGAACTTGATTGAACAGGAAATCAGCGCCGAGAAATACATTGAAATTCCCGAGCCGATCCGCGCCATTTACGCGCTCTGGCGGCCCACGCCGCTGTTGCGCGCGGTGCGTCTGGAGAAGGCGTTGAATACGCCGGCGCACATTTATTACAAATACGAAGGCACCAGCCCCGCCGGCAGCCACAAGGTCAACACCTCTGTGGCCCAGGCGTATTACAACAAGGTCGCCGGCACCAAACGGCTGGCCACCGAAACTGGCGCCGGCCAGTGGGGCGCGTCGCTGGGGTTTGCGTGCAGCTTGTTCGGCCTGGAATGCAATGTCTATATGGTCAAGGTCAGCTATGACCAGAAGCCGTATCGCCGGATGCTCATGCACACGTGGGGCGCGACGGTTCACGCCAGCCCGAGCAATCTGACCGAATACGGCCGCAAATTGCTGGCGGAAGATCCGCACAATCCCGGCAGCCTCGGCATCGCCATCAGCGAGGCCATCGAGGACACCGTCAAGACGCCGGGAACGAAATATTCGCTCGGCAGCGTGCTCAATCACGTCTGCCACCATCAAACGGTCATCGGCGAGGAAACCATCAAGCAGATGGCCAAAGCCGGGGAGGAGCCGGACATGATTTTCGGCTGTTGCGGGGGCGGCAGCAACTTCGCCGGGCTGGCATTCCCGTTCATCCGCGGAAAGATTCGCGACGGCAAAAAATATCGCATCATCGGGGTTGAACCGTCGGCCTGTCCATCGCTGACGAAAGGCGAACTGCGTTACGATTTCGGCGACACGGCGGAAATGACGCCGCTGCTGAAAATGTTCACGCTCGGCCACACCTTCATTCCGCCGAGCATTCACGCCGGCGGCCTGCGTTATCACGGCATGGCGCCCATGGTCAGCCACGCGCTCCAACTGGGGCTGATTGAAGCCGAGGCGATTCATCAGACAAAAGTGTTCGCGGCCGCGATCGCCTTCGCGCGCAATGAAGGCATTGTGCCGGCGCCCGAATCATCGCACGCCATCGCCGCCGTGATCAACGAAGCGGAGAAATGCCGCGAAGCCGGGCAAAAGAAAGTTCTGCTCTTCAATCTCTCCGGCCATGGTCTGCTCGACCTGAGTTCGTATGAAACCTATTTGCACGGAAAAATTCAGGATGTTTAACCCCCAACCAAATCACCCATGAAAAAAATCGCCTGTGTGGCCGCGGCGCTGGCCGCGTTTGTCACGCAACTCCAGGCTTTGCCGGTCGGCAGCCATTATCCCACCGGCGCGGAAGGCATCAAAGGCGCGTCGCTGCCGCCGCCCGGCATTTATCTGCGCGACTACAATTTCTTTTACACGGTTGGCAAGGTGGATGGCCTGCCGAATGGCCCGGACCTCTTTGCCTATGTGCAGGCGCCGCGTTTGATCTGGATGACCAAACAGGAAATTCTTGGCGCGAACTACGGTATGGATGTCATTGTGCCCTTTGCCTACAAGAATATTGCGGCCCCCTTCGGCGACGCGCACCAGTTTAATCTGGCGGACATTCAACTGGAACCGGCGCTGCTCGCGTGGCATCTCCAACAGTTTGACCTGGCGGCGGGTTACGCATTGTGGGTTCCATCCGGGCATTTCGATGCCCGTCCGCCCGCAAAAAATCTGACCAGCCCGGGCAGCGGCTTTTGGACGCACATGCTCACCCTGGGCGGCACCTGGTATCCCGACCCGGATAAAACTTGGGCCGTCTCGCTCCTGAATCGTTATGAGATCAATACCGAACAGAAAGACACGCACATTACTCCGGGCAACATGCTCACGATGGAATGGGGTCTAAGCAAAACCGTGACGCAGGGCATTGATGTCGGCGTGGTCGGTTACTACCAGCAACTCATCACCAAGGATCGTGGCAGCAATGCAGGCTATTCCAATGTCGTCGCCGTCGGTCCGGAAGTCAGTGCGTTCTGGCCCAAGATCGGCGTGTTCACTTCGCTGCGTTATGAATATGAAGTCACGGCCCATGATCGTCCGCAAGGCCAGCTCATCGCATTAACCGTTACTAAACCGTTTTAAGATTAGCAGCCCGTTAAAAAATGGTGATTTTCCTGACATCTGAAAGGGCTGAGAACAAGGACTGTCACGGCGGCAGTGAGTGACAAGAGAACCGCCAGCAAGGAGCACGGGCTTGTGGCCCCCTGCGGTATGGTAGCCCCCAGCACCGCCAACACCAAAACTGCCAAAAAACCGCCCGGCTGCGGCTTGGCCAGCCCAAAGGCCTTGCGCATCAGCAAGCCCAGGTTATAGCCGGCGCCCCGGATCGCATGCAGTTTGCTGGCGTTGGTTTGGCCACGCCCCACATCCGTCGTCCGCCGCCCGTTTCGCAGACGTGCGCAAACGTCCGTTCGCAACGCTCGCCCCGCAACCGGTTCACCCGCCGGCCTTTGTCCGAACGCACCCGCTGGCGGTTGGCCCGGAAGCCTCGCGCATACTCCGCCGGCTTGTCAGTCCAATGCCGCTGACCTTTAATCCGGAACGATGTAGTTGAAAAGTGGTCACCGATTGGGAATTGATTGGTGGTAGATGAAAACAACACCATCGTCGGGCACACGCCCGGTTCACCAA
>JAKALA010000100.1 GCA_021813325.1 bacterium | reverse complement strand
GATGCGTTATTGTAGCTGACCTCTCCGGGGGGTGAAGTCAAAACCTCAATATTACGATTCTAAGGGCAATCTTAATTGTAGCTGACCTCTCCGGGGGGTGAAGTCAAAACGCTTAGTTCTTTGAACCCGAAGATTAATTTATTGTAGCTGACCTCTCCGGGGGGTGAAGTCAAAACCTCATTGGACCAATTGTCCCATAAGTGCTTATTGTAGCTGACCTCTCCGGGGGGTGAAGTCAAAACTTGTTGACATAACCGCTTATGTGGTGATATATTGTAGCTGACCTCTCCGGGGGGTGAAGTCAAAACGCTAACCGCCGCGTAGATGTCGCTCGAATAATTGTAGCTGACCTCTCCGGGGGGTGAAGTCAAAACCATCGCCCATGCTCTTAAAATCATCGGACCATTGTAGCTGACCTCTCCGGGGGGTGAAGTCAAAACGGTCGTTGCTACCACAACTGTTCCAACCGAATTGTAGCTGACCTCTCCGGGGGGTGAAGTCAAAACTGATCGTCTTGCTGACGCTGCCCTTCTGTCATTGTAGCTGACCTCTCCGGGGGGTGAAGTCAAAACCCCCGCTCACACCGCAACGCGATGAGCAAGATTGTAGCTGACCTCTCCGGGGGGTGAAGTCAAAACGGTATTATCTATGATGCTGAAATCATCGTAATTGTAGCTGACCTCTCCGGGGGGTGAAGTCAAAACCATTTGAGACTCAGATGGTCCAGGCGTGGCATTGTAGCTGACCTCTCCGGGGGGTGAAGTCAAAACGACTTCCTCCACATGCGTGTAAATCCGGCGAGGATACCAAATTGCTCCGGGGGGGAGCGAGATCAAAACTCCCCACTCAACAAGGGTCAGCTCACCATCCTGAGCCATGGCTGGCGGGCCTTGCCCTTGCCGGTGGTGCGCTTGGGCAGCGATTCAATCGCGCGGTCAATGCTGCCGCCGGCCACCGGATCGCGGGCGAGCAAATCCCACAGTTCGCGGGCGATGAGCGGGTATTGCTGGAAGTGGTAACTTTCCATTCGCCCACCTGCGGTTCATCGAGGTGCGGCTTGCCGCCGACGATGTAAATCTTCAGTTCCTCGAAATCCGTGAGCAGCGCGACAAAGACGCTTTTGTTCCACGCATAGCGCTTGGCTTGAAAGGCGTAACGGGCGTGCAATTCCTCGGCCGGTTTCTTGGCTTCGCAGACAAAGCGGTCGCGTTTGTCCACGCGGAACAGGTAATCGGCGCGTTTGCGCCCGCCGCCGATCTGGGTGGCGCTTTCGATTTCCACCTCGCGTTCCTTTTGGATAAGGCCCTGCCGGTTGGTCAAATCCCAGCCGAGGGCGGCAAAGAAGGGATCAAGAAAATCGGATCGCAACTGGGCTTCGGCGTAGCCGGGGCTTTTTAGTTCGGCAAGGCGTTTGCCGAAGGATTCGACGAGGCGATTTAACTCGGCTTCGAAGGCTGCAAACGTTGCCTGGATAGACATGAGCGGAGGTTACACAGGGGATGTTTTTTTAGCCAGATTTCTGTCGCCCATGATGGTCTCGCAAAGGAAGCTCTGCGGCTTATTCAGGATTTGACCGGTTTGGCGCAATGATTTCCCGCCCATTCGTGTCCTTCGGGGTTCAACTTCCCGCCACTGGTGCGGGTGGAAGGAGATTATGCGTTTTCCCAAACAATTTCGCGCGAGTCGAATACCGGCCCTTCAGTGCAGGTGCGTTGGTATTCCCAACTGTCGCCGGTTTTGACCTTGATGACGCAGGCGAGGCAGGTGCCGACACCGCAGCACATGGGTTCGTCCATCGAAAGTTCACAGGGTAAATTGTGCTCTTCGGCAATTTTGCCGACGGCTTTGAGCATGGGCGTGGGGCCGCAGGCGAAGACCTTCCGGTCGGGTAACTTTTTCCCAAGCTCCGCCAGCAAAGGTTGTGTGACCAGGCCTTTTTCGCCGTGGCTGCCGTCTTCGGTGGCGACGCGCACTTCCCAGCCGATGGCGGCAAAATCCTTTTCGCATAAAATGTCCACGCGGCGCCGGCCGCCGACAAACACAATTCCTTTCTGAGGCGAGCGCTGCGCGAGCAGGAACAGGGCGGCCATGCCGTAGCCGCCGGCCACGAGCAGCGGCGTTTCGCCGCCCGCTTTGGGGATGGTAAATCCGTGACCGAGCGGGGCGATCACGCTCAATTCCTCGCCGGCCCGCATTCGGGAGAGGACATCGGTGCCTTTGCCGACGGTTTTATAGAGAATGGAAAACGTGTTGTCCTTGACCTGAAAGATGCTGAAGGGGCGGCGCAGCAGGGCGTCCTTCAGCGGCAGGATTCGCACATGGGCAAACTGGCCGGGCTGAATCAGCGGCGTAATGCGCGGGGCCTGGAGAACCAGCCGGAAATATTGATCGGCATCGCGTTCGTTGGCGGCGATGGTTGCGGATTGTTCAAGCATCGGGCGCAAAGGTTAATCGCAATCTGCGATTCGCGAAAGAAACTTCATGCGGCGTTCAGCGGCATTTTATTGTGGCCGGTTGGCTGCCATCAGGGATAAGCTCAAAGCGCCCCAGATGAGCCTGCCGCTGCCAACGGATCGCAAATCCGCGCAGCCTGCCGTGACGGCGAGAGCGTCCCGGCGGGTTAAAGTCGGGGTTTTTGCCGGCTTGAGTCTGCTGACGATTATCGGGGGCGTCATTTTCTACAACATTCTGGAAAGCCGGGCCGCGTCTTCCGAGCGTTTGCAGACCCGCCGGTTGTTGGTTGAGATGAAGGATTTGTTTTCCGCCCTGCAGGATGCCGAGACCGGCCAGCGCGGTTTTCTTCTCACCGGCGATGAAAAATATCTCGGGCCTTTTAACGCCGGAAAAAAGGCCGTGTGGTCGCATCTGGCGGCGGTCGAACGGCTTTTTCGCCCGGATCGTTCGGCGAAACTCGATATTGCCCCGGTCCGCCCGCTGGCCGCCGCCAAGCTGGCCGAATTGGAGAAAACGGTTTCCTTTCGCCGCGAACACGGCCTGGAAGCCGCCTTGGAATTGGTCCGCACGGACGAGGGCAAAAAGACGATGGATGAGTTTCGTCGCGTGATGGCCGGCTTGGAGGCGGAACTGAGCCGGACGCTGGACGAAAAGAAAGGGCTGGCGGTGCGCCTGGCCATCGCGCCGGAAATTGGCCGGTGCCTGGCCGATCGGCGGCGCGTGGAACAAGTCTTGCTGAACTTAATGGGCAACGCCGTCAAATTCACCGAGCAGGGGGAAGTGACCTTGCGGGCGAAACAGACCGCCACCGTTCCCATCCGGCAGGAGCAGCTCCCGCAGTTGTTCCGCCAGTTCGACTCCGGGCTGGCGCGCCAGCACGAAGGCACGGGGCTGGGGCTGGCCATCTGCCGGAAACTGGTGGCGCTGATGGACGGAGAAATACAGGCCACCAGCGAGTGGGGCCAGGGGAGCGTTTTCACCGTGACGCGGCCGCTGGCAGGAGCGACCAAATTATGAAAGCCACCATCCTGTTGATCGAGGACAACGAACAGAACCGCTATCTGGCCACGTTTCTGCTGGAAAAGGCGGGGTATGCCGTCATGGCCGCCGCCGCCGGCCGGTTGGGGGTTGAGGCGGCGGGCAGAACCTTGCCGGCGTTGACCCTGCTCGACATCCACTTGCCCACGATGGATGGCTATGCCGTGGCGATGGAACCGCGGAAAAACCCGGCGCTGGACCACATCCCCATCGTGGCCGTCACCTCTTACGCGATGGCGGGAGACCAGGAAAAAACGCTGGCCGCCGACTGCAATGGCTACCTCGAAAAACCCATCAACCCGGAGACCTTCGTCGCGGAGATCAGCCGTTTTGTCAAATCACCGGAGCTGAAAGGAACCCCATGAACCGCATCCTGATTGTGGATGATCACCCGGAAAACCTGTATCTCCTGCGCACGCTGCTCCAAAGCCAGGGCGCCGGGGTGGATGAAGCCCGCCACGGCGCGGAGGCGCTGGCCAAAGCCCGGCAGACGCCGCCCGACCTGGTCATCACCGACCTGCTCATGCCGGTGATGGATGGCTACGCGCTGTTGCGCCATTGGAAAACCGACGAGCGATTAAAGACGATTCCTTTCATTGTCTATACCGCCACCTATACCGATCCCAAAGACGAACAACTGGCGCTCGCGCTGCTGGGCGCGGATGGCTTCATCATCAAGCCCGCCGAGCCGGAGTTTTTTCTGGCGCGAATCCGGGAAGTGCTGGCGCCGGGGCGAGACCGGCTGGCGGCAGGAGAAAAGGAAGTTCTGCTGGAACAATACAACCAGGTGCTCATCCACAAGCTGGAGGCCAAAATGCGGCAGTTGGAAACGGCCAACCAAGCGCTCCAGCAGGACATTGCCAAACGCCAGCAGGCGGAGGAAAAGCTGCGCCGGCAGGCCGACCTCCTTGATCTGGCGCAGGACGCCATTTTTGTCCGGGATTTGGCGGATCGCGTGACGTTTTGGAACCAAGGCGCGGAACAGCATTATGGCATCAGCGCCGCCGCCGCCTTGGGCCAAGTGTCCCAGGCCTTGCTGGCCACCGAGTTTCCACGGCCGCTGGCGGAGATCAATGCCGAACTCGCCGCCCGGGGCCTTTGGGAAGGCGAGCTGCGGCACAAGACGCGTTCCGGTCAGATGCTTACGGTGAGCAGCCGCTGGTCGCTACAGCGGGATGCGGCGGGAGCGCCACAGGCCGTGCTCGAAATCGACAGCGATATTACCACACGCAAACAGGCCGAGGCGAAGGCGGTGGCAGCCGAGGTGGCCGGACATCTGGCCCTGGTTGAATCGGAGAAGCGCTGGCGTGCGCTCTTTGAAAACATGAGCGCCGGTTTCGTGCTCTTTGAAGTGGTTGAGGATGATCACGGCCGGCCGGTTGATTTGATTGTTCTCGCGGCCAATCAAGGTTTTGAACAGGCGACCGGATTGAAAAAACAGGAGGTCATTGGCCAGCGGCTCGTTCGGGTGCTGCCCGGCATCGAACAGGATGCCGCCGGCTGGATTCAAATCTACGGCCAGGTGGCGCAGACCGGCGCAGACCGGCAGTTTGAACATTCTTCGGAGCGTTTGGGACGCCATTATTCCGTCACCGCTTATCAAGCCGGACCAAAACAATGCGCCGTCACCTTTGTGGACATCACGGGGCGCAAACAGGCGGAAGAAGCCCTGCGGCACAGCGAAGCCACCGTCCGGAGGAAACTGGCGGCCATCACCGAACCGGAAGGCGACATCAGCGAACTCGCCCTGGCTGACATTGTTGACACCAAGCTGCTCCAGTCCATTTTGGAGGATTTTTACCGGCTGACCGGGATGCTGGGGGCGGTGTTGGATGTTTCTGGCGAGATTCTCGTGGCGGTGGGCTGGCAGGATATTTGCACGCAATTCCACCGGTGCCATCCCGAAGCCTGCAAAAACTGCGTTGAGAGCGACACCATTCTGACCCGCGATGTGCCTGCCGGCACCTTCAAGGCTTACCACTGCAAGAACCACATGTGGGACGTCGTCACCCCGTTGATCGTTGGCGACCGGCATGTCGGCAACGTCTTTATCGGACAGTTCTTATACAAGGGCGAGGAGCCGGATGTGGAGCTGTTCCGGGAACAGGCCCGGCATTATGGCTTTAATGAAGCTGAATATCTCGCCGCCCTCGCACGGGTTCCGCGTTTCACCCGGGAGGAAGTGGAAGCCGGCATGCACTTCTATTCCAAACTGGCGGGGGTGATTTCCCAGCTGAGTTTCAGCATGATCCAGCAGTCCAGGATGCTGGCCGACCGCCAGCGGGCCGAGGCGGCGCTGCAAGAGAGTGAACGGCGTTTCCGCGCGCTGTTCGAGCAGGCGGCTGTGGGCGTGGCGCAGGTCGCGCCGGACGGCCGCTTTCTGGAGATCAACCAGCGGTTCTGTGACATCATCGGTTATGCGCATGAGGAAATCTGCGACCGGAACTTTCAAGCCATCACGCACCCGGACGATCTGGCCGCAGACCTGAAGCAAATGCGGCGGATGCTGGCCAACGAAATCCACACCTATGCGCTGGAGAAACGCTATTATCGCAAGGATGGCGAGTGCATCTGGGTGAACCTGAGCGTCTCGCTCGTGCGGGAACCGACCGGCGAGCCGAAGTATTTCGTTTCGGTGGTGGAAGACATCAGCGCCCGCAAACGCGCCGAGGCGGAACGGTCGCGATTGTTCAAGGCGATCGAACAAATGGCCGAGATGGTGCTGGTCACCGATCTTGCGGGGACAATCCTCTACACTAATCCCGCTTTTGAGAAAATTTCCGGCTACACCTGCGCCGAAGTATTGGGGCAGAATCCGCGCCGCCTCAAAAGCGGAAAGCACGATGCGGAGTTTTACCGGCAGTTGTGGGAAACGCTCAAGCGCGGTGAAGTGTGGCACGGTCATTTCATCAATCGCCGCAAGGACGGCGCATTATTGGAGCAGGAGGCCACCATTTCTCCGGTCCGGGATGCGAGCGGGGTGATTGTCAACTATGTGGCGGTCTGTCGGGACGTGACCCGCGAGCAGGAATTGGAGCGGCGGGTGCTCCAATCCCAGAAGATGGAGGTCATCGGCCAGCTCGCCGGCGGCGTGGCGCATGACTTCAACAACATTCTTGCGGCCATGATGATGGAATTGTCGCTCGCCGACACGGAGAAGGATTTGCCCGGGGAAATCCGTGAAATTCTTGGGGAGTTGAAAGCGTCCGTGGAGCGCGCCGCGAATCTGACCCGGCAGTTGCTGCTGTTCAGCCGGCGGCAGGTGATGCAACCGGTCGATCTGGATTTGAATGAATTGGTCACCGGCCTCGCCAAAATGATCCAGCGCCTGATCAGCGAGGAAGTGCGCCTGGAACTCAAGCTGCATCCGGCGCCGTTGCTGACCCATGCCGACGCCGGCATGCTGGACCAGGTGCTCATGAACCTGGCCGTGAACGCCCGCGACGCCATGCCGAACGGCGGCCGGTTGGTAATCGAGACCGGGTCCAAGCTGCTGGATGAAACCGGCCTTGGTTTTCAACCCGAGGCGGTGCCGGGCCGCTATGTCGTGTTAAGCGTCAGCGACACCGGGGCGGGGATTTCACCGGAAGTGATGCCCCATATTTTCGAGCCGTTTTTCACCACCAAAGCGGTGGGCAAAGGCACCGGCCTTGGTTTGGCAACCGTGTTCGGCATTGTCAAACAGCATGGCGGGTGGATCAAGGTTTACAGCGAGCCGCAGCGAGGCACGCATTTTCAAATTTTCCTTCCGGCTTGCAAAGAGGCCGACCATGGCCGCGCCACCTCGTTTCCCCAGTTCATTCCGCGCGGTGGAACGGAAACCATCCTGCTGGTGGAAGATGAGCGGCCCGTGCGAGTTGCCACCCGCATGGTGTTGGAGCGACACGGTTATCACGTTCTGGAGGCCGCCCACGGGGTCGAGGCGTCAAATGTTTTTGCGGCGCACCCAGGGCGGATTCATTTGCTGCTCACCGATCTGGTCATGCCCGAGGGCGTTGGCGGTCGGGAGTTGGCCACCCGGCTGCTGGAACGCGATCCTAATCTGCGGGTCATTTTCACCAGCGGCTACAGCGGGGAGATCGCCGGGCGCGAACTCAATTTGCAACCGGGACAATGCTTCCTGCAAAAACCGAGTCCGCCGAAAGAGTTGCTCGAAACGGTTCACCGCATTCTGAACCATTGAAATGGGGGGCGGCGGTTGAAAACGCCTCAGGTTCGCTTGGCTTTACCGTTCTAAATTTCCGGGGCGCGTTCGCGGATTTGTTTGTAAGTCGCCAGCGCCAGCAACGGCCAGGCGTTGCGATACATGTCGTATTTCAAATAAAACACCTTGGGAAAACCGGTGCCGGTGGTCTCGTGTTCACTCCACGAACCATCGGCATTCTGGGTGCGGCAAAGATATTCAATGCCCCGCTTGAGAAATGGATTTTCCGGATCGTCAAAAGCGCACAATCCCATGACGGCCCAGGCGGTTTGCGAGGCGGTGCTCGGGCCTTGGCCTTTGTAAATCGGATCGTCGTAAGTGTTGCAACGCTCGCCCCAGCCGCCGTCTTCGAGTTGCACACTTTCGAGCCACGCCTTGCCGCGTTGGAGCCAGTCTTCGTTCATGTCCAGGTTGAGCGCGCGCATGCCGCGCAGCACCTGCCAGGTGCCGTAGATGTAATTCACGCCCCAGCGGCCATACCACGAGCCGTCGTCTTCCTGCTGTGCTTTGACGTAAGCCAGCGCCTCTTGAATCTGGTGGTGGCTCAAGCTCCAGCCTTCGTAACCGAGCAGTTCGAGAATGCGCGCGGTGATGTCGGCGCACTCGGGATCCAGCATCGCGTTGTGATCGGCAAAGGGGACCTTTTCGAGAATGTTTTTGGTGCAATCCTTGTCGAACGCGGCCCAGCCGCCGTCTTTGCATTGGAAGGTCATCATCCACTTCATACCGCGCGCGAAACATTCATCGCGGCGTTGCGGATTGTCGGTGGGAATTTTGCGGAGCGCGAGCAGCACCATGGCGGTGTCATCCACGTCGGGATTCCATTTGTTGGCGTATTCAAAGACCCAGCCGCTCGGCTCGACCTTCGCGGGGTTCTTGTGAATCCAGTCGCCGGCAAAACGGATTTCCTTGTCCATGATCCATTCGGCGGCTTTTTTCAATTGCGGATGATCGGCGGGCACGCCGGATTCGCGCAGGCAGATGGATACAATGGCGCTGTCCCACACGGGCGAAAAGCATGGTTCAACGCGCACATCATCGGCGGTTTCGTGTTGCAGCCGTTTCAGTTCGCGCCATTCGCGCTGGAGAATGGGATGATCGTCCTTGTATCCCAGTGCTTTTAAAGCGATGACGGAATTGAGCATCGCGGGGAAAATAGCGGCGAGACCGTCGCTGCCGGCAAAGCGTTCGAGCATGAACTGCTCGCATTTCTTCAAGGCGACCCGGCGAAACGGGTGAATGCTGTGTTCGGCAAACCATTCCGCCAGCTTGTGCAGCCGGTCCAGCCAGAGAAAGAAATTGCGCCATGAAATTTTCTCCGGGTCGGGTTGCAACGCCAAGTCGCGTTCGTGAATGCCTTCCGGGTAAAGCTCGTCCAAATTCACCTTCACCGGACGCGTCGGCTTGAAATGGTTGATGATGGCCAGCGGCACCAGCATGGCGCGCGACCAGTTGCTCATGTCCCAGAAATTCACGTGAAACCATTTGCCGATGAACAGCACTTCGCAGGGAATTGTCGGCACGTATTCCCACGGATACAGGCCGATGAGCGCGAGGTAGAGTTTGGAAAACGTGTTCATCCGTGGCACGCCGCCCAGATGCAACGCCACTTCGCGGGCTTTCAGCATGCGCGGATCTTTGACGGAGATTCCCGCCAGCTTGAGGGCAAGATAGGCCTTGATGGTGGCGTTTACTTCGGATGGGCCGCCGTGGTAAATGTTCCAGCCGCCGTCCGGCAACTGCATGGAAAAGATGTGGTTGACCGCCTTGCGCAGCCATTGCTTGTCCACGCTGCCGTCCCAATAGTGGTAAGCCACCATGTCGGAAACGAGCGTGGAATCCACCATCAATTCGCCGACCCAATATCCTTCCGTTTTTTGCTCGGATAACAGGAAATCTTGGGATCGCTGGATGGCGGTCTGATACGCGGAACTAAAATGGTTTTGAGACGGGGCATCCGGAGTTTTGTCGGCCGGTTGAACCCGTGAATCGCTATCGGTCAACACGCGCATACTTTGCGGATTTGCCTAAAAAGAGTAAAGGATTTCCTGACGGCGAACCGGGTTGCCCGGCTTGTAAAATTTTAGAAATAATAAGTTTACATCCGTTTCCGGGCTTTGCCGGGATGTTGTTTGATCACGGTGACAATCCAGATCGGAA
>JAKALA010000032.1 GCA_021813325.1 bacterium | reverse complement strand
GTTTCGTGACAATTTGTTCCGGACTGTGTCTCGTTCGTTTCATTGGTTATCAGTGTTCCTGACGGCGCGAAGCGCCGCCAGCAACGCTCATAACTCCTGGCTCAATTTTAGGGGAGCTTGCCATTGGCTCCAGCGCTGTTAGGCGTCATGTGCGTAGATCAATAAATCAAGCTACCTAGCCGCATGGCTCAGTGCGAACACGCAAAACAACCCTGTGGCGACGACAAAAGCGCCAACCGCACCAAAAACAATCTGGCGGCGTTGCAAAGGATTGGCTGTTCGATACCGACTCACGATAAAGGCGACGGCAAAGAGTGATACGGTGATAAAGAATGTGAGGAGTGCGAAGTTTTTCATTTGGAATTATTTGTTCGAGATGTGGTTTCTTGTTTTGGACAATTTGATGGTTTACGAAATTTAAGAAATACAAGTGACGCCCAACGGCCAAGAGTTAAGCCAGCCCGATAGACGTGTCAACATCAGCCGGCGTGGCTGTCGAGTAAAACAGGTCGTGCCGGGCGTGGCTTCAACGATGTGATACTCCCAGTTAAGCCCTTTTGGTTTTTTGTTGTCATCTGGGCGAACAGGGCGGGAAAGTGAAACAGCACTTTCCCGCGGAACCATTCAACTTAAACCGGTGCCTCGCGACACCACAACGAATGATCGTATGAAGTTATTACATCTCCACCACGGAATTCAACTGCGAAATCAATCTCCATGCTCGCCAGATGTATGTCTGCGTCATGGATCCCCAGCGGCTCGCGGGGACGCCCCGCCGAATGATTTATCGCTTGTTCTCACTGAGGTTATGGTGGGTTTTGTGACTTGGCAAATTTTACGGGCTTTGCGGTTTTTCAGACGAAATCGCGGCGTTGCCAATGCAATCGCACAAAATCCCAAACGATAGCGGCTTAAATGTTACGGATGTTTCCCCTTTGTAACCTCGATGTCACCGTGCCGTCGTTGATTTTGGCGGGCCCGAATTTTAACCTTCAATATGGTGCCGCGTATTTTAATAGTGGATGATGAGGGTGAGTTCATTGAACTGGTGAAGTTTCGGTTGACGAATTTGCACTGCGAGTTTCTGGTGGCGAACGATGGCGTTCACGCCCTAAGCCAGGCCCGCGAAGGCAAGCCGAACCTCATCCTGCTCGACATTTTGCTGCCGGATTTGGACGGATTGTCGGTATGCGAAATCCTGCGCCGTCAGCCGGCCACCAAAAAGATACCGATCATTTTCATGAGCGCGTTGAGCAGCAGCGTTACCAAACGCACGGCGATAATGAATGCGGAGGATTTCTTCACCAAGCCGCTGGACTTGAATCGCTTGGAAAAACGGGTCGGCGAAATCCTCAGACATCAGCTTGGCGTGAACTGATTTGCTGGCAGCCGACATAAGGCGGAAAGACG
Source organism: bacterium (assembly GCA_021813325.1). GTDB lineage: Bacteria > Verrucomicrobiota > Verrucomicrobiia > Limisphaerales > UBA11358 > UBA11358. The sequence continues at coordinate 42,167 of JAKALA010000032.1, read as the reverse complement.
CGGGACTGGATTGGGGGCGGCCCGCTGCCACGATAATCATTATCCCCGCGCTTCGCTTGACAGTCGGGCAGCTAATCTTCATTTTCTTGCGGCGATTTAAGGTTGATTTAACCACCCAATTAAATGAGCACATCACACAATTTGTTTGGCACCCTGCAAACCTTTGAACTGGGCAACGGACAGCCCGGGAAATTCTATTCGCTCCCCGCTCTGGAAAAGGCCGGAGTCGGTCCGATTTCAAAGCTTCCGGTTTGCATCCGCCTCGTCCTTGAATCCGTTTTGCGTAATTGCGACGGCAAGAAAGTTCATGAAGCGAACGTGAAGGAACTGGCTAATTGGAAAGCGGTTGAAACGCGCACAGCGGAAATTCCCTTTGTCGTGGCCCGCATCGTTTTGCAGGACTTCACCGGCGTGCCATTGTTGGTGGATTTGGCCGCCATGCGCAGCGCTGTGAACAAGCTTGGCAAAAATCCGAAGCTCATTGAGCCGCTGGTGCCGGTGGACCTCGTTGTGGACCACTCAGTTCAAGTGGATTTTGCCGGCACGCCGGACGCCATGCAGAAGAATCTCGATCTCGAGTTCGCCCGGAACCGCGAGCGCTACCAGTTTTTGAAATGGGGCATGCAGGCGTTCGACACGTTTAAAGTAGTGCCGCCGGGCATTGGCATCATTCATCAGGTCAATTTGGAATATCTCGCCAAGGGCGTGCTTTGTAGTGGCGGCGACGCCTCGTCGCCATCCAGTTCTGCGACGGGGGCGTCGCAGCCACTCTTTTATCCCGACACGCTCGTCGGCACCGATTCGCACACGACGATGATCAACGGCATTGGCATCGTCGGTTGGGGCGTCGGCGGCATCGAAGCCGAGGCCGGCATGTTGGGCCAGCCCGTTTATTTCCTCACGCCGGACGTTGTGGGCGTGCATATGACCGGCTCCATTCGCGAAGGCGTTACCGCCACGGACGTCGCTCTCACCGTCACGCAAATGCTCCGCAAAGCCAAGGTCGTCGGCAAATTTGTCGAATTCTTCGGTCCCGGCGCGGCGGCGCTGCCGCTCGTGGATCGCGCGACCATTGCCAACATGGCGCCGGAATACGGGGCGACGATGGGCTTTTTCCCGATTGACGCGGAGTGCGCCAATTATCTCCGCGCCACCGGCCGCAGCGAGGAAGCCGTCAAAACCTACGAAAATTATTACAAGGCGCAGGGATTGTGGGGTATTCCGAGGAAAGGCGACATCAATTATTCAGTGGAATTGGAACTCGACCTCGGCACGGTGCTGCCCAGCGTGGCCGGCCCCAAACGCCCGCAGGACCGCATTGAATTGCCGAAACTGAAGAATGAATTTACCACGACGTTTTCCAAGCCGGTCACCGAAAACGGCTTTGGCATGAAGGCTGAAGATCTTGGCAAAGTTCGCGCGGAAGTGTCGATGAATGGCACGAAATCCGCCATCGGTCACGGTTCGGTGCTCATTGCTTCCATTACCAGTTGCACCAACACCAGCAATCCGACCGTGATGCTGGCGGCTGGTTTGCTTGCGAAGAAAGCGGTGGAAAAAGGCCTGACCGTCAATACCACTGTCAAGGCATCGCTGGCGCCCGGCTCACGGGTGGTGAGCGATTACCTGAACAAGACCGGTCTCCAGCCGTTCTTGGACCAGCTCGGTTTCAACCTCATCGGCTATGGTTGCGCCACGTGCATCGGCAATTCCGGTCCGCTCGCGGCGCCGATTGAAGACGCCGTGGTGAAAAATAATCTGGTGGCTGCCGCGGTGCTTTCCGGCAACCGTAATTTTGAGGCGCGTGTGCACCAGAACATCAAGGCGAACTTCCTGATGTCGCCGCCGCTCGTCGTCGCGTTTGCACTCGCGGGTCGCGTGGATATTGACCTCGCCAATGATGCGCTTGGCACCGGCACAGACGGCAAGCCTGTTTACCTGCGCGACATCTGGCCGAGTCTCAAGGACGTTCGCGATCTCATGCAGTCCGCGTTGCAGCCGGAAGTTTTTCGCCAGCTCTACAAGGATTTTGCGGCGCAGAATCCGAAATGGAACGAAATCTCCTCCAGCACCGGCAATGTTTACGAATGGGACCGCAAGTCCACTTACATTCAGGAACCGCCGTTCTTCGAGAATTTCTCGATGACGCCCGGCAGCATCAAGCCGATTGCCGGCGCGCGCGCGCTTGGCATTTTCGGCGACAGTGTGACCACCGACCACATTTCGCCCGCCGGCTCGTTCAAGAAAACGACCCCCGCCGGGAAATACCTCATTGATAACGGCGTGGCGCCCGAAGACTTCAACAGCTACGGCTCGCGTCGTGGTAACGATCGTGTGATGACGCGTGGCACGTTTGCCAACGTCCGCATAAAAAACCTCATGGTTCCCGGGGTGGAAGGCGGCGACACGATTCTGCAACCGGAAGGCAAGAAAGTTTCGATCTACGACGCTTCGATGGAATATCAGAAGCGCGGCACGCCGCTCGTGGTAATTGCCGGCCAGGAATACGGCACCGGCTCGTCGCGCGACTGGGCCGCGAAAGGCACAAACCTGCTCGGCGTGAAAGCCGTCGTGGCGCAAAGCTTCGAGCGCATCCATCGCAGCAATCTCGTTGGCATGGGCGTGCTCCCGCTGCAATTCAAGGATGGCACTACCGCGCAATCGCTGAAGCTCGATGGCACCGAGACTTACGACATCGTGGGACTTGATGCGAACATCAAGCCGCAGCAGGATTTGACGCTCAAGATCACGCGCAAAGACGGCACAGTGGAAAATGTGGCTGTCTGCTGCCGTATTGATACGCCCATCGAGATCGACTACTACCAGCACGGTGGCATTCTGCCTTTCGTGTTGCGCCAGTTGGTCGCGAAGGCGTAAATTGTTGACAGCAAAATGAGTGCCCTTTCGCAGGCGGAAGCCGACGCGCTCTTGGCGTTGCCAAAAATATTCAAGAGTGATGATCCGTTGGAGTTTTCCATGACAACTCCAATGGATCACGAGTGTGTCTTGCTTTCAAACGACCGCCGCGAGGAGTTTATCCTTACGATTGAACGAGGTAACCGGAAACGTGCGCGTCTTAAATATCAAACGCGGGCTAGAAAAATTGTGGTATTGGCTCGGCTAGATTTAGATGGTCCAGCTCACAGAAATCCTCCAGATTCGCCACACCGTCCTAATGAAAGACTGCTTTGCCCGCATCTTCACCTTTACCGCGAAGGTTTTGAAGACCGCGTTGCTTATTTGGTTTCCGACGTTTCCGACTTTACCGTCAAAAATACATCAAACGGTTTGTCATGGTTGGAAGATTTTCTAAAATTCTGTCATGTTGATGGCGTTCCGGCGATTCAAACCACGGTCTGATTATGACGACCATCGAATGCAAACAACTTGTGAACGCTTATCTATCGTGGCTAAAGGAAGAATTGCGTATTGGTCAGTTGGAGTCTAGCTGTGTGATATCAACACCATTTCTCGATCGCCACAACGATGAGATAGAAATTTATGTCGAGAAACGTGGAGGCGTGATTTGGCTGACAGATGACGGTTATACGTTAAATGATTTACGTCATTCATCACTGCTCTTAGATACTGAAAAACGAGAGCGGCACCTGAAAGCTATTCTTCATGGTTTTGGCGTGCGGAGTGAAAATGATGAGCTTTGTGTTTCAACGATGCCTAAAGATTTTCCACAGAGAAAGCACAATCTTATTCAGGCCATCATGGCTGTGAACGACATGTTTGTAATGGGCGAAGAATCCGTGCTTCAACTCTTTAAGGAGGATGTAGAAAAGTTTCTGCGCGCGAAAGATGTAGCGCCGTTTCGCGATGTCAAACTGGCTGGATACAGTGGTTTTGATCACAAATTTGATTTTGCTATCCCTCCGCGCGGCAACAAGCCTGAAGGTGTTATTCAAGCTATTAACCAACTAACCAAAGACCGTGCAGCAAGTTTGGCGTTTATGGTTTCGGACGTTGAACGTGAACGTGGCAAAGGCAATCTTTCCGCCTATGCTTTTATCAACGATTCAGATGGTTCAGTTAATGCAGAACATCTTTCTGCGTTAAGTTTGTATGGCATCCTTCCAATCGTTTGGAGCAAACGCGAAGCTGAGGCATCAATTTTGATCAATAACTAGGGTGAAATTTCGTTCAGCATTTCAGCACGACATCTCCAACCGAAAATCCATACGTTCGGCACGAGTCGGTTCGCAACCCGGCCTGCCGGAACGCATCATCGCCGCATGTGACGCGAAAAATCCGGCCGACAAAGTTTTACGCGAGCATCTCAAGGCCGAGCGCGATATTTTGCCGGTCGACGCTCGGGCGGTTTCGCAGACGGTCTTCAATTATTTTCGCTGGCGCGGCTGGCTGGATTTGGAGTCGCCATTGAATCAGCAAATCCACAAAGCGCGCGAATTGGCCGCCAATTTTGCCGCCGATCCCCATTCATTTTCCGATGCGAGTCTGGTGGAGCGTGTCGCTCCCAATTGGCTGCAGGAAGAAATGGAGATCACGCCGGCATGGGCGCGGGCCATTCAATCCGAGCCGAAGCTGTGGTTGCGCGCCAAACCGGGGCAAGGCCGGGAGTTGTGTGAGAAATTGGGCGCCGCCAAGCTGGAGAAAACTTTGCTGCCGGACGCCATCCATTACAAAGGCGAGGAGGATTTGTTTCAGCGCGCGGAATTTCACAGTGGAGAATTTGAGATTCAAGATATCGCGTCACAGGCGGTTGGCTGGCTGTGCGCGCCGCAGCCGGGGGAAACGTGGTGGGACACCTGCGCGGGGGAAGGTGGCAAGACCTTGCACCTGTCCGCTTTGATGCAGAACAAGGGACTCATTTGGGCGAGTGATCGCGCGGAATGGCGATTGAAAACGCTCAAGCGCCGCGCTGCCCGCGCCCAGGTTTTCAATTTCCGTAGCGCCCTTTGGGATGGCGGCGCCAAGTTGCCAACCAAAACCAAATTTGACGGCATTCTCGTGGATGCGCCGTGCAGCGGCGTGGGCACCTGGCAACGCAATCCGCATGCGCGCTGGACCACGACTTCGCAGGATGTGGCAGAGCTGGCGGCGATTCAGAAACAATTGCTGGCTCATGCCGCGCCGAGTGTGAAACCGGGTGGCAAATTGGTTTTTGCCGTCTGCACGTTGACGCGTTCGGAAACAATGGAGGTGGTTGCGGATTTTAGCGCCAAGTTTGCGGCGGAATTTGAGCCGATGGATTTGCCTGCGATTCCGTTTGATCATCAACCGGCTACAGCTGCGAAATTCATCTGGCCCCAAGATTTGGGCGGGAATGGCATGTTTATTGCCGGCTGGCGGCGGAAGAAGTAACAAACGCGGGGCGGAAATGCGTGTGGCCGTCACGATTCGGTGTTTTTTGAGGTTCACGCAAACGCTCATCCCACGTCAGTTTAACCCGAAAACCTCGTTGAACCAATATTTCCCCGTTTCGTTCGGTAAAGATAAGGGTTGGACGCCGTGTTTGGCGGGCCGCCAAACACCGCAGGCCAGCGGCCTGCGCTCCCCAACTTCGGAGTTCGGGTTTAAGATTTCGCTGCCGTTTCCAAAATCTTGCCGAGGATATTTTGAATGTCTTCGTTATGCTGTTGAGAGGCCATGCCAAAGGCTTGGATGATGTCGATGATCAACGCGGCGTTCTGCCGGTTGAATTCGTAAAATACCGTTTCTTTCGGCTTGGCGGGACTGGTCGATCGCGCGGCGCCATTCGTGTCTAAAACTTTCTCGAGCGGCAGGCAGACATAGACCATGGCTTGCAAACCCACCGCTCGTTGTTTTTGCTTCAACTGAATTTGCACCGAGCCATCCGGCGTGGTTTTGGTGAACTGAGGAATGTGCTGCACAGAGCGCTGAAATCCGGCGATTCCGCGATTGGTGAACGTTTCAACCTCCATCGGTTGATTTTCCTCAAAAGCCGTGGCAGGAATGGTCTTCAAAACGGCAAGCTCCCAGGTCAGGTCGTTGGTGGAAAGGACACCGGTGCGAATCGATTCGAGAATGATTTTAGCCAGTTCATGACCGAATTTCGTTTGGCCCTGGCGCTTAAAATGAATTTCCGGGACGGAACTGGGACTGTTGGTGGTGGGGCTGTCATAGCCGATTTGCCATTCCAGGTAATATCCCGGACCGAGCGGGCTTTGGCTCGGGGCGACGCTGCGGCTTAAGCCATTGGTGGTCAAAAATTTCACGCGCACCTTGCCGGTGACATCAGTCAGCGGCAGACGCACCCGCACGACGTTGCCATGCGGCTCAACCCGCACAGATTTGTAATCGGTGGCAGCGTCAAACGCTTGAGCCGCAAGGCAAAGACCGGCCAGCCAAAGGGTTAAAATGATGCGCATTCAAGTGGTTTTCTTATCGGCTTGGCCGGGTAAATTCAAGGCGGAAAGCAGGCTGGCGCGTTCGTCTTGTTCAAAAAGCCTGAAAATAGTGTTGCCACATCGGGCGGGTTTGCTATATTCCGCGCTCCGTTTCTCCAAAACTGAAGCGGTGGATTATTTAAGCGATTTTTAAGCAAATGCCGACAATCAATCAATTGGTCCGCAAGGGCCGCAACCGAGTTAATTATAAATCCAAGTCGCCCGCCTTGGAAAATTCACCGTTTCGTCGCGGCGTCTGCATCCAAGTGATGACCCGCACGCCCAAGAAGCCGAACTCCGCGATGCGCAAAGTCGCCAAGGTGCGTCTCACCAACGGCTACGAAGTCATTGCTTACATTCCCGATGAAGGCCACAACCTGCAGGAGCACTCCATCGTGCTCGTGCGCGGCGGTCGTGTGAAGGACTTGCCGGGTGTGCGTTATCACATCGTCCGCGGCACGCTCGATGCCGCCGGGGTGGAAAAGCGTCGGGTCAGCCGCTCCAAATACGGCGTGAAGAAACCAAAAGCGGCCAAACCCGCCGGTAAATAATTTTTAAGGAAAAGAATCATGTCCCGCAGACGTCAAGCAACCAAACGCCCCGTCGCTCCCGACGGCAAGTATAACAACGCGCTCGTCGCCCGCCTCGTCAACACCGTGATGCTCAGTGGCAAGAAGAGCTTGGCTCAACGCATTGTTTACGGCGCGTTTGACACCATCTCCGAAAAGAATCCGGCCAGCAACCCGATCGAAATTTTGCAGCGCGCCGTGGACAATGCCAAGCCGCGCATTGAGACCAAGGCCCGCCGCGTTGGTGGTGCCACCTATCAGGTGCCGCTGGAAATTCCCACCGACCGTCAGAACGCGCTCGCCCTCCGCTGGATCGTGGAATTTGCTGATTCGCGTAAAGGCCAGCCCATGAAATCCGCGCTCGCCGCCGAGATCCTGGAAGCTTACCAAGGTCAGGGCAACGCCATCCGCAAGCGTGATGAAGTGCATAAAATGGCGCAGGCGAACAAAGCCTTTGCTCACTTCCGCTGGTAATCGACGCTTTGAATTTCAAGCCGGAGCCGCAAGGTTCCGGCTTTTTTATTTGGCAACGCGCAGCGAAAAAAGTTAACGCGCTTGGCAAATCGGTTCAGCCAGACGAACCTCCTGATTCGGCAGAAAATCCAAAATCCTCGACAATGCGAGTTCATTGCCAAAGAAGTTCTCCCGGGAAATATTCGAGCGGAAATGGTCCAGCTTGCCCAGAAATCCCTGCATTTTCACCGGAAATTTCTGGAGGTTATCGCACATGACGCCGTAGCCCAGGTCGTGCAAATACCGCGCGTTCAGCCATTGTTCGAACTGCCAATCGACGGGCAAGGAGAAAACCGGTTTACCCAGATAGAGCGCCTCGCTCATCAACGTGTAGCCGCCGTTGGTCAGCACCCACGAAGCCCCGCCCACTTCCTCAATGAAGCGCGTGTCGGAGCGCGGAAAATAACTGATATTGCCGTCCTGACCTTCCCGTTCAAAAGCGAAAACTTTGAACTGAAATGGCAATTGCTTGAGGAGTTCGGGCAATTGCTTGAAGGAGGTGCTGGTTTGATAAACAACCACGTAATCGCCAGGCTGTGGCGTCAGCCTCAAAACGCGTTCCCGCAAAATCGGGGGAAAGAACTGAACATTTCTGTTCGCAGAAACCGGCGGATAAAAAAAGGACGTTGCGAAACGGAACGCCTCGCGATAATTCGTCAGACCGACCACCGTGCGCGCGGCGGTGGCCGGAATGCGTTGATCCAATGGAAGCGGCGGACGCGCAAACGGAATCACGCCTTGATGGTCCAGGCTGATGCAGCGCAGGCCGGCCAAGTGGGCGGCGCGGGGCAGGAACGGCTCGAAATCGGTGATGGCCAGATGCGGCTGCCATTGCTCAATCAAATCTGTCATGCGGCGGATGACCGCAGTTCGCTGGCGCAGCAATGGCAAATTGCCCCAAAAGCTGGCCAGTAATTCCACCCGGTTATTGCGATAGACAAAGGTAAAGCCGGGGATTTCCTGGACCTCCGGCAGTTGCTGGCTCAAGACTTGGAACGCCTTGTTGCTCGCCAGGATTTTCACTTCATGCCCGAGGTTGGTCAGGGCGCGGGTGAGCGTAAGCACGCGCGACGAGTGACCCTGGCCTTCGCCACAACAACTGTAAAGAATACGCGCCATGTCGCGCACCATTCTCACGGTGCCATGGCGATTAGGCAAATGACAGTTCGGTGACAAAAGTGGCAAAACGGTGACAATGCCACTCCGTTCGGAGCTGTCGTTAGCTCAAAGCGGCGATGGCCTTTTCGATTCTGGCCTGTGACTTATCCTTACCCAGCACTTCCAGCAAATGATACAGGCTGGGGCCGTTCGGATTGCCGGTGGTAGCGAGGCGAACCGGATGCACGAGCGCGCCAACCTTCACGCCGAGCTCGGCGGCGGTGGCCTTCAATGCGGTTTCAATACCGGCGGCGTCGAATTTTTCCAACCTGGAAAAGGCGTCGCGCAGCTTTTCCAGACGCGGCTTGTTTTCGGGAATGAAACTCTTCTTCGCCGCTTCGGGTTCATAAACGATCTCGTCCTTGAAATAGAATCCCGCGTAGGCCGGCAGTTCGCTGAACATCTTGATCTTGCCTTTGCACGTATCCAGCGCGGCCTTGACGTATTCGAGCGGAAACTTGTTGGTGTCCAGGCCTGTTTTGCCGAATGCGTGAACCGCGCATTCGTAAAAGCGATCACCGCTCAGTTCGCGGGCGTATTCGCCTTGGAGCCAGACCAGTTTTTCGTAATCGAAACGGGCGTTGTGCCGGAGAATTTGCGGCAGATCGAAACGCTCGATCGTTTCCGCGAGGGACAGTTTTTCGCGGTTTTCCTTGGGCGACCAGCCCAGCAGGCACAGGAAATTGATGACGGCTTCGGGCAGGAATCCATTGTCGAGATAACTAGCCAGGGAAGCACCTTGGTCCCGTTTGCTCATTTTGGAGCCGTCACCGTTCAGGATCAGTGGAATGTGCGCATAATGCGGCGGCTTGACGCCAAACGCGTTGAACAGCGCGATGTGTTTGGCGGTGTTGCTCAAATGATCTTCGCCGCGAATAACGTGCGTGATGCCCATTTCCAAATCATCAACCACATTGACGAGGTGAAACACGGGCTGGCCATCGCTGCGCACGATGACGAAATCCGGATCCACTTCCTCACGATCCGTCAGCTTCCGGAGCACCTCGCCGACGACCAGATCGGGAATGAGAATGGGTTCACGCTGCATTTTAAATTTGATGGCGCCCTCGTGTTCATAGGCCAACCCGCGCGACAGCAGCGCTTCCACACGGCGCTGATAGTTTTCCCGGCGTTGCGATTGAAAATACGGTCCGCGATCACCGTTGCTCGGGCCGGTGGCGTCACCGGTCAACGGACCTTCATCCCAATCCAAACCCAACCAGCGCAGACCGTCGAGAATGACATCCACAGCTGCCTGCGAATTGCGGGCGGCATCGGTATCTTCAATGCGCAAAACAAATGTGCCGCCGGTGTGGCGGGCGTAAAGCCAGTTAAAAAGCGCGGTGCGGGCGCCGCCGATGTGGAGGTAGCCGGTGGGCGATGGAGCGAAACGAACGCGTGGTTTCATAAACAGTGATAAAATGCCTTGTTTTGCCCCGTTTCGCCACGCTGAAAATTGGCGAGTTGCAATGCTGGGTGCCGGTAAAAGTCCGGTTCAACACGAATGGCGATAGGGATTGACGGTAAATCGGGCGCAGTAAACAATCGCGGCATGAAATCCATGCGTTATTTTCTGGCGACTTTGTTTTCATTGCTTTGCCTCAATGTCGTGGCTCAGGAAAAAGTCATTCGGCTTTACGATGGTCCGGCTCCGGGTTCGGAGGATTGGAAGCAAACGGAACAGGAAAATCGCACGAACCTCTGGCAAACGCCCGTGGTGTTTAACGTGGCCAATCCCACCCTCACGGTTTTTCAACCTGATCCCGGCACGGCCAATGGCACGGCTGTGGTTATTTGCCCCGGCGGCGCGTTTTTCGCGCTGTCCATCGACAGCGAAGGCTTTGATGTCGCCCGCTACCTGGTTAAAAAGGGTGTCACTTGTTTTGTGCTGAAATACCGCTTGGTGGAATGCAAAACGGATGACCCAACCCGCGAGGTCATGACGCGTGGTCCGCTGGAACCCGTGGTCGCGCCGATCGTGAAGCTGGCGCTCGCCGACGGCAATGCGGCCATCGGCTATGTGCGCAAACATGCCGCCGACTATGGCGTGAATCCAAATCGTATCGGGATCATTGGCTTTTCGGCCGGCGGAACTGTGGCCGTGTCGGTAGCCATGAATTATGCGCCCGAAACACGGCCGGATTTTGCGGCACCGATTTACGCGGCCTATGGTTGGGCGATCAAGGGAAACGGCGTTCCCAATGACGCGCCGCCGGCATTTGTTCTGGCGGCTTCGGATGATCCGCTTGGCCTGGCTCCACAGAGCGTTGAAATCTATCAGGCGTGGATTGCGGCGGGAAAATCAGCCGAGCTGCATCTTTATTCCAAGGGCGGACATGGTTTCGGCATGCGCACGCAGCACCTGCCCTCGGACCATTGGATTGATCGCTTTGCCGATTGGTTGGAGGTGCAAGGGCTGCTTAAAAAATAGGCTTCGCAGACTTTCTTGACTGAAAGCTGTGGAATGACCAGCTCGTGCCAGGTGGTGGATTTTCGTTGCCGAAATTCATTAAATTGGGATTACACTGTCCGGTGGCATGGCGGGCAGTTTCAAAATATCCGAAGAACCGCTGATAGCAGTGCGACGGATTTGCAATGAGCGGATTAAATTCGCTCGCAGAAAGCTGCCTCACACGGGGCAGGCGGATGCTGTTCATGCGGTGCGCAAGGAGATCAAGAAATTGCGGGCCTTGATTGATTTGGTGCGCGAAGACATGGATCGATCTGCGTATCGCCAGGCAAAGAAGTCGTTGCGCTGGGTGGCTGACACTTTGGCCGTTTCACGGGATGCGCGGGTTATTTTAAATGCTTTCGATGATTTGGCGCGATCTAAAAGTCACCAATTTTCACCCATTCGGAAACATCTGCGAGAGCGTTGCCGGCACGCTTTGCGCCAGTTGGCAAAGCGGGATTTTAGCGGACGGGCGGACGAGCGTCTGCGCAACGTAAAGCGCCACCTTTGCTGCCTCAAACAGCCAAACTCCGGCTGGATGACCATTCAGGCCGGGGTGGCGCGCAGTTATCAGCGCGGGCGGCAGTGCTTCCATCAGGTCGTGGACAATCCATCAGCCGAAAATCTGCACGCCTGGCGCAAGGCGGTGAAGCAGATCGAAAATCAACTGCGACTGATTTGTCCAAAATGGCCGCAGAAAATCGCGGAAACGGAGCAAGCACTGGCCAGGCTGGGGGGAAATGCTAGGGACTGATCACGATCTAAATTTGCTCAGTCAGGTCATTGCGGAAATGCAGCCGAAACGCGAAATCCGCAAGCTGGTTCAAATGATCAAACATCGGCGCAAGCGGCTTGGCCGTTTGGCTGCCGGCCTGGGCGGACCAGTTTTTGCCGAGCCGGCGAATATCTTTTGCAGCAATTTACATCGGGCGTGGCAAAGTTGGCGGGTCGGCCATTAGTTGCCAAAACGTAACTTCAGTCGGATCGCGAAGCCGTTATGTTTGAGGAATGACAAAACGCTGGTTTGCAGCCCTGATGATTTCAGCGTCGTTGGCGTGTGGCGGTGCGACGCAGGATAAAGTCGTTTTTGCTGATGATTTTACTCGCGGGCTGGCAGACAACTGGCACGCGGTTTCTTTTTTCGGAGGCAAAACCGAATACACGGTGGTGCGGGATGGCACGAATGCCTGGCTGCACGCCGACGCCGACAAATCCTGTTCGGCCCTTGCCACCAAGCTCAACTTCAAACCGCATTCAAAATTGACCTTGCGCTGGCGCTGGCGGATTCGTGGAGTGGCCGCCAATGGTTCGGAGCGCGATGTCAGCCGCTTTGACCATGCCGGGCGCGTATTTGTGGCTTTCGACACCTTTATCGGCATCCCAAGAACATTAAACTATCTTTGGGCCAACACGGAAAAGCCGGGGCAGTTTCTGCCGCATCCGGAATCGGGACGCACACGGTTGATTATCGTGGAATCCGGCAACGCGCGCGCCGGGCGATGGGTTGCCGAGGAGCGCGACGTGACGGCGGATTGGAAACGCGCCTTCCCCGGCCGGACCATGCCCAAGATTGTCGGGTTGGGCGTGCTGACGGATGCCGACAGTTTGAAAACGCATCTGACCTGCGATTACGCGGATATTGAACTGACTGCCCAATAATCGGCCTTGGCCGGATGTGCCCACGTGGCGATAATGTGCGGACGTTCTGTTAGTAGAGCCAAATAACTGTTACTCACCCCACCCGACAAGCGTCTGATGCCCTGTGAAATTTCCCGGCCAGTTCTTGAGACTTTGGAAGCGATTCGCTTTGCCTGTTTTGACGATCTGTTTCGTTATGAACTTGGCCGAAGCGCAAGAATTGGAGCCGATGATCGTTCCAGATGCGGAACAAATCAATCTGGATGAGATCGGGCTTTACGGAGTGGGCTATCAATATCGGGGTCAAGTTGAGAAATATTTTCCCCTTGGCTGGAGCGGCGGTTTTGAACCGATGACCGGCGTGGCATTGCAGCCGGCAGGCGTGCAAAACGGTCGCACTGCGGTTTTGTTGCATCCGCCCTGGCGTGGAGGAACCGGCGTGGCGTTTCAGGAATTTCGCTTTCAACTGCCTCCCGCAGCCGCGATCAAAGGCATCACATTAGTCGGGGCCATCGCCATGCGTGCCGATGCGATGGCTGGACCGGGAGAAAAGCCGAAATCCGATGGCGCGACATTTCGTATATTTGTGAACGGTCAAGCCAGGTTGGATGAGCATCGTGCGGATTCAATCTGGAAGCCATTTACGATTGATCTCTCCGCCTTGGCGGGGCAAATCGTGACCTTACGGTTTGAAACCGATCCCGGACCGCATGACAATTCGGCTTTTGACTTCGCTTTGTGGGGTGGGCGTGAACTGGTGCTGACTGGTTTTGTTGCCAAGCCAACTCGAACTTTGGGTCGGTTGCCGCCGTTGGATTTGCGGCGTCTGTATTCGCGTCCGAATGACGAAGTGGCGCCGGTCTCGGGTTATACCGGAACCACAACGGTCGCAGTCAGTCATCAGACCGCAGTTCTCACCTACTCGGGCGCTGATGGCATTTTGCAATATCAATGGACTTGTCCAGATGCATCTGAAAATTCTCCGCTAGGCAAATGGCAATTAGTTGCGACGCCGTGTGGTGCGAAAAAGCCGGACGTTGTGACCTTTGCGCGCGATGCCCGTTTGGATTGGATTCACAAGGCAGAATTGATTGGCAGCCAGATGACTGCGGCATCGAATGGAGCGGTCTGCATCTCGACTTATGCCGTCAATGGGCAAAAGGTCACCCTGACTTGCTTGGCCAAACTGATTGGCAAAAGCCTGGCGCTGGAAGTTGTCTGCAATCAGCCGGAAATCGCCGCGTTCGATGCCGGACGTTGGGGGCCGGTGTTGCATCGTCAACCGGTCGCGGTTCCATATTATTCGGGTCAGATATATTTTCTCGCAAAAGAGGATTTATTTGTAAACGCGTTCCTTGATTGGACTGGTGCCTCCGCTTCCTATCACGACAACACCAGCGCGGTTTACGGCGAACGCACCGATGGCACGCGCGAGTCTTTGCATGAACGGGTGATATTCTCCGCCGCGTGGAATCTTCCGGAAGTTTTGCCCAATATTCCCAATCTGGCTTCGCCGTTTCGCGAACATTTGGCCGGCAAGATCATTCTCGATATCTGGGGTGGACGGTTTGATGACATCGCGAAAAATTTGGAGATGCTCCACGATTATGGATTAAACCAATGTGTGGCGATCATCCATGACTGGCAACGCAGCGGCTATGACAATGCGCTGCCGGCGCATGTTCCTGCCAACGCGAACCTCGGAGGCGATGTCGCGATGAAGCATCTGGTCGCCACCGCGAAACGGCTGGGTTATGACATCGCGTTGCACGAAAACTACGTCGATTACTATCCCGACTACGAAGGTTTCCACACCAACGACATCGCCTTGGATTCGCACGGAAATCGCGAGCTGGCCTGGTTCAATCCGGGCACAAAAATCCAGTCCTTCGCCGTGCAACCGCATGCTATTTTGCCGCTGGCGCAGAGCCAGAGTCCGCAGATCGTGGCTCGTTATGCGCCCAACGCCGATTACCTGGACGTTCATTCGGCCGTGCCGCCGTGGTTTCACGTGGATTATCGCGCCGACCGGGAAGGAGCGGGCACGTTTCAACCGACCTGGCAAACGCATCGCAAACTCTGGGCTTACGAGCGGGAGTTGTATCGCGGGCCGGTCTTTGGCGAAGGCGCGAATCATTGGTTTTGGAGCGGCCTGCTCGATGGGGTGGAAGCCCAATTTGGCGTTGGCTGGCCGGGAAGCGCGGGACAAACGGCCCCGTTATTCGTGGATTTTGACTTGCTGAAAATTCATCCGTTGCAGTTCAACCACGGGATGGGTTACTACGAACGCTGGTGGCAAAAACCCTCATGGCATGGCTTGCCGCCGATGGTGGTGCTGGACCAATATCGCATGCAGGAAATTGCCTATGGTCATGCCGGTTTTCTGGGCGGAGCCACGTATGCGGTCATTCCATTGGCCTGGTTGGAACATCATTTGATGACCCCGGTGACTTCGCGATATGCCACGGCTCGGGCAACCAACATTCAGTATCGAGTTCACGATCATTGGGTGGCCAGCGGGGTTGCTGCGCGAGCCAGAGTCTGGCGGCAGGTGCGGGCGGTTTATGACAACGGCTTGACGGTAATTGCCAACGATGCGCCGAAGCCGCTTGAAGAATCAGGCTGTGTTTTGCCGCAATATGGCTGGCTGGCAAAGGGCGCCGGGGTGACGGCTTGGACGGCGTTGTGTCAGGGCGTTGTGGCTGATTTTGCCGAAACTGCCGACTCAACATTTGCGAACGCGCGTCCCGCGCGGGATTGGAATCAGAGCGGAATTCATCAGATTCGCCCCTCCGTCAGCGCGTTTCATCAAACCGGGGCGCGGGCCTTTGTGGTGCGTTACCAATGGCAGGCGAATGAAACCTTGCCGCGCGATTACCATTGTTTTGTCCACTTCGTTGCGGATGGAAAAATCGTCATGCAAGACGACCATCCACTGGCCCAGCCTAGTTCAACCTGGCGCAGCGGACAAACCGTGGAAGACGGACCGCATGAAATCAAATGGCCGGCGGATTTGCCGGATGGCGATTACGATTTGCGGATGGGATTGTATTTGCCGGAAGGGGGCCGGTTGGCGCTTCTGGGACAAGATGACGGCGAAAGTCGCATTCAAACGGGAACTGTGCATATTCGAGATGGCGGCAGCGCAATTTCGTTTCAAAAGGCCGGGCCGGATGATGGCGATGCGGATGCCATCTATTCGCAGCATCTCAACTTGAAAAATGCCGTGCTGGATTTTGGCGATCTGCGCACGGACGGCAGCGTGTTGGTGCGCCGCGAAAGGGATGAATGGGTGCTGCGCCCGTTCCCGCGCGACCGGGAATTTTTGCTTGAACTCAAGACCAAGCGTTTTGGGCGCCCGGAAACGGTGCGTTCGCTGAACGGCGCCACGCAGGAAATTTCGCCGGAAGCAAACGGCGATTTTTGGCGTTTGAAATTAAACGGGGCGGCGGAATATCGGTGGAAACCTTCAGCGCTCTGATTGGAGCCAACAAAAAAAGCGCCCCGGAATACGGAGCGCTTTGAGTTGGAAATTTAAATTACTTGGAGCCGAGGATCGCGTCCTTGGCGGCCTTGGCGACGCGGAACTTCACGACCTTCTTGGCTTTGATCTGGATTTGTTCGCCGGTCTTGGGGTTGCGGCCCACGCGGGCGGCGCGGTTTTTTAGAACCAACTTGCCAATGCCGGGCAGGGTGAACGTGTCTTTGGCGTGCTTGTAGGCGAGCGCGGCAATGTGATCGAGGATTTCGACGGCTTGTTTCTTGGAGATCTGGGCTTTCTCGGCGATAGCGGCGGCGAGTTGTGCTTTGGAAAGGGCTTTGGCCATAATTGTCTGTTGGTTGTGTTTTTGGTTATCGTTTAGTTGTTCTGCAAAAAGTCACAAGACTTGGTGGGAATTAAAAACTTTCGGAATTTTGGCGCAAGCTTAAAAAGTTGAAAAAAATCACACAAACTTGCGGGTTTGTTGTGTGCGGGGCTTGACATCGCACCTCAATTTCCGACCATTTGTGCGTGGCGCTCTTTAGCATCCAAAACGAATTTCATTACGACATTACCCGTAAGATTTTTGAGGGTGGCATGGGGATTGTCTATGAGGCGGAACAGCACGGGACTCGCAATTTTGTCAAGCGCGTGGCGATCAAAATCATTCGCCCCAACTATGCGAGCCAGAAGATGTTCATCGAGAATTTCATTGGCGAAGCCAAGTTGGTGGCCGACTTGATCCACACCAACATTGTGCAAACTTACCATCTCGGCGAGGCCAATGGCGCGGCGTTTATCGCCATGGAACTGATCCGGGGGGTCAACCTCGAACAATTCACCCAGCAGTTGACGGAGAAAAAGCGGACCCTGCCCAAGGAACTCGCGGTGTTCATCACCAGCCGCGTGGCCCGTGGACTAGCCTACGCCCACGCCAAGACCGACAAGGATGGCAAGCCGCTGGGCATCGTGCATCGGGATGTCAGTTTCAAGAACGTCATGATTGCCTTTGAAGGCGACGTGAAATTGACCGATTTTGGCATTGCCAAGGCGCGCGGTTTTTTAACCGATCAGGAAGGGGAAGTGGTGGCGGGCAAACCGGATTACATGAGTCCCGAGCAGGCGGATTTTCAAGTCACCGACAAGCGGTCGGATATTTTTTCCGCCGGCGTGGTGCTGGCCAATTTGTTGCTGGGCCGGAACATATTCAAAGGCGAAAACGCCGAGGAATCGCGGCATCGCATCATGCACCAGCCGATTCCAGATTTTCATTCGCTCGATGCGCGTATCGACGGCAAGCTCAATGATATTTTGCACCATTGTCTGGCCCGCGATTTAAAGCATCGCTACGACAATGCGGATCAATTGATGTTTGACTTGGAATATTACATTTATCATGACGGTTATGGCCCAACGAATGAAACCTTGGGCAAGTTCATCCGGGAATTGTTCGGCCAGGAATCGCTCAAGTTGCCCCATGTTGACACCGGGGGACGCACCATCCGCATCCAGGAAGGAACCCGAAGATCCCATTTCAACAAGTAACGCATGAAACGTGCTGCTTCATCCGATCTCAAACTGGGCCTCATTCAGACTGACGTGTCGGCCCATCCCGAGGCGAATCTCAAGAAAACACTCGCCCTGGCTGAACGCGCCGCCAAACAGGGGGCGCAAATTATTTGCACGCAGGAACTTTTTCGGTCGCAATATTTTTGCCAGAGCGAAGACCACGAAAACTTCAAGCTCGCGGAGAAAATTCCCGGTCCCAGCACCGACGCCTTTTGCAAGCTGGCCAAAAAGCACAAGGTCGTCGTGATCGCCTCGCTGTTTGAAAAACGCGCTTCGGGCTTGTATCACAACACGGCGGCAATCATTGATGCCGACGGTTCGCTCCTTGGGATCTATCGGAAGATGCACATTCCGGACGATCCGCTGTTTTACGAGAAATTTTATTTCACGCCCGGCGATCTGGGTTTCAAGGCGTGGCAGACAAAATATGCCAAAATCGGCGTGCTGATCTGCTGGGATCAGTGGTATCCCGAAGGCGCCCGCCTGACCGCCATGCAAGGCGCGGAAATCCTGTTTTACCCCACGGCCATTGGCTGGCATCCCGGCGAAAAGGCAAAGTATGGGGTGCGCCAGCACAACGCCTGGGAAACCATCCAGCGCAGCCACGCGGTGGCCAACGGGTGTTACGTGGCATCGGTCAACCGCATTGGTCACGAAATTCTCGACAACGTCGGCGGAGATGGGCTGGAATTTTGGGGGCAAAGTTTTGTGGCCGGAACCTCCGGTGAATTGATTGCCAAGGCGAGCGCAGACCAGGAAGAAATTCTGGTTGTGCCCGTGGATTTGGCGAATGTGGACACCACCCGCACCCATTGGCCTTTCCTCCGGGACCGGCGCATCGATGCTTATGGCCATCTTACCAGGCGATTCGTCGATTGAACCGCTGGTTTGGGTGACAGGCGCAAATGGTCTGATCGGCAATTACCTTGTCCAAACCGCACCCCGCTTTGCCCCGCGTTGCCGGATCCGTGCGCTGAGGCGAGCGGATTTTGATCTGCTGGATTTTGCGGCGGTCCGACGTGAGTTTGCCAAGGATCAACCGCAAGCCATCATTCACTGCGCCGCCATCACCAACGTGGCGGATGCGCAAAAAAATCCCGAACTCGCCAAGCGAGTCAACGTGGAAGTCACAAAATTGCTCGCGGAACTGGCGGCGGAGATTCAGTTGGTGTTTTTCTCCACGGATTTGGTTTTCGATGGCCGGCAGGGAAATTATCAGGAGACCGATCCGGTTCATCCGCTGCACGTTTACGGAGAGACCAAGGTCGCTGCCGAGCACGTTGTGCTGCAAAACCTCCGCCATCTGGTGGTGCGAACCACCATCAACGCCGGCATTTCTGCGTCCGGGACCCGCGCCTTTAACGAACAGTTACGACGATCATTTAAACAGACGGGGGACGGAATGAAGTTATTCACGGATGAATTCCGATCGCCCATTCCGGTGGAGGAAACCGCCCGGGCCGTCTGGGAACTGTTGCGTCAACAGCGCTCGGGCATCTACCACGTGGCCGGCGCGGAGCGATTGTCGCGCTGGCAAATCGGCCAAATGCTGCTCCACCGCTGGCCGGAAATCACAACGAAGATTGAGTCGGGAGTGGCCGCAGATTTCCCCGGCCCGCCCCGGGCGCTGGACACTTCCCTGAATGTTTCCAAGGTTCAAAACATTTTGTCCGCGCCGCTACCCGGTTTTAGCGAGTGGCTGGCGCGGACAAACATTTGCGTTTAGGGTTGGCAAATTTTGATGCCGGGCTTCAATTTGGCCTGGCGAATTCAAAGAAATTGTTTTCCGGTCCGGTAAGCGTCTCGGTTAAAAAGCCAGTTGAGGTGCTTATTCGGCCCGCCATCGCTCGTGCGAGTCACCAAGGCCACGCGGAGATTATTTGGTTCAATGGCAAAAAATGTCTATATCAAAATACTGTTAATTTTCACGGTAAATTGACGCGTGAATCCTTTTGCGGGCCAGCGTTTTTCTCTGTGGGACCCTGGGGTGAATCCGGGGCCATCGGTCTTCCAAAATTGGCTTTGCTTGCCGCGCCAAATCCGTCACTTTGCACGCGATAAATATTGAAAACGCTGCAAAAATATCTCACCGGTCAGGTTCTGGCCGCTTTGCTGCTCACCGTGGCGGTGTTTACGGCGGTGCTGCTGGTGGGCAATGCTCTGCGCGAAATCCTGACCCTGCTGGCCAGCAGTCATGTCAGCCTGTGGCTGATGGTGCGGGCGTTTCTTTACTTGATTCCTTTCGTCTGGGTTTTTGCGCTGCCCATGGGCATGCTGACCGCCACCTTGCTGGTCTTTGGGCGCTTTAGCGCGGATCAAGAACTCACCGCCGCCCGGGCCAGCGGCATCAGTTTGTTGTCGTTGAGTGCTCCGGTGATTTGTTTGAGCCTTTTGTGTTGCGGGGTGAGCGCATATTTCAACATGGAACTCGGACCGCGCTGCCGCGTGGCTTACTTGCAGCTTCTAAGTGATCTAAAGTCCCAGTTGATGAATGCGCAACTGCCCGAGGGCAGGTTTATCCGTGATTTTCCCGGCTACATTTTTTTTGTGGAGAAAAACCGCGGCGGCGAACTGGAAAACGTGATGATTTACCGGCTACAGAATGAAACCAATGTGGATACCACGTTACGGGCCTTGACCGGGCGACTGAAGCCGGATCGGGCCAACAATCAGTTGGTTTTGGACTTGTTTGACGCCCGCAGCGTGACGATTAATGAACACGGGAATGCGATTAATGACTTTCCGGTGCTGTCGCTGAATTTGAGTCTTGATGCGGTTACCAACAAAGTCTTGAAACCCAAGATTTCCGACATGACGTTTGGGCAGTTGCGGCAGGAGTTGCACGACCTGGAAAGTCTAAACCTCGTGGCGGCGACCAATTCCACCGCCGAATCGAGAAAACAACTGGCGGCGATGCAAAAGCAGCAAAAGGATTTTATCGAACCCGTGCGGGTGGCGATGCATCGGGAGATCGCATTTTCCTTTGCCTGTTTTGGCTTTACCTTGGTGGGCATTCCGCTGGGCATTCGGGTCCATCGTCGCGAAACCAACATTGGCATGGCCATCGCCCTGGTGTTGGTGGTCGTTTATTACTCGTTTATCATGCTGGGGGCGTCCTTGTCCGGCAAGCCGGAGTATTATCCGCATCTGATTTTGTGGGTCCCCAATTTTATTTTTCAGGCGGTCGGAGCCGTGCTGTTGTGGCGTGCGAACAAAGGCATTTGACGCCCGCCCCGCCGGTTGAAAAGCCGACGCGGATTTTCCGGCTGGCGCGGGAATGATTATTTCCTGGGGCGGCGAAACACTTTTCCCACATCCGCCTGATCTGTGGGCTTGATCAAAATTTCATCAATGTTGACGTGTGGCGGTCGCGAGGCCACCCACAAAATGGTTTCCGCAATGTCGGCAGCCGTCAGCGGATTCAATCCTTCATAGACACCGTCGGCCTTTTGCTGATCGCCCTTGAACCGCACGAGGGAAAATTCAGTTTCCGCCAGGCCGGGATCGATCGTGCCGACGCGAATGCCGGTGCCCAGCAATTCCTGACGCAGCGCGCGCGTAATCTGCAATTCTCCCGCCTTGGCGGCGCAATAGACCGATCCGCCGGCGTAAGCCGTGCGCCCCGCGACGGATCCGATGTTGATGATGCTGGCGCCGTCATCGCGGGCGAGCAGCGGCAAGGCGGCCCGTGTCAGGCGCAGCACTCCCAGCACGTTGCTTTGGATCATCGCTTCCCAATCCTCATCCCGCCCGGCGGCGACGGTGTCCAAACCATGCGCGCCGCCCGCGTTGTTGATCAAAATGTGAAGCGCGGCTTGCTTCATCTTGGCCCGGGCGAATTGCATGAACGCGTTCACGCTGGCGGTTTCCGCCACGTCCAGCGAATGAAACAGCGCCGCTTTGGCACCGGCTTTCAAGGTGGTTTGCGCCACTTTTTCCAGGCGATCCACCCGGCGCGCGCCGAGCAACAATTTCGCGCCGGTCGCGGCAAAAGCTTCCGCCGCCGCCGCGCCAAAACCACTGGAAGCGCCGGTGATGAGCACCCATTTATTATTGAGCGAGAATCGAGTTTGTCTTTTCATGCGGGCTAGGAACGTTGACGGCAAATGACCGTGTCCGATTGAATTCGGATGAAGTTAAAATGAAGCAGAACGCGGCGAAGGCAAACTTTTTCCCTGAAAATTCCCGGCTGTTTACCAAACGAAAACTGTTCCGCTCAATCGCGGCTGGTTCAGACGACGGCCACGGTTTCGATCTCCATTTTGAGCGCGGAGATCAGCAGATTGAATTGATGTTCCAATTCTTCCAGGCGGTTGGC
This sequence comes from bacterium, assembly GCA_021813325.1. Taxonomy (GTDB): domain Bacteria; phylum Verrucomicrobiota; class Verrucomicrobiia; order Limisphaerales; family UBA11358; genus UBA11358. The sequence goes on along the minus strand of JAKALA010000032.1, from coordinate 20,092 downwards.
GATGGGGCCAAGCTGGCCGGCGGCGGCGGTGTGTTCGAACTCGGCAAGCAGGGCGCACAGCGTGGTCCCGCCCAAATTGCCGGTGGCTCCGCGGATTTTGTGCGAGACGAGTTCCACGGCGCGGGTTTCGCCGGCCTGCAAGTGTTGTTTGAGTTTGGCCAATTGATTCGGCGCGTCGCTCAAATAGGCGCCCATAATGACCCGCGCCAACTGATCGTCATGCATCATCCGATCCCAAAAGGCATCCCGGTCGAAAATGACCAATCGCGGTTGCGCGGTGGTCGCCGGTGCAGATTCACCCGGGGGCGGAGCGGCTTGAGGATTATTTTCCGCCACGGGTTTCAGCCATTTGGCCAGCACGGCCCCGAGGGCCGGCACTTCGATGGGTTTGCTGAGATAATCATCCATGCCGGCCAGGAGGCATTTTTCGCGGTCGCCTTTCATGGCGTGGGCGGTCATGGCAATGACCGGAATGCGATGGTTTAAAACCCGCGACTGGGGATCGCGAATGATTTGAGTGGCTTGGAATCCATCCAGCCTGGGCATTTGGGCGTCCATCAGCACCAAATCGTAATGCCGCGATTCGAGGGCTTGAACGGCTTCCGCGCCGTTGGCCGCGATGTCGGCGTTGAACCCGAGTTTTCTGAGCAACGCCAAAACAACCTGCTGATTGGTGTGGTTGTCCTCGGCGACCAGCAGACTGGCCGCGCAAAGTTCCGGTTCAATCGTGGCGTGTGGCGATCGCGGTTTGCGGCTGGCGACCGTGGCTTTGCCGCTGTGGACTTGTTCCAGCGTTTCGAGCAGAGCACGCCGTCGGAAAGGTTTGTTGAGCGTGGCTTGCACGCCGGCTTCCGCCCAATTTTCTCCGTTTAACTGCGCGGCGTTGGCGCAGACAACGATGCGTGTGGCGTGGTTGCACGGGCCGGCTTTGATGGCGCGGGCCAGGTCGAACGTGCCTTCCACGCCGAGCGTCTGGGTGTCCAAAACCACGATCGAGCAAGGATCTCCCGCGGCGCAAGCCTCCGCCAGGAACTGCCGGGCCGAGGCGGACGATGACGCCTCGGCGGTTCTGAGATTCCAGGACTTTAGCAGGCAGGTGAACATTTCCCGGCTGACGGGATGCTCATCCACGATCAAAATCCGCGCGTTCCGCAGGATTGGCGGAACTTCGTTGGCGGCCTGATCAGCGGCCCCGGATCTGGCCAGGCAGATGTCAAACGTGAATTCCGTGCCTTTGCCCAGCTCGCTTTGCACTTGGATTTGGCCGCCCATCAATTCGACCAGTTCCTTGGAAATCACCAGGCCCAGGCCGGTGCCGCCGTAGAGCCGCGTGGTGGAGGAATCCACTTGCGAGAATTTCGCGAAGAGGCGGGGGATTTTGTCGGCCGGGATGCCAATGCCGGAATCGCGCACGGAAAATTGCAGGCACACCTGGCCGGGCGTATGGGAAACCGGGCGCACGCGAATGACGATTTCGCCCTGCTCGGTAAATTTGACGGCGTTGCCGGCGAGGTTGATCAGGATTTGGCGCAGCCGTCCGGGATCGCCCCGCACCATGGCGGGCACGGCGGGGTCGGCCACGCAGGCGAAGTAAAGACCCTTTTCATCCGCCCGCCACGCCATCATGCCGGCGAAGTCATCCAGCAGGTTGTGCAGGTTGAAGCCCAGCGATTCCAGTTCCAACTTGCGGGCCTCAATTTTCGAGAAATCCAGAATGTCGTTCAGCAACGTGAGCAGGGCTTCCCCGCTGGAGGCGGCTGTCTGCACGTAATGACGCTGCTCCTCGGTCAGTTGGGTGTCGCTCAACAAGCTGAGCATGCCGAGCACGCCGTTCATGGGGGTGCGGATTTCATGGCTCATGTTCGCCAGGAATTCACTCTTGGCGGCGTTGGCCATGTCCGAGCGATGCGCCATTTCATTGGCGCGGGCGGTGGCCGCTTCCAGTTGCCGGTTGCTGGTTTGCAGCGAGACGGCGGCGCGATGACGCTCCGTGACATCCCGGAAACTCCACACGCGGCCGGCGGGTTTGTCCTCGACCAACTGGGGGCGGGTGAACCGCTCGAAGATTCGTCCGTCTTTGAATTCCAAAACGTCGAACGCTTCGGCCTTCGGATCGGCATACAGTTCGGCCACGCGCGCGGCGAATTGTTCGGGAAGACGCAGCTTGGTCGTCATGAATTGCCGCAGTGCGTCGTCTTCCTTGCTTTGGATGATTTCATCGGGAAGGTTCCAAAGCGTGATGAATTTTTGGTTGTAGCTGACGACGTGCCCGGCGAGATCCACCACCAAAATGCCGTCGGCGGTGGATTCCAGCGTGGATTGCAGCAGAGAAACGGAATGGCGCAACGCGGCATCCGCCTGCTTGCGTTCGGTAATATCCTCCTTGAGGGCGAGAAAATGGGTGATATGGCCGTATTGGTTTTTTATGGGCGAGATTTGCGCCAATTCCCAAAACAGGTCGCCGTTTTTCTTGCGGTTCAAAAGTTCGCCCCGCCAGATTTTGCCGGCGGAAATGGTTTGCCAAAGCTGCCGGTAAGTCTGGGGCGGCACCTGGCCGGATTTGAGAATGCGGGGGTTGGCGCCGATCAATTCCGCCTGGGAGTAGCCGGTCAATTCACAGAAATGCGGGTTGATAAATTCCATGTTTCCGGCCCGGTTAGTGATGACCACGCTGGCCGGGCTTTGCTCCAGAGCCAGGGAGTATTTGCGCAGGGTGTCCTCGACGCGTTTGCGGGCGGTGATGTCCGTGCGGGTTCCCGCCATCACCAGGGGCCTGCCGTCGGGAGTGTGTTCGACGACTTTGCCGCGATCTTGGATCCACGCCCAGCGGCCGCTTTTGTGTTTGAGGCGGCATTCAAAATCATACTGCGGCAATTTTCCTGAAAAATGCTCCTGCAACAACTGCTCGGATGCCTGCCGGTCGGTTTCGTTGGTCAGATTATGCCAGGTCCGCAAATTAATGGGGGCCAGTTCCGCCAGAGTGTAGCCGGCGATTTCCGCCCAGCGCTCGTTGAATTCCACCTCCCCGGTTTGCACGTTCCAGCGCCACGTGCCGACGTTGGTGCCCGCAATGACGTTGGCCAGCACATGCCCTTTTTCGCGCAGGACTTTTTCATTTTCGCGCAGGGCGGCGGTGCGGACTTCAACCAGTTCCTGCAATTGTTCGCGCCGCCGGACCAGCACTTTGATCAAGAGGGCGAACACGCCTGTCACCAGCATCCCGGTCAGGCCGGTCATCCAGCCGTCTTGGACGGCATGCAGCCGCAGGAATTCCGGCCCGGCATATACCGTCGCGGAAAAGGTCTTGCCGAAAGCCATGACCGGACGGGTCAGCTTTAAAGGCGCCGGCGCGGCGGTATCCATGAGCAGGGAATGGGCGAGCAGCTCGGAGGAGCCATCCGGATTCAGGAATGCCAGATCCATGTAAACATAATCGTTTTGAACCACGCTGCGCAGCAGGGATTCAACCCGCACCACGCTCAGGGCAAACCCGAGCAGTTGTTTGGAGTTTTCCCGATGATAAACCGGGCGGAGCATGAGCAGGCTGATTTGTTTGCCGTTTTCCTGCACCAATTTGATGGGGTCCGTGGCGGTCGTCAGGCCGGTGGCGGCGGCGGCCAGCACCGCCGCCCGGCGTGTGGGTTCCGAGCCTAAATCCAAGCCCAGGGCCGGGATATTTTTAGCCAACGGTGCGGTGTAAAAGACCGGATAATAACAATCCCGTTCCGTGACCGGCTCCCGTTTCCCCTGGGCGTCGTTCTGCCAGATTTCAAATCCTGGCAGGCCTTGCGCGCGGGCCTGGGCTTCAAACGCCGCCTTCTTGGCGGCCGGAACGGCGGGGATCCATTCCCAGGCCTGCACGACCAGGTTTTTACACAGGTAAGGCGTGAAGGCGCTGAAATCCCTCCATGTAATCTGGCCGGATTGCTGGCACAACGCGGCCAGGCTTTCGAGACCGTCGTCGCGAATGTCATGCAGGCCGGAAACCAACGCCTCGGACTGGCTGATGGCGAGCTGCTCGAAGGCCGCGCGATGATGCTGGATTTCGCGTGAATTGATGAACCAAGTCAAAAAGCCGGTCAGCGCCAGACCGGTGACAACCACCAAGCCCGGCTCCAAATGCTTTCGCCAACGCAAACGGACGGAATCCGGGCCGGAAAATCGGGTGAGCAAATAGGCTCCCGCCAGCAGAATGGCGGCCAGCGCCAGAGTGATTAACCCCGGCGGAATGGCCGCCCGCAACAACGCGCGGTTCCATTTTCCGGCGGCGAAATCCATGCCCAGCACGGCCAGCAATTGTCCGTCGCCTTTGTAGGCGCCGGCGCAAACCACCAGATCATCCACGCCTTCAGCATAGGCGGTCTTGTGATCCAGCCGGTGGTTGAGGAAATTTTCGTATTCATATTCCACCCAGCCGTATCCCGGCGAACGGGCGACCTGCTGTATTTCGCGCCGGAAATATTTCCCGCCCGCCCAGTCTTTTTTATCAATCCAATTTTGGCCCACCAGTTCCGGCCGCTTGGGATGGGCCAGAAACGTCATTTTGCGGTCGTAAACAAAAACGTAAAGATCGCCTTTGCAGAATTGGCCCTTGGGGTTGTTGGCCGCCTTCAGGAAATCGGCGCGGCCATGTTGATGATAATATGCCACCGCGGATTCCACCATGGCTTTTGCTTCCGCCGGCGTGGCCAGACCGTCCAACGAAGTCCTGGAATCCAGGATGGGAATGGCCACAGAAAGGCAATTGCCCGCATGGTTTTGGTAAGGACTCTCGGCGGTGGCGGTCCGGGTGGAAAACGTCTGGCGCAGGCCTTCCGGCGCGTTTTCATAAACTTGTCCCGCCGCTGCCCCGGCGGTTTCATCATCCACCATAAACACCACACGGTTGTCATTGTGGCGGTTCAAGAGGCAGAGGGAACGACAATCCGGATTCAACGAGCGCACGGCGGCAAATTGGTTTTTAAGCCGCTCGTAAACCGGGGAATTGGTGTCGGCGGCGGTTCCCGTCAGCGCCTTGACGCGATCCAGATTGATGGCCTGAGCCACCAGTTGCGCTTTTTGAATGAGGCGGGCGCGGGCGTCTAGCCCCGCCTGTTTGACCGTCCAACTCGTCAGCCAGCCGCCCAGGACGAGGAGGCCCAGGAGCGCCACGAGCACCTTGCGCCACGGAAATTTCATGTTGGCTCGTGAAGTCATGGCGCGTCTTTAGACCTGCCGTTCAAGCGATCCGCCCGAGCGCGCCTCAATGATCCAGCGCACAAAGTCGCCCGTGCTTTCGCCAGGCAGGATGTCGCGAGGGGGCTTGCCATGTTTTGACGGTGCGCGTTACGCGCGCCGGTTCACCCTTTAATTAAATCGGCGTAACGATCCAAACGGGTGAAAACCAGGGTGCGGTGCACGTTGGGGTTTTGGTAGATGATTTGCAGGCGGGCGCCGGCGTTCTGCGCGGTTTTCAATATTTTTACGATCAAGTTTAGGCCCATGGAATCCACCATTTTGGCGGACGCGAGATTCAGGGTGATGGTTTGCCAGGGAGCGGCGGCACCGGCGGGAACCATCAGGGCGGCATCTATTTCCTGGTGCAGGGCGCGGACGCTGGTGCTGATCAAATCGCCGGGAATGGCGATGCGGAGTTGTTTCTGCGCGAGGTCAAGGCTGATGTCGGGTTTCATAAAATGTAGCGTTGTCTAAAGATTGCGGGAGAATGGATTTCCGCCGCCAGCGGGCTGGGTTGGCGCGGGTTCATGCCTGCGCGGTTCCGGCCCCAATTCCATCAGCACGCTGGCACCCCGGCGCTCGAAAGTAAGGGCTTGCGACAACTGTTTCATGAGGAGCAAGCCGCGATGGCGATCCACCAAATGGTGGGTGGCCGTCATTTCGTGGGCGTCAAGGTCAAAAGCGTGGCCGTTTCCCGGATCATCCACCCAGATGCGGAATTTGCGGGTTTCGGGGTCGAAGCTGATTTGAAAGGTGGCCCAGCATTGAACCTCATTGTGGCAGCCGTGCTGCAACGCGTTCAACAGGGATTCGCGTGAGGCCAGCAACAGGTCGTGCTTCAACATCGGGTCCAGATCCGGCACGGCGACCTGCAAACTGCGCGTCCAATGTTCTCCCAGCCGGTCGATCTCGGCCAGTTGGCCGCCGTGATAGCGTTCGTGGATGAGCGGATACCAGCGCAGCGCTTTTTGTCCGGCGGAAGGAATGCAGACCGTGGAAAACAGAATGTCGTCGGAAGCTTCGCCCAGGTCCACGGCAGGGCGTCCTCCGGCCCGGGCCTGGAGCAGGGCAAAACCGGCGCTCAACGGGCTGACGCCGGTTTTCTCGGCCCAGTCTTCCAGGCCATCCGTCCACAAGAGAAAGGCGCCGCCGGGCATGCTGGCATGAATCCGGGCTGGCACGTCAAAATCCTCAAACCAGCCCAGCGGAATGCCGCCTGGCTCCGTCAACATTTGCAATCGTCCCTCGGGCGGGACGTAGAGCGGGGCGGGGGTGCCACAGGTGATGACATCTGCCGTGCGCCATTTGAAGTCTATTAATAGCGCACAGACGGCCACCGAAGTGCCGACGGAGGCGTGCAGGGCATGGTTCCATTCCTCCAGCAACATGCGGTTGAAGATGCAAAAGACTTCCGGCAGCGACGTGGCGCACTCCAGCATCCCGCGAACCACACCTTGAAAGTAGGCGGAAAGGTAGGCGGCTTGCAGATCGTGCCCGGACACATCTGTCAACAAACAACAATATTTGTCTGGTCCGGGCCTGAAATGGCTGAAAAAATCCCCGCCCGCCTCCAGTTTGGGGTGAAAACACAGATCAATGTGAACCGGCAGATTCGCCACCCGCGCCTGCAACATCCAGGATTGGGTTCGCCCCAGTTCCCGCACCGCCGCTTGAACCTCGAACGTGTGGCGGCGTTGGCGGGTTTGCTCAATGGCTTTGATGATGGCCACCCGCAGTTTGTGGATGTCCACGGGCTTTTCCAAAAAATCCACGGCCCCGCCCCGCAAAGAATCCGCCACCAGTTGTTTCTCCGCCATGGCGGTCAGGATGATGGTCGCCAACTGTGAATTGTGCTCCCGCAACCAGGCCAGCAGGGCCAGCCCGGTATCTTCCGGCATCTGGTAATCTGTGACCACACAATCGAAGGCCTCAAATCCCAAGGCATTTAATTCCTTCTGCGCGGCGCAAACCCCATCGACCGGGACCACGGCATAACCGGTCTTTTCCAGGGCAATGCGGATCAGTTCGCGGCTGGTCAAATCGTCTTCCACGACCAGCACACGCCGGGGACGCGGCAATGGGTTGGGATTGGCAATACTCATACACGAGTAAATTGGCGGTTCACCCACATCAATTCACTATCTGCGTTTATCGGCGCGGCATTAACGGACTTGAATCCCTTTTTCCCGCGCGAAAACTTCAGGGCCGAATTCCCGTCCGACCGCTCCCCAGGCACGTTCACCGGCCATGGCTGGTGGAACCTTGCGAATGGCGCTTAAGTTCAACGGGCAATAACCGATAACGAGGTGACGCAAACGCCAGTGGGTGGGGGCGTTTGTGGTGTTTTGGAACCCGGCATGATGAAACTGGGTTGCCCAAGTCGTCGGTTGTAATTAACAACGATTTGATGGACGCCAAGACCCTGCCTGGCAGGTCTTTGGTTTTCAATCATTTAGCTGGAGTTATTTATTAAAACCGCCGGTTGGCCGAGGATGTGCGATTTGGTGAGGTCTGATGTTGCCAAGAAATTACACCAAATGGAAAACCGCTGTGCTGAACCGTATTCGGCAGGTTAAGGACTTTGTTTTGGTGCGCCGCCGCCAGCGGCGCCGGCAATTGACCCGGGCCGTCGCGGAATTGCCGGTTGCGGCCGGGCACTTGGCCAAGGTCTCGGCCAACTTGGAAAAGGAATTCCTGGCCACCGGGCAAGTCTTGGAGGAATTAAACCGGCAGGGGGAAAAGTTCGTGGGTGATTCTGAACACTTGATCTGCCTCGCGGTGGGCCAAGCCCAAGGCAAAGAAATCATTGTCAACGGCACCAAGGTGGTGGAATCGCCCCTGGTGTTTCTCGATCAATGCCTGGCGGAATCCGACCGGCTGCTGCGCCATTTGCGTTCGGACCATGAAAATATTGCACAGTTGTTGCGCGAGGAGACCAGCCTGCGCGGCACCATGGCCCCGCTCAAGTTCATGCAGACGCTGTTCAAGATCGAATCGGCCCCGCTCGGCGCCGAGGCGCAAATGATGTTTACGGCGCTGACCCAGGACATTGAGAATCTGCACTCGCAGGTTTGCGAACTATTTGACACCAAATTCCGGGAGTTGGAGCGGGTCCAGAACATTCTTGATGAAGCCGGCGCCAAGCTCGCCCTGCAAAACGAAACCCTGAAGAATTTCGTCAACCTGGAAAAAAAGCGGATCGAAAGCTCCTTGCGCCAATTGAGCGAGGAATTGCAAAAAAACCAGAAGCGTGATGTGCGCATCCGCGGCCTGAGCCGGCAAATTGCCGGCGAAATTCGCAACATCATTGTCGGTTTGCAATTCCAGGACATCATCAATCAAAAACTCCAGCACACGCGCGCGGCCGTGAAACAAATCCTGGAGCGCTTTAGCACCGGGGCCGGCGCGCTCCACTGGCTGGAGCAGTTCAGCCGGCTGGAGGCGGAGCAGCTCCAGGCGGTTCGAGCCGACCTGGCCAACGCCGAAACCATGATTCGCACCGGCATCGGCAACATTCAAAACTGCCTGGCCACGGCCGATGCCGACAGCCTATCGTTGCAGGAATTCGAGCGCAACACCACCTCGGCCGACGGCATGATCCAAGTGTTGCTGGATTTGATCCAAGCGGTGCGCCTCCAGGTTGCAGACATGGCGCGGCGCTCGGCGGAAATTCATCAACTGCTTCAGCCGGTTGGCAACATGGCCACGGGCCTCACCAAGGTGGTCATTGACCTGTCGCACCGGATTCACTTGATCGGTTTGAACGCCCAAGTGCAGGCCGCCCAGTTTAGTCATGGCGCGGGTTTGGAGGTGTTGTCGGCGCGCACCAGCGGTATTTCCGTGGAAACCAACGCCATCAGTAAATCCATTGCCGCCAATCTGGATCAGGTGGCGACCGGACTCACCGGCAGCGTGCGCGCGTTTGAGGATTTGCACGCCCGGGCCATGTTTGAGCAGGCGGAGCTTTCCCGGCGCGGAAACGAATGTGAAAAGGATTTGCATGGATTGCGCGACGCGGCCCTGGCTCTGGTCCAAAGCATTGGCGGACTGTTCAAGCAAATCCAGACCCAGACAGCCAGGGCGTTCGCCGCCATCAACTATGTGGAAACCGCTGATGCCACCTTGGCGGAAGCGCAAGCCCGCCTGAAAACATTGGGCGAGCTGGCAGCCCGCGATCTTATAAACCGCTCGCCGGGGCGGTCGGATGGGTTGCATGAAGTCCGCACGGGTTACACAATGGAGTCCGAGCGGAAGATTTTTGACCGTGTTCTCCATGGGAAAAGTGCTGCGGAGAAATCCGCCGCGCCGGCCATGGACCCCGGGGTGGACATGGAGTTTTTTGAGTCATTCCCCACCGCCCCCGAATTTGCGGCGTCGGCTCCGCCCAACCCGGTGGCGACAGCAACCGCGCCGGAAGCAATCCCGCCGCCTTCCGTTCCCGCCACCGACGTGGCGTCCGAGCCGGCTCCCGCGCCGAAAGGCCGTTGGTCCAAACCACCGGTCGCAAAAGCCGATTTTGGTGATAATGTTGAATTGTTCTAGTGGATGTGACCGGCATTTGAAAAACGCAAAAACCGAAAAAGTTATGTTAAATCCCACCGACTTTAAAAAATCCATCCAGACAATTGAAGCCTTGGGAATGACGCCGGCGGTGCTGGTCAAGGCCATTGAGATGGCCCAGGACCCGAACACCGACATGGAGAATTTCAGCGCCTTGCTGCGCAATGACGGGCCGTTGTCGGCGGACATCATCCGGATCAGCAACAGCCCGTATTACGCGCCGGCCACGCCGCACAGCAACCTGCTGTCCGCCATCAGCCAGTTGGGTTTTGGCGAGGTCATCCATGTGATCAACCTGAGCCTGGCCCGCCAGTTGTTTGCGCGTGACCTGCCGAGTTACGGCGTGCTGGCGCGGGATTACTGGAGCGCGTCCATCACGGCGGCGCTCGTCATGGAAGCGCTGGCCCAGGTGACGGATCTGGTCTCGGAGGACGCCTATACAGTGGGCATTTTGCATCCCATCGGACGTGTATTGATCAATCATGTGATCGAGGAAAAGGGGTTTTCCATTTACTGGGATTGCCAACGGCCCATCGAGGAATGGGAATTGGCCGCCGTGGGCTTCAATTTTGCCGATGCCGGCGCCCTGTTGCTGGAACACTGGCGGTTTCCGGCCGCCATCTGCGATGTGATCCGCAATCAGCTTGTGCCCGTTCCCGACCAGCAAACGCTCACCATGGCCGGGATTTTGCAGTTTGCCAAACGGTTGCTCGCCTTGACCGGGCCGACCTTTCAATTTGAAACCTGGGAATACCCGGTCAATGATCCGTTTATCCAGGCCGCCAGGCTTTCCGAGCCAACGCTTCGGGAACTGGTTTCGGGCTGCCGCGACAACTACCGGAAGATTCTCCAGACCGTCGATTTCCCCTGAATGCATGGGGTTTTGATGCCAGGCCGCAGGTTCGGTGAGGATCTGAACCGAATTGATGATCCGAAGGCAGCGAAACAAGCTTCGCTTGGAATGGAAAGGCGAAGCCCGAAATTAGCGAGCGCGGTCTTTTGGACGTTGGGCAATCCCGAGGCGAACCAAACGGTGCGGCTCCCAATTGACACGAAAGACGCCGCGCCGTCTATCCGGACCGGCTTTATCCGCTGGAAGTGCGCCGGGGGACTCACCTCCCCCAACACCATGGAGAGCGTGAACAAGCACGGCGCAAGATCATCAAAAACCGGGGGCACTTCCCCAATGACGAAGCGGCGGTCAAGCTGATTTATTGGGCCTTGCGGAATATCACCGCCAAGTGGAAGCTGCCACCGGGGTTCTGGAAAGCGGGATGAAGCAATTCGCCATCCGCTATCCCGACCGCTTTGCGGTGCTATCCGTGGGAACCGCATCGAAACAACATGAACCCGCCTCGCACACAAAATCACGGATAAGCCCTTGATGTTGGTTATGCTTGGCGACGCTCCAACAGGAAACCAGATGTGGCCTGCCCTCGACCAGTTTTTCGCGCGCGGAGCGCCCTTGCCCCTTCGGGGCTCGGGTCGAGTATCCAGACGCTGACAATGAGGTTGTGCGCGAAACGGAGTTCCCGTGTCAGCATCATTGGCTATTGAACGGCAAACGTCCGATTTATTTGGCTCCTTTGTCAATCCTTGCCAGAAAACTCATCAAGGTATCCTGGTTGGTGATCGCCAGATTGGTGTCAATCTTGGCATAACGGAGCGCTTCTGTGATATGCTGAGTGATCATATTTGGCTGGGCGGCCGCCCCGTAAAGTTTCGCGAGTCTCGCGTGTGTCAGCATTAAATCGGTCGCAATGATTTGCCTGCTCAAAAACGCCGTTTCGCCCGCCTTCTCGGCCGCCTGCTGCCGGTCCAACAGCTCGGTCATCGCGTAAATGGCCACCGGGACACTTTCCTGGTTATATGCCTTCTGCGCGCGTTCCGCCGACTCGCTCAAATCCCGGATCTGAAAGGCCGCAAACGCCCCTGCCAGCGTGCGCCCAGCACGAGCGTGCTCCAAAAAATATCCGATGAGAAACCCTAGAATCAAAAGGCCTATGCAATATAAACTGGACTGTTTGCTCATATGCCTTGCATGCCTACCGCTGGTTGAGCCGGCTGATGGCCAGAAGCGCGGCCAGCACGGAAACCCCGCCGCAGACCACATACGGCAACGCCGCAATGTGAACATACAACGAGGCCGCGAACATCGGACCTAAAATCCGCGCCAAGCTGCCCGCGCTTTGCGCCACTCCGATGGTGGCCCCTTGTTCATTGGCTGGGGTCAGATTGGAGAGTAATCCAAAAACGGGAGCGCGTGTCAGGCTGGAGCCAATGGAGAGCAGCGCCAGCGCCAGCAACATTTTGATCCAAGGTCCATTGCTGGCGTGCAAAACCGACGACCACTGCAAAACCCCTTCGCCTTTGATGAAAGGCAGCAATGCCAGCGCCGCGCCGGTAAACACCAGGCTGAGCGCGATGAGTTTGGGTTCGCCCAACATTTTTACCAGCCGCCCGATCAATCCCCCCTGGATGAACGCGCCGATCAATCCGCAGAAAACAAACAATGAAATGACCGTGCCCGCTGGTTTGGTTTCGTCCATGGAAATGCCGAGGTTAAAATTATCGCTTACGAGCAACGGCAACGTGCTTTCGAAACAACTAAAGGCAAATGTGGCGAGAAAAAAGATCAAAATCAGCAGCCCGATTTTTGGCTGGGATAGCGTGTGTCCCCATTGGGCAAATCGCGGACGATTGCTGGCGTGGCTGGAATTCGGTTTCAAGCTTTCTGCGAGAATGGAAAAGGCGAGCAGAAAATTGCCGGCGCACAATGCGGCCGCCGTCCAGCCGGGCGCGGTGGCCCCGCCGAATTTTAAGGCCAGTCCGCTGATGGCCGGGCCGAATATAAAACCAAGGCCAAACGCCATGCCAATCAGCCCCATTCGTTTCGAGCGATTTTCTGGCGGCGTGATGTCTGCAATGTAAGCCTGGGCCACCGTGATGTTGCCGCCGCAAGCCCCGGCAAATACCCGTGAAACCAGCAATGCCAAGAGCGCTGTGGTGTGATTTTCGATGCCCGAAGCCACCGCAAACAGCACATACGACAGCGCAGCTCCGGCTGTGCTGATGAGTAGGATCGGGCGGCGTCCGTGGCGGTCTGAGAGCCTTCCCCAAATCGGCGAGAAAATAAACTGCATCGCGGAGAACGATGCGATGATGGCTCCGATCAGCCAGCCGCTGGCACCGTAATGCCGGCTATACATGGGCACCAGAGGCACGACAATCCCAAAGCCGATCAGGTCAATGAAGACGGTCAGAAAAACAACGAGCATTGAAGGTTTGCGGTTCATGCAAAATAATTCCCTCCATTTTAACCGCTAAAGCCAACGAGTCAAACTTGTTGCCGGGATAGCTGGTATTTTACACGGCGTGAAATCACACCTGTATTGTTAGCGCGCCAGGTTTTAATTTCGGGACATCGGTGCCGGCAATGGCAAATTTCTCCCCAGTAATTTTTTCCTGTGCGGTTTTCAATTCGGCGGGTGCTATAACATGAAAACGATGACACCCGACGCCGAATTGCTGGCCACTTTTGCCCGGACAAACTCCGAGGACGCCTTTGCCGAGGTCGTGAAACGCCACGTCAATCTCGTCTATTCCGCCGCCCTGCGGCAGACCGGCGGCGACGCGCATCTGGCCAAGGATGTAGCGCAAAATGTTTTCACCGACCTGGCGAAGAAGGCGGCGGCGCTTGCCCGCCGCGATAATATCTCCGGCTGGCTTTACACGAGCGCGCATTTTGCCGCCGCGAAAATTGTGCGCGCGGAAAACCGCCGCCGCGAACGCGAAGAAATCTTTATGCGCGAACCCGCCAATGAATCCGCGCCCGCCACCGAATGGGAAATGCTTCGTCCCCTGCTGGATGCGGCCATGCACGAACTCAAGGCCCCCGATCGTGACGCCATCCTGCTGCGTTATTTTGAAAACCGACCGTTCGCCGAGGTCGGCGCGAAACTGGGCTTGAATGAAAACGCCGCGCGGATGCGTGTGGAGCGGGCCTTGGAAAAATTGCGCGCGGTCCTTGCCAAACGCGGTGTCGCCGCGACGGCCACGCTGGCGGCGGTCCTTTCCGCCAATGCCGTGCAGCTTGCGCCCGCCGGCCTTTCCGCAGCCCTGGCAACGACTTCAATTGCCGCAACGGGAACTGGAACCTTCGCATTTATGAAAATAATGACCATGACCAAACTCAAACTCGGCTTCAGCGCACTGGCTGTGGCTGGCGCCGCCACGGCGATTGTGGTGCAACATCACGAGCAGCAAAAATTGCTTGATGAAAATGGAAGCCTGCAACAGCAGGTGGCCCTATTGAAAACAGACGGCGAGAATCTTTCCAATCGCCTGGCGTCAGTCGGCGAAGCTAATGGTCTGTCGTCCGATCAACTCAATGAATTGCTGAAATTGCGGGGCGAGGCAGGCGTTTTGCGCCGGCAGACTGGCGAACTGGAAAAGTTGCGCGAGGAAAACAAACGTCTCCAAGCCGCGCAACTGGATGCAACAACGCGACCGCAAGTCGCGGTTGATCCAGAAGAGCAGCAAAAAGAAGCCGCCGTAGCCAAGATGGATATCGCTAAACAAGGGGTGCTAGGTTTAATCATGTTTGCCGACGATAACCAACAGCAGTTTCCAGCGAACATTGCTCAAGCAACTCCATATTTTGGTTCCAGCAAAGACCTGATAGCAACCAATTTTGATCTTGTTTACCAAGGTTCAATTACCAACATCGTAATGCCAGCAGAAACTATTGTGCTAAAAGAAAAACAAGCATGGCAGTCATTTAGCGGCAAATGGATGAAGACCTATGGTTTTGCTGATGGTCATTCTGAAGTTCACACAGAACCAAATGGAAATTTTGATGTTTACGAAAAAGGCCACATGATTCTGTCACCAAATTAAAACCAATCAAGCGGCGGGAATTTTGCATCAGTTCCCATTCCTCAATTTCAAACCACCGCCTCCTTTTCCTCGACGGCCTTGGTCTTCAATTCATCCAGCGCCCGGAAGCGGCTGGCGGCAAAGCCCGCTTCCACGCCGAGGTAGTTGCAAGGATTAACAATTCCGATCAGTAATATGGATGGCTCCAATACGCGTCGCATGTCCATGAGCAACTCGTCCACTTTCACGCCCACCCGCACGGCGCGGACGATATAGACGGTGTCCAGCACCGGCAATTGCAGATACAGTTCTTTGACGGCATCCGGCCACTTGTCATCCACCAACACGACTTTTTGTCCGACGCTGAACATAATTTTTTGAGTTTTATTCCCTATCCCTTCTTAGGGGAGAGGGGCAGGTGCGGGTAAATATATCACGCATTTATAAATTACTTCAACCAATCGTCTGCATTGGACTCCCCTTTCGTAAACCTTGAGCAGTTCACGAAAGTTAGCCTCACAAACGACTCCCGGAGCTGTCAAACTCCGGGAGTCTCTCCAGCCAAGCTGGAGGGTTTATTCAGCGACTAAAATCCCCTCAAGTCAGTGCTGCTGCGGTTGGGCAACCCCGGCGCCGGCGCGCGCTTGAGCACCAGATATTCCAGCCCCATTTTCTCGCAATACTCGCGTTTGCCCCCCTTGTCGCCGTCCTCATTCACCACATAAATATCAGGCTTGAGCCGGCGGATTTCTGGATCGGCATCCACCCAGCCGCTGCCGGTGGTAATGAGCGCCTGCTTCACAAACTTGATCGAGCCGACGACGTAACGCCGCTCTTCCTCGCAAAGCAGCGGATGGCCTTCGCCTTTTAGCAGGCGCACATTGGCATCGCTGCCAAGGCAAACATACAGGTCGCCGTAAGCCGAGGCTTCCTCCGTGAACCGCACATGGCCGGAGTGGAACCAATCGTAACAGCCAGTGGCGACGATTTTCCTTTTGCCCGGCACGGACGGCATGGGCGGCGGCTCGGGAAATCCTTTCAAGTCGTCCGCGGAAAAGACGCGATACGCGAGGTTGTTTTCGCGGCAGAACTTTTCGCGGGCCGAATTCTGCATCGGCCCGTAATCCGCCCAGATGCCGGCGCTGATATTTTTTGGAAGGGAATTGAAATCAGCCGCAGCCGAAACCTCAACGACCTTGCTGACATAGCGAACGGCATTGAGGAAATAGGTGCGTTCGGCGAGCGTAAACTTGGGCGCTTTGCCTGTAATTTTTCCCAGCGCGGCGTCTGTCCAGAGCAGCACTGTCAACATGCCCAGTTTCGAGGCTTCTTCCAGAAAACGCAGGTCGCGCGACTGGATGTCGTCAAAACCGCCGCTGACAACGACTTGTTTTGGGGTCGGCATTCTAGGATTGGATTTTCAGCGCTAAAGCCGTCTTGCCCTTATACTTTTCGGGTAGAAAAACGTGCAGGCCGGTTTCGGCGCGGGTGAATTTCAAGCTGCGATCGCCCCACCATCTGCCTCCGCCAACCAGTTTCACGCTACTAATTTTCTCCGGCCAATCGGCCGAACTGGACGCGAGCGATTTGATCACAACTTTGCCGTCTTTTGGAATCTCCAGCACGATGGCATAAAGCGTCCTGCCGTTCTTGGACTTTGTGAACCGGATGTCTTCCGGTGTGAACGGTGCTTTTTGCACGTCGCGTTGGCCATCAAACTGGCCTTTATCGGCGGATTGAGTGGACGGCCCTTCGCCGTATATTTTCCAAGGGCGGGTCGCGTAAATCGCCTCGCCATTGATTTTCAGCCAGGAGCCGATTTCGCTGACAATCTTGATTTCTTCAGCGTCCGGCTGACCGTCGCGCTGAAGTGGCACGCTCAACATCAAATTGCCGTTTTTGCTGACAATATCGGCCAGCATCCGAATGACGGAAGCTGCGGATTTGTAACGGTGGTTTTGGTAAATGGCCTGATCATAATGCCAGGAGCCGATGCAGGTATCGGTCTGCCAAGGCAGCGGGAGAATGCCCTCCGCCTTGCCACGCTCAATGTCATAAACCTCCGCGTGGCGTTCCAGGTCATTCAGGTGCTTGTCGGTCATCACTGCCTCGTTCAGGCCATGGTGCCAATGGATGCTGGTGTTGTAAAAGTGCGCGGCAAGTTTCAGTCCCACTTCGTCGGTGACGCCGTGCAACGGCAGCACATCGTCGTCGAAATAAACCATGTCCGGGCGATAATCATCCCAAAGCTGCTGGACGCGTTTGAAAAATTTCTCCATGTAGGCGGGGTCAGGCACACTGCTGCCCTGCTTGGAATCCCAGTCCCAAACCAGTTTTTTGCCGGGCTGGTGGTTCTGCGTATAAAGGTCCTGCGGATCAAGGCCATCCCACCAAAGCCCCTTGCCATCGGCCTTGGTCAGCTTGCCGTCATAAGGCACGCCCGCCAAGGGGCCGGATTTATCCGCGCCCTGCGCCACTTCATACCACGACCAGGCGTGGGAGGCGTGAACGCTGACACCAAACCGCAGCCCGTTTTTCCGCGCCGCTTTGGACCAGCCACCGATCAAGTCTTTCCGCGGCCCAATGGCCACGGAGTTCCACGGCTGATATTTGGAATTGAAATTATCGAAGTTGTCATGGTGGTTGGCCAGCGCCATGAAATACTTCGCGCCATTGTCCTTGTAAAATTTCAGCAGCTTGTCGGGATCAAAATGCTCCGCCTTCCAAGCATGGATCACTTCCTTGAAGCCGTTGGTTGAGGGATGGCCGTATTCGGCGAGGTGCGAGTTATAATCACCGCTGCCCTCCTCATACATGCTGCGCGCATACCAATCGCCATGTTCGGGCTGGCATTGCGGACCCCAGTGCGCCCAGATCCCAAACTTGGCGTCGCAAAACCACTCGGGCGTTTGATAATTGGTGAGCGAATTCCAGTCCGGTTTGAACGGCCCTTCGCCAATCGGCGGGAGTTGCAATGAATTGGCTTGCGCCCAAGCAACTAGAGAGATTGCGCCGGTAAAAAAGCTACCGAGGATAATTTTTAATTTCATAATTTTATTTAGCAACACGGACAGTGACTTGGAATGCACCAGGCACCGGCTTTTCCGAGGCGACGATGAGATAACCGCCGCCGCAGCCGGAATACATCGCGCCGGGATACTGTTTTTGATACGCACGCAAAATCGGCAGCAAATCCACGCGCAACGCCGCATGCCGGACAACGTGCGGCAAAAGTTTTTCCCAGCATTGCATCGTGAGATTAAGCGATGCGCCGAGTTTCTCCGCGTCCATTTTCACGATGGCGTCAAAACAATCTTTTCCTGACTGCCCCAACCGCGCGACCCATTTGGGCTCCAGATTTTTGAGGCCGAGCGGGCTGTAACCATCCGGGCGCGGCTCGACGGGAATCAAATGCAGCACCTTGCTCAACCATTTCGCCACCCGCGGCGAATTGCACGACTCAATGTGCGAGGCGAACACGCCACCGTGATTGTTGAAGTCGTAGTCCAGCCGGTTCACGCCGGGATAGATCAGCCCGATCATGTCCTGCGAACCGCTCGGCTCGGCCTTGCCCTGGTTTTCCGCGTCGTAAAGCTCGCGCACCAGTTCGTCCAGCGGGCGGTTCGGCAATTTGCCCTTCCACAATTTCATCGCGATGGCTCGTGTGCCGCTGGCGATGCCGCTGCGGTCCATCGGACGAAAATCGGGTTCGATCTGCACCACGACCATCGAGCCGGGCGGCTGGGGGTTGTGGCGCGAGACGAACGGTTGGTCAATCCAGCCACCGGCCAGTTGCAAGCGGTTGGGAATCGAGCCGAGAAGTTTTTCGATGGGAGATGTTTTCCGCATATGTGAGGTGATTTCATTCAGGCCGGACGCGCAGAAGCATTGCTCCATGCCGGGGAATGAGCGCGGAATACTTTGCCGTAAAGGTGCCGAGGTCTTGGCGCGCCCAAAGATCGCGAAGTTTCTGTTGGCCGGTCAAGCCGGCATCGTTCCAATTCAGTTCAATGTTCTGCGCCGCGTCGCTGCGATTGAACAGCCCCACGGCCCGGCTGCCGTCTTTCAATTCCTTCACCCAGATTTCCGAGCCGTTGACTTGCGTCACGCGCCGCGCGGGACGGCCGAGAACATCTTGATTCACCGCCAGCACTTCGTCGTTGGTCAACAGCGACAACGTCCATCCATCCGTGTCCGGCAAATTGTTGCCCAGCATGAGCGGCGACGGTGCAATCGCCCAGAGCGACATCAAGGTGCGTTGCTCGTCCTTGGTGAAACGCGTCTGCCGGTCCGGTCCGGCGATGGTGCATTTGATGCCGATGTGCCCGAACGGAATCATGTCCGCGTCCGGCCAATGGCCCGGCCCGGCGACGCCCTGCCATTTGGCGAGCAAATCAAATTGGGAGTTCAATCCGGAGCGATGCGATTCGCCCCATTGATCCCAGAAATCTCCAGAGATGCGCCACATATTGGCGTTGGTGCTGACGTGGTTTGCGTGCGAAGGATCGGTCGGCCCGGGCGACGTGCTGAGAACAATGGAGCGACCACACTGGTCAATGGCCTTGCGGATCATCTCAATTTCACGCGCGTGATACGGGTTGGAAAGATCGTCCACCTTCACGAAATCAATTCCCCACGCCGCCCACAGCCGCGCGCAGGAGTCATACCACGCCTGGCCCGCTTCATTGTTTTTCACGCCGAACATGTCGGGACACCAACCGCAAGTATTCTTCGGATCCCCCGCATCCGCGGCCGTGAAACGGCTGCCTTCGATGGGCGTCTTGGCATGGACCGATTGCTGCGGAATGCCGCGCATCATGTGGAAGCCGAACTTCAATCCCATCGAATGAATTTGGTCGGCCAGCGGCTTGAAACCTTTACCGTCCGCAGCGGAGGGAAAACGGTTTATCGCCGGGAGCATCCGTCCGAATTCATCCGCATACAGCCTTGCGCCCGCCCGCTCGCGGTTGAAATCCCGGTCATCAAACGAGGAAACGGAATCATACCAGCGCGCGTCAATGACGATGTATTGCCAGCCGTGGGATAAGAGCTTTTGCTGCATGAAGTGCGCGTTGTCCAACGTCTCCTTCTCGGTGATGCTGGTGCCCCAGGCGTCATAACTGTTCCAGCCCATCGGCGGCGTTGACGCCCATTTCCAACAAGTGGGCGCCGAAGCTGGCGGATTCGCCAAAAGCATGACGGGAAAAATCAGCAGCGCCAACGCGATGGGCAGAGGGAGTGTTTTGTTAGGCATAGTCCTGAATATACGGGCCAAACGTAGCCGGAAAAGGAATTCCTCCCGTTGTGTTACGCGACCACTACTGTCCGGTTAAGTTTTCGGTGACAGCGAATTTGACTTGGTAAAACCGACATGATTTCGCTGTTAGGGTTTTTTTCGATTTCAATTTGGCAACGATTCCTTGAGGGTGATTCCCCG
>JAKALA010000099.1 GCA_021813325.1 bacterium | reverse complement strand
AAATGCTGCCGCCAACTCCGCCTGAAACACGTTCCGGCGGGTGCTATTCGAACGAGGCTCGAAAATTGCCCAGATTTTTTCCCGCGCGTAGCGCAGTCGCAACGCCTTGAGCGTTTCGCGGATCGCGGTGGGATGATGGCCAAAATCATCAATAATGGTCACGCCGCCGGCAATGCCTTTGATTTCCATCCGGCGCTTGATGCCTTTAAACGTGTCAAACGCGCTTTGAATTTGTTTGTTGGACAAGCCGCAATGTTTGGCCGCGCCGATGACGGCCAGAGCGTTGCGCACGTTCAATTCGCCCACCATGTTCAGATGAAACTTGAAGCTGGGGATTTCAAACTCGGTGGCGGTGGGGCCGAACCGCAAATTAAAACCGTGGACGGCGTTGGTTTCACCCAGGCCAAACCGCTTGACCGGGCAATGGGTGACGTTCAACAACGGCGCCAGATTGGGATCATCGCCGTTGCCGAGGAGCAGACCGTTGCGCGGCACCAGCCGAATGAAGTGGCTGAACGTCTTTTTCACCGCCTCCAGGTTTTCAAAGATGTCCGCGTGATCAAATTCCAGGTTGTTGACGATGGCGATTTCCGGTTGGTAATGAATGAACTTGCTGCGCTTGTCAAAAAACGCGGTGTCATATTCGTCGCCCTCGATGATGAGCCAGTCGCTGTCCGTAAAGCGCGCGCCTTGCGAGAAATTATTCGGGATGCCGCCGATCAAATAGCTGGGATTGAGTCCGTTGTGCTCGAACACCCAGGTCAAAAGGCTGGTCGTGGTGGTCTTGCCGTGCGTGCCGCTGACGACCAACGAGCGTTTGCCGCGAATGAAGAATTCCGCCAGCAGCGCGGCCAGCGAGCAATAGCGCAATTTGTGGTCGAGCACATGCTCGGCTTCCGGGTTGCCGCGCGAAATGGCGTTGCCGATGACGACCAGGTCCGGTTGGTGGGCCAAATTACGCTCGTCGTAGCCGTTCATTACCGGTATTTTTTTGGCGGCCAGAAATGAAGCCATGGGCTCGTAAATATTCTGGTCGGAGCCGGTGACCGCAAAGCCCCGGTCAAACATCGCCGCAGCGGCAGAAGCCATGGCCGTGCCGGCAATGCCAGTGAAATGAATAGATTTGATTGCGGACGAAAACATTGGGTAAAATTTAGCAACCCGCCGCCATGGGAAAAAGATTTTTGGAAGAATCAGGCCACATTTTACGAGTTAGTCGGGTATGAGTTATAAAATGTCATTCCCGGCCGAGGATTTCATTCCCACCCGATACAGCCTGTTGAGCCGCCTGAAAAACTGGGATGATCAGGATAGTTGGAAAGATTTCTTTGACACTTACTGGCGCCTGATTTACGCGATTGCGCTAAAGTCTGGTTTGACGGACACCGAAGCCCAGGAGGTGGTGCAAGAAACAATCATCTCCGTCGCCAAAAACATTCAAAAATTTCGCCACGACCCCAGTTTGGGTTCCTTCAAAGGCTGGCTGCGCAATCTGACCCGCTGGCGCATCCTGGATCAAATCCGTAAACGCACGGATCTTCAGCTTGGAGCGGGGAATTTGGCCGGGAAAACCGACCCGCCGCCAGACCTTGCCAGCATCCCGTCAACGTCCGAGGAGGAATCGGTCTGGGAAAACGAATGGCGGGTCAATTTGATGGCTGTGGCGCTCGAAAACATCCGGAAACAGGTCAAGGAAGAATATTATCAGATGTTTGACCTCTACGTCCTGAAACAATGGCCCGTGGCCAAAGTCGCTCACACCCTCGGAACAAACGCCGCCCGGGTTTATCTGGCAAAATTCCGCGTCAGCGCCTTGATCAAAAAGGAAATCCACCGGCTGGAAAACCAGGGCAACCATCTTTCATGACTGCTTCCGACAACCCGGCCGGTCAACCGGAGTTCGTGCCCAAGGTCGCGGATCATCAACTGTTGCGGCGCATCGGGGCGGGCAGCGGCGGGCAAGTGTGGCTGGCGCGGACCACCTTGGGAACCTATCGCGCGGTAAAGATCATTTACCGAAGGTCGTTTGCCCTGCACAAGCCGTTCGAAGACGAACTTCATGGCCTGGTCAAATTTGAACCGCTTTCCCGGCAACATGACGGGCTGGTGGATGTGCTCCAAGTGGGCGGCGATCCCACCGGCGATTTCTTTTATTGTGTGATGGAGCTGGCGGATGACGTTGCCACCGGTCCGCACATCAATCCTGACCGGTATCAACCCCGGACTCTCGCTTGCGATTTGTCAACCCGCCGGCGCCGGCCGGTTGGCGAATGCATCCGGGTGGGCGTGCCCATCGCGTCCGCCCTGGGTTTCCTGCACCGGCAAGGACTGATCCACCGGGACGTCAAACCGGCCAATATCATTTTCATCAATGGTTTTCCCAAACTGGTGGATGCCGGGCTGGTCACCGAAATGTTCAAACCCAGTTCGCATGTGGGCACCGAAGGCTACATCCCGCCCGAAGGCCAGGGAACCGTGCGTTCCGATATTTATGCGCTGGGCAAGGTGCTCTACGAAATCAGCACGGGCAAAGACCGGTTTGATTACCCCGAATTGCCCGCCGACCTGCGTCCCACCATCGAGGATCAGGACCTGATCCGTTTCAATAAAATTATTCTCCGGGCCTGCCGCACAAACCCGCGCCTCCGCTTCCGAGACGCCGAAGAATTGACCAGCGCCTTGCTGGCCTTTGAATTCGGCAAACACGCGCCCAGCCGGGAACAAAAAATCAAGACCCTGGATCATTGGCTACGCATCGCGGGAATCACCGTGGCTTTAAGCGTGATCAGCTACATGGTTTGGCACATCGTTTGGTTGCTGCGGCATTCCGGGTAAACCGGCGGCCAGGCAACGGCCTTCATCGGCGGAAAATTATGGAAATAATTTCAGTGTCGTGCCCGAAGGGTGATTGGGTGAACGAATCGTGTTAATTTCCGGGCAAAAGCGCGAGGGAGGCGCAAAATGGGTATAAGGCTTTGGTGTTTTTTTGGAGCGAATGACCTTGGACTGTCCCCTGGGATCATAGGGCTATTTACGATTTGACAAGCTCGATGTTCGATTCTCCGACTTCATCGTCTTGGCACTCATTTTTGAGGCTCTGCGTATTTGTGTTAACACGCCCTAGGGGTGGGGCGCTAAATGACCATGCCGTTTGGAATGACGGCGTCTTTGGGAATGATCACGATGCCATCGCGAATGTAATAACGCTCGTGGTCCAGGTTGTCCGGCTTGCCGGCGGGCGAAATTTTCACACCGTTGCCGATGCGGGCGTTCTTGTCGATGATGGCGTTTTCGATCTGGCAACCGGCGCCGATGCCGATGCGGGGCATTCCGGCTTCTTCGTGCCGTTGCACTGAGGCGATGGATTCAAAATAGTCGCTGCCGAGAATGACCACGCGGTTGAGTTCGGTGTTTTCGCCGATGAGGGTGCGCAGGCCCACGACGCTGTTGGTGATGCGGGCGCGGTTGATGATGCAGCCGTCGGCAATGACGGCATGATCCACCACGGCGCCGTTGATCTTGGAGCCGGGCAGGTAGCGCGGGCGGGAAAAGATCGGCGCGCTCATGTCAAAGAAGTTGAACCGCGGCAGTTCGCTGACGATGTCGAGGTTGGCCTCGAAGAAATTGCGAATGGTGCCGATGTCCTCCCAGTAGCCCTGATACACGTAGGAATAGACGCGGTGCGTGTTGATGGCGTGCGGGATGATGTGCTTGCCAAAGTCCGACAGCGGGTTGTCCAGCAGCTCGGTGATGACTTTGCGGTTGAACACGTAAATGCCCATGGAGGCGAGATACAAGTCGTCGCCGGGCGCAATGCCGGCCTGTTCGCGGATTTCGGCGGGCATTTTGAACGGTTCCAGCAGGGCGGGATTCTTGGGCTTTTCCAAAAATTTGGTCACGCGCCCGGAGGTGTCAATCTGCATGATGCCGAGGGCGGGCGTGTCGGCGGCCTTGACCGGCAGGGTGGCCACGGTGATCTCGGCATTGGTGTCGCGATGCTGTTCGATGACTTCCTGCAAATCCATCCGGTAAAGCTGGTCGCCGCTGAGAATGAGGAGATAATCAAAATCGTGGTTCATGAAGTGCACCAGATTTTTGCGCACGGCGTCGGCGGTGCCTTCATACCAGGAGGTGTTGTTGAAGGTCTGCTGGGCGGCGAGAATTTCCACGAACCCGGCGGAAAACTGGTCGAACTTGTAGGTGCGCGAAATGTGGCTGTGCAGCGAGGTGGAATTGAACTGGGTCAGCACGTAGATGCGCCGGAAGCGGGAATTGATGCAGTTGGAAATCGGGATATCCACGATCCGGTATTTGCCGGCGAGCGGCACCGCCGGCTTGGCGCGGTCTTTCGTGAGCGGGAACAGGCGCGTGCCCTGTCCGCCGCCGAGAATGACGCATAACACCTTGCTGATGTTGATGGATTGACGGCCCGTCTGTGACATAAAATTTAAACCTTTGTTGAAATGCGCTTCCACACTAACGCTGACAACCGTCGCGACGCAAGCCGCAGTTGCGATTTTTATCGGACAAATTCAAACGGCGGAAACCGGCAAAATCGCCGGGCAAGATTCCGCCAATTGACTCAGCCCTAACAGATGGCGCGGCGGTTGGCAAAAACAACACCGGCTCCATCGGAAAACCGACGGCACCGGTGTTTGAGAGTGGATTGCGCGCGACCGCGGCAAAGCGGCCGCCCGGATGAGTTTTTACCGGGCCGGCATTTCCAGACGGACGAAGCCGAAATCGATGAACTGGCCGCCGTGAATCTGGTGGCAGTGAATGGCCACGACATTTTTGCCGGGCTTCAACGCCGCCTGACCGGCGGGCGTCAGTGCCACGTTTTCATATTCGCTGGCATAACCGCCGGCATCCACCGCGAGCACGCCGTTGATGTAAACTTTCGCGTCATCGTCATGATGCAGCCAGCCCTGGACGTTTTTCAACTGATCGCCGGTCAATGTGAAATCGCGGCGCAGCCAGATGTCGGAGGAATCCCATTTGGTGTTCACCACGGCACCGGGAGTGTCCACGGTCCCGAAGCCCGATTGGCCTTCGGACCATGCAGCATCATTGAAATCCGGCTGGATCCAGCCGGCGCCCGGCTCGCTGGTGGTGTAGCGCCACGTTTGGGCCGCCTTGTCGGCGGCGGGGGCCACGGAAATGACCTTGGGCGGGACGGGCATGGGCGCCCAGTTGGCGGCGTGCGTGCGGTCGCGTCTGGCCCACTTGTGCCAGACGGCCTTGTCATACAGCATTTGCAGGAACACACCGCCCACCACGGGACGCGCGGTGAAGCCCACCTTGCGGGCGTCCTTGGTTTGATACCAGTCGGTCATGGGCGAACGATCGGGCGTTTCGTTCAAGAACCGGTAAACCGGAGCGACCAAGGCTTCGAAGTCATCGCGATTCTGCGTAAGGGTCGCCGTCCACAGCGTCCAGTCGAGCTTGGTGTAGTTCTTCCGGCTGTCGAGCGGCAGACCGTATTTATTCTGCACCTTTTTGTAGAAAGCCATTTCCTTGAGCCAGGTTGAGGCCGGCCACAGGTTCAGGCCGAGTATGCGGTCCCAGGTGGCGTTGTATTTCTGGCTCCAAGTATCGGGCTTGTCGAACGCGAGGCGGTAATGATCGCCGCTGTCGGCGGCCTGCACCCAGCGCTGGGCGAATTCCTTGGCGGTCCGGGCATATTCCGCCGCCGTGGCCTTGTCGCCGCGCATTTCGCAGAGTTTGCCGAAACAGGCCAGGCCGCAAATGGCCTTGGCGCTCAGGTTCACGTTGTGGGCGAGATGGCCGGCAAAGTCGTCGGTGCAAAGTTGATTTTCCGGATCGAACCCTTTTTCTTTCAGGTAGGCCGCCCATTTTTCCAGTTGCGGCCAGTAACGGTCGGCGAAGCTGGTGTTGCCGTCCATCTCCGCGATGGCCGTGATGAGGATCAGCAAATTCCCGGATTCTTCCACCGGCATCTGATTGTTCACGCCCCGTTCGCCGTCACCATAAACCTGGCCGTTGGCCTGCGGATAGGTGCCGAGGTCGTGCGGCGCAAACGGGAATTTCCAGCGGTCGCTCGCGGCGTATTCCATGAACGGCACGATGAAGGACTTGGCCAGCGACGGGCCGAGCAGCAGGAATTGCGGGGCCATGGGATAAAACACGTCGGACGTGCCGATGCAGCCGTTGGAGTGGTTTTCCTTGCAGAACTGGATCGGCTGGCCGTTGGCATCGGCCACAAACTTGCCGGCGGCGAAACATTGACGATAGGCGAGCGCGCAAATGGCGGCGTATTTGGCGCCACCGGCACGGGTCAGATCCGCCATCATTTCGGTGTCAAACTTGGTGCAACGCTTCACGAGCGAGGCATAATCCTTCACCGCGGCCTTCAGCAGATCGGCGGCTTCCCAGCCGTTGCGGCGCCAATACGGACGCAGATTTTTCTTCATGTATTGGATGGAATACAGGTCGTCATACGCCAGCAGCAGCCAGCGGGAAACGGGCTTGAAACCCACCTTGAACGGGGTGAATTTCAGGGTGGCTTCAACCGAGGATCCCGCGACCGGCGCAGCTTCGCCCGCGTTCAACGTGCCGTTGGCCGCGGAAGCTTTGGCGCTGAGATAGAGATAGCCCCAGTCGATGCGCAGATCGTCGCCTTTCTTGGCCAGAATCGGCTGGTCCTTGGAACCGATGCGCAGCGTGGTCAGGCCGCGCAGCTTGACCGGCGCGGTCACGACTTGCTGCTGGCCTTCGTTCACGGTGATTTCGCCGTTGGCCGAAAAATCAAAGGCCACGTCGTGTTTGTTGCCATCGGTGGATTCGAACGCGTAGGTCACGTAGGTCACCGGCCGCGAAAGAATGTCAATGTCTTCCGGCAATGCCGCCGTCATGAAAGTGAGGGTCAGTTTCACTCCGGCGCCGGCGAAGGTGTAAATCGTCCGGGTCGGCAGCACCTGCAACTGGGTTTGATCGAGCGCGGGCGTGCCGACGGGTTCCTTGCCCATGACGCGGAAGGTTTGCCCGTCAATTTGCACGGAGCTTGTCAGGCGCTGCGGCTTGCCGGTCCAGTGCGTGGTGTCCGTATCCGTCAGTTTATCCGCCGGCGACCAGATACTGAAATAGGGATCGCAACTGACCAGCGGCACGGACGGGGGGCGCAACGCCTGGGCCGTGGCGTTGAATGATTGCAAAGAGGCGAGCAGGCCGATTGCCAGGGCGGCTCGACAAATAGTTTTTCCAATGTGGTTCATTTGTATTGTGACGTAAAGACCGCCACTGTTCATGACGTTTTGCCAGAACAGGCGGATCAGTATCAGATTCAAGGATTATCCTATCTTAATCGTTAAGGAAGTCAGGTGGCATGAAGTGGCCACAAACGAAAAGCAAAGGCCGCCCGTCAGCGACAGGCGGCCCGTGTCAAATCGCGGACGGAACGCCGGCTCAATCCACCAGCAAAGCCAGATCAATGAACTGGGCCCCGCCATTTTGGTAGGTGTGAATGGCCAGGGTGTTGGCGCCTTTCTGCAAGGCTTTCTGGAGCGCCTTGGTGACGTCATACGCTTCGTAACCGGCGGAATTGCCCGGGTGCCGCCAGACGGACTGGCCGTTGACGAACACTTCGCAATCGTCGTCGTGATTGATCACCAGCGCCGCCGCCTTGATGGCGCCAAGGCTGTTTTCAAAATTTTGACGCAGCCAGATGTCATCGGATTTCCAGGCCGTGCGGACGCCCGGCAAGCCATTGCCAAACGGCGCCAAACCGCTGGACCATGCCGCGTCGCTGAAGGACGGGTCGTTCCAGTTATCGGCGGGTTTTTCCGTGGTGGAATGATATGGCTTGGCCAGGGCGCCATCTTGGGCCGCGCCGACCAGCACTTTCCAGTCATGCGCCACAATTTTGGGTGGCGGGGTGGTGGGGCCGATTTTTTCGTAGGCGGCCTCGCGCGCGGTGGAATCGTGCAGGCGCTTCAAGTCAAACTTGGGCCGGCGGTCGTAATAATAAAGCCCGTTGTGCTCCTGTTCCACATCGGTCAACTGCGTGTAACAAAAGCCGAAAATGTCCGGGTTGTCGAGCAGGGCCGAACACAGGCCATCGTAGCGGGCATAGAATTCCTCCAGCGTTTTGGGGCCGGAGCCATACCCCCAGCCGCCTTCCGTGTTCCAGCCAATGCCGCCGAATTCGCTGACCATGAACGGCACGCCGATGTCCTTGTTCGCACTGGCGGTGGAAACGCCATATCGCGCCGGCACCCGCAAGGTATCGCCGCCGTTGGCAAAGAAATCCATCCAGCGCTGCTTGAACGAGGCGGGCACTTGGTTGTAATCGTGGGCATCGCGCACTTCCGCCTGCGGAATGGTATGCGTCCAGCCGCTGGTCTCCAGCACCGGGCGCGTGGGATCAATGGCCCGGGTTTCGTTCCAGATGATTTGTTGAAGTTCGCCGGCCTCGCCGCCGGATTCATTGAACGGACACCAGCCAATGATGGCCGGGTGATTGTGATCGCGCTGCAATACCTCCGTCCATTCATTGATGTAATTCGCGTAGTTCTCGGGTTTGTAATTGAAACCCCAGTTCGGAAATTCGCCCCAAACGAGGTAGCCCAGTTTATCCGCCCAATAGAGGAAACGCGGTTCAAACACCTTTTGATGCAGGCGCGCGCCATTGAACCCGGCCGCCATGGAACGCTCAATGTCCGCTTTCAATTCGGCATCGGAGGGCGCCGTCCAGATGCCGTCAGGATAAAAACCTTGATCCAGAATCAGGCGTTGGAAAACACGTTTATGATTGATCAAAATCGCGCGGCCCTGGATTTCCACCTTGCGCAAGCCAAAGTAACTGGCGACTTCATCCACGGTTTTGCCGTCCCGCTTCAGAGTGAACCGGAGGTCATAGAGAAACGGGGCGCCGGGTTCCCACAATTTCTTTTCGCTGAGATCGACCACCAGCCGGTTGTCATGCCAGGCGGCGGGGCGCGTATCCGAACCTGCGAGTTTGCCGTTGGCAAAGGCTTCGGCGGTGAGCGTCAAATCGCCCGGGGCGCCGCTGACCGAGGCATCGATCAACACGCGGGAACGATCCGGGTCCGGCACCACGGAAAAGCTGTCCACGTAGGAGGAACCCACGCCTTCCAGCCACACCGGCTGCCAGATGCCGGTCGTCCGCGTGTAAACACAACCTTCGCTGACGGTATGGGTTTGTTTGCCCGTTGGCTGTTTGCCGCTGGCCGTGTCGTCAAAGGCCCGCACCACCAGCTCGTTGCTGCCGGGACGGAGGAAGGACGTGATGTCGAAACTGAACGAGACATCGCCCCCCGTGTGCGTGCCCACCAGTTCGCCGTTGAGCCAGACCCAGGTTTTGAAGTCCACGCCGCCGAAATGCAGCAAAACCCGCTGGCTGCGCATGCCCACTGGCACTTCAAACGTCCGGCGATACCAGACGTTGGTCATCATGCCATAATGGCCCACGCCCGAGAGTTTGCTTTCCGGGCAGAACGGCACGGTGATTTTGCCGGATAAATCTTTCCCGGAAATCAGTCCGCGCGCTTCGCCATCGCCGGCCTGGTCGATCTCAAACTGCCATTCGCCGTTGAGGGTGGCCCAATTCGCGCGGTAGGCGTCCGGCCGCGGATGTTCCGGGCGCGGCACCGCCGCGCGGGCCGGAGGAAGCGTGCAGTTGGCCAGGGCAAACAGCGCTGCCAGCAGGAGCGCCGCCGTGGATCGAGAGCGGGAGATTGCTTTCATAAAATTTTTTACCGTAAAACTCAGCCACGTTCCGCGCCATTTAAAACCCAATGCGCATGGCGGAGTGTAACGAAATTCATGGACGGCCAAAACGATACCAATGCGCGAACGCAAAAGCACGTGGCATGAACCGGCCACACTTTTCCCCGGGCTTGTATACTTAACGAACGCATAAAGGTTGGGAGACGTGGCGATAGGTTAAGCGTTTGCCTGCGATCCATCCGATAAACCTTTGCAAACGCTGGCCATCGGTGTCATGGCGCGTGTTCC
>JAKALA010000031.1 GCA_021813325.1 bacterium | reverse complement strand
GTTGAAAACCGCTCAAGGCCTGGCCGCTGGACAGGCGCAACCATCCCTGCTGGCGTTCCAAGGCCTGAAGGCAGGGTTTTTCCTCCACGGCAAAGACCAGGGCGTTGTCGGGCGGCGCCAGATACAGCCCCACAATGTCGGCGGCTTTCCGCGCAAATTCCGGGTCGGTAGACACGCACCAGCTTCGGCGGCGCGCCAAACGGATGCCTAATGCACGCAGCTCCCGCCAGACCTGATGCGTGCTGACATCGCCCAGCGCTTGGGCCAGCAGCGAACCGGTCCACAGGGCCTGCCCTTTTGGGGGAGCCTCATCCAGTTGCGCCAGCAACCGTTCCCGCGTCGTTGCGTTGTAAATGGGCGCCCGTCCCGGTCGGAAAGCATCGGCCAGACCGGCCAGCCGTTCCTGGTCAAAGCGGACGCGCCATTTGCTGATGCGGGCGCAGCGGGTGTCCAGACGTTGGGCGATGGCTTGATTGCTCAAGCCCGCGGCCGCCCACAGAATAATGCGCGCCCGTTCCGCAAAACGGGTTTGGGTTTGGGTTGACGCAGCCAGCTTTCCAGTTGCGTCCGTTCGGTTGAGGTGAGTTCGATGGGGGTCGCGGGTCGGGCCATGCCCCCATCTTTTGTTATTACGCTTGTCTTTGCAAGTGGATACTAGGGTTTGAATCCACCGTTCTCCGCCAGCATGGGTTATTTCCCAAAATGTGTTTGGCGGTGGACTCACAACATAAGAGTTTGGGCGAATTTCAGTTTCAAGCCGGGGGCCTCCGGCATCCTGCGCCAAGCTATTTTCCCAGATCAATCTGGGCGAACAAGCTCTCCAGATTGTTCAAAGCCGGCTCCGTTTTAACGTTCAACATTTGCCGGAGGAACACCACGCCATCTTCGATCGTTCGCACTGACTTGGGCAAGATGGCTCCCGCCGCGTTGACGTGTCCGCCGCCTTGAAACTTTTCCGCGAATTTCAGGGCCTCGCCATGGCGGCTGCGAAAGCTGGCAAAAATGGAGTTGGAACGGCGAAACAACGTCACGAGCACGGAGTATTTTGTGGCCTTTCGCTCCAGCAGTTGATGCACGATCTGGTTGGTGTTGCCGATAAGATTATCGACGAAGCCAACGCCGGGGGAGACTTCCTGGACATGCCGCTGGCTCCATTCGTAGCCGATCGGATCTTCCACCCGCCGTTTCACGGCCATGACTTCCAGCAGCGGGTGGTTTAAAAGGTTTTCCAGCTCGCCGCCAATGAGCGTGTGCAGTGTCCAAAAGGAATAAATTTTGACCAGTCCGGCGTAATCCCCGGCGATTTCAAAATCGGGATCGTTTTCCAAAAACAAATCCGCCACGTCATTGAGTTTCACCAGCCGATCCAGCGCTGGCGAACCCAGGCCGTGTTGCTGGCACAGTTCATAGCAGAGCAGCCCGGCGGACTTGTTGACGTCATGAATGAACTGCGCGTTTTTCGCGGGCGCGGCGGTCACATGATGATCCACCACCAGCCAGCCCGGCTTGTCCAACCGCGATTCAAACGTAAAATCCGTCACCCAGGCATGGGTTTCGCGAAGATCCCGCTGTTTCCAATAATTGTAGTGGTAAGCCTGAATGGGAACAGTGTTGCCGTGGAGCTTTTTGGCCAGCCGTTGCAACAACAACCCGGCGACAAAACCGTCCAGATCGCTTTCGTGGGTGAGAATGACTTCCGGTTTCGTCAGGTTTAACATGGCGGAAAAAGTAGTTTGTTTAACGGCGTAAGGCCAGCGATGAATTGCCCAAAATCTTGCTTTCGAATCGGGCGAGATCTCCAGTCCGGTCGCAGCTTATTGTGACTTTGGCAAACGGTTAGCGCTTCCGATTTGGCCGCCGGGACAAGCCGCCGATGCGAGATCGGTGACGGGGCTTGTGCTCCGAAGATTTTTGCGGCTTTTCGGTGGGGCGGAACTTGCGTTTGGACTCGACGGTTTTGGGCCGTGCTTTCGGCGCCAGCACAATGGGGCAGCCTTCGTAGCCGAAGGCGGCGCGCATTTCGCCCGCCAGATATTTTTTGTATTGATCGCTCAGAAGCGTTTCGTTGTTGACGAACAGCAAAAAGGTCGGCGGTGCCTGCCGCACTTGCGTGGCGTAGTAAAACTTCAATCGATGCCCCTGACTGCTGATTGGCTGGCGACGCTCCACGGCGTCATGCAAAGTGCGATTCAAGACCGACGTTGGAATTTTCTGTTGCAATTGTGCGGCGAGATAACGAACGGCTTCCAGCAGCCGGGGCAAATGAAAGCCGGATTTGGCCGAGGTGAAAATCACCGGCGCGTAATCCAGAAAGAACAGTTTTTCCTGGACCCATTGGCCAAATTCACCCAGCGTGGTCAGGTCTTTGGCCTGGCCTTCGGTGCGGCGCTTTTCATTGCGCTTCTGTATTTCCTTTTCCCGCGCGGAGCGGACCGGCTGGTCAAAGAGATCCCATTTGTTGATGACGATAATACAGGCGCGGCGTTGCTCCACAATGACGTCGGCGATTTTCTTGTCCTGCTCGGTGATGCCGGCTTCGGCGTCGATCACCAGGAGCGTGATGTCGCTGCGCGCAATCGAATCTTCCGAGCGCTGCACGCTGAAAAATTCGACCGTGTCATCCACGCGTCGGGCTTTGCGCATGCCGGCGGTGTCGATGAGAATATATTTTTGGCGAACGCCGTCGGTTTCCACCTCGAACGGCACGTCAATGGAATCGCGGGTGGTCCCCGCAACCGGCGTGACGATGACCCGCTCGGAATGCGTCAGCGCATTGATGATTGATGATTTGCCGACGTTGGGCCGGCCAACGATGGCGATTTTGAGCGGACCTCGGCGTTCCGGTTTTTCCCCGGATTTTTCACCATCATCAACATTTTCCTGGTTGTCCGCCTCAGCTTCCGAAGCCGCTTCGGCAATCGGGGCCGCCGGCAACATGGCCAGCGCGGCTTGCATCAGGACCGGAATGCCATTGCCGTGAATGGCCGTCACCGGAAAGACTTTTGGAAATCCGAGCCGGGCGAATTCCGTGACCTGGCTTTCGTAGTTGAAGTTATCCACTTTGTTGACCGCCACAAAAACCGGCTTGCCGCTTTTCCGCAAGCGTTGGGCCACTTCCAGATCCAGCGGCACGATTCCATCCATGACATTGACCACAAAAATAATGGCGTGCGCCGCTTCAATTGCCAGTTCCACCTGATCCACGGCGGCTTTGACGATGAGGTCGTTCGACTTTTCGCGCCGCATCAGGCCGATGCCGCCGGTATCCATCAAAGTGTATGGATGTCCCTGCCATTCGACTTCGGCGGTAACGCGGTCCCGCGTCACGCCCGGCATGTCATGCACAATGGCAATGCGCTTGCCGGCAATGCGATTAAACAGCGCGGATTTGCCGACATTCGGACGACCAACGATGGCGATGATTCCTGACATGCTCGCAGGATAAGAGAAACGCACAGTAGGCAAAAGGCAAAAGCGTGGAACCCGGCGGGCAAATTACCTTGCATTTACCGGCGGTTTTGACAATAACATCGGCAACGTCCGGGTTGTTCTGAACGGAATTCCAGCGTAAGGCCAGGCATCAGATTAAAACATGAACCATAATTTGCAGCAGATATTTAACATCGCTTTGGGTGGCGGATTGGTGGCCGGGGTCTTGGTCATTTCCCTGATGGTTTATTTGTTCTTTTGTTACTGCAATAAACGCATCTGCGAAAAATGCGGCATGCGGCCGGGGCTGCTCATTTGGGCTCCCATTTTAAATGTCATCCCGTTGTTTCGGGCCGCACAAATGTCCGGCTGGTGGTTTCTGGTGTTGTTGATTCCGCTCGTCGGGGAGGTGCTCTACATCGTGCTTTGCGTGAAGTTGTGTCAGGCCCGGGGCAAGGGCATCTTGGCGATGCTGGTGGTTTTGCTGCTGCCGGTTCTGGGCTTTCCGTATCTGGCCTTTTCGCGCTGACCATCAACCCAGTTGCCGGAGCAACAGGCGCGCGCGCAGCACCCAGACGCGGTCGCGCCGCCGCTGAAAACTCGGCGCGTGGGCGTCGTCTTTGATCACTTCATTGAGCTGTTCGCGCGCCGGCTCCGGTTGGTTTCTGGCCAGGCACATCTCGGCAAACTGCACCTTCGCGCGGGCGTAGGAGTGATTTTGCACCACATGCTGCCAGACTTCAAAGGCGGCCTCGGTTTCATTTAACGCGGTGAGCGCTTCCGCATAGGCCATCAGGGAATGCCCGTAATCGTGTTTGTAATTTTCCTGGCAGACGGCTTGCAACAGCGGACGCGCCTCCGCCGGGCGTTTCTGGCGCAGCAGACATTGGCCGAGGTGCGCGCGGGCGTCGATGTCGTTGGGTTCCCGTTCCAAGGCGGCCCGATAACATTTCTCGGCTTCGGAAAATTTGCCGCGTTGAAAGTAAACATCCCCGAGCTGAAAATGATGGTAGGCGTTGTCGAGATGATGAATTTGCGTTTGCAGTTCCTTGATGCGACGACGGCTTTGAGCGCCGGGCAGTTCAAAACCTTGCGTGGCTTCGGGGGCCGCCGCACGGTAAACCAGAAAATAATACAGGATGGCCGACAGCCCGAAGCCGATGAAGATGAATACGCTCCACAGCCATTCCTGACGGCGCAGGGCGTCGATAAACATCCACAATTGAAACACAAACACCAGCAACAGCCAGGGATGATGAATCAAATAGCCGATGTTCACGAAATCGGTGATCAACGATGCAAACATCGGGCCAAACTATGCCGGTGCATTTCCGCTGGCAATGAATCTTTTCCAGTCTGTCGTGTTGTTTTCAAAAGGAGACATTTGCGTGCGAGCAAAAGGAGGCCAGGCTAACAGACTGGACAATGGGGCGGGACGATGGGTTTGGCGCAGGGGCTTGGCGGGACGCAAGCAGCGGATGACCTTGGAACGCGGTGGTGGATCGATGGATTGGCGTTGGGAGCCGACGGGGACTTTGCCGTCGTCACCGACGCGGACGTTGGTTTGCCGGCTCCAGACGAAGGGCCAGCAAGGACAGTTTGGGACCGGGCGCAACACGGAACGTTTTGGGGCGGGTGGCATCATCCAATAAATCGAGCATGACTTGTTGGTCGTGGGAGTTGGACAGAAAGGGATGTGGGGTGGCGGCATATTGCCAGGGCGCGCCCAGATCACGGACCTGCCAGCGTTTAACGGGTTTGCGCGGAGTTTTGTATCGCGTGTCTGGGGCGAGCTTGTTAGCCAAGGCCCACCGGCGAACACTGGCGCGATCGGTTTTGAAGTCGAGGCGGCGGTGTAGTTCGCTGGCAGCGGCGCTGTAACGGAAGGCGGTTTGGAGGACGGGAGTTTGGTTAACAGGTCAACCTGTTTGTGCCCGCTGCGCTGACCTATTCCAACGTGACGGCTTCCATCACCGGCCAAAATTATTTGCTGGTGCCAACCGTGGCGCCCAAGCTCGCTTCGAGCGTGCTGGACAACACTTGGCTGATCTGGACGGGGGTTCCGGGTGTGGCGTATCAGGCGTATAGCTCCACCAACTTGATCGAGTGGGAGCCTTTTGGCGATCCGGTGCCGGGCACGAATGCCCTAATGAAATTCGCTGTTCCAGTCGGCGACCAGCCGGCGCTGTTCCTTCGCTTGGAGGCGGTGCGCTGATGAATTCCCGCTTGTTTTGCGGGGAAATTTGCGGAAACATCTGCGCGCCGCATGAACGAAACAGTCATCCTTTTGCCCACCTACAACGAGCGGGAAAATCTCGAGCGAATGGTGGCCAAACTCCTTTCGCTGCCTGTGGCGGTGGATGTGCTGGTGGTGGATGACAATTCGCCGGATGGCACCGGCAAAATTGCCGACATGCTGGCCGCCAAACATTCGCGGGTTCAAGTCTTGCACCGTGCCGGCAAGGAAGGACTCGGCCGCGCGTATCTCGCCGGATTCAAATGGGCGTTGGAGAAAAATTATGAATTCGTCTTCGAGATGGATTGTGATTTTTCCCACGACCCGGATGAAATCCCCAACTTTTTGAAAAAGGCGGAACAGGCCGACCTGGTTTTGGGTTCTCGATACACCGGCGGCGTGCGCGTGCTCAACTGGCCGTTGAGCCGGCTGCTGTTGAGCCGTTGCGCCGGGGTTTATGTCTGGCTCGTGACCGGCATGCCGTTCACTGATCCGACCGGCGGTTACAAATGTTTTCGCCGCCGCGCCTTGCAGGCCATCATGGATCAGGCCGTGCATTCCAACGGTTACAGCTTTCAGATCGAAATCACCAACCGCTTGTGGCGCGAAGGGTATCGCGTGGCGGAAGTGCCGATCACCTTTACCGATCGCACCGCCGGGCAATCCAAAATGGCGGGCGGCATCATCAATGAAGCCTTCTGGCTGGTCTGGCGGTTGTGGCTGCAGAACTGTTGCCGCCGCCGGCCGCGCCGGAAAACTCCCCCTAACTGATGGTTTGCGATCACGCCGGTTTGCCCTATAATGGCTGACCGTGTTGACGCAAAGCAAAATACGCGTGGTCTGTGGCATGAGCGGCGGAGTCGATTCCTCCGCCACGGCGGCGTTGTTGATCGAACAAGGCTTCGAGGTTATCGGCATCACCCTGAAACTCTGGCCGCAGGATTGTGTGAACCGCGCGGAGGACAAGTGCTGCGGTCCGCAGGCGGTGACGGATGCGCGCGGCGTTTCCCACAAACTCGGCATTCCCTATTATCTCATCGACGAATCGGCGGATTTCCAAAAACACGTCATCCAGTATTTTGCGGATGAATACAAGGCCGGGCGCACGCCCAATCCGTGCGTCATGTGCAATCAAAACCTGAAATTTGGCCGGCTCATCGACCGGGCCGATCAGCTCGGCGCGGAGTTCATCGCCACCGGCCATTTCGCGCGCATCGAGAAAAATGCCGACGGTTCACGTCACCTGCTCAAACGCGGACGCGACCCGCGCAAGGATCAAAGTTATTTTCTGTTTTCGCTCCGGCAGGATCAACTTGCCCGCACGCTTTTTCCTCTCGGTGAAAAGACCAAGAGCGACACGCGTGAGGTGGCGCGGGCCTGTCAGTTGAAAACGGCCGACAAGGAGGAGAGCATGGAAATCTGCTTTGTGCCGGACAACAACTACGGCGGCTTTCTCCAGCAGGCGAACCTGGTGCAGCAGCATCGCGGCGACATCGTGGATCTGCACGGTCGCGTGTTGGGTCAGCACGACGGCATCGAATTTTACACCATTGGTCAGCGCAAAGGACTGGGCATCACCACGCCCAAGCCGGTTTATGTGGTGGAACTGGATGCCGAAAACAACCGTGTCGTGGTTGGTGACGATGCCGCCCTTGACCGTGATGAATTCATCGCGGAACGGTGCAACTGGCATCCGTTTCCCCAGCTCACCGAAGCGATCGAAGTCACCGCCAAAATTCGATATAATCATCCCGGCGCGCCGGCCACGGTGATGCCGTTGGATGGGAATCGCGTGCAAGTGAAACTGCACGCGCCGGCGCGGGCTATTACACCGGGGCAGGCGGCGGTGTTTTATCAGGCCGATCTGGTGGTTGGCGGCGGTTGGATTGCCCGGTAGCGATGTTTCTGCAAACAGTTGGAAACTAGACGATTCGGTGTTTTGTCTCATTCGGATTCCTCATTTTTTCCGCTTAATTTCTAAAGAAATTTCCCGTTTCGCCGAATGCGAAAGCGACACTGTGTTTGCCTTCAGGTTGTCCGTTGCAGGCGAAACGGGTGTTATCCGTGATCCGGTGCTGGCCGCCGCTTTTGTCGAAACGGTTTGCCAGTGTTTGTCGGTGGGGATGCGCATCTGGTTCCTGCCGGCGCGACACTTTTTTAAGCCGGAAGCGGTTCTGTGCCGGCCCGTCAGAAAGCTGAAACCATTAATGAACATTTTTTTGCGAGTAAACATGATCCAGAAATTCACTGCGGGATTTGCGATCATGGCGGTCATTATTTCCCTGCGCGTGGCGGCCGGTGCCCCGGCGGCGACGAATTCGCCGTTTGCCGACCGGCTGGGCAGCGGAACGGTTTTGTGCCTTTCGTATGAAAAATGTCTGGCCATGGCGTTGAGCCAAAATCATCGCCGGCCGGCCTCGCGGTTCGCCGTGGCCATGGCGGAGGCGCAGCACCGGCAGGCGCTGGCGGGCTACTGGCCCCAGATCGCCGGCAAGGCGGGTTATCAACGCCTGGATGAAGCGCCGGATTTCCTCTTTCCCGCCCGCCAGATTCAAACGCCGGCTGGCACGGCGGTAATCACGGTTCCCGCTGGTGTGCTGGGGCCTAATGCGGTTTCGCTTCCCGTCAGCACGCCCGCGCAAACCACAGCGGTTCCCGCCCAGGATGTCAAAGTGATGGACCCCGATAGTTTTGTGGGCAGCGTGAACGTCACCTGGCTGCTGTATGATGGCGGGATGCGCCAGGGCTTGCGCGAGCAAACCGCCGGCCTGGTGGAGATGATGAAACAGGAATCCCGGCGCACCGACTTGGAAATCACCGACAGCGTCAAACGCTTTTACTACGGGGCGGTGCTGGCCGGGCGGCTGCATAAAATCGGCCAGGACGCTTTGGAACGGATGGAGGCCACGCTGGGCCTGACCGAAACGATGTATAAAGAAGGCAGCGGCACGGTCAAGAAAACCGACTGGCTGGACAACAAGGTGATGGTGGAATCGCTGCGTTCCATGGTGGCTTTGCTGGAAAAAAACGAGGCCATGGCCCGCTCGGCCCTGGCCAACACGATGGGATTGTCCT
This sequence comes from bacterium, assembly GCA_021813325.1. Taxonomy (GTDB): domain Bacteria; phylum Verrucomicrobiota; class Verrucomicrobiia; order Limisphaerales; family UBA11358; genus UBA11358. Next base: position 34,956 of record JAKALA010000031.1, on the reverse strand, counting down.
GGAATTCCAGCGTGCAGCCGGCGGAAAAAGAACTGCCTTACCATCCGTTCAAGGGAGATTTGGACGCGCTCGTGGCCGACAGTTACCAGTTTAATCCCGACTGGAATCAGGTCGAGGCGGGCATCCGGTCGGCGGAAGGCGCGGTGCGCGCCGCCCGAAGCGGCTATTATCCCAAAGTGGCTTTGACCGGCGAACTGCACCGTTGGTGGAATCATTACAGTGCCGGCCTGGCGACGGATGCCAACAAGGAAGGCTGGACGGTGGGTGCCGGCGTGGAAATTCCCCTGTTCAGCGGTTTCCTCACCAAAAACAAAGTGGCCGAAACCAAGGCCCGCGTCGCCCAGATCAAGGAAGAACAAATCCTGCTCCAGGAAGGCATCGGATTGCAGATCAAGGATGCGTTTCTCGGATTGATCGCCGCCCAGAAATCCTATCAAGCCACCCTGGACGCCATGAACGCCGCCACCGAGAGCCGTGACCTCAATACGCGCGCTTACGAGAATGATCTGGTGGAAACCGAAAAAGTCATTCGCGCCCAGCTCATGGAGGCGCTCATGGAGGCCCAGCATGACAAGGCCAGCTACGACAACCTGGCCCTGCAATCGCAACTGGACCTGCTGGTGGGCACCGCGGTGCTGGAACAAATCGGCGGGCGGCCAATGGCTGGCACTGCGGCTTCGGAAAGAAACAATTAATGATCCCCGTGCGTTCCAATACCCGTCGTTTTGCGCGCTGGCCGTTGGCGGTCTGCCTCGGCCTGGTGCTGCTGGCCAAGGCCGTGCCGGCCGATCCCGGAGAAACGAACGCGGCGCCGGCGGAGCGCGAATTGCGCGTGGCTTTTTCCGCGCAAATCTTCCGCGAAATGAGTCCGGCCGACGGTTTGGCGGCGGCCAAGGTGTGGCTGCAATCGTTGACCAAAAACGGTCCGATCAGCGAACATCCCCGGGTTTTCCTGATCGATGGTTTTCCCGAACTGGAAAAAGCCATGCGTGACCATGCGTTCGATGTGGTGGTGCTGCTGTCCATGGATTATCTCAAACTGGAACCGTCGGGAGACTTGATTCCCTGGTTCACTTACCGGCGCGGCAGCACGAACTGGGAGGAGCAGGTGCTGATCACCCGCAAAGACGGTCCGGCGGCGCTGGCTCAACTGCGGGGAAAACGGCTGACGGTCTATGGCGGCGAACAGGCCGAAATTGGCAAGCTCTGGCTCGACACCCAGTTGCTCCAGCAGGATCAGCCGCCCTTGACCGATTTCTTCTCCAGCATCACGGTGAATTCCAAGCCCATCAAAGTGGTTTTGCCGGTCTTTTTCGGCCAGGCGGATGCCTGTGTGATCAACCGCGACGCCTTTGAGGTGATGGGCGAATTGAATCCGCAGGTGCGTGAAAAGCTGGCCGTGCGTGCCGTTTCCCAACCGATGCTGGCCGTCGCCTTGTGCGGCCATCGCCGCAGTGATCCCGAAGTGCTGTCCCGCTTGCACCTTGCGTTTGCCACCGCCCAGGACGATCCTCAAATCCGGCAGGTGTTTGCCAACTACGGCATCCGCCGGTTCGATCCGATCGACATCCACTCGTTTGACAACCTGCGGAGGCTGATCCGCCAGCATGACGAGTTGAGCCGGCAAAAAACGGATCATCCCAACACGGCCCTGCTGACGAAGCCGGCCGCCGGCCGAGGGTCTAATCTCAAGCCAGCCGATGGGCAACCGTGAATCCAGCACCAACCCGCCGCCGGTGAAGACCAGCCTGGGCATCACCGTGCGCACGGCTTTGTTGTCGTGGCTGGTGACGATTCTCACGGTGATAATTTTCGGCCTGGGCATGATCCCTCTGCAAAAGAAAATTTTTCAGGAAAACCTGGCCGCCAAAGCGCACGGAGTGGCGGTTTCCCTGCAAAACGTGGCGGCTACCGCGGCGGTTAACAACGATCCCTCCGACGTGGTCGAGCACTGCCTGGACCTGCTGACAGGCGATTCCGATCTGACCTACCTGGTGGTCACCAAGAGCGATGGCGAATCGCTGGTGTTTGCCCCGAACGGCTGGAGAACCGAGAGCAACTCGCCGGCTGAATGGCTGCCGTCCCTCCGCCGGACGGTGGCGGGCATCCGTTTTGAGCCGGAGTTTTCGCGGCGGGTGTTCAACTACTCCCAGCCGTTTGCTTACTCCGGCGTCCAATCTGGCTGGATTCATGTGGGACTTTCCCTGAGCAGCTACAACCAGAGCGTGGCGCTGGCCTACAAACGCACCGGCATCATTGCGCTGGGGTGCATCGGCCTGAGTTTGCTGGCGTCCGTGCTTTATGCCCGGCGCATGGTCAAGCCCATCCTCGGGCTGCGCCGGATGGTGCAAGCGGTGGCCGGCGGCAATCTGGCCGCGCGCGCCACGGTGGACCGGGGCGATGAACTGGGCAGCCTCGCCGGCTCTATCAACGCGATGACCGAATCGCTCCAGCGGCGCGATTCATTTTTGCAGGGCCTGCGGCTGACCGCGCAAAAATTCCTCGGCGCCAGCGACTGGGAATCCGTGGCCGGGGAAGTCCTGGCCAGGGTGGGGGAAGCGTCGGCGGTGAACCGCATCCAGCTTTCAAAAAAAATTCAAACGGCGGACGGCGCGACAAAATTTGAGGAGTTTTGCGCCTGGGAGTCTGCCGGCTGTCCGGCTCCCGAGGGAAATGCCCGTGACAACACCGTCGTGTTGCTGGGCACCCATTTGGGCGCCCTGCTGGCGGAACTGGAAACGGGACGGCTCATATCAAATCAGAATTTCCAGGTGGATGACGCGGCGCGCGACATTTTGCAGGCCCGGCATGTGGAGGCTTTTCTCGTGGCGCCCATCATGGTGGAACAGTCGCTCTGGGGCGTGCTTTCCCTGGCGGATTGTTTTACGCGCCGCGACTGGACCCGGATGGAGCAGGACAGTTTTCAGGCCGTGGCGGACATGTTCGGCGCCGCGATTCACCGGCGGCAGACCCAAGCCGCGCTGGTGCAGGCCAAGGAGACGGCCGAGCTGGCCAGCCAGGCCAAGTCGCAGTTCCTGGCCAACATGAGCCATGAAATCCGCACGCCCATCACCGGCGTCATCGGCATGTTGCAATTGCTGCAACGCACGGAATTGAGCCGCCCCCAAGCGCGCTATGCGGACAACGCGCTGAACGCCGCCGAAGCGCTCCTCGCGGTCATCGGCGGGGTGCTGGATTTTTCCAAGATTGAAGCGGGACAGATGCAATTGGAGGAATACGCCTTCGCGCCCGGCGAAGTGGTGGACACCGCCGTGCGCCTGTTTGCCGAACGCGCCGAGGGCAAAGGCGTCGAACTCGCCTGCCGGGTGAGCGAGCAGTTGCCGGCGCAACTGCTGGGCGACGCGACCCGGCTGCGCCAGGTGCTCATCAACCTGATCGGCAACGCCATCAAATTCACCAGTCACGGCGAAGTCGTGGTGAGTTGCCAGCCGGTCGAAATCACGCCGGAAGCCGCCACGCTGCGCCTGGAAGTGCGCGACACCGGCTGCGGGATCGCCCCGGACAAACAAGGCGTGATCTTCGAGCCGTTTGCCCAGGCCGACAATTCCATGACCCGGAAATACGGCGGCACCGGACTGGGCCTGACGATTTCGCGCCAACTCTGCGAACTCATGGGCGGGCAGATTGGTGTGGAAAGCGCGCCCGGCGACGGTTCCCATTTCTGGTTTACCGTGCGGCTGAAAACGGCGCCGGCGGGCGGGGGGCCGGGAACTTCCCGGATCTTGGATTTGCGGCAGTTGCGGGTGCTGGTGGTGGATGATTGCGCCACCGCCCGGGAAATCTGCCAGGCGTATATCCGGGGCTGGCAGGGCCGGGTGGAAACCGCGGAAACCGCCGGCGCGGCGCTGCAAAACCTGCGCGAGGCGGTGCGCTTTGGCCGTCCGTTCGACGTGGCGGTGCTGGACTGGAAAATGCCGGGCATGGATGGCTTGGAACTGGCGCGCGCCATCAAAGCGGATGGCGAACTGTGCAATACCAGCTTGGTTTTATTGAGCGGCTTCAGCCGGGCCGGCTCGGAACAGGAAATGGTGGCGGCGGGATTTGCCGCCTCCATTCCCAAGCCGGCCAATCGCTCGGATCTTTACGACGCCATCGTGACGGCCGCCAACGGGAAGCTGGAATCCGCCCGCATCCCCGCGCGTTCCGTTTCGGCGGCGGGACCATCCGCGGCGTCGGCGGGACGGGTTTTGCTGGCCGAGGACAATGAAATCAACCGTGAAGTGGCCATGGAAAGGCTGGGTGAACTGGGCTACCAATACCGCTGGGTGGCCAACGGTCGCGAGGCGGTGGAAGCCTGGCGGAGCGAAATGTTTGATTTGATTTTGATGGACTGTCAGATGCCGGAAATGGACGGCTATCGGGCGGTGCAGATCATCCGGATGGAGGAAAGCCGGCGGTCGGCGGCCAAGCGCATCCCCATCCTGGCGCTCACCGCGCACGTCACGCCGGCTGACCGGGACCGCTGTCTGGCGGCGGGGATGGATGATTATCTGACCAAGCCGCTGGACCCGCAGAAATTGACACAGGCGCTGAGGCAATGGCTGGAACAGCCGGCGGACCCCGATCCGGTGGCGACTTCTGTTCCGGAACCGATCGATTATGCCAGTCTGCTGGAGCGTTGCCTGGGTCGGCGGGAACTGGCGGAAAAGCTGATTGCCAAATTGCGGGAGCAGGCGAATACCGATGTGACCGCGATGGTCACCGCCCTGCAAAACGGCGACGCGCCCGCGCTGGCCATTTCGGCGCACCGGCTCAAGGGCGCCGCGGCCAATGTCTCGGCGGAGTGTCTGCGCCAGGTGGCGGCGGATTTGGAAGCGCTGGGCCGGGCCGGGAATTTGAACGCCGCCCGTGAATTGGTGGACTCATTAAAGAACGAGCTGGCCCGGTTTGAGGCGGCCAGCGAGTTGCCCGCGCCGGCTGGTCCGGGCGCAGCAGCGGTTTAGAAACCCAGGAAAATGCCATGATGCCGGATAAATCATCACCGTCTGCGCGAGTTGTTTGGGTGGTTGACGACGACGAAACGACCCTGATGCTGGCCGAGGAAGTCTTGAACCAGGCCGGGTTCGAGGTGCGGACCTTTGTCAGCGCGTCCAGCGCCCTGGCCATCGCCCGGACGACGCTGCCGGATATTGTGGTGGTGGATGTCGTCATGCCGGGCATGGATGGGTTTGAATTTTGCCGGCATCTGCGCGCGTTGCCGGCGGCGGCGCTCATTCCCATTCTGGTGACCACTTCGCTGGATGACACGGCTTCGATCGACCGGGCGTATCAGGCGGGCGCCACGAATTTCGCCACCAAACCCATTAACTGGACCATTGAGATTCAGCGTCTGCATTACCTGTTGAAATCGGCCGCCCTCGCCCGCGAACTGCAGCAGAAGGAGCTGGAAACGCGGGCGGCCAAGGAGGACTGGGAATTGACGTTCAATTCCATCACTGATGTGGTGCTGGTGCTGGATTTGAATATGCGGGTGCTGCGCGCCAATGAAGCGGCCATCCAGCTCGCCGGTCAACCGTGGGAATCCATGAAGGGACAATATTGCCGCGATTTGTTCCAATGCCTGAATCAGGCTGATGAAGAATGCCTGTCGGTTTGGTCGCCGACCCGGCTTCAATCTCTGGTCAGTGAAATTCACTGCGGGAAAAACGGGGCGTCTTATGAAGTGACCATTTCGCCGGTGATCAACCCGCAGGGGATGGTCACCCGGCTGGTGAAAATCGCCCGCGATCTGACTACGCAGAAGTTGTTGGAAGGGGAATTGCGGCAGGCGCAAAAAATGGAGGCCATCGGCACGCTGGCCGGGGGCATTGCCCATGACTTCAACAATCTGCTGACGGTGGTTCAGTGTTGCGCCCAAATGTTGATTGATAACCAAGCGGTTCAGGAAACTGCTACGGAGGAGTTGCAGGCCATTCTGGAGGCGGCCAAACGCGGCACCACGCTGGCCAAGCAGTTGCTGGTTTTCAGCCGCAAGGAAGTTCCGCTGGGCCAGAAGCAGTTGGTGGATTTGAACGAAACCTTGCGGAGCGTCTGGAAAATGCTTGAACGCGGCCTGCCCAAGACCCTGACGCTGCAAAAGCGGCTAGGCGCGAATTTGCCCAAGGTCCACGCGGATAACGGCCATCTGGAGCAGGTGATCATGAACCTGGCGGTCAACGCCGCGCACGCCATGGCGCCGGGCGGCACGTTGCGGATCGAGACCAAGAACGAAACGCTGGGAGCTGATTTCTGCCGCGTCCATCCCGATGCCCGTCCGGGCGACTATGTTTTATTGACAGTCACCGACACCGGCCATGGCATGGACAAGCAAACCATGGAACGGATTTATGAGCCGTTCTTTACCACCAAAGAGGTGGGGCAGGGCACGGGACTGGGATTATCCGTGGTGTTTGGCATTGTGCAGGAGCATGATGGTTTTCTGACCTGCGAGAGCGCGCCTGGCGTGGGCACCACCTTTGGCATTTACCTGCCAGTGGCCAGCCAGTTGGAACTGCCGATCCAGCCGGTGGCCGAACCGAAGGCCGCGCTGCCGGGAGGGACGGAAACCCTGTTGATCGTGGATGACGAAGCCCCGATCCGCCGCCTGCTCGAACGGCATCTGGGCCGTCTCGGATACCACATTCTCACGGCCATGGATGGGGAAATGGCATTGCGGCGTTACGCCGAAGCCACCGAGGCGGGGAATCGGCCCCAGCTCGTGATTATGGATTTAGGCATGCCGCACATGTCCGGCTGGGTCTGCCTCGAAAAGTTGCGCCAGTTCGACTCCCAGGCAAAAGTGGTCGTGGCCACGGGGTATGGCGATCCCACCATGGAAAACCGGGTGCTGGAGCATGGCGCTTTGGGGTTCATGAGCAAGCCCTACAACTTGAACGACGTGGCCAAAAAACTTAGAGAGGTGCTTGATCTGTCGCATAATCCAAAATAATCAATGCCATTTTGCCGCCGTCGTTGGCGGGTTTGGCGTGGCCGCATTTGACAGGTGGCCCAACCCGGTGCATGGTTGCCGCCATGAAAACCACATTACTGCTGATGGCGGCGCTGCTGGTGCAGGTTGCCCCAATCCACGCGGCCGATTCCATTTACGATATTCCGCTCAAAGATATTGACGGCAAGGCGGCCAGCTTGAAGCCTTATCAGGGCAAGGTGATACTCATTGTCAATGTCGCGTCCAAGTGCGGTTTTACGCCGCAATACGCCGGGTTGGAAGCGCTCTACAAGCAATATCATGCCCAGGGTTTGGAGATTTGCGGTTTTCCCTGCAACCAGTTCAACCGCCAGGAGCCGGGCACCGCCGAAGAGATCAAGGCGTTCTGCACGTCCAAATACGACGTCACCTTTCCCATGTTCGAAAAAATTGATGTGAACGGGGCGAACCGCCATCCGCTCTACGTTTTGCTGGCGGGAAAGGATTCGCCGTATCCCGGCGACATCCGGTGGAACTTCACCAAATTCATCATCGGGCGGGACGGCAAGATTTTGAACCGCTTTGATTCCAAGGTGAAACCTGAGTCCAATGAAGTCGTCAAGGCCATCAAGGCCGCCCTTGCGGAAAAATAATTTTGCGGCGGCGGGCGCCCGCGAAAACTCGTGCTTCGTCCCGCCGCTTGGGTCACTATTTCCTGATGCGGGAAAAATTCATGCGTGAAGCCATCCGGCTTTCACGATCCAAAATGCGGCGCGGTGACGGCGGGCCGTTTGGGGCGGTGGTGGTAAAGTCCGGGAAAATCATCGCGCGCGGGTGGAATTGCGTGACCTCGGCCAATGATCCCACGGCTCACGCCGAGGTCATGGCGATCCGCGAGGCGTGTCGCAAGCTGAAACGTTTCGAAATCTCCGATTGCGAGCTTTATACCAGTTGCGAGCCGTGTCCGATGTGTTTGGCGGCGATTTATTGGGCGCGCTTGGGGGAAATTTATTATGCCAACACGCGACGTGATGCCGCCCGGCTGGACTTTGATGATGATCTGATTTATCGCGAACTGGCGCGGCCCATTTCCCGCCGCCGCCTTTCCATGCGGCATTTATTGCGGCGCGAGGCGCTGGCCGTTTTCGAGGAATGGCGGGCCAAGGCGGACAAGATCGCGTATTGAATCGAACGTCGGTGGCGGGCCGCCGGCCATTGGCTGCGGGCGATTTCCGATAAGCCCGCATGAGCCAACGCCGCGCTGAAATCAGCCGAACTGGGACCAAATTCGCCTTGCGAAGGGCGGCCCGGCTGTTACGATTGGGTCACGATTCATCCGCCTGATCCGGCGGGTTTTCTTTTTTAACCGCAGCAACATTTTTATCCTGTGAAAGTATTCAGCGGAACCGCAAATGAGCCTTTGGCCCGCGCCATTTGCAAATCCATCAACACTGAACTTGGCAAATGCACCATCACCCCGTTTCCGGACGGCGAAACATTCGTGAAGATCGAGGAAAACGTGCGCGGCGAAGATATTTTTATCATCCAGCCCACCTCGCCGCCGACCAATCATAATCTGATGGAACTGTTCATTATGATTGACGCGTTGCGCCGGGCCAGCGCGATGCGGATCACGGCGGTAATGCCGTTTTATGGCTACGCCCGCCAGGACCGCAAAGATCAGCCGCGGGTGCCCATCACGGCCAAGCTGGTGGCCAATTTGCTGGTGGCCGCCGGGGTGAACCGCGTGCTGACAATGGATTTGCACGCGCAACAAATTCAGGGATTTTTTGACATTCCCGTGGACCACCTGTATGCCGCGCCCGTGATGTATGACTATTTGAAAAAGAAAAAGTTGACCGACTTGGTGGTGGTAAGCCCCGACGCCGGCGGCATCAAGATGGCGCATGCTTACGCGCAGACGCTGGAAGCCGAACTGGCCATCGTTGCCAAACGCCGCAAGAGCGCCACGGAGGTGGAATCGGTGGCGGTCATCGGGGAAATTGAGGGGAAGAATGTTTTGCTGGTGGACGATTTGACGGAAACGGCCGGGACCCTGACGATGGCCGCCGCCGCCCTGAAAAAGAAGGGCGCCAAGTCCGTCATCGCCTGCGTTTCCCACGCGTTGTTGAGCGATACGGGTGTCGATAGATTGCGCAAATCTACTATTGACGAGTTGATAACAACTGATACAGTTCAGCGCCCTGCGATTGACGGTGTGAAAATAACCACCTTGTCAGTGGCGGGATTGTTGGGCGAGGCGATCAAGCGTATCCACAATAATTCGTCGGTAAACTCACTGTTTGAGTTTAAAGGCGGGAGAACGAGTTGATGGCTGTCCGCAAGAACAATTTACCAAAATGAAATCAGTTCCATTGAAAGCGTTTCCGCGCACGCTCGTGCAGCGTGGCGGTGTTAAAAAACTTCGTGCTTCCGGTCGCGTTCCGGCGACCATTTATGGTCGCCAGGCTCCCCCGCAAAATTTGGAAGTCGGCTACGATGAAATCGCGGAGCTTCTGAGCCATTCCATTTCCGAAAACCTGCTGGTGGATTTGTCGGTGGAGAACGATGCGCGCGCCAGGCGTTTGGCGTTGGTGCAGGAAGTTCAGCATCATCCGCTTACGGCCAAGCTGGTGCATGTTGATTTTCATGAAATTGCTGAAAATGAAAAAGTGACCATTCAGGTTCCGGTGGAAACCACCGGTGAAGCCGCTGGTGTTAGGGTCGGTGGTGGCACGCTTGAGCACGTTTTGTTTAAGATCAAGGTGCGCTCGTTGCCGAAAGATTTGCCGGAGCAGATTATTGTTGATGTTTCCGCGCTCGAAATCGGAAAGTCCTTGCACATTGGCGACATTGTTCCACCCGCTGATGTTGAGATTATTGGTGATAAACATCTGACGGTTGTCTCGGTCACCGCGCCGCGCGCCGAAGAAGAAGTGGCTCCGGCCGGCGATGTCAAGACGGCTGGCGATGTCGAAATGACCAAGGAGAAGAAGGAGGAAGGTGCCGAAGGCGCCGCTCCTGCGGCCAAGGGCGCGGCTCCCGCTGGCAAGGCGGATGCGAAAACCGAAGCCAAGCCCGAGGCAAAAGCGGAAAAGAAGAAGTAAATTTAACGGCGGGAGCTGCCGCGCATGGAGCCGATGCACCTTATCGTGGGGCTGGGCAATCCCGGCGCGGAATACGCCAAAACCCGCCACAATGCCGGTTTTTTGCTGGTGGAAAGGCTGGCGGCGAAATGGCGGGCTGATTGGGCCGGCGAGCGGAAATTTTCCGCCCGCGTTGCCAGGGCGGTGGCCGGTGGCCGGAAAGTTGTCCTGTGCGAGCCGCAGACGTTCATGAATCTGAGCGGCGAATCCGTGGCGGCCGTGGTTCAGTTTTACCGGTTGCCGCTGGAACAGATGATGGTGGTGGTGGATGACGCGGATCTGCCGCTGGGGGAAATCCGGTTGCGTCCAGGCGGTGGCAGCGGGGGGCATCACGGGCTGGATTCGGTGAGTCAGCATCTTGGCTCCCGGGCGTATGCGCGGTTGCGGATCGGGATCGGGCGCAAGCAGGCGGCGCGGGAAATCACCGGCCATGTGCTGGGGAAATTTTCCGCCGGCGAGCAGGAGTGGTTGGAACAAATTTTGGCAAGAGCGGCTGACCAGACCGAGTGTTGGTTGAATGCCGGCTTGCAAAAGGCAATGAGTCAATTTAACGGGGTGGTAAACCCCAAGAACGAACAAAAATGAAAAAATACGAAGGTCTGTTCATCTTGAACCTGGCAGGACGTGAAGAAGGCGTGAAAGACGCCCTCGACAAGATTTCAAACGATATTACCGCCGTCGGTGGCAAGGTTGAAACCGTCCAAAAAATGGACCGGAAAGCTTTTTCCCGCGTGGCCGACAAGCGCCATGCCTCCGGTTTCTACGCCAACATCATTTTTGATGCCACGCCTGCGGCGGTGGCGCAGTTGCAAACCAAATTCAAGCTCAACGCCGATGTGTTCCGCGTGCTGTTCACGGAAATGCCGGTGCCGAAAGCCGCCAAGTAATTTACTGGAATCCTTATGGCCAGCTTCAACAAAGTCATCCTGGTGGGCAATTTGACGCGTGACCCCGAGTTGCGCTACACGCCCAAAGGGACGGCGATTGCCAAAATCGGCCTCGCGGTCAATCGCGTTTGGACTAACGAAGCGGGCGAGAAAAAGGAGGAAGTGACCTTCGTGGACGTCGATATTTTTGGCCGCACGGCCGAAAATGTCGGTCAATATATGCGCAAGGGGCGCCCGATTTTGATTGAAGGCCGTTTGAAGCTTGATCAGTGGGATGACAAGCAGACCGGTCAGAAGCGCAGCCGCCTGGGCGTGGTGGCGGAAACCGTGCAATTTCTTGGCAGCCAGACCGGCGGCGGTGAGAGCGGTGCGCCGGCGGCTCCGCGCCCGGCACGTCCGGCCGTTTCCAGCGCGCCGGAGGCGATTGATGGCGATGTGCCGCCGGAGAGCGACGACGTCCCGTTTTGATTTTTAACTGAACAATTATTTTTCGTATGGCAAAAACTGAAGTCATCCTTACCCAAAACATCGTCGGCCTCGGCGCTGAATCCGATCAGGTCCGTGTCGCCGCCGGCTACGCGCGCAATTATTTGCTGCCGCAGCGGCTCGCCATTCCCGTGACCCAGGCGAACAAGCGTCAACTGGAAGTGCTCAAGCAGAAGCGCGCTGAACGCGAGGCGCATGAATTTAACCACATGACCGAACTGTCCAAGGCCCTCTCGAAGTTGATCTGTGTGATCAAGGTCAAGACCGGCGAAGACGGCAAATTGTTTGGTTCCGTGACCAGCGGCACGATTGCCGACGAGCTGAAGCATCAGTTTGACATCGGCTTGGACAAGAAAAAGATTCATCTTGAACACGCCATCCGCCAGCTCGGCGAATATGAGGTGGAGTTGAATCTGCACGCGGAAGTCAAGGGCACCTTGAAAGTGCGCATTGAAAGCACCACGCCGATCGCCGCCCCGGTGGAAGCTCCGATGGAGGAGAAGCCCAAGACGGAAAAGCGCGGCAAACGGGCCGAGGCCGGGGCGCCGGACGAGGGCAAGCCCAAGCCGGAAAAAAAGGCCAAGGGCGAAAAGAAGGCGAAGGCTGAATAAAAATGTTTTCAACCCAAAGCCACGGAAAAATTTCCGTGGCTTTTTAGTTTCCGCGGCTTCAAAAGCCTGGGATCAGCCTTGTTGAGATTGATATATCTTGCCAATTGAAACTGATTTTCTAAATTGTCCGACCGATTTTTAATTATGCAACCGAACTCGTTTTCCGAACTCTTGGCGTTTGCGGCTCCCCCCAGCGGCGGCCAGGGTGCCCAGCCACAGAATCCGCTCATGGCCTTCCTGCCGATGGTTTTGCTGGTGGTGGTTTTTTACTTCATTTTGATCCGTCCGCAGCAAAAGCGACAAAAGGAACAGCGGAAAATGATTGAAGCGTTGAAGTCGGGTGACAAGGTCATCACCTCAGCCGGCATCGTTGGCGAAGTGGTGTCGGTCAAGGAGCGCACGGTTTCGTTGCGGTCTGCCGACACGAAACTCGAAGTGACCAAAGACTCGGTCGTAGCCATCACTGAATCCAAATCCTAAACCGTCATGAAGCAGAACAATCTCGGCCGTTTTCTCCTCGTCATCGCGATCATCCTTTGGGCCTTGTATGAGGTTTATCCGCCGACCTCGCGAGACTTGGTTCAGGAATTTGTCAGCCGCGCCGTCAACAAGGATGCGCTCTTCACCAACATCGTCAATCAGGCGCAAGCCATGCGCAAGGCCGGCACCAATGAGTTTGCCGCGTTGCGGCTCGCGACGGGCACCAATTCACTCGTCAAATACTTTGCCTTCAACGCGGAAAACCAGGTTCATCCCGATCTTTACATCCTGAACCGTTTGCAGCGCGAGGCCGCCGGCAAAATCAAGCTGGGCCTCGACTTGCAAGGCGGCACCTCGTTCCTGATGGAAATGGACACGAGCAAGTTGTCCAATACAAACGAAACGAGCGCCGCCCTGACGCAGGCCATTGAGGTTTTGCGAAAACGCGTGGACCGCTTCGGCGTGGCCGAACCGATCATTCAATCTGCGGGCGGGAACCGCATTTTGGTGCAGTTGCCCGGTTTGTCGCAGGCGGACAAGGAAAGTGCCAAGGCCACCTTGCAGAAGTCCGCGTATCTGGAATTCCGCATGGTGCATGATAACAGCGATGAAATCATCAAAAACGGCGAGCCAATTCCCGCCGGCTATGTCCTGCTCAAGCATGTGGAGCAGTTGCCGAACAACCAAACCCGGCTGGAAGAGGCCGTGGTCAAGAAAACGCCGGAGAACGGTCTGGTGGGCGACATTATCCGGGACGCCGGCGTTTCGCGTGGTAATTTGGGCCAATTGCAAATTGATTTCCGTTTGACCGATGATGGCGCCAAAAAATTCGCCGAAGTGACCCGCAACAATGTGGGCCATCGAATGGCCATTGTGCTCGACGGTGATTTGTGTTCGGCCCCCAACATTCAAAGCCCGATTGAAACCGGCAGCGGCATGATCAGCGGCAGCTACACGGAAGCTTCCGCCCGGGAACTGGCCAACGTCTTGCAAAATCCGCTCAAGGCGCCGTTGAAGATTGTTTATTCCAGCGACGTGGACCCGACGCTCGGCAAAGACTCCATTGAAAGCGGCATCAAGGCTTCCATTTACGGCGTGGCTTTTGTGTCCGGCTTCATGTTGATCTACTACTTGTTCGCGGGTCTGGCGGCGAACATCGCCTTGATCACCAACATCATCATTTTGTTGGGCGTCATGTGTGCCATTGGCACCACCTTCACGTTGCCGGGCATCGCGGGCGCCGTGTTGACCGTCGGTATGGCGGTCGATGCGAACGTGCTGATTTATGAGCGTATTCGGGAAGAACTGGAGAAAGGCAAGTCGCTGCGCGGCGCCATCGATGCCGGTTATGCCCGCGCGTTCGGCACCATTTTTGACTCTCACATCACCACGATTATTTCGTCGATCATCCTGATCTGGAAGGGCACCGGTGAAATTCAGGGCTTCGGCATGACGCTGACCATCGGCGTGGCGGCCAGCTTGTTCACGGCTCTGGTGGTCACCCGGTTGATCTTCAACTTCATGGTCGATCGCAACATCATGAAATCGCTTCCCATGCTGCATTTGATCCGCAGCACCAAGGTCAATTTCATGAGCGCCGCCAAACCGCTGTTCATCGTGTCGTGGTTGTTTGTGGCGGGATCGCTGGTGTTTGGCATCACCCAAGGCAAGCAAATGTTCGGTGTGGACTTTCGCGGCGGCGACAGTGCGACTTACACGTTTGCGCAGAAGCCCAGCGTCGATAAAATTCGCGCGGTGCTGGACACAGCGGGCGAAAAGGATTCGCAAATCCAATATCAACGCGATGCCGGCGGTGGCACCGAAACATTGCGGATTACCTCCAGCCCCGGCTCCATGCAGAAGGTGGAGACGGCGCTGGACAAGGCTCTGCCGGAGGCTCAATTCAAGTCCATTGGCACCCAGCAGGTCGGCGCCACCTTGGGCGAGGAAATCCTGTTGTCGGCCATTGTGGCTTCATTGTTGGCCATGTTCGGCATCCTGGTCTATGTGGCTTTCCGTTATGAATTTTCCTTTGCCGTCGCGGCGGTGATCGCCGTGTTCCACGACGTTTTGTTCACGGTCGGGGCGTATTGCATCTCCCACTATACTTCCGGGCGCCAATTCAACGCCACGGTGGTGGCGGCGGTGTTGACGATCATCGGTTTCTCGATCAACGATAAAATCGTCATCTTCGACCGGATTCGCGAAGATTTGAAACTGGGCGTGCGCGGCACATTCCGCGAAATCATCAACCAGGCATTGAACCAAACCCTGAGCCGAACCATCATTACCAGCGGCACGGTTTTCCTGGCGACGATGTCGCTGTTCATCTTCGGCGGCGGCGCGATCAATGACTTTGCCTTCACCTTCCTGATCGGCATCATCACCGGCACCTACTCGTCGATCTACATCGCCAGCGTGATCGTGTTGTGGTGGCACAAAGGCGAACGTCCGCAGATTGGGGCGTCCCAAGTTTCCGTGCAAAATACGGCCGCAGCCAAAGCCGTAAAATCCTGAACCGGCCATGCTGGGCATCGTTGAAATCACGCCATGGCATTGGGCGGGTTTCATCGTGTTTGTGCTGGTCTGTATTACGCTGGATATGGGCGCGTTCAATCGAACCGCCCGGGCGGTAACTTTCAAGGAAGCGCTGATCTGGAGCACGATTTGGTTTGCGCTGGCAATGCTTTTTGCCGGCTTGATGTTGGCCCTACGCGGCACCGAGGAAGCGACTGAATTCGTGACCGGCTATCTCATCGAACTCTCGCTCTCGCTGGACAACATTCTGGTCATCGCCCTCATTTTTACCGCGTTTCAGGTGCCGCCCAAATACCAGCGGCGGGTGTTGGTTTGGGGCATTCTCGGGGCGCTGACCATGCGCGGTTTGATGATCGGGCTGGGCGCGGTGCTCATCGAACACTTCAGTTGGGTGCTTTATGTCTTTGGCTTTTTCCTGCTGTTTACCGGCGTAAAAATGCTTTTGGCCAAGCCGGAAAAGATCAATCCGGAGAACAATCCGGTCATTCGTTGCGCGCGGAAATTGTTCCCGGTTTCTCCCGGGTTGGATGGGCAGAAATTCTTCACCCGCTTTAACGGTCGCCAAGCATTGACTCCCCTGGCGCTGGTGCTCTTGCTCGTGGAGACGACGGATTTGATTTTTGCCGTGGATTCGGTGCCCGCCGTGTTCGCGGTGACGCAAAAGGCCTTTATTGTTTTCACCTCGAATGTGTTTGCAATTCTGGGTTTGAGGTCCCTGTATTTTCTGCTGGCGGGAGCCATTGGCATGTTTCGTTATCTGAAGGCGGGCTTGTCCGTGGTGCTGGTTTTTGTGGGGATTAAAATGCTTTTGGATCCGCATAACCACGCGCCCCAGTGGTTTCAGGCCAAAATTCCCACCGGCATTTCGCTGCTGGTGGTGGCTTTCATTCTGTCGGTCGCCATCAGCCTTTCGGTCATGGCTTCCCATCGCGAACGGCGGGCAAATTCAAACCGTTTGAAATCATGAGCGAAACGATTTTTCATCGGGCGGCGTTCGTGATAATTTCCAAGATGCGATGAAATACCGCTGGACACTGGCGCCGCCGCAGCCGCTTCTCGCCGAGTCGCTGGCGGCGCAATGGCCGATTTCTCCGCTGCTTGCCCAATGTCTGCTGAATCGCGGCCTCAGCGAAGCGGACCCAATCGAACGGTTCCTCGCGCCGAGACTCAAGAATCTGGCCGACCCATTCCTATTGCCGAACATGGCGACGGCCGTCGAACGGTTGTTGGCGGCACACGCCCAGGGCGAATCTTTGGTCATTTTTGGCGACTACGATGTGGATGGCGTGACTTCGACCGCGTTGTTGTTGGAATTCTTGCGCACGCTGGGCTGGCAGGTGGATGCCTATTTGCCCAAACGCATGGACGAAGGTTACGGACTAAGCCGCGATGGCGTTGAGAATTGTTTGAAGCGTTATCCGGTCAAGTTGCTGCTGGCGGTGGACTGCGGCTCAACAGCCGTTGAAACCATTGCCTGGCTGCGAGAAAAGAATGTCGATGTCATTGTTCTCGATCATCATCAAGTGGCCAGCCCGGCACCCGCGGCGGTGGCCTTGGTCAATCCCCAGCTTGCTCAAGCGGATGACGCGGGCAGCGTCCCGACCGGAAATTTTCAGGAACTTTGTTCGGTGGGACTCGCCTTCAAGCTGGCGCATGCGCTGCTCAAGCGGGGCCGGGAATTGGGGTTGCCGGGCGCGGTGGAATTCGATTTGCGTCCGCTGCTCGATTTGGTGGCGCTGGGAACCATCGCGGATTTGGTGCCGTTGCTGGAGGAAAATCGAATTCTTGCGACGGCTGGTTTGGAAAGACTCAATGACACGCAACGCCCGGGCTTGGTGGCGCTGAAGACGGTGGCCCAATCACCGGAAAAGCTGGGTGCCCAAGATGTCGGATTTCAACTCGGTCCGCGCTTGAATGCCGCGGGGCGACTGGAAACCGCCGAGGAGGCGCTGCGTTTGCTGTTGGCTGAATCGATGGAGGAAGCGCTGCCGTTGGCCCAAAATCTGGATGCCTGCAACCGGGAACGTCAGAAAATCGAACGCAGCATGACCGAACAGGTCGCGGGTGTTGTCCGCTCAAAGTTCAACCCGCAAACCGACTTTGTTATCGTGGAAGGCCAACTGTTGTGGCACATCGGTGTGGTGGGAATTGTTGCCTCCCGAGTGCTACAGGAATTTTACCGCCCGACGCTGATCTTGGGTGGCGATGTCGATTGCTGGCGCGGTTCAGGCCGTTCGATTGCGGGATTTGATTTGGCGGCGGCGTTGCGGGAATGCAGCGACTTGCTGGTCAAACATGGCGGTCATGCCATGGCGGCCGGGTTGAGCATTTTACCCGGCAAGGTTGATTTGTTGCGCGACCGGTTAAACGCACTGGCCAGGCGGAGTTTGAACTCCGAAGATTTGCAGCCGCCGTTGCGCTTGGATGCCGAGGTGCGTCTGGCGGAAATAACTTTGGCGGCGTTGACCGAACTGGAGCGGCTAAAACCATTTGGACAGGGGAATCCGCCGATTCAATTTGCTGCCAACGGTTTAACTCATGCCCGTCCGCTCCAACGCATCGGCAATCAGAAACAACATGTGAAAATGTGGGTGACTGACGGCTCGGCCACCCATGAAGCGGTTTGGTGGAATGCCGGGGCTGGTTTGCTACCAGTGGGCAGTTTTGATTTGGCTTTCGCGCCCTTGGCCAACACCTTTAATGGGCGAACGGTGGTGCAGCTAAAGGTGTTAGACTGGAGGACTGCCAAAAATTGACTTGCAAAAGTTGTTACGTTAGTTATCATTGCCCAGTCTGTAAAAAATTGACCTTTCGACCATGGTGAATCTTCAAGTGAACTTCGTTCAGTGATGATTTGAAACCCGATAGTCGGGAACAGACGAAAACGGTTAAAAAACACAGCAATCATTGAATGAGCACAAAATTGTTTGTTGGAAATCTTTCCTTCAACACCACTGAAAACGACCTGCAAGAGGCGTTTGCCCCCCATGGTTCGATTGTCGAAGCCAACCTCATGATGGATCGGATGACTGGTCGTTCCCGCGGCTTTGCTTTTGTCACCTATTCCACGCCTGAAGAAGCCCAAAAAGCCATTGCCGCCATGAATGGCGCACAGCTTGATGGTCGCGCCTTGACGGTCAACATCGCCCGTCCGAAAGAAGAACGTCCTGCTGGCGGTGGTGGCCGTGACCGGGGGCCGCGTCGTGAATACGGCGGCGGGGGCGGTTATGGCGGCGGGGGCGGCGGGGGTCGTCGCGAACGCTATTAATATTTGAAAAATCACTGGTCGGGGCGGCGTCTCAACGGGCGTCGCCTCGCTCCTTTTCTGTTGGAAAACCTGCATGGAAGAACATATCGAAGTAGAAGGTCGTATTTTGACGGTCCTGGCCGGAACCATGTTCCGTGTCGAATTGGACAACAAGCATCAGGTGCTGGCCACCATTTCCGGCAAGATGCGCAAACGTTTTGTGCGTCTTACGTCGGGGGACCGCGTCAAAATGGAAATGTCTCCCTACGATCTGAACAAGGCGCGGATCGTCTGGCGGATCGGTTGAAAAACGGGCTGTGAAACGGGACTTCTCGCATATCTTGGTTGCGGTCCAATAACTCTTTCCTCCGGCCACATGACTTCTGCCATTATTGTTGCCGCCGGCAAGGGCACGCGCATGGGGGCAAATGTTGATAAACTCTGGCTGGAAGTGGCCAATTGTCCGGTGGTGGCCCACACGTGGCAACAGTTCAATGCTGCTCCCGGCATCGATGAAATCATCTTGGTGGTGCGGGACGGCATGCAATCGCATTTCAGCGAACTGGCAGCTAAATTTCACTTCAAAAAGCCACATCGCCTTGTAGCGGGAGGAAAAGAACGGCAGGATTCGGTTTGGAACGGCTTGGAAGCCTTGTCGCCAACGACCGAAATTGTGGCGATTCAGGATGCCGCCCGGCCCTGCACCAGCCAGGATTTGATTGCGGCGACCATCGCTGCGGCGCGTGAAACGGGGGCGGCCGTTGCCGCGCAACCCGTGGCGGACACGCTCAAGGAAACTGCGGACGGGCGGACCATTTCCCGGACGGTGGATCGATCCAGGTTGTGGGCCGTGCAGACGCCGCAAACTTTTCGGGTGGAAATCATTCGCCGGGCCATTGCCACCGCGCGGCAAAAGCAACTGGTTTTGACCGATGACACTGCGGCCTGTGAACTCATTGGCCAGCCGGTGCGTCTGGTGAAGAGTGCCACACCCAATCCCAAGGTGACCGTGCCCGCCGATCTGCCTTTTATCGAATCGCTGTTGCGGCAGGCCGTGTGATTGCCCCACAATGACGGCATGAAACGTCGCATCGTTTTCGGGCTGGTTTTGACCGCGCTGCTGATCAATCTGGCAGTGGGGGCCAAAATCTATCTGAAGTCCGCTTCGTCCTTTGAGAAGGACGACAATGCCTCCGCCAATCTCGAACTGTTCAATGATGCGATTGAAAAAATTCGCACCGAATATGTCGATGGCAAGGATTTGACGTATCAGCAACTCGTTTACTCGGCGATCAAGGGCGCCGTCAACAAGCTCGACCCGCACAGTGAGTTTTTGGATGCCGATTCATTTCAGCAGCTTCAGGATGAAACCGAAGGTCAGTTCGGCGGGCTGGGGCTGGTGGTCCAGCTCAAAGGCGGTTTCATTACGGTGGTAACCCCCATGGAAGACACGCCCGGATTTCGCGCCGGAATCTTATCGGGAGATCGGATCATCAAAGTCGCCGGTAAAAGCGTCGAAAACCAGTCGCTGACCGATGTCGTAAAGCAATTGCGCGGCGACCCCGGTTCACCCATCACGATCACCATCGAACGTCCCTCCACGGGAATGATGAAAGACTTTACACTCACCCGCGCCATCATTCAGATGAAAATGGTGAAAGACATCAACGGCGGCAGCGAATTTCCGGTGGATGCGAATAAAATCGGCTACGTCCACATTACGCAATTCGGCGATAACACCGGAAAGGAACTGGAAGCCGCCTTGAGCAAACTGAAAGAACAGGGCGTGCGCGGCTTGATCCTGGATTTGCGCTGGAATCCGGGGGGGCTGCTGGATCAAGCCGTCGAAGTCTGTCAAAAATTTCTTCCCCGCGGGCAGTTGGTTGTTTCGACCGAAGGTCGTCACACCCTGGAAAAATACTTCGCCCGCGGCCACGGCGATGAGCTGAAAGGTGTTCCCATTGTTGTGCTGGCCAATCTGGGCAGCGCCAGCGCGGCGGAAATTGTCACCGGCTGTTTGCAGGACTTGAAACGCGCGGTTGTGCTCGGCGAAAAAACCTTTGGCAAAGGTTCGGTCCAAACCATTTTCCGGCTGGAAGACGGCTCGGCGCTCAAATTGACCGTGGCCAAATATTACACGCCCAGCCACAAAGTGATTCATCAACACGGCATCACTCCCGACATTCTGGTGCCGGTGACCGACACCGAGGAGGCCGCCTTGCTCTTGAAACGTTCGCCGGGCGGCGTGGAAAGTCTGCCCCGCCGTGACCGCGCCGAAGTCGAGGCGATTCATGACGAACAACTGGACCGCGCCGAAGACCTGCTCAAGGGACTGATCCTTTACCAGCAGCTCACCGACAAGGCGAAGCCAGAAAAAATGGCGGCCAAATAGATGATGCTCCTCGCCTTCGAGACTTCCTGTGATGAAACCAGTGCCGCGATCGTGAGCCATGGCCGGGTGTTGTCCAACGTCGTTTCCTCGCAAATCAAGTTGCATGCCGAGTATGGCGGAGTCGTGCCGGAGCTGGCCGCGCGTGAGCATCTGAAAAACCTTTTGCCGGTGGCGCGCAAAGCCATGGCCGAAGCGGGAATTTTGCCCTCGCACCTTGACGCGGTCGCCGCCACGCAAGGGCCGGGATTGGGCATCGCGCTGCTCATGGGATTCAAAGCCGCCCAGGCCTTGGCGTTTGCTTTGGAAAAGCCGTTCATCGGCATTCATCACCATGAAGCCCATCTCTATTCGCCCTGGATTGCATCAAGGGGTGAAGCGGTGTTGGCCGATTTTGAAAATTTTCAGCCGAATATTTCGCTCATTGTCAGTGGCGGACACACCATGCTGGTGCTGGTGGAATCAGAACTGAAACACCGTGTGCTGGGCGGGACGATTGATGACGCGGCGGGCGAATGCTTTGATAAAACCGGCAAATTAATGGGCTTGGCGTATCCGGCTGGTCCGATCATTGATCGCCTGGCGGAGCAGGGGAATCCGGCGGCATACGATTTTCCCCGGCCATTGTTGCACGAGGCGAATGATGATTTCAGTTTCAGCGGCCTGAAAACTTCCGTGCGCTATTTCATTCGCGACAATCCCACGTTGCTGGATGACCCGCAAAAAATTCGCGATCTGTGCGCCAGCGTCCAATCGGCCATTGTGGAAGTGCTGGTGAAGAAAACGCTGCGCGCGGCGAAGCGCGAAGGCGTCCGCTGTATTACCGCTTCCGGCGGCGTGACGTGTAATCGCGGTTTACGCCAGGCGCTGCAAACTGCATGTCAAAAGCACCGGATAACTCTGAGACTTGCTGAAAAGAGTCTATGCACGGACAACGCGGCCATGATCGGCATTTTGGCCGAGCGGAAGCTGCGGGCAAACGTCCCGGTGACTTTATTTGATGGGGAAATCATGCCGGGCTGGACGTTGGCCTGAACAAAATAATTTGCCGAATCTTAATCACCGGTTCAAATTTTGGCTGTGACCGGGCTTGGCTCCTGGTTCACTTGCCATGAAACCGTTTTGGTTGGTTATTTTATTGCTGTTCCTCACGGCCTCTTTGGGGCGGGCGGAAGATGACTCGATTTCGCTCTCCGACTTGGTGCAAGGCGCTCAGGACTGGGCGCAGGCAAATCTGGACACGAACATTCTAAATGCGGTGCCAGCGGTGGATGATCAAGCGGTGCAGGATTTCTTTCGCAGGCTTCAGGCCGAATGCCAGGGTGATTATGTGGTCGATCTCGCCGCCTTGCGACAGACCGCGCAGAGCGTGCTTCCCTTGCTGGAAAACAGCGAGGAAACCCAGCCATACGCCGCTTGGTTGAAAGCGCGGTTGCCTTACCTCGAAATGGCGGATGAAATTAAAATTTCCATTCCGCCACCGGCGGCGAGCACGAATCAAGCCCCGGTTATCAGGACCAATCCGCCACCGCAACGTGAACGGGAGTTGTGGGTGAAGAAAGTTGCTACCGAACCATGGCCAGACGGCGCCAAAAAATATGTGCCCGAACTTAAGCCGGTTTTTGCCGCGCAAAAAGTTCCCCCCCAACTGGTATGGCTGGCCGAAGTGGAATCCTCGTTTGATCGGCGGGCGCAAAGCCCGGTCGGCGCGGCGGGGTTGTTCCAACTCATGCCGGCCACGGCCAAACGATTCGGCCTTTCTACCTGGCCGTTTGATCAGCGATTTCAGCCGGTTCCGAGCGCCAGCGCTTCAGCCAAATATCTCAAAATATTGCATGACCGGTTTGGAAGCTGGCGGCTGGCGCTGGCAGCCTACAACGCCGGGGAAGGCAGAGTGCAAAGGTTGCTGGACCGCTACCACGCGCAAAGCTTTGACGAGATCGCCACGCATTTGCCGGCGGAAACCCAGATGTATGTGCCACGGGTCGAAGCCGTCATTCTTCAACGGGAAGGCGTGAAATTGGAGGAACTTTCCGCCCCGGAAAGTTGAATTGATTTTCCCGTTGGTTGCGAACTGCTATTCTACGCGCGTTCATGAACGATCGTCTGCCCATTTATGAAATCGAACGCAAAATTGTGGACCGTTTGCAAGCTGACCGGCGGTTGATTTTATCGGCGCCCACCGGTTCCGGCAAATCCACGCAGGTGCCGCAGATGTTGCTCAAACACGGCTTGCTGGGCGGCGGACAAGTGGTGATTCTTCAGCCACGCCGGTTGGCGGCGCGGCTGTTGGCGGCGCGGGTGGCGACGGAACTTGGCGTCAAGTTGGGCGAGGAAGTCGGCTATCAAATCCGATTTGAGAATTGCACTTCATCCAAGACCCAAATTCGGTTTGTGACCGAAGGTGTTTTGCTGCGCCAAATGATTGAAGACGGGCAGCTCAAGGGCATTTCTGCGCTGATTTTCGACGAATTTCACGAGCGCCATCTCTACGGCGACATAACGCTGGCACAGGCGTTGGACTTGCAGGAAAAACACCGTCCTGATCTTAAAATCGCGGTCATGTCGGCCACGTTGAATGTCGGCGAACTGGAGAAATATCTCGCTCCGTGCGCCACACTGTCCTCCGAAGGTCGGACCTTTCCAGTGGAGATTGAGTATTTGCCGCGCCGATTGGGTTTGAACGCTCCGCCGGTTTGGGAACTCGCGGCTGAGGAGTTTTCGCGCTTTGTGCGGAACGGCGGAGTAGGGGATGTGCTTGTCTTCATGCCGGGCGGATTTGAGATTTCACAAACCATCGAAGCCATCCGTCACACGAGCGAGGCCAGGGGCAGGGGTTACATCATTCTGCCGTTGCATGGCGAACTGCAGCCGAAGGATCAGGACGCGGCGGTGGCCCGCTATTCGCAGCCCAAAGTCGTCGTGGCGACCAACGTGGCAGAAACCAGTATAACCATTGATGGTGTTCGATTGGTGGTTGATTCCGGGTTGGCGCGGGTGGCTCGTTATGATGCCAACCGTGGCATCAATACGCTTTTGATCGAGAAAATCTCACAGGCAAATGCCGATCAACGCACCGGACGTGCCGGCAGAACTGCCCCCGGAACCTGTATTCGATTATGGTCGCGCCCGGAACATGACGAGCGGGCGCCGCATGAAATGCCGGAAATACGCCGGTTGGATTTGTCGGAAGTAGTGCTCACATTGAAGGCCGCTGGCGTGGACGATTTGCGGCAGTTTCGCTGGCTGGAAAAGCCGGATGAAATTTCGCTGACGCACGCGGAGGAATTGTTGGAGGATCTTGGCGGTATTGGCCATGACAAGAAAATTACTAAGATCGGCCGCAAAATGCTGGCGTTTCCGTTGCACCCGCGTTACGCGCGGATGCTGTTGGCGGCTCAGGAATATCAATGTGTTCATCAGGCCTGCCTGGTGGCAGCCTTAACTCAGGGACGCGACCTGCTGATTCGGAATCCGGGCAAGGACGTGGAAAATCTACGCGAAGATTTGCTGGGCGAAAAGGCGTCGTCCGATTTCTGGATTGTCATGCGCGCGTGGAGTTATGCGGTGAACAACCAATTTCGTTTGGATGCCTGCCGGAAACTGGGCATTCACGCAGTAACGGCTAGGCAGGTTGGTCCGTTGTTCGAGCAATTTCTCCGCATCGCCAAAGACGAGGGACTCGATGTTCGTCCAAACGAAGTGAAGGATGAAAATCTGCAGAAATGCATTTTGATCGGGTTTAGCGATCGCGTGGCGCGCCGCCTGGATCAAGGCACTCTGCGGTGCGAATTGGTTCATGGTCGTCGCGGCGTGCTGGCGCGGGAAAGCAAAGTGCAACATAGTCCGTTGTTTGTCGCTGCGGAAATTCGCGAAATCGAAGGACGCGATCGCGAGGTTAATACCATTCTTTCGTTGGCCACTAGTATTGAAGTGGACTGGCTGAAGGAACTTTTCCTGGACGATATCAAGGGCGATGTGCATGTGCAGTTTGATCCGCGGGAGAAACGGGTTCTCGCCGCCGAGCTGCTACGTTTCCGCGATTTGGCACTGTCCGCGAAGCGTATTGATCCGCCGCCGGCAGATGCAGCGGCGCGTTTATTGGCTGACGAAGTTTTGGCTGGCCGACTGCACTTGCCGAATTGGGATCACGCGGTTGATCAATGGCTCGCCCGACTGGACTTGTTGTGTCAGCATTGTGCGGATTTGCAATTACCGGCCATTACTGAAGAAGACAAAAAGGCGATTATCGAGCAGTTGTGTCACGATGCCGTCAGTTACAAAGACATCAAGGAGCGGGAAGTGAAGCCGATTGTGATGTCCTGGCTGTCGCAGGCGCAGCGGGAATTGCTGGATAAGCATGCGCCGGAGCGGCTGACGTTGTCCAACGGGCGCACGCCCAAAGTCAATTATGAGCCGGGCAAGTCACCGTTCATTTCCGTGCGCATCCAGGAGCTTTACGACATCAATCAGACGCCGAAGATCGCGCTCGGGCGGGTGCCCGTGACCGTGCATATTTTGACGCCGGGCATGAAGCCGATTCAGGTGACGCAGGATTTGGCCAACTTTTGGCGCGAACACTATCCCAAAATTAAATCCGAGCTGGCGCGGAAATATCCGAAGCATTTGTGGCGATGAACAGCATAGAAAAACTGTGTCCGAACTGTGGTTTGTGTTGCGATAGCACGCTGTTCGCCGATGTGGAATTGCGCGCGGGCGACGATGCAAAACGTTTGCGGCAAATGGGAATCTCGTTTCACCAGAAGACGAAGACCAAACTCGCCTTTTATCAGCCATGCCCTTGTTTTGATGGGAATTTGTGCCGGGTTTATGCCAGCCGCCCCAAGCGCTGCGCCTTGTTTGAATGCGGTTTGTTGAAACGGGTGCAAGCGGGAACAATGACCGCGAATGCCGCTTTGAAAAAAATTGCCGGGGCCAAGAATCGGGCGAATCAGGTGCGTGAATTATTGCGCTTGCTGGGGCAGCCGGACGAGGCCGCGCCGTTGACCCGTCGTTATGCGGAAGCCATGGCGGCGCCGGTGGATTTGTCGGATGACCAAAATGCCGAGCGGCACGGCCAGTTGATGCTGACGGTAAATGAATTAATGACGCGGTTGGAACGCGATTTTCTCCGTTAAAAATCTGCCGGGCTAAACCGCGCTCATGCCGATGTCGTGCGCGATTTTGCTGGCGGATTCCGGGGCCGCCCATTTCATCAAGGTGATGAAATTAACCAGCGCCGGGCTGTCGGCTTTCACCTTGAACAGATTTTTCAAGGCCTGAATGACCTTGGCGTAAGTTTCCGCGTATTTTTCGTGTGTCAGCCGGTTGGCGTAAGATTCCATGATGTGGCGGGCGAGCGGATCGGTCTGGCCGTCTGGCAGGTAGGGCAGCAGGCAAAAAACGCGCACGAATATCATCGGGTCGGTTTCGGTCAGCACGATCCAGCTTTGTTTCACTTCATCGACTTCGTAGCGCCCGTGCATTCGCTTGCGGATGGCGAGGACAATATCGTTGGGCGCGGCGCGACTGCCAATCAAATCCTTGATGTGTCCCCACGCCAGCTCGCGTTCCTTGTCGGGCGAAATGGTGGATTGCACGCTAAGGTGTTCAAGGACTTCCTTCAGCCCCAGTTCTTTGGCGACATCTTTTGCCAGCTTGTCGGCATCCTCCTTGCGCAAACGGTCGCAGGTGGCAATCACGCGAATGCAGGACTTCTGCATGTGCTCGTTGAACAGACGCAACACGGTCACCAGCGATGGCACGGAAGGCGTCTGGCCTGGCGGTATCAAATGTTTCACGCATTCAATGGTGAGCGGATCGATGTCGGACAGCTTTTCAGTGCGGAACGCCAGGGAGTAACGCAAGGTGCGTCCCAAGCCGCCGGGTTTGCCAATGTTGTTGATGATCGCGTTGCGGTGATCCGGCGAAATGACATGCGTCAGCATGGCTTCGGCGGCGGCGATGAGTTTTTCATCAAGCGTATCGCGTTCGCCGGTAATGACGAGTTGTTCGATCAAAGGCGGCAGGCGCTGGGCGAACACGACATCCGGTGATTCTGTGCTTTGATTTTCGTAGTAGTGCAACAGCTCCAGGAAAAACGAGAGCCGCAGGAACGCATTCTTTTGTTCGCGGGCCACGGCGGCGTTTTCACGGCTCTGAACAACGCGTTGGTGCAAAGCTTGGAGCTCGGCGCGTTTAGCCGATACGGCACTGGGATTTTGCTGCAAAAGTTCCGCGAGGTTGGGCAGGAACGTCAGCATGATTTCTTCCGGCTTCGGCCGCGGATTAAATTTCACATCGGTGGTGACGTCCTTGAAGAAAATGAGGGCTTCTTCGCCGAATTCCCGCACAATGCGTTCGCGGGGCACTTGGCCTTTGACGAAACCGCGATTGGCGCGGCTGAAAGCTGGGGTGAAGAAGTTGTCCGGCTTGGCGAGCAGCGACTGGAGCATTTCCATTTCGAACGGCGCTTCCAGTTTGATCAATTGCTCGACCTGCGGCTTGAAGGCTTCGGCCAGGTCGCGCTTGGCCTTGTCAAGTTGTTTGAGCACGGCCGGCTGCATCAAGTTATCCTCGATTTTGCCTTTGACGAGGCTGGCGCAAACTTCGTTCACGTGCTGGTTGTGCTCCACCAGGCGGGCGACGATCACGCCGATGTCATTCATCGGCAAGCGGCTGACGAGGGTTGCCAAAAGGTTGACCAGTTCGCCGTGGGATTTCTGGCGATGCTCAACCACGCGTTCGACCAGGGATCGCAACATTTTGTTTTCCTGCTCCAAGGCGCCCTGTTCAGTTTCCAACTGCCGCACGCGCAAAGTCAGTTCACTCCAGTCGCGCTGGATTTCTTCAACGGGAGCGGCCGGCCGGCTGCCGTTTTCATTTGATGACATGGTTCTATCTTTATCCAAAGGGAATATTCTTGCCATCCATTTTTTGGATGTCTGAAGATATTTTGGGTCCGACTTTTCAGCAAATAAATCAGCCGTCGCTCTTGGCCGGCGCAACAGATTGGCGGCTGCCAACACCAAAAGAAAAAAGCCGTGATTGCTCACGGCCTTGAAGTGGCGGGTGAAAATTATTTCACCAGTGATTTGCAAAATTTCTCGATGCGATCGAGACCTTTTTCAATATTCGCCATGCTGGTGGCATAGCTGAGGCGAATGTAGTCGTCGGCGCCAAAGGCGATGCCCGGCACGGCGGCCACTTTTTCGGCCTCCAAAAGTTTGGCGCAGAACTCCGAGGACTTGAGGCCGGTCTTGGAAATATTGGGAAACAGGTAAAACGCGCCCTTGGCGTTCACGCAGGAAATTCCCGGAATGGAATTCAATTTTGTGTGCGCGTAGCGACGGCGTTTGTCGAACTCAGCGAGCCAAACCGGCAAATGATCTTGCGGGCCGGTCAAGGCCGCCACGCCGCCTTTTTGGGCGAACGACGTCGGATTGCTGGTGCTGTGGCTTTGCACGGCATCAATGGCTTTGGCGATGGGTTCGGGCGCGGCGAGGAACCCCAGCCGCCAGCCGGTCATGCTCCAAGCTTTGGCCAGTCCGTGAACGATGATCGTGTGATCGTAATGCGCTGGCGAGAAGCTCGCGACGCTCTTGACCTTGGCGCCATCATAGAGCAGGTGTTCGTAAATCTCGTCGCTCATGATGAGCACGCCTTTTTCCACGCAAATATCGCCGAGCGCTTTTACCTCTTCCGGCGTGTAAACCGAGCCGGTCGGGTTGCTGGGCGAATTCAAAACGAACAGACGGGTGTTGGGCGTGATGGCGGCGCGGAGTTGTTCCTGCGTGACTTTGAATTCGGTTTTGTCGCTGGTTTCAAGAATGACCGGTTTGGCGCCGGCGAGCTTGACCATTTCGGGATAGCTCAACCAATACGGCGCGGGAATGATGACTTCATCGCCCGCTTCGCAGGTGGCGATGATCACATTGAAACACGAATGTTTTCCGCCGCAATTAACAATGACCTGGGACGGCTTGTAGGTCAGCCCGTTGTCGTTTTTGAACTTGTCGGCAATGGCCTGGCGCAGTTCGGGAATGCCGCTGCTGGGGGTGTATTTGGTAAAACCGGCGGCCAGAGCTTTGGCGCAGGCGTCTTTGATGTGCTGCGGCGTGTCAAAGTCGGGTTCGCCGGCACCGAAACCGACGACATCTTCGCCGGCGGCTTTCATGGCCTTGGCTTTGGAATCAATCGCCAGCGTAAGCGACGGAGCGAGTGACGCGGCGCGTTGGGAGATTTTGTAGTTCATAAGCGTTAAGCGGCAAAAAGATTAGGTTTAAATCGCGGCAGGGCAAGCAGGGAA
Source organism: bacterium (assembly GCA_021813325.1). Lineage (GTDB taxonomy): Bacteria > Verrucomicrobiota > Verrucomicrobiia > Limisphaerales > UBA11358 > UBA11358. Next base: position 5,936 of record JAKALA010000031.1, on the reverse strand, counting down.
ATCGGCTTCGCCCGAGTGCAAGGGCTATTTGGTCGCAGGTTTGGCTTCGCGTTTCAGCCGGCTCGCCGGCCAAAAGGGCTTCCGAAAAGCGTCGTTGAAGTCAAAGCCGTCGCGAAAGTCATCCCGGCTATCCCGGTCAGTCTTGGCGAGCAATCCGATTTCAACCATGTTGAAAACGATTTCCCCAAAGTCCTTGCTCTGGTGAATGCCCCATTCTTCCAGCACGGTGACGGACATGGGACCAAACTGGTGCAGCGTGTATTGGCGCAGTCCGTCGAGCAGTTCCTGCCCGGTGACGTGCCGGACTTTGCCCTGATTTTCTTTGCAAATCAGTTTTTGCGTGAAATCCAAGGCCTCTCGGAGAAAGCCGTAAGCATCGCGATGGAAGCGATTGTCCCGCGCGAGGATGAGATCGACAACTTCATCAAAGTTGACTTCTTGCATATCAAAGTTTTTCCGACTGACTGGCGACCGGGGCCGGATGGGCTGCCCGATAATATTTCACCAGCAGTCCGGCCAGCAGCAGGCCAATGATCACACAAAGAACCAATTGTTCCTGCCGCGTCAGCCATTTCATGCCAACAAGATAGCGAAAAATCCGGATTCGGCAAGCGGCCGAGTTTAAGTCCTTGCCGCTGACCGTCCGGCTTTGCTAGCTTGAAACCGCTATGGCTGCTATCGGCAGATTTTCAAAAAGCAACGAGATATTTTATGCCAAAGTCGTGGATGGCGAAATTTTTCGACTTCAGGGCGATGTTTTTGGCTCGCCGTCCTTTGAGCGCAAGCCGACTCCCAGAAAGGGTGTCAAAACCCTGGTGCCGGTGGTTCCCAGTAAAATAATCGCTGTTGGCGTCAACTATCTGGATCATGCCCGGGAAATGGGACGTGAATTACCCAAGGAACCGCTCATTTGGCTCAAGGCGCCGACGTCACTTTTGCCGGATGGCGGTAAAATTGAAATTTCTTTTCCCGAACATCGCACGGATTTTGAGGCTGAACTGGCCATCGTCATTGGGCGAAAGATCCATAATGTCACGCCGACCACGGCGGCTCGTTACATTTTGGGCTACACTGCCGCTCAGGACATCAGCGACCGGCACATTCAAAAATCCGACGGCCAATGGGCGCGCTGCAAATCTTTCGATACGTTCACGCCGCTCGGACCTTACATTGAAACCCAAATTGACCCCAACGACCTTAACATTCAGCAGTTCCAAAATGGTCAACTTCGCCAAAATTCCAATACCAACCAGCTCATTTTCAAGCCGGCACAATTGGTCAGTTTTGTTTCCACATGCATGACGCTTCTGCCTGGCGATGTGATTCTTACGGGAACTCCCAGTGGCGTTGGTCCCATCCAGAGCGGCGACAAGCTGGAAGTGCGCATCCAAGGGTTGGCACCTCTGATAAATACCGTTAAATAGAGGTCGAGTTGCCGGGCGCTTTGGGTTGCGGATAGGCGTCGATCCAATCAACTTTCAGTCAAAATTTGAGGCTTGCAGAAATCATTTGACGGCGTCGAGTTTCGGGCGTAGTGATTACTAGTTTTAACGGTAAAATTCGGCAGTTTTAGCGCAAATCAAACCTCGGTTCCTCACCAATTAGTTGCGCTGTGACTGTGGGTATGCACAACATATTGTGGTTTTCTCTTTACATCAACCGGCAGCTTTGGTTGCCTAACACAAATTCGCTATGTATCTCAAAAATCTCACGGTTTTTGGCTTTAAATCGTTCGCAGACAAGACGGCGTTGAACTTCCAGCCCGGGGTTACGGCCATTGTCGGGCCGAACGGTTGCGGCAAGTCGAACGTTTCCGACGCCATTCGCTGGGTTTTGGGTGAGCAATCCGCCAAAGCCTTGCGCGGCGGTGAAATGGCCGACGTCATTTTCAATGGCACTGACGGCCGCAAACCCGTGGGCATGGCGGAAGTCTCGTTGACGCTCGGTGGCGTTGGCGAGGAAAGCCTCAAAGCGGCTGGGGTTGAAGTTACCTACGATGAAGTCACGCTTACCCGGCGGATTTTTCGGGACGGCGGCAGCGAGTATTTTCTGAATCGCACGCCGTGCCGGCTTAAAGACATCCAGCAACTTTTCATGGGCACGGGGGTGGGCCGGACGAGCTACAGCATTCTTGCGCAGGGCCATATTACCCAAATCCTTTCCAGCAAACCGGAAGACCGCCGGATGATTTTTGAAGAGGCGGCGGGCATCACCAAGTTCAAGTCGCAGAAAAAGGAATCGCTTCGCAAGCTGGAATACACCGAGCAGAATTTGCTGCGCATTGCCGACACGATCAAGGAAGTGAAACGCCAGATCGGTTCACTGCAACGTCAGGCGGGCAAGGCGCGTCGTTTCAAGCAAATTCAAACGGAGCTACAGCACCTGGAAACCCAATTTGTCCGGCATCAATACGACGTGTTGCAAAATGAAATCAGCGAACGCCAGGTGGCGGTTGATGATTTGAGAAATCAAATTGAGCAGGGATCAAGCGACGTCCTCCGCTTCGAGGATGAAATCGCCAAGTTGCGCGAGCGGCTTTCGGAACTGGAACACGAAGTGGGCACACACCAGCAACGCGGGTTGGAATTGAAGGGAGAAGTTGAGCGTCACGAAAGCCGGATTCAATTCAACCAGGAGCGCATTCATGAGATCGAGGCTCAGAACATGAAGGCGTTGGAGGAAATTGCCCAGGCTGAAGAACGACACCGCATCGCCCAGGAAGAATTGGCCAACATTACCGACCGTTTGTCCGTGGCCGAAGCGGCCTTGGTGCAACACAAGGAAACGTTGCAAGCCAGGCAAAATGTTTTGCGTGAAGTCGAAGAAAACCTCCGTCAACGTCAGGAGAGCTTGCGTCAGGCGCAGGCGACGGCTTTCAGCGCGGCCCAGGATTTGTCGCGGGTTCGCAATGAACTGACCGCACTGGAATTGCAAAAACAAAGCAATTCGGTTCGCCTGGAAAAAATTTCGTCGGAGAAGGTGCAACTGGAAGAGGAACGCGTCCGGCTGGAAGTGCGTTTGCAGGAATTCACCGCCAGCGTTGAGGCCGAGAAGTTGAACGTCGCCACCACGCGCGGTTCGGTGGAGCAACGCCAGGCCCGCCTGCGCGATTTGCAGAGTGAATTACACATATCCTCGCAGGAACAGGACAAATATTTGCAGCAGCAAGCCGAGAAACGTTCCCGCCTGCACGTGTTGGAACAGCTCGAAGGTTCGCACGAAGGTTTTGATGCCGGTGCGGTGGCCGCCCTGCGTCAGTCGCGTTCGGTGATCGGTTCATTGTCCGATCGCATCCGCGTGCCGGATAATTTCGTCACCGCCGTGGAAAATGCGCTGGGGCATAATTTGCAACTCGTGTTGACCGAACAACCGGCGAGCGCCCAGGAAATTTTGACGGAGCTGAACTCCAGCAAGGCGGGCCGCGCCAGCATTGCCGCGCTCGCCATCAACAAGCCGGTGGATGAAAAGCAGCTCGCTTTTGAAGGCGACATGGCCCCCGCTTCCGGTCCGGTGAACGAATTGCCGGGCGGACAAATTGTGCATGCCATGAGCGTGATTCAGGCTGAGAGCACCGTGGAGCCGTTGTTGAAATCCTTACTTGGCCGCACATTTATTGCCTCGGATCTCGGCACAGCCACCGCCCAAATTCAAAACGGTCACGCGGGTTGCGATTTTGTCACGCTCGGTGGCGAGCTGTTAAATCGTCACGGCATTTACACCGGCGGTTATCTCAACGGCAAGGGCAATGGCAGGGCGCCGTCCTCAATTCTCGGTCGCAAAAACCAAATCACCGAGCTGCAAAACGAACTCGCGGACTTGCAGCAGTTGGTTGAGGAAGCCAGCCGCAAACGCGGCGCGTTGTTGGGCGAACAGACGGAATTGCAGGCCAGCTTGCAGCAGGCGCAAACGGAATTGCGTCAGCAGGAGGTCGCCATCGCCACGCGTGAAGGTGAAGCCAATGCCCTGAACAACTCCAGCCGGCTGCTCAATCAGAAGATTGAAACCGTGATATTTGAGATCGAGAGTCTCGCGGCGCAGGAGCAGGAAGGGCGGCAAAAACGGGAGGCGCTGATGGTCCGGCTCAATGAACTGGAAACCCGCGAACGCGGCGCCCAGGAAAATGTCGCGGCAGTAACGGCGGAGCTGGAAGAGTTGCGCGTTGCCCGTGACGCGGCAATGGCGGCGCTGTCCGAAAGCAAGGTGGCGCTGGCCTCGGACGAGCAGTTGGCAACTTCATTCCGCCAGCAACAAACTTCCCTGGGCCATCGCCTCAACGAATTGAGCCAGCTGGTGGAGGCGCGGCGCAACGAATGTTCCTCTTTTGTCTCGCGCAAGGAGCAGGCGGAATTGGAAATTCAAGATTCGCAATCCAAGATTGAGCGTTTGAAGTATGAGCGTGAGCAGGTCAACCAGCAGACGGCAGAACTGGTCGGCCACAAGAATTCACAGGAGGCGGAAATTGCCGAGCGCGACGAAACCCTGCGCACCCAGCGCAACCGTCTGACCGAATTTCAAAATCAACGGAGCGGACTGGACGTGGAACTGGCGCAAAAGAACATGAGCGTTCAGAACTTGCGCGAAAAAGTGCAGCAGAAATACCACCTCAACTTGGACGACATTCGCAGCGAATGCATCACCATCACCTACGCGGACGAAGGGCCGGCCAAGGTGGAAACGCTGACGCCCGAGGAAATGGCGGCATCCGGTGCGGCAACAGATTGGACTGCCGTCGGCCAGCAGGTGGAGGCGCTTCAGACCAAAATCGACGAAATGGGACCGGTCAATTTGGTGGCCATCGAGGAATACGAGGAAACCGAGCAGCGACATCAATTTCTCTCGCAGCAGTATGAAGACCTGGTAAACGCCAAGACGGAGCTGATTGAGATCATCAATCGCATCAACACGCAGACCCAGGCGATGTTTGCCGAGACCTTTACCAAAATTCGCGACAATTTCCGCGCGATGTTTGTGGAAGTATTTGGCGGTGGCAAGGCGGACCTCGTGTTGTCGGATGAAAACGATGTGCTTGAATCCGGCATTGATATCGTTGCCCGTCCGCCCGGCAAACAGTTGCAGAGCATATCCCTATTGTCCGGCGGTGAGCAGACGATGACGGCGGTATCGCTGTTGTTTTCCATTTACCAGGTGAAACCCAGTCCGTTCTGTGTGCTGGACGAGTTGGATGCGCCGTTGGACGAATCCAACGTGGTGCGTTTTGTGAAAATTTTGCAACGGTTCCTGGCGCATTCCCAGTTCGTCATCATCACCCACAACAAGCGGACGATTGGCATGGCAGACGTGCTTTATGGGGTGACCATGCAGGAACATGGCGTCAGCAAGATCGTGAGTGTGAAGTTCCACAAAGCGGATGAGCAACCGGCCTTGCCAGGCGTCGCTGAACCGGTGGCGACATAAATCATCAAACTAAAAAATGACCGGCCGTTCCATAGAGGACCGGCCGGTTTTTGTTTGATTCCGTTTCACCACGAATAATGCACGGTGTAGGAAATGGTTTTTTCTTCGTCGGGTTTCACCTGGACACGGAATTCAATGGTCTGGGAATCTTTCTTCACGTAATCATCCGACTTGGCGGTGATTTCCCAGTTGTTCCAGCGATAAAGGTGCTCGACCACGCGGATTTCCACCGGAACGTCCTTCTTGCGATTGCGAAGCTTGATTTCAAATGATTCGTTGATCCATTTATCACCTGTATCGACTCGAAAATCAGTCTGCTTGCGTTCGCCCACGAGATCAAAGGCGTTGCCGGTGGTCACGCGCACGGTTTCGTTGCGCGGCGTGTGGTCAATGGTGTTTTCGCCGACGAATTGCAACTGGCCGTCGTCATCGCGACGATAAAAACGCAATTTGCCGGCCGGCAAAGCGATGCCGAGCTTGTTGGTTTCGGCGTTCTTGAATTCGCGTTGGACCAAAATCTT
>JAKALA010000098.1 GCA_021813325.1 bacterium | reverse complement strand
CTTGCCGGGTGGCGCCGCCGCGTGTGAGGCATGATCGTAAGTGCAAACCGAGTGGCTGTGATGCTCCGGTCCCAAGCCGGGCGTGGCGGCAAAATTCAACTTCGGCCCCGTGGCATTGATCAGATAATCATAGGTCACGATTTCGCGTTGGCCGACTTTTTCCGGCGACGTGTATTCGATGGTGACAAACGGCTGCGCATGGTCGGCGTCACCTTCGGGATGCAGGCTGATGGCTTTGGCCTGATAATGGGTGATGCCGGTCTTTTGATAAACCGGCGCCAGCGGAAAGGTGACTTGTTCCGGGCGCATCAAACCCACGCCGACCCAGATGTTGGACGGAATCCAGTTCCAGAGGCGGTTGGGAGTGACGACCGCGACTTCGTGGCGGTCGCCGAGTTGCTTTTTGGCATGCAGCGCGGCGGTTTGACCGGAGATGCCACCGCCAAGGATGAGCAGACGTGCCATAGAGTTCCTTTTGTTGTTCTAGATATAACCGGTGGTATTGGAGTTTAACACCCCTTCGGCCCGGCCATATGAGCCGAGATCAAAAACATTTGCATAACCCGCATCCTGAAGAATTTTCAACGCCAGACGGCTGCGCATGCCGCTGGCACAATAGAGCAGCAGCGGTTTGGCCATGTCGTTGACCACCTTGGACACCGACACTTCCAGCGCATCGAGCGGCACGTTGATGGCGCCGGCCAGATGGCGGGCGCCAAACTCTTCCGGTGTGCGCACATCGATGAGCCAGGCTCCTTGTTTCAGCAATTCCCGCGCTTCCTGATCGGAAATCTGACCGGCCGATTTAAAGATGGAGGTCATGTCCATGCGACTAATTGTCCAAGTCAACCAATGAGATCGGAGGATTGTTCCAAAGCTTGAGCCTTTTGCCAAGGCGGGGCGGGCCACCACGGCTGCGAGGCGGTTGCGAAACTGCTGACGGGCGGACGGCATGTTCGCGCCATGATCGGGTCGGAGGGGGCGTTGGCAGGCTGATTTTCATACACGCATGAGCCGCCAATGACAAATAAGTTACAATCAGGCCCCCACCCGGACGGCCCCTCCCGCTTGACTTGGTTTTGAGGGGCGATCTTGGAGGGGAGTTTCGCGGGTTTGCCCCGATTTCACCGTTTTTTCAATTTCCGAGGGGTGGTTGCGCGCTTGCCGTCGTTCGCGGCTGAATTTTTTTGAACATTTTCATTTCCGATTGTCAAAATTCTACATGAACGCCTTGAGCGAACCGCGTTTAACTGAATAATCGCCGGGCGGAGAAAGTTGCTTGAAAAATGATTAGAGTCGAGAGCCTGACCAAGACATTTGGAAACAAACGAGCCGTGGATGGCATTTCGTTCTGCGTTGAACGAGGCGAGGTTTTGGGGTTCCTCGGACCCAACGGCGCCGGCAAATCCACCACCATGCGGATGATCACAGGGTTCCTGCCCCCGACCAGCGGGAAAGTGACGGTGGGCGGCTTTGACATCACGGAAAAGCCCCTGCCAGCCAAAAAATTAATGGGCTATCTGCCCGAAAATGCCCCCGCTTACACGGACATGACGGTGCATGGCTTTCTGGATTTCGCGGCGGAAATTCGCGGACTGCGCGGCGACGCTAAAAAATCAGCCATCAATCGCGTCGTGGAGCTTTGCTTTCTGGCGTCGGTTCTGCATCAGAACGTGGACACGCTTTCCAAAGGTTACCGGCACCGCACCTGTTTTGCGCAATCCATTATTCATGATCCCGAGGTTTTGGTCCTGGACGAGCCGACCGATGGCTTGGATCCCAATCAAAAGCACGAAATTCGCCAGTTGATTCGCAGGATGGGCGAAAAGAAGGCCATCATTTTCTCGACGCACATTCTGGAGGAAGTGGACGCGGTTTGTTCGCGGGCGCTGATCATTGACCGCGGGAACATCGTGGCCAACGGCACGCCCGAGGAATTGCGGCAAAAGTCCGAATGGGCAGGGGCGGTGACCTTGTGCATTCAAGGGGTGACGGTCGCTGCGATTCAGGAAAAATTTAATATGTTGCGATCAGCGAAGAAAATTTCGACCACCACCAACGGCAGCCACGTCACGGTCACAGTTTTCCCGCGCACGGCGGGCGATGGCGATTTAACCCGCGAAGTCATCGCGGCCACCACCGGCTGGCCGGTCGAGCGTTTGCGCACCGAGGAGGGGCGGCTGGATGATGTCTTCCGCAGCATTACCATGCCTGACACGGCGGGAAAGGAGGTCAAATAATGAACTCCTTTGGCCCCATCAAAACCATCGCCAAACGCGAACTGGGCGCATATTTCACCTCGCCGGTGGCTTACGTGTTCATTGTGATTTTCCTGCTGTTGAACGGATTTTTCACGTTCATGGTGGGCGGCTTTTTTGAGCGCGGCGAAGCGTCGCTGGCAAACTCGTTTTTCATCTGGCATCCGTGGTTTTACCTGTTTCTCGTTCCCGCCGTCGGCATGCGTTTGTGGGCGGATGAACGGCGGGTTGGCACCTTGGAATTGCTGCTGACCATGCCGATCGCGCCGTGGGAAGCCATTGTGGGCAAATTCATCGCTTCATGGCTGTTTCTCGGTCTGGCTTTGGTGTTAACCTTTCCGGTGGTGATCACGGTGAATCATCTCGGCAGTCCGGACAACGGCGTGATCTTGGCCGCGTATGTCGGCAGTTGGCTGATGGCGGGTGCGTATCTGGCCGTGAGTTGTATCACGTCGGCCATCACGCGCAGCCAGGTGGTGAGTTTCATCATCTCCGTGGTGGCGTGCCTGTTTTTGATTCTGGCGGGCTTTGCACCGGTCATCAATCTGCTGCAAAACCTGACGCACAACTGGCCATGGCTGGTGGACACCGTGACGTCGTTCAGCGTGATCACGCACTTTGAAGGTTTTCAAAGGGGCGTGCTGGATTCGCGGGACATCATGTTCTTTTTGTCCGTGATTGGATTCTCCCTGTTCACCACCAGCGTGATTTTACGCACGCATCGCAACAGTTAATTTCCGAAGTATCATGCAAAAGAAGTCGCTCGAAACCATTCTGTATTCATCGGCCGGCATTGGGTTAATGCTGGTCATATTGATCGCGGCCAACGTCATTGTCGGGGTGAAACCCTGGCGGGCTGATTTGACCGCGGAAAAAGCCTACACGCTTTCCGACGGCACCAAGGCCATTCTCAAGAAGCTCGATACGCCGGTAAAAATTCGGTTTTATTGCACGCAAAGCGAAACGGCGACGCCGGAAACCGTTTACTTGAAAAATTACGCGCGGAAGGTTCAAGACCTCCTCGAAGAATACAAACAAATTGCGGGGAAAAACTTAATCATTGAAAAGTATGATCCGCAGCCGGATTCCGACGCCGAAGATTCCGCGCGTTTGGACGGATTGGAGGCGCAACCGTTGCCGGGAGTGGATCGGTTTTATCTCGGCCTGTCCGTTTCGCTGGCCGATCAGCGCGTCGCGCTGCCGTTTCTGGAACCCAACCGCGAACGTGAGCTGGAATACGACATCACCCGCGCCATTTCCCGCGTCTTCACCACGGAAAAGCCGACGGTCGGCATCATGACTTCATTGCCGGTTTTCGGCGAAACGAGCAACCCGATGATGATGCAAATGGGCCAGCAAGGCACGCCCCCGTGGACGATCATTGAGCAGTTGAAGCAGGATTACAACGTCAAGCGCATCGACTTGAAGGCCGACAAGATTGACGATGACGTGAAAGTGCTGGTGGTCATTCATCCCAAGGGCATTCCCGATAAAACCCAGTTTGCCATTGATCAGTTCGTTTTGCGCGGCGGCAAATTGATTGCCTTCCTGGATCCGGAGTCGGCGCTGACCCTTCGCCAGCAGCGCAATCCCATGATGGGCAACAGCGAGCAAGGCGCGTCGTCTTCGTTGGACAAACTGCTCAAGGCTTGGGGGCTGCAATTCGATCCCACCAAAGTGGTCGCCGATCTGACCTACAAACTGCAAATGCGCGGACGCAATGGCCAGCTCACCGACGCGCCAACTTGGCTGGGATTGACCGCCGATGCCATGAACACCAATGACATTGTCACCAGCCAGCTCGAAAGCGTCTGGCTGCCGATGGCCGGCGCGTTTACCGGGCAACCGGCGGCGGGGCTGACAGAAACGGTTTTGTTGAGCAGTTCTCCGCAGTCGGCGCTGGTGGACGGTTTCATGGCGGCGATGGGCGGAGGCAATGTCATGAATGGATTCAAACCCAGCGGTGTGAATTACAAGCTGGCCGTCCGTTTGACCGGCAAATTTAAAACCGCTTTTCCAGAGGGGGAACCGGGAGATAAAAACGATGCGTCCAGCACCAATCAGGTGGCCAAAACCGGCGAGGCGTTGAAGGAATCCAAGGAACCGACTTCCGTCGTTTTGTTTGGAGATTCGGATTTGTTGGCCGATGATTTTTCGCTGCGCAAAGAGGACAGCCCGTTTGGCACCATGGTCAGCCAGATGAACGCCAATCTTGATCTGGTGCAAAATGTGATCGAGCAGATGGCGGGCGACGAGCATCTCATCGGCATCCGCAGTCGTGCCAGCCAGAGCCATCCGTTTACTTTGATCAAGAAAATGGAGGCGGAGGCGGAGGCCCGTGGCCAGGCGAAAATTGAAGAGTTGCAGCAAAGCCTGCAGGAAACGCAACAAAAATTGAGCGAGCTGCAATCCCAGCGCAAGGATTCAGACCAGCGTTTTATTCTGTCGCCGGAACAAAAGACGGAAATTGAAAACTTCCGCAAGCAGCAGGCCGAGGTCAGCAAAGAACTGAAGCAGGCCCAGAAAGATTTGCGCAAGGAAGTCGTCTCGCTGGAAACGCGCATTCAATGGCTCAACATCCTGGCCATGCCCTTGTGCGTGACCATCGCGGGCATCAGCATCGCAGTCATTAAACGGAGAAAGACATCAGCCAAATGAACCGGAAACAATTCATTATTTTATTGGTGCTCGTCGTTGTTGTCGGCGTGGCGGGATTATGGGTGCGGCAACATGGTTCTGAATCCTGGCACGGCGGCGGCAAATCCATTGGCGGCAAACTGCTGCCGGATCTGGCGGTAAACGACATCGCGCAAATTATCATCAAGTCGGGCACAGCCGATGTCACGCTGGCCCGAAAGGACAACTTGTGGCGGGTGCGGGAACGCGCCGGCTATCCGGCAAACTTTTCGCAAATCAGCGCCATGCTGTTGAAACTGGGCGACATCAAAATTGCGCAGACCGAAGAAATTGGTCCATCACAACTGGGGCGTTTTGAATTGTTGCCTCCCGGCAACGGGACCAATACGGCAACGCAAATCGAGTTCATGGACCAGAATGGCAAGGTCATGAAGTCCATTTTACTGGGCAAAAAGCACATGGCCAGACCTTCAGCCAATTCACAGTTCGGCGGCATGGATGATGCCGGCTGGCCGGACGGTCGTTTTGTGATGACCGAAGCGGGTTCCCGAACGGTGGAAGTGGTGGCCGACCCGCTGGACGATGCGCAGCCCAAACCGGAAGGCTGGCTGAACAAGGATTTTGTAAAAATTGAAAAGCCGCTCAGCATTTCCGTGCAATTCGCCGATGCGACCAATTCCTGGAAATTGTTCCGCAATTCGGAAACCAACGAATGGCAGCTCGCCAATGCCGGAACCAATGAAGTGCTGGACACCTCCAAAATTTCCAGCGTCACGAGCCCGTTTAATTACGCCAGCTTTAATGACGTTACGGTGGCTGGAAAGGAATCCGAAGCCTCAACCAATGAAGCGGTGGTCACGGTTGCAACTGCGGATGGGTTTGACTACGTAATCTCCATTGGACAAAAGCAAAATGAGGTTTACCCGGTTCGCTTTGCCATCACGGCCCAACTGGCCGCTGAACGTGTTCCTGGCAAGGATGAAAAAGCGGATGAGAAAGCCAAGTTGGACAAAGCCTTTAAAGATGTTCAAACCAAGCTGAAGGAGAAGCTGGATCGAGAACAGGCGTTTACAAACTGGATTTACCAAATTCCCACCTACACGGTGGATTCGCTCTTAAAACATCGAAAGGATCTTTTGGAAGAACCTAAAAAAGAGGCAGACGCCAAATCGAGCAACTGACAATTTTTTTGAAGGTTGAAAATCGTTTATTGGAACAAACACGCGGATTCGGCAAAGCACTTGGCGACGTGCTCCATGGTCGGACGGCGTTCCGGCTCTTTGGAAAGGCAGGCCATGATGATGGCGAGCGTATTGCGCTGAACATCGATGCCGAGCTGAAGCGGCGAAGGGGGCGTGGCTTCGCGAATTTGTTTTTCAATCGTGGCCGCATCGCCCTCAAACGGATGCTTGCCGGTGCAGGCGTAATAAGCCAGCACGCCAAAGGCAAAGACATCGCCCTTTAAGCCATCGCTGAAATTTCCATCCCATTTTTCCGGCGCGGTGTATTTGGCGGTGCCCGTGGGGTTTTGTTTGTTGTCGGCAATAAAAGGCGGCAGGCAGCCGACGAAATAGGAGTGTGAGAAATCGATGAGCACCGACTCGGACGGTGACGCCGCCGGCACCAGAACGTTCATGCTTTTCAAGTCGTTGTGGACAATCGGGCGGCTGCAAAAAATGCCCGCGTGCAGATCGGCGACCGTTTCGGCCACGCTTTGGAGGATTTTGTGGGTTCGTTGAGGTTCTTTCAGCGTGAGACCGGTCTGGACCAAATCGCCAAGCGTGGTGCCTTCGCTGTATTCCAAAAACAACTGGTGCTTGGACGCGTCGTATCCCAGTTTCTGCCGGACCCGGGGGTGCGTGGTTTCATCCAGCATGTAAGCTTCATTGGCGATAAAAATCTCATCCCAGAATTGCGCCGGTTCCTTGAGCAACGCCGGGAAGGGGTTGCGCGACAGTTCCACCTTGGTCAGTTTGGACACGCCGGCTTTTACCCCAAGCGGCTCCCGTTTGATGATGTCCGGAAATCTCATTGGCTGCGTTCCGTGGTGGTTGAAATGGTGGTTGCCTTTCCTGTCCCGGCTGACGTGGCCAACGATAAACGGACATGGCGAATTGTCTGATTGATCACGCGCCGAGCATGATCGACCCATGACTGGACATCAAGTGGAACCTCGGTAAAAACGCCGGTCTGGCTGTCATTTTCATGAGGACAACACCAGTTGGACAGCTGGGAACTGCGGTGTTTGATTTACCTTATACCGACGGATCAGCAACAATTTCGCGGAGCGGCAAGTTTGGCTCGATAATCTGTGGGCGATTGACCTAAGATTTTTTTGAAGACGCGATTAAAATGGGTGAGCGATTGAAAGCCCACTTCAAAAGCGATTTCGCTGACGCGGAGGTTGGGATTTAACAGCAGATTGCGTGAGCGTTCAATCCGCACGCGGGCAACATATTCGGTGAATGGAATTCCTACGTGTTTCTTGAACAATTTGCAGAAGTAAAATGTGCTCATGTTGACCGCTTGGGCCACCTGACCGAGCGACAGCTCATCCTGCTGGTGTTCCTCAATGTAGGCCCGCGCCTTGGAAATGGAGGGCGGTTCCGCGTTTTCATTTTGAATGAAAAATTGATTGCTCAACGCGGAGAGTTGGTCGGCGAAAATCGTGAGTAATTTGATGGCGGAACTGTGCTCCTTCGGGGAAATGACTTTGCCGGAGAAGAACGCTTTTTTTAAGGTTTCCCGATCCGCCTTGAGGCCCCATTTCTCGGCCAGCCGGACGACTTTTTCAAACTGCTCGACTGTTGGCTTTTTTCGGAATATCTGGCCCACCAACAAATAACCGATTAAACGATCATTGAGTTTAACTGGGATGGCGCTGTCGCTCAACCCCACGGCGCAGGTGATTGTTTTGGGCGCATCTTTTGCCCCGAGTCGCACTTCTTCTTGGGTTTGCAGGCAGGCTGCGCAGGAACTATTCTGTTGTGTCAACAGAGCACAGAGGGGATTCTCATGTTGTTTGTGATGATGCGATAACTGCCAGGAGTCAACCGGTTGAAACGCGATCGGCAGACCGGTTAGCGTGCTAAAGGCGCGCTCGTAGTCGCGATACAAGCGAGACTTCATCACGGCGTCAGCCAAGGCGCGCTCGCTATGGTGATGCTCTGAGGATAACGATGTCTTTGCCACGGTCTCCGGTGAAGCAATAATTGGCTTCATGACGCCAATATACGGAAAGTCTTGAATTCGGCAATCGCGATCCATAAACATTTTTTGGCGCCTCAAACAACGCTTTTCCATCGCTCGTGAGGTGAATAAGGCATTGGTTTTCAAATACTTCTTAAATTGATCGTGGTCCAGCGGCTGTGAACGTGCCAATCTTGATTATGGAATCTCTCAAGCTGGAGAAGGCCCGATTGCTTACAACTTGAGATTTGTGGCGTGCGCTCGCAGCCAGACTAAATCCGGGTTGCTGGATGAAACTGTTTGGTATTCGCGCTTCATCGATTCGATGCCGGATTGTTGGGGAAGCAAAACCTCAGGACTGCGCCAGCGATGCAACTCCGCATGTCCATCGGCGAATGAAACCGCCCCTGAACCGGAATGATAACTGGCCGGAAAATTCGCAATTTGGTTCGCTTCCATGTCGATCACAAAGTATCCGTCATCGACGCTGTCGTCCCGTTCCTCCACAAAAACCAAAGCATCGCTGGGCGGCAAGGTGGATAAGAAAGTGCTCTTGCGAATCAGTTGGTAGCCTTGATTCCAAAGCGTGCTGTTGTATCCCATCCAACCGCTCATCGATACGGTTCGCACCACGGGGTAAAGCTCGCCGCCTTCCTTTGCCAGTAATTTGCTGGCCGTGCATCGATACAGCTTGGCTGACCTGGCATCGCTGCCCAGCGAAGACCATTGGGGATCGATCAGCAAAAGCGTATTGGTGTTATCCGTATTGTCAGCCTGCCGGGGATCAAGCCAGCCGGTAACCCAGTTTTGGTTTCCACGCGGGGTGCCATTGGCGCCCGCTTCACTTTGCCAGTCGTTGCCGGCGATGAAATCGTTGTTGTCATTGACATACATCTGCCAGACCAGTTGCAACTGCTTCAGATTGTTCACGCAATTCAGAGCCGTCGCCCGGGCTTTGGCGCGGGACAACGCCGGTAACAGCATGGCCGCAAGTATGGCGATAATTGCAATGACTACCAGCAGCTCGATCAGCGTGAAACCTCGCCCGCGTTTGCCTTGACTGCTTATGGCGCGCATACCCAGTTTGGACGAGCCACCAAGTGCGTCGGTTTCAAGAATAGCGGTAGGCGATCACATCATCCGAGCAGCTTTTCGCCGGCTGGTTTCATACAACCGGCGATCGCTTGATAAGCGTTGAGGTCTTTTCTGCTTGTGGATTATTTGCCGGGTTCCCATCGACCATCACGCAAGCGTGGAATTTGCAGTGGATTCGCCTCCTGCAATTCCGAAGGCAGGGCGGCGTCCGGAAAATTTTGATAGGAGACCGGCCGCACAAAACGTTCAACCGCCCGCGTGCCGACCGAGGAAGAACGTCCATCTGACGTGGCGGGATAAGGTCCGCCATGCGTCATGGCGTGTGCCACTTCCACGCCAGTCGGGAAACCATTGCAAACCAAGCGCCCGGTTTTGTGGGACAAAATGGCGATCAACTCAGCCTGTTTGGGCATCTCTTCGGGGGTGGCGTGAATGGTGGATGTTAATTGTCCTTCGAGATGTTGAGCCAAGCTCGGGAATTCAGCGGTGGATGCACATTCAACCACAAGTGTCGCTGGGCCGAATACTTCGTCCATTAGCCGGTGATTGCTCAAAAACACATCAGCACTAGTTTGTAACAAAGCGGCTTGCGCCATGGCTCCCCCCGAACCCGTTTCATTAATTTGTGGGATCAGGCTGACGACGCCGGGGGTTTGAGAAAAAGCCTGCACGCCTGAGCGATAGGCGGAGCAAAGCCCCGCAGTCAGCATGGTGCCCGTCGGTGTGGCGGTCATGAGTTCTTTCAATTTGGTCAGAAACTTTGCCGAGCCTTCGCCTTTTTCCACAAATACCAGACCTGGGTTCGTGCAGAATTGGCCCACGCCCAAAGTGACCGAGGCGTGCAATCCGGTGGCGATTTCTTCGGCTCGTTGCGCCAGGGCTTCTTTGAGAAGAAAAACTGGATTGATGCTGCCCATTTCCGCGTAAACCGGAATTGGTTCCGGTCGTGAAGCGGTCGCATCCATCAACGCTCGGCCGCCCTGCCGGGAGCCGGTAAAGCCAACCGCTTTGACATGCGGATGTTTGACCAAAGCAATTCCAGAT
>JAKALA010000097.1 GCA_021813325.1 bacterium | reverse complement strand
CTGGGTAAAGCCATTGCCGATTATCGCCGGGCGGCGTTGTTGACACCGCGTGATGCCGAGCTGCGAGCCAATCTTGATTTTGTGCGCAATCAAGTTCACGGCGCAACGGTCCGCGAGGGCCGCTGGCAAAACTGGGTGAACACGTTGAGCCTGAATGAAGGGGCCGTGCTCACGGCGGTTTTGTTCTGGGTTACGCTGGGTTTGTTCGTCGCGCGGCAGTTGCGTCCCGCGCTGGTTCCCAAGTTGCGGAGCGTGACGCGGCTGGCCGTGGCGCTGACGTTTTTTTCCGCCACCATTCTGGGTTTGCAGGCGGCCAACCATTTTAACGGCCGGACGGCCGTGGTGACCGAGGCTGAAGCAACGGTGCGCAGCGGTCCCTTTGACGAGGCTCAAAGCGCCTTCATCATTCACGATGGCGCAGAACTGTCGGTTTTGGATCAGCACGACAATTGGTTGCAGGTCGCCAATGGCGCCGGCAAAACCGGATGGCTGCCGGCAAAGCAGGTGGAAGTTTTGCCGGGAGCATGAATTGTTTCGGTGGGGCGAGCGTCCCCGCGAGCCGGACGTCGCAAGCCCAAGCAGCTCGTGAGGACACTCGCCCCACCGTGAATCATTTTGAACACACGAGAAACTCGGCTGTCAGAATTTCACCGGCATGAAAAATTGATTAAGAAAACATGAGCACAGGAATTAACGCCATAAACGATGCAGTCAAAGAAGCGAGCGCGTTTACGCACCCGCTGTTCAACGAACTCGGCAAGGTCATTGTCGGGCAGCAATATCTTACCGAGCGGCTGGTCATCGGCCTGCTCGCCAACGGCCACGTCCTCCTGGAAGGCGTGCCCGGGCTGGCCAAGACGCTCGCCGTAAAATCGCTGGCAAACACCATGCACGTGAAATTCTCGCGCCTGCAATTCACGCCCGACATGCTGCCCGCCGATGTTGTCGGCACGCAGATATACAACCCGCAATCCGGCGGGTTCACCACGCGCAAAGGCCCGGTGTTCGCCAATCTCGTGCTCGCCGACGAAATCAATCGCGCGCCCGCCAAAGTGCAGAGCGCGCTGCTTGAAGCCATGCAGGAACGGCAGGTCACGATTGGCGACCAGACCTTCAAGCTCGACGAGCCGTTTCTGGTGCTGGCCACGCAAAATCCCATCGAACAGGAGGGGACCTATCCTTTGCCCGAGGCGCAGGTGGACCGCTTCATGTTGAAATTGAAGATCGGCTATCCGACGCGCGCCGAGGAGCGGCAGATTCTCGAAGTGATGGCGAAAACTTCCGGCACGCCCAGCGCCAGCGCGGTCGTTGACCCGAAGGACATTCTCAAGGCCCGCGAAGTGATCAACGACATTTACGTGGACGACAAGGTGAAGGACTACATCGTGGACCTCGTCTGCGCCACGCGCGATCCGGACCATTACCAGATCGCGGTGAAGGATTTCATCCAGCTCGGCGCGTCGCCGCGCGCGACCATCGCGCTCACGCTGGCGGCCAAGGCGTATGCGTTCCTCAAGGGCCGCGGCTACGTGACGCCGCAGGACGTGAAGAGCATCGGCATGGACGTGTTGCGCCACCGCGTGGCCATCACCTACGAAGCCGAGGCCGAGGAAAAGACGAGCGAAACGGTCATCCAGAAAATCTTTGATGAACTGCCTGTGCCGTGAAAATTGCTTGAACTAACTTTTTTCACTTACTAACGAATCAATTGATGCACTACGACTTCAAAGTCGGGAGCGCACATTTTTGAAGCCATTTCGTCAATTTCCGCATAAACCTTGCCGTTGCACCAGAATTCACAATCTGGGCGAATGACAATGAGGACAATTTTTCTGTCTGTTGGGACATCATACTTTTCCATTTGCTCCCTTGCGTTTTTGATGTCGTCGAGAAATTTGTTTTTGAACCCGTCGGATAGCCCTTGAGTCAAGTCAAGCAGGGGCGGCGGAAATATCTTACGCCGGTCAATTTCCTGTTCAGAGCTGTTGATGGTTTTGACTTCCAATAACGCTTTTGAGGTTTCGGATTTCCCAAAAAGTTCAGGCGTTCGTTTGGATTTCTTATCGAGGCGGGCTATAAACTGAATTTCCGTGTATCCTTTTTTGGCAAGCCATTCGTAGCCGAAGGCCTCATACAAATGGTTAAACAGTTGACTCCATTCGCGCCGTGGATGTTTTTGGGTAATGAGCGGCAGAGCTTTTTCCTTTAATTGTCTCCATGCTTCTTCATCCAATTGCTCCAGAGCTTTCTCCAATGGCCCGTATGACATTTGCGTTAAATCACGCTCGTAAGTAAAACGATTTTGAAAAACCCGTGTGAAATAATTATCGGGGTGGGATTGATCGCTCAATTCATACAATTCATAAAACCTTGGAAACTCATTTTGCCACATGACATTTTTTATTCTTAAACCTCAATCAATAAGGAGGAGGCCACTGAATATTTATTTGGCTGGCAGGTATTTCAAATCGAATTACTCCAGTGCCTCCAAAATTTTCGGCGGGTAATTCAAGGTGAAGCCACTGAATGTTTTTGACGAGTGTGTCAAACCGCATGAAGTCGGTCGTTGACTGATTTGGATAAAGTGTAAAATCTTCCACTAAAGATGGACTCGGCCACCGAGGGTCAGGGTTTCTGTAGATGTTCTGCGGGTATTTATTTCCAAAATTGTCTGACAAAGTTATGTTGTTTGCACCAGACCAGCCTTTTCCCCTTATGATTTTGGACGAGCTTAAATTTGTAATCACAATTTCCACAGCAAACCCATTTGTCAGCACTAAATTTCTATATCTCGGATCATCTTGCGCAATACTTCTCTGGGTTTCTATGTGTGTTGTTTTAAGAGTAATTTGAACGTCTCCTTGCTTTACAGTTCTTGACTGTGTCCATTCGGAGTTTGATTGAGTTGCAGGTCTCGGTGGATTTTCTTGGGTAGCAGCTATTGGCTTTGGGCTTGAGGTCTCGACCTTTGTATTTACAGGCGTTTGATTTGTCTTGTTAGCGTCAGAGTATAGTTTTGCAACCAGACCGGTTGTAACAACAGCGATACAGACACAAAGGATACATACAATCCCACCACTTATAGGAAACACAAATCCGGTTTTTTTGTTGATTGCGGCCATCACGATACCCACAAAGGCCAAAACCAAACCGATCAAAGCAATGGGGATTGCGAAAAGTCCTAACAATGGAATCCAACAGATCACACAACCAATGATTCCCAAAACTAGCGAAGCAATACCCATTGGACTCACGCCACGTTTGATTTCAACGCTGACACTTTGCGGCTTATTTTCGGAAGCTTTTGAGGTAGCAGGAGCCGATGCACGAACTGGCGCGGAAGGAATATAAAGCTTGGTTTCCAATCCACAATGCGGGCAGGCAACCTTTTGACCGGTCATTGCCGTATCAAATGCGATATGTCCGTTGCAAAACTGGCAACTGCATTTGGCTTCGATGCTCATAGTTTACGGCTTTGGTGTCGCGGCCGTCGGCGTCGGCGCGGGAGCGGGCGTGTGGTTGCCGCCATGGTCGGGTGGAAAGATGCCGAGGCGGAATTCATCGCGCACGCCGGCGTTGGCGGGATCGCTGGCCGGCCATTGCAGATCGGCAGCGTTTTGGATGGTCAAAACAAATTCGTAGAGCGAGGCGGCGTCGGTGTCTTTTTGCGTGGTGCTGTCCTTGGCTCCGCTCTTGGAGTGTTCGCGGATTTGTTCGGCGGGCCCAAAGGTGTCGCGCGCGGTTTGGAATGCGGTGGTTTCGGCATCCGTCCAGCCCTTTTGCTTGAGCAGGGTCAGGTTCGCGGCGTTTTTCACAGAGCCAAGCACGATGTCGCACCGGCCAAGAAACGAGCCGAGATCATTTTTATCGTGGATGCCAATTTGAAATTCCTGATGCAGTTTCACGGTCTGTCCGGCAAAGGCGAGTTTGGCGGTCTTGGCGGCTTGCGCCATGAACTGGTGCAGCGCGTTCAGGCTTTGTGTCTGCGCAGCGGTGAGGTTGCCGAGTTCGCCTTTGGCAGTTTTCTGGTCGGTGACATCGCCGGCCAGTTTGGTGCAAAGATTATCGGCGGCCGTGATATAGGTGGGGTTCAGTCGGGTGCCGATTTCGGAATGCGCCTTGGCGGCGGCGATGATGAGGCTGCCGTTGTGGGTGAGGACGGGAACGGGCATATGCGGGCGTTTCATTTTTAGTTTTGTGTTTTTAGTTTGCGTTTTGGCTGTAAATTACTAGAAAGTAGAGGTTTGCAAAAAACGGCGTGGCGCATTAAAAAACGGGGCAAGACCTTTCAAAACCGGGGCAAGGGTCAGAAAATCGGGGCAACCCTTGCCGAAATCGGGGCAAGTGGTTTCCAATCCGGGGCGGTGGCTTTGGAAAACGGGGAGCGTGGTTTCGAATTCGGGGCAGTCGTTGTCAAAGGGGGGCAACGGTGGATATGGTGGGGCGTTATCTCTCCGCAAGGCGCGTGATGCTGGCGTCTGGTTCCGGCGAGACTTTGGTTTGTCTGCAATGCCCTCATACCTGACGGCAAAGATGTTTCAAAAGTGCGACTGGCTGGGCAAGTTTTATTTGAACAATTTTTTCGGCGGATTGACTAAATGAAAAACATTTTATTTGCCGGTGAGTCCGGCAAAATTCGCGCGATGCAAAAGAAATTTAATTTTAGAATTTGGACGGGCGGCGGCTTTTTTATTCGCACGGAATAAAAGGCATTTCCCCAAAAGAATTATGCAGCAGAGAACTTCATCATTCTGCATTCATCCTTTTGCCTTCCCATGATTCCCCGCGAGATTCTCAAAAAAATCCGGCAGATCGAGATTCGCACGAACCGCATCGTGACCGAGACGCTCGCGGGCGCGTCATTTCAGCCGCCGGCGCAGGTCCGCCGGATTCCGCGCGCCGTGGAAAACGGAAAGCACGGCAAAGACATCATCCTTGATGGCGAAGTAAATGGCGTATTGCTTGAAGCGACGAAGTCGAATTCGGCGGGCCCGGCCGCGCACGCGCTGGAAAATTTCCGGGTTGGTCAGAGCGCGATGGAGGGCGAGTTTGACCTCAAGCTTGAATTCCCGGCCAAGTCCGGGCTGTTCGTTTTCATACCACGCCACCGCTTCCTCAAATTCCAGCCATGCAGCGGGCTTGAAAATGACCGGCAGACTCATTGCCAACCGAAGCGTTTGTTAAGATTGGCTTCGACTTGTTTCCACGGAATGCCCGCGCGGGGATTTTGCTCAAATTCAGCGAGCCGGCGGTCGAGCTCGGCAGCCTGTTCGGGAGTCAATTCTGGGTCGTATCCGTCTTCAACGATGATTTCCCAGAAGTCTTGCGCCAGCTTGATGCGTTCGGCTTGTGGCAGGTTTTTGGCCGCTTCAAGAATTTCAGTCGCATTCATGGCATTAAACTTAATCGGCCAAAGTCATTTTGCAAGCGCATGATACCCCGCGAAATCCTCAAAAAAATCCGCCAGATCGAGATTCGCACGAACCGCATCGTGACCGAAACGCTCGCGGGCGCGTATCATTCCGTCTTCAAGGGCCAGGGCATGAACTTCGATGAGGTGCGCGAATACCAACCTGGCGACGACGTGCGCGCCATTGACTGGAACGTCACCGCGCGAATGAATCATCCGTTCATCAAAAAATTCGTCGAAGAACGCGAACTCACGCTCATGCTCGTGGTGGATGTCAGCGGCTCCGGCCTGTTCGGCTCGCGCGATCAATCCAAGCGCGAACTGGCGGCTGAAATTGCCTCGGTGCTCGCCTTCTCCGCCATCCGCAACAATGACAAGGTCGGGCTGATTCTTTTCAGCGACGAGGTGGAGAAATTCATTCCGCCGCGCAAAGGTCGCGGCCATGTGCTCCGGGTGATCCGCGAGGTGCTGTATTACCAGCCGCAACGGCGCGGAACCAATTTGAATGCGGCGCTGGAGTTTTTGATGCGCGTGCAGACGCACAAGGCGGTGACGGTGATCGTATCCGATTTCTTGACGGAAGACGGGTCCGGCACTTTGCCGAAGGCGACGCAGACGGCGTTGCGTCAGACGAACCGCAAGCATGATGTGGTGGCGGTGCAAATTACCGACCGTTACGAGCTGCAATTGCCGGCCTTGGGGCGTTTGATTTTAGAGGATGCGGAAACGGGCGAGGTGGTGGAAATCAACACGGGCCGCGCCAGCAGCCGTGACGCGTTTGCCCTGCGCCAGGAAAAGCATCTGGGTGAACTGGCCAAACAATTCCGCTCGTCGGGCATTGATTCGATTCAATTGCGGACAGATCAACCCTACGGCGCGGCGCTCGGAAAGTTTTTCGAGACGCGCGAAAGACGGAGGCTGCGCGGATGAACAGCAAAATCGATTTCACGCAAAGGCGCAAAGGCGCAGAGGGTTTTTCCCCTGGCGTCCTGGCGGCTCCGCGTGAGGAAAACGCATGATTACCAACGCAACACCGCCACCGGTCGTCTCCGACATCCGCGACATCAAGCCGCCGGTGCCGATTCCCAGCGGTTGGGAATGGGTGGGGTGGGTGCTCGCCGCCCTGGCGGCCCTGGTGATTGTGTTTCTCGTCTGGAAGTGGTTGCGCCAGCGGGCGGCGAACAAGCCGGTGCCGCCGCCGGTCCCGGCGCACATCCGCGCGAAACAGAAATTGGACGAAGCGCTCACGCTGATTACCCAGCCCAAGCCGTTTGTCATCGCCGTGTCGGATGCCACCCGCGCGTATTTGGAAGAGCGTTTTAATTTCCGCGCGCCGGAGCGGACCACCGAGGAATTTCTGCGGGAGTTGAGCGGAACCGATTTGCTGGTGTCAGAACAAAAGGAGAGCCTTGGGGGATTTTTACAAAATTGCGATCTGGTGAAGTTCGCCAAATACGAGCCTGGCGAGAAAGAACTGCGTGGTCTGCACGGGGCGGCGGTGAAGCTGGTCGAGGAAACGGAACCTCACGAGACGCAAAATCCCGAATCCAGAACCGAGAATCCAGCATGACGTTTGCCCATCCATTTTTGCTGTTGTTGTTGTTGCTGCTACCGCTGGCGGCGTGGCTGAAGGGCCGGCGTGGTTCGCCGCCAGCCTTCGTTTATTCGTCGGTGAAACTGGTGGCGGGCCTTTCGGGGGCGAAGCGTTCCCGGGCCGGTTCGGTTCTCGTGGCGTTGCGCTGGCTGGCGTTGGCGGCGTTGATCGTCGGTCTGGCGCAGCCCCGGCTGATGCGGAGCACCACGGAGGTGAAGGCGAGCGGCATCGATATTTGCGTGGCGCTGGATTTATCCGGCAGCATGAACACGGGCGATTATCTGCTGGGCGGCCGGCAGATCAGCCGGTTTCACATCGCCCGGGCGGTTTTGAAAAAGTTCATTGAAGGCCGGCCCAATGATCGGATTGGACTGGTGGTGTTTGCGGTGGATGCGTTCATCGCCTCTCCCATGACCCTTGATCACGATTTTTTGATCGAGAACCTGGAACGCCTGGACATCGGCGCCATCAATTCGCAGCGGACGGCCATTGGCGATGGTTTGACCACCGCGCTCAACCGGCTGCGCGATGTGAAGGCCAAAAGCAAAATCATCGTGCTCATGACGGACGGCGGCAATAATTCCGGCCGGGTTGATCCAATCGTCGCGGCCAAGGCGGCCCAGGCGCTGGGCGTGAAAATTTATACAATCGGCCTGGGCAACGCGGAAATCGTGCAGCAGATGGGACTGCCGCCCGATTATCTGCCGGACACCGACACGCTCCAGCAAATCGCCAGGCTCACGGGCGGAAAGTTTTATCGCGCCAACAACGCCGAGGAACTCAAGGAAATCTACACGGAGATTGACAAGCTGGAGAAAACCGAGGCGGTCATCAATAAATACACGCAGTTCACCGAGTTGTTCCCGTGGTTTGTCTGGGGCGGATTGACGGTGTTGCTGATGGAGCTGGCGTTGGGACAAACGATTTTCAGGAGACTGCCATGAAATCATTTGAGACCTCTGAAAGCCCTGTGGCGGCGGCGCCTCGCCGCCGTAAGCCTGGTTGCTTGCCCCATGTTTTCACCCTGTTGCCCGAGCGACGGGGCGTCGCTTCCACACTTTTTAAGAGGTCTCCATTTACAAAAAGCAACTGCCAATTGGCGATTGAAAACTGGAAATTGGAAATCAAGAAATGAGATTCGCGCATCCCCATTTGCTTTGGTTGTTGCTGTTGGTTCCGGCGGCTTTGGTGTTTTTCCATTGGTGGAGTGAACGGCGGCGGCAAAAATTGTTGACCCAATTTGTGGAATCGCGCCTGCTTACGGCGCTGACGGCCGGCATTTCTCCGGCCCGCCGAAAATTCCGCTTTTCGATGTTTGTCGCCGCCGTGGCAATGCTGATCCTTGCCGTTGCCCGTCCACAATACGGTTATGACAAGGAAGAAGTGCGGCAAAGAGGACTCGATATTGTGGTGGCGGTGGACACTTCCAAGTCCATGCTGGCGACCGACATCGCTCCCAACCGGCTGGAGCGGGCGAAACTGGCCGCGCTGGAACTGATGCAAACCGCCCAGGCCGACCGGCTGGGGCTGGTGGCCTTTGCCGGTGACGCGTTTCTGGAATGTCCGCTGACGATTGACAACACGGCATTTCAACAAAGCGTGCGGACGTTGAACGTGAATTCCATTTCGCGGGGCGGCACCGCCTTGGCGGCGGCCATCGACACGGCGTTGACGGCGTTCAAGGAAAAAGGCAATCACAAGGTGCTTGTGCTGATGACCGACGGCGAGGACAACGATGAAGGCGCGCTGGCAGCCGCGCAAAAGGCCGGCAAGGCCGGGATGAAAATTTTCACCATCGGCATTGGCTCGGCGGAGGGAACGCTGATTACCATTCCGGATGGACAGGGCGGCACGGATTATGTGCGCGATGAAAAGGGGCAGGTGGTAAAGTCCAAACTCAACGAGGCGCTGCTCCGACAGATTGCGGAGGATACCGGCGGATTTTATCTGCCGCTCCGCGGGGCGGACACCATTCAGACACTTTACGAGCGGGGACTGGCTCCGCTGCCCAAGACCGAGGGAAAAGAACGCATTGTCCGCCGTTACCATGAACAATATCACTGGCCGCTGGCGCTGGCGCTGGTTTTGTTGCTGGCGGAATTCTTGGTGCCAGAACGGTCCTTGCGGACGGCCACCAAATCCAAGGTCGCCTCGGTGGGGGCTGCGGTAATGGCCGGGTTTTTAATTTTTCCGACGGCTGCCAAAGCCTCGCCGACAACCGCGTTGCGGGATTACAACTCGGGCAATTTCACCAACGCGCTCACGGAATACACGAAACTGGCCGAAACGCAGACCAACGATTTGCGCCTGGTGTTCAACGCCGGCACGGCGGCGTATCGCGCCACGAATTTTGACCTGGCTCAGAAGTTGTTTCAGCAGGCGACGCTTTCGCCGGATTTGAAATTGCAACAGCGGGCGTTTTACAATCTCGGCAACACGCAATTTAAGCTGGCCAAGCAGGCCATGGATTTGGACGGGCTGGAGCAGGGGTTCGATGCGGCGGCAAAACTTTATGGGCGGGCGGTCAACCTGAACACCAATGACTTGGATGCGGTCTTTAATTTGCAGTTCGCACAAAACGCGGTGGCCCAGGTTCGCGCCATCAAGGCGGCGTTGAAAACCGCCAAGGGCAGCGCCGACCTGGCCGTGCAGCGCGCCGAGTTTCATCGCGCCTTTGGAATCATGCAGGGGCTGGAACAGAAATATAAAATCGCCGCCAAGCAGTTTGAAGAGTTCACCAAGAAATTGCAGAACATAGATGCCATTGAAAATCCGCATGAAAATTCTCATCTGCCTTAGCCTGGGCTTGTTTGCGTGGCAGGCGGCCGAGGCGCAACTGGTGCCCGCTGAAGATTTTTTCAACAGCGGGGCGCAGTTTTACATTTCCAACAACGTTCCCGCCGCGCTGGACCGCGTGGAGCTGGGATTGAAAACATATCCTGACGACGCCAAGCTCAAAAAGCTGGAGCAACTGCTCAAACAGCAGCAGAAACAAAACCAGCAACAGCAACAACAGCAAAGCCAGTCGCAGCCGCAAAAGGATCAAGAGCAGGAGAAGCAGAATCAGGATCAGCAAAAACAGGGCGACCAGAAAAAAGAAGAGCAACAAAAGGAACAGCAGCAAAAACAGCAGTCTGCTGACCAAAAAAAGGCTGATCAGGAAAAGCAGAAGAAGAAGCAGGGCCAGCCCGTCAAGCCCGGCCAGATGACGCCGGAAGAGGCCAAGAAATTGCTCGATGCGCAAAAAGGGAATGAACAATTGCTTCAGCTTAAGCCCGGAGAAAAATCGCATCCTTCGGATCGTCCGGTGAAAGATTGGTGACGGTTCGCAATGGTGGCGACGTTGACATGTGGGCTGGATGAAGCGGGGGGGCGGCCTGGTTTAAACCCGAACTCCGATATAGGAAAAGGGTCGCCATGCGGGAAGGGTTGATGGCATAGGGATTGATGCTTAAACAACCCTTGCCGGCCCTGCACAAAACGACCCGCACTGAAATCACCTCGCTTT